>NZ_JBSFSB010000004.1:0-404477 GCF_053589535.1 Mycobacterium sp. NPDC003323
CTGGGTGAGCAGGACGCGTTTGTCGGGGCAGTAGTAGTTCATCGCTGCGCCCAGGAACTGCCAGGCCTGTTCGGTGGTGGTGCCGCGGACCAGTTGGTCGGAGACGAATTCGGCCGAGTCCTGGGCGTTGTGGTCGACGCCGCGGTCGAGGCGTTTGCAGGCGATCTTGCCGATCCAGGCGTTGAAGTCCTTCTGGCCGTAGATCCCGTAGCCCTGCAACTCCTCGGCGAACGCCGAGTCCGGATCGGCCTGCGCCGGCGCGGCCAACAGCACCGAGCCGGCGGCCAGGGCCGCACCCAGTGCTGTCGCGAATTTCTTTGTGCCCACTGCGATCTCCTTACTTGCTGTCGACCGGGACGCGCTCTGCCGGCGGCTCGGGCCACGGCACCGGAAGCGGGCGGCGACGCACCTGCTGCGGCCACCAGAACCACTTGCCCAGCAGCGCGGCGATCGAGGGTGTCATGAACGCCCGGATCACCAGCGTGTCGAACAACAGACCCAGACCGATGGTCGTGCCGACCTGGCCCATCACGGTGAGCTCGCTGACAGCCATCGAGATCATGGTGAACGCGAAGACCAGACCCGCGGCCGTCACCACCGACCCGCTACCGCCCATGGCACGGATCATGCCGGTGGCCAGACCGGCGTGGATCTCCTCTTTCAGGCGCGCCACCAACAGCAGGTTGTAGTCCGCACCCACGGCCAACAGGATGATCACCGCCATCGGCAACACCATCCAGTGCAGCGGGATGCCGATGATGTGCTGCCAGATCAGCACCGAGAGTCCGAGTGCAGAGGCCAGCGAGATCACCACCGTGCCGACGATCACCCCCGCGGCCACCACGCTGCGGGTGATCAACAACATGATGATGAAAATCAGTGCGATGGAAGCGATCCCGGCGATGATCAGGTCCCAGTTCGCCCCGTCCTGCATGTCCTTGAAGGTCGCCGCGGTACCACCGAGGTAGATCTTGGAACCCTCCAGCGGAGTGCCCTTGATCGCTTCCTTGGCCGCGTTCTTGATCGCGTCGATCTTCGCGATGCCCTCGGCGCTGAGCGGATCCCCGTCGTGGCTGATGATGAACCGCACCGCGTGCCCGTCCGGTGACAGGAAGTTCTTCATACCGCGCTTGAAGTCTTCGTTCTCGAAGGTCTCCGGCGGCAGATAGAAGGAGTCGTCGTTCTGGGCGGCATCGAAGGCCTCACCCATGGCCGACGAGTTGTCCTGCATCGCCGACATCTGATCCTGGATGCCTTTTTGGGTCTGATACATGGTCAGCATGTAGCGCTGCATGTTCTTCATGGTCGCGATCATCTGCGGCATGAGCACGACCATTTGGGGCATCAGCGCATCGAGGCGCTCCATGTCCGGGATGATCTGTTCGAAGTTGTCGGTCATCACGTCGATCCCGTCGAGGGTGTCGAAGATCGACCGGATGGCCCAGCACCCCGGGATGTTGAAGCAGTGCGGTTCCCAGTAGAAGTAGTTGCGCAGCGGCCGGAAGAAATCGTCGAAATTGGCGATGTTGTCCCGCAATTCGGCGATGTCCAGCGACATGTTCTTCATCTTGGCCACCATCGACGATGTCGTCTCCGCCATCTGCACGGTGATGGAGTTCATCTTCTCCATGCTCGCGATGGTGGTGGCCATATCGTCGGCCTGCTTGAGCATGTTGGCCATCATGTCCTGCTGGTACTTCTCGTTCATCTTCTGCGTCGTGCCCTGCATGCTGATCTGGAACGGGATCGAGGTGTGCTCGATCGGGGTTCCCTGCGGACGCGTGATCGCCTGCACCCGGCCCACACCCTCGGTGCGGAAGATGGCCTTGGCGATCTTGTCGATCACCAGGAAGTCCGCCGAGTTGCGCAGATCGTGATCGCTTTCCACCAGCAGCAGTTCGGGATTCATCCGGGCCTGCGAGAAGTGCCGGTCGGCCGCGGCGTAGCCCTCCTGGGCGGGCAGATCGGTGGGGAGGTAATTGCGGTCGTTGTAACTGGTCTGATAGCCGGGCAACGCGACCAGACCGATCATGCTGATCGCCATCGTGGCGACCAGGATCGGGCCGGGCCAGCGCACGATGGCCGCGCCGATCTTGCGCCAGCCGCGGGTGCGCATGGCGCGCTTGGGCTCCAGCGTCTTGCCGAACCGGGAAGCCACCGAGATGATGGCCGGCCCGATGGTCAGCGCCGCGAGCACCACGACCACCATGCCGATGGCAAGCGGGATACCGAGGGTGACGAAGTACGGCATGTTGGTGAAGTGCAGACAGAACGTCGCACCCGCGATGGTCAGACCCGAGCCCATCACCACATGCGCCGTGCCGTGGAACATCGTGAAGTACGCGGCTTCCCGGTCGTCCCCGGCGGCACGGGCCTCCTGATATCGGCCCAATAGGAAGATGGCGTAGTCCGTCGACGCGGCGATGGCCAACGTCACCAACAGGCTCGTGGCAAAGACCGACAGCCCGATGATCTCGTGATAGCCCAGGAACGCGACCACCCCGCGCGCCGACAACAGGCACAGCACCACCATGACGATGGTGATCAGCATCGTCACGAAGGACCGGTAGATCAGCAGCAGCATCACGATGATGACGCAGAAGGTCAGGCCCTCGATCATCCGGAGGCTACGGTCGGCGGCGATCTGCTGATCGGCCGCCAGCGCGGCAGGCCCGGTGACGAAGACCTTCAGCCCCGGCGGCGGCGTCATGCCGTAGACGATGTCCTGGACCTTCTCGATGGACTCGTTGGCCAGCGCCTCACCCTGGTTACCCGCGGTGTACACCTGCACGTAGGTGGACGTGCCGTCGCTGCTCTGTGCGCCGGCCGCCGTCAGCGGATCGCCCCAGAAGTCCTGCACGTGCTGGACGTGCTCCGGGTCGGCTTCCAGCCGGTCGATCATCTCGTTGTAGAAGTCGCGATCGGCCTCGTCGAGCTGGTTCTCGTCCTCCAGCACGATCATCGCCGAGCTGTCGGAGGTGAACTCGTCGAACACGGTGCCGACACGCTTGGTCGCGATGACGGCCGGGGCGTTGTCCGGACTCATCGACACCGAGCGCATCTCGCCGACGGTCTCCAGCTGCGGTACCGAGACGTTCAGGAATCCGATGACGACGACCCAGCCGATGATGATCGGCAGGGCCAACCGCCGGATCCACAGCGCGATGCCGCCGCGATGCGGCGGTTGGGCGACCGGAATGGCGTCGGTGCGCGGCTCATCGGGTCCGGAGGTGAAGGTCATGCCGACTTCACCAGGCAGTAGGTGTGCGCGCCCACGCCGTTGACGGTGCGCTCATCCTTGACCTCGTCATCGACGGTGATCCGGCACGACAACGTGCTGCCGTCGCCCTGACCCGAGATCGTCGGGAACACCGACGGAGCCGTCGTGCTCAGCGTGATCTCCCACGGCAGCGTCACGTTGTCCACCCGCACCGGCTTGGCGTCGAGGTCCATGTAGTTCACGTTGGCCGTCGCGCCCGGCTCGCCCCACATCTCGTACTTGACGACCTTCGGGTCGAACGGCTCGCTGTCATCGGCGGCGCTGTTCTCGGTGGACACATAGCCCGGGCCCGTCCCGAAGAACGTGCGCACCCGCATCACCGTGAACGTACTGACGAACACCACCGCCAGAATCACCAGCGGGATCCAGATCTTCTTCAGCACGTTCACTGCTGAGATGCCATTCGCTGTGGCCTTTCATGCCGCGTACGGCCAACGCTCGGGCGCGGGTAAGCGTAGCCTTATCCAACTGCGGTCAGGTTAGCCACGCGGCTAAGCTTCTACAAGTCGCACGGCTAGAAAATGTGACCAGCGCTACTTAACGTCCGCATCGCGGCAAGCGACATGTAAAAGTGTCCCGGGACGGAGAGGGGGGATCGAGTGGCCAAGCCGGTGTCGCAACGCGGATTCGCACGTGAGCGTGTGATCGAGGCCGCGCTCCATCTCTTCGCCGAGCGTGGCGTCAACGGTACCTCGCTACAGATGATCGCCGATCATCTCGGCGTCCGGAAGGCCGCCATCTACTACCAGTTCCACACCAAGGACGACATCGTCCTCGCGGTGGTGCGACCGGTCTTCGACGATATGGAGCGGTTGGTCCGGATCGCCGAATCGATCGCCTCGCCGGAATCCCGCCGCGATGCCGCGATAAGTGGCTTCGTCGAACTGGCCGTCCGGCACCGCCGCATCGGTTCGATGTTCTACGGCGACCCCGCCGTGCTGGCGCTGGTGCAGTCGCACGAGGAGTTCGAGGCCGTCACCGACAGCCTGCGCGAACTGCTGATCGGCACCACACACGACGCGGAAACTCGCGTCACCATCGGCATGATCACCTCGGGCATCTTCGGCAGCACCGCCGAGCCGCATCTGCAGGACATCGCCGATCAGGATCTGCACCGCATCCTGCTCGACTGCGCCCAGCGGATGCTGCAGTCATCGCGGCCCGCCGCTGAACACCTCTCCTAGCTGACCCCCGATTTCGGCGGGCCCCGGCGGTGGCAACGGGGTGGTCGTCGTCGTGACCGCCGTTGTTGTCGCGGGAGTTGTTGTCGCGGGGGCTGTTGTCGATGACGCGGTCGACGGCGTGGTCGATGTATCACTCGAGGTGGCACCGGGCTCGTGCACATCGGTCAGATCTTCGGTGCGGACCACGTCATCGCCGACGCTGAAGACCAGGGACTCCGACGTCACCGTGTAGGACTGGCCGTCGTTGAAGGCCACGTACCCGTCGCCGGAGCGGGTGGCAGGCAGGGACAGCTGAGCGCCGTCCCGCACCCGCACGCCGCGGTACTCCAGGGCGCCGTCGGCGTCCTCGCAGATGGCGACGCGAGAGGTCGCGGTGCTACCGAAGATGACCGCCGTCGCGGGGGCGGCACACCGCGCGAACGACTGCAGGTAACCCTGGTTGTCCGTTTCGGGTTCGGCGCCTGCGGTGGCGGCCACCGCAAGCAGCGCGGCGCCGACGGCCGCGAATCCGACTGTCAGCTGGAGGGCACGCGAGGAAGACATCCTCACCAGCTGACCATGTCGCCGCGATTCCGGCCATCCGCCACGCCGATGATCATGCCTACTCCGGGTCGCCGTACTCGTCGAACCAGTAGGCCAACTTGCCGCGACGGCTGACCGCCCGCAACCGCGCCTCGGCCGCGGCGCGCATCGCACCGGTGGTGACGATCAGCAGTTCGTCACCGATTGCGATGCGGGTGTCGGGCAGCGGCACGAAGGTGTGACCATCCCGGATGATCAGCGTGATGACCGCCGGGTCGGGCAATCGCAACTCCAGGATCGTCACATTGTGCAGCCGTGACGGCGACTGCACCTTCATGGTCAGCAATTCGGCGTCCAGGACATCGAGCGGGGCGGCCTCAACCTGGATCTCGCGGGTGGCACCGGCATCGGTCAACCGCAGCAGCCGGGCCACCAGGTGCAGGCTCGGCGCCTGGATCAGCGTGAAGATGACGACCAGGATGAACACGATGTTGAGCAGCCCGGCACTGCCCGTCACTCCCGCGACGATCGGGAAGGTCGCCAGCACGATGGGCACCGCTCCGCGCAATCCCGCCCACGACAGGAACAGTTGCTCGCGCAGCGGGATCCCGAACCCGACCAGGGAGGCGGCCACCGACAGCGGGCGGGCCACCAGCAGCAGCACCAGGCCGGTGACGATGGCCGGAACCAGGTCGCGGCCCAACTCGCTGGGATCGACCAGCAGACCGAGCAGCACGAACAACCCGATCTGGGCCAGCCACCCCAGACCCTCGGCGAACGAACGCGTCGTGGACCGGTGCGGCAGACCGGAATTGGCCAGCACCACCGCGGCCAGATAGGCGGCCAGGAAACCGCTCCCGTGCACGCTGCCTGCGGAGGCGAACGCCACCACCCCCAAGCCGAAGGTTGCGATCGGGTACAGCCCGGAGGCCGGCAACGCGATGCGGCGCAATGTCGCTGCGCCCAGGAACCCGACCCCTAGCCCGATCACCGCACCGGCGACCAGTTCGAAGACGATCTCCCACAATGTGCCGGTCGGTTCGAACACGAACGGCACCGCGCTGAACATCAGCACCAGGATCACCGCGGGCGCGTCGTTGAAGCCCGACTCTGCTTCCAGCAGCCCGGCCAGCCGGCGCGGCAGCGGAAGCACCCGCAACACCGAGAACACCGCGGCGGCATCGGTGGACGACACGATGGCCCCCAGCAGCAGCGCCAGCTGCCAGTCGAAGCCCAGCAGGAAATGTGCGCCCGCCGCCGTCACGGCAGTGCTCACCAGGACACCGACGGTGGCCAGCGCCGCCGCCGGCGCCAACACCCTTCGGATATCGGCGAACCGCGTCGTCAATCCGCCTTCGACGAGGATGACCGCCAGTGCCGCGGTGCACACGTTGCGGGCCAGCTCCAGGCTGTCGAAGTCCACGCCCAGACCGTCCTCGCCCAGCACCACGCCGACGAGCAGGAAGAACAGCAGCGCCGGGAAGCCGACCCTGGTGGCCACCCGCGTGCCGACGATGCTGGCCAGCAGCACGAGACCCCCGACCAACATCGCCAGGTACAGCTCGTGCAGCGTCATTTCGGTCCCGTCCCCCTACCGCGATAAGTCAAGATAACGGGGTGGCAGTGCGCAAGATGCGGATCGGGATTGCCGGGGCCGGCAACGTCGGCCGATCGGTGGCGCACGAGCTTCTCGACTACGGACACAAGGTGCTTCTGATCGAGCGCGAGCGGCGTCGCTTCGAACCGCACACCGTGCCGGCGGCCGACTGGTTACTGGGTGATGCGTGCGAACTGTCCACCCTGCAGGAAGCCGGTGCGCAGACGTGCGATGTGGTGATCGCCGCCACCGGGGACGACAAGGCCAACCTCGTCATCGGCCTGCTCGCCAAGACCGAGTTCGGCGTGGCCAGGGTGGTGGCGCGCATCAACGATGTTGCCAATCAGTGGCTTTTCGGCGCGGCGTGGGGCATCGACGTCGCCATGTCGACTCCGGGCGCGCTGGTCGCCGGGGTCGAGGGCGCGATCGACGTCGGCCATCTGGTGCGGTTGATGGGCCTGCGCGAGGGGCACGCCGCACTGACCAAAATCACGCTGGCAGAAGATGATCCGTTGATCGGATGCAGTGTCGGTCAACTGTCGCTACCGGCGAACACCGCACTGGTCACGTTACTGCGCGCGGACGCGGTACGTGTTCCGCAACCCGAGGACGTGTTCGCCGCCGGTGATGAGCTGCTGCTGATCGCCGACAGCGCGGTCGAATGGCCCGGCGACAGCCACTCGGCGACGTTGCGCACATAGTCCTTGAAGGCCAGCAGCGGATACGGATCCTCCTTCATCCCGGTACCCGCCAGTTCGGTCACGAAGGCGGGAGCGCCGCGGTCGACATCCCAGTTGTAGTCGGCGAAGTGGTGAAACGTCGAGGCCGCCACGGCCCGGCCCACCGGCCGGCCGTCGGGGGTGTGCTCACCGTCGAGCAGTACCGCGAGGTTGAACCGGCGGCCGGTGTGCGCGCTGCGGCCCTGCGCCAACACCGTCGCGTGCGGTACCGCGGCGGAGACCGCCCCCTCATGGGGGTGCGCCGGGAACCACTCCACCCGTCCGCTGCGGGTCTGCGTGGTGCGCAGCAGGTGATGGGGCGGCCCGTCGACGAGGACCGGCTGGTAGTCGCCGTTGGCGCCGGAATGGTAGTTGGGCCAGGAGATGTCCGGATTGTCCTGGTCGTCGCACAGGGTGGCGGGGTCCTCGGCGGCGTCGTGGAACTGGTTGACCTCGCCCAGCGATCCCAGGCGCAGCAAGCAGCAACCCAGGTCTTGATGATCGCGGGCGGTCAGCACGCCGCCCCCGTCACCGCGGAACCGGACGATCGCCTCGGCATCGGCGGCGCTCAGCCCGTCCCCGAGATCAACGGCCATCAACCACAGTTGGTCGAATCCGAGCTCGTCGATGTGGCTGAGCACCGGATCATCACCGGCACCGGCGGCACGGTCACGCGCCACCACGTCGTGGCCGGCGGCCCGCAGTTCGGCGGCCAACAGGGTGAACCGGGTGATGTCCCAGTCCTCGGCGTTCTCGACGATCGTGGTCTGCAACAGGATTCTCGACATATCCCCACGGTGGCAGCCGGGCCGGTGATGCGAGCCCTTGATCATCCGTAGTCAGCCGGACGGGATGCTGGTGCGCAGTTGCCGCCGCGAGCTGACGCCGAGTTTGACGAACACCTTGCGCAGATGCCATTCGACCGTGTGGGTACTGATGAACAGTTGCGCGCCGATCTCCTGATTGGTCAAACCGTCGGCCACCAACCGGGCGATCTGGGCCTCCTGTGCGGTCAGCGCGTCACCGCCGGCGACGGGCTGTCTGCGCACCTTCTCACCGCTGGCCACCAGTTCCCGGCGGGTCCGTTCGGCGAAGGCCTGCGCGCCCATCCCGGTGAACATCTCGTGCGCACCGCCGAGATGGCGCCGGGCGTCCGAGCGCCGACCGGTCCGGCGCAACCATTCGCCGTAGCTCAGATGGGTGCGGGCCAGTTGCACCGTCACACCGGTGCGTTCGAAACAGGCGAGCGCCTCGGTGAACAATCGGTCGGCGTCGTCGCCGTCGGCCAGCAGGGCCTGCGCGCGCGCCAAAGCGCCCAGCCCCCAGCTCGTTCCACTGGCGCCGGCCCGGGACGCCAACCGCTGCGCGGCCGAGCGCGCCTCCTCGGACTGCCCGGCATGCGTGGCGGCCTCCACCAGCTCGAGCAGGCACCAGCCGCCGAAGCCGATATCGTAGAACTCGGCCGCCTGCCGGGCCGCTGCGACCGCCTCGTCGTAGTGCCCGAGTCCGTTGTGAAGGATTGCGGCACAGTACTTGCTGACTCCGAGCAGGCGCCCCTCCCCCTTGTCGGCGCCCTCGGCACCTGCCGCGGCGATCAGCGGCACCATGTCGGCGGCCGACCCGCGCCAGGCCTCCAGATGCAGCCGGTGATATTTCATCGGCCGGTAGTGCGTGGCCGTCGAGATGGCATCGGCCTCGTCCAGCAAGGTGGCTGCAGATCCGAATTCCCCTGCCAACACGTGTATCCCGGCCCGGTAGGCCAGCGCGGCGGGCAGCACTGTGAGCGCACCGGCGTGCCTGACGTAGGCGACCATGACATCGGCGGTGCGCAGGATCATCTCGTCATCCCACAGCTCGCCGGCTGCCGATTCCTGCACGATCGGGAAGGCCAGTGAGAGCAGCCGCATCGCCTGGCTGTCGTTGTGCCGGGCCTGATCACACCACCGCTGCAGCGCCTCGCGCAGAGCGGTCTGCCCCGCGCTCAGCCCACCGGTGATCACATCGGCCATCCCGGCCAGCAGCAGGTCGATGGGCCGGTGCGGCGTCGTCACCCGCTGCATCGCGGTGCGGGCTGCCGCCGCGGCGCGTTCCAGCCCGCCGGGTTCACCGCACCGTGCGGCGAACATCGCCGCCGCCAAAGCCTCCAGGTAGGTCTCGCGGGCCAGGTCATCGGCCAGGCCGTCCAGACCGCGTGCCGCCGTCAGCAGTTGTGCCGCGGTCTCGGCCAGTTTCGGTGCGCCGGCCTCTCCGCCGCGGCTGCGGGCGAACTCCATCTGCGCGCGCAACCGGGCGGCCTGGGCCCGTTGCAGGTCTGTCAGCGGGCACATCTGCGCGGTGGCCAGCAGTTCGTAGGCGGCCTCCGGTGCGGCGGCATCGCGTTTGGCCTGCGCGGCGGCCAGCGCCCGGGAACCGCGCCGGGCCGGGTCCGAGGTCAGGATCGCGGCCCGCTCCAGGAAGGCCGCGGCGGCGGCGATACCGCCGCGGGTCTGGGCCCGATCGGCGGACAGTTCCAGATCGGCGGCCACCGCGTCATCGGGTCCGGATGCCGCATGGGCGGCATGCCAGGCGCGCCGGTCCGGATCCGACTTCTCATCGGTGGCCATCGCGAGGGCGTGGTGCACGGTGCGGCGCTCGGTCAGGTCGGCCGCGCGGTAGGCGGCCGACCGCATGAGCGGGTGATGAAATCGCATCCGAGGTCCGAACTCGATCACGCCGGCATCCTCGGCGGGGGTCAGCGCGTCCACCGGGATGCCGAGATGAGCTGCGGCGCGCAGGAACAGCGCGGCGTCACCGACGGGTTCGGCGGCCGCGGTGAGGATCAGGCGCCGGGTCGGCGCCGGAAGTGACCGGATCCGGCCGATGAACCGTTCCTCGAGCTGACCCGCGGTGCTCAGCGTCGCCGACGGCGCGAACCCGCCCGCCAGTTCCGTCGCCGACAGGCTGTGGGGCGCCTCCAGCAGCGCCAGCGGGATGCCGCGCGTCTCGGCGATGATGCGGTCGCGCACCCGTTCGTCGAGGCGGCCGATCAACACCGCGTCCAGCAGTTCCCGGGCCCCGCTGTCGGACAGTCCGGTGATCGTCATCTCCGGAAGGCCCGGCAGCACCGGCGCACCGCCGTCACGGACGGCGAAGATCAACGCGACCGGTTCGGCCAGCAATCGGCGGGCCACGAATCCCAATGTCTGCACCGACACCTCGTCGAGCCACTGTGCATCGTCGACGACGCACAGCAGCGGTCGGTGCTCGGCGGCGGCCGCCATCAGGCTCAGCACCGCCAACCCGACCAGGAACCGGTCCGGTGTCGGCCCGACGCCCAGGCCGAAGGCGACGTCGAGGGCCGCGCGCTGCGGTTCGGGCAGTTCGCCGACATGCTCCAGCAGCGGCGCGCACAGCTGGTGCAGACCGGCGAACGCCAACTCCATATCGGATTCGATGCCCGACACCCGCGTCACGCGGAATCCGTCGGCCTCGGTGAGCAACTGTCGCAACAGCGAGGTCTTCCCGACACCGGCTTCGCCATGGAGCACCAGCACCCGGCTGTCACCGGATCGAGCGGTCGCGAGCATGGCCCGCAGGGCTTCGCACTCTCTGCTGCGTCCCTGAAGCCGGTGCCCCCGAAGCTCACCAGACATGGTCGCTCGATCGTAGCGCGACGCCGATCTTGACTCATCGGTCATGCTCATCGGCTGACGATGCTCCGCAACAACCAGTCCTCGAATCGGGTCTCGAAACGGATGGCACCGGCCGACGGCAACACGGTGAGCACACCGGCGGGGATCCCCCGGAACGGCGCCGACGGGTCGGCCTGCACGACGCGGCGGTCGCCCCGGGCGACGAACGCGGTCTGGATCATCTCGTCGAGTCGGTGGGAGGCCGGCCCGCTCACCTCGATGACATCACCCATCGGCTCGCCGACCGCCGCGATCGCCAGCGATTCGGCGGCGTCGGCGCAGGCGATGGGCGCCAGCACCGCAGGCGGGACCCGGACAGTGCCGCCGGCACCGAGTTGTGGTGCGCTGAATAGGAATTCGAAGGACTGGGTGGACCGGACGATGGTGTACGGCAGTGACCCGGCCAGCACGAGTTCCTCTTGCAACAGCTTCGCGGCGTGGTAGCCGTTGACCGATGCCAACCGGTCCACCCCGACCAGGGACAGCACGACGTGGTGCCGTACCCCGGCCGACTCGGCGGCCGCCTGCAGGTTCAGTGTCGAGTTCACGAAGAAGCTGCGCGCCTCGTCGCAGTCCGGTGAGGGCATGTTCGAGGCGTCGACCACGACGTCGGCGTCATCGAGCGCGGCGTCCAGTCCTGCCCCGGTGAGGGTGTCGACTCCGGTCGAGGGTGCGGCCGCGATGACGTCGTGGCCGCGTTCGGTCAGTTGTTGCAGTACTTTCGAGCCCAGCCTTCCGGTGCCGCCCACCACCACTATGCGCACGGTCGGCTGGCTAGTGTGCCGGCACCGCCGACAGCCACTGCGCGAACGTCGTCTCGTAGACCACTGCGGCGCCGGCCGGCACGATGCTGCGGTCGTCGATCACCGCACCGAAATAGGGAGCGGCGGGGTCGGTGATGACCTGTCGGGCGTCGCCCTTGGCCGCCAGCCCGGTGCGCACGAAGTCGTCCATCGCGATCTTCTCCGGGCCCGCGATCTCGACGGGACCGTTGACCGGGTCGCCGGCGGCGGCGCGGGTCACGCCGGTGGCGACGTCCTCGGCGGCGATCGGCTGCATCGCCGCGTGCGGCAGGCGCACGGTGTCCCCGTCGGTCGCCGATCCCGCGATGGCCTCGACGAATTCGTAGAACTGGGTGGCCCGCACGATGGTGTGGGGTACGCCGGATTCGGCGATCAGCTTCTCCTGGGCGACCTTGGCGCGCATGTATCCGCTGTCGGGTACGCCGGCGGCGCCGACCACCGAGAGTGCCACATGGTGCCCGACGCCCTGCTCCTGTTCGGCGGCCAGCAGGTTGGCCGTCGAGGTGGTGAAGAAGGCGAGCACGTCATCGTCGGCGAAGGACGGCGAGTTGGTGACGTCGACGACGACGTCCGCCCCGACGAGCGCGTCGGACACCCCCGCACCGCTGATGGTGTCCACGCCCGACCGCGGTGACGCGGCGACCGCGTCATGCCCGAGGTCGGTCAGCTTGGCGACGACCTTGGAGCCGATCAGGCCTGTCCCTCCGATGACCACGACCTTCAGTCTGTCCTTCATCTTCTCCGACCTCCCATGTGAACCGACGTGTCGGATTCAGCATGGTGCTCATGCCCCGTGGGGTAGCCCTTGAAAGTCCGTAGTCATCGAGAACGGGCCAGCTCACGCAGTGCCGAACCGAACAGCTCGTCCATCCGTGGGCTCAGCTCGGCCAGCGAGGACCCGGCCGCGTTGCAGGCCGAGCCGAACACCCGCCGGATGGCCGCGGCGCTGTTGCCGACGCCGATCGACAGGCACAGACACGCCACCCCGTCGGCACGCAACTCCCCGAGCGCGCTATGGGCATCGGCCTCCGCGTACCGACCCTCGTACCCGTTGTCGTACGGATAGCCGTCGGACAGCACGACCAGTAGCCGGTTCGGTGTGCCCGCCTGGTTCTTCAGGATCTGCCCCGCTCCACGGATGGCGGCACCCAACCGGGTGTATCCGGAGGGCTGCAACTGATTCAGTCGCGCCCGAGCGACAGCACCGAAGCGCTGATCGAAGGTTTTGACGGCCGGCAGGTGCACCGCGCTGCGCCCCTGGGAGCGGAAGGCGTAGACCGCAACCCGGTCGCCGAGATCCTCCAGTGTCGCCGCGATCCTGGCGGCGGCCCGGCACTGATGCTCATGTACCGCCAAACCGTCGGGATCGGCATCGGTGACCGACCCGGAGGCGTCGACCAGAATGAGCACACCCAGATTGCGTTCCAGTTTGCGTCGTTCCACGTAGACGTTCTCCGGCGGCGAGTATCCGGACTGCAGGTCCACCCACAGCGCGGTCAGCGCCTCGGTGTCCAGGTCGTCACCGTCGCTGCGACCGCGCAGCCGTTTGGGGCCGAGCCCCACGCGGGACAACCGGCTGCGCAGCACCGGATCGGGTGCGACGTCACCGGCGGTGATGTCGGCGTCGGTGGCGAGCGGGAAGTCGACGACCCGGCACCAGTCCGGGCGGTACCTGCCGTGGTGGACGTCCCATTCGGGGAACAGGGCACCACCGACGCCGACGGCGGCTCCCGGTCTCTCGTGGTCGGTGAACACGATCGGGGTCGGGGCCGGGCGGGCGTTCACGCCCCGCTGCGCTGCCCGGCGCACGGATCCGACCCGCAGGTCGCCACCGGCGGAATCGTCGCCGTTGGACCGGTTGCCGCCGAACAGCTTGCGCAGCGTGTCCGATAGCGCCGCCGAAGTGACCGGGGCCTCGAACAGCTTCAGTAGCTTGCTGTTTCCGCTCGGCTCGTCACCGTCGTCGCCGTCGTCGCCGTCTTCCCCGTCGTTCTGCAGCACCGCCTCAAGATCGAACCGCAGCGTGAGGTCCGTGTCGGTGGCGGCCGTACCCGCGCCCGCGTCGGTACGGATCAGGACACCGGGGGTGATGTCACCGAACCAGTCCGGCGGATCGGGCACCGGCGCGCGGCCGCGGGCCGCTGCCAGCGATTCTGCGGGACGGGTGGTCAGCGGTGGACCGTCGGGCAGGATCGCGGCCGCCAGCGGCAACCGCTCGGCCAGTTCACCGAGAGCCCGACGTCCCTCCAGGTACAGATAGCGGCGGGCGGTTCGGCGCCTTCCCCGAATGGCCTTGACATAGTCGGGCGCCAGGCTTCCGGCGCCGAGAAGCGCACTCTGGAGCAGCATTTCGCGACGCTGATGCTCCAGCGGCGCTCCGGCGCTGACGAATACGGTCTGCCCGTCGGTGTGGGGTACGCCGGCGTGCCCCACCTTCAGCGATCTGCCCGCCACGAAGGTGGCCAGCAGTCGCAGCTGATCGGGTGCGTCGGTCACGGCTGCGGCATCATCGCATCGACGAGTTGACCGAGTGCACGCACGATATCGGCATCATCGGTCAGCACCTGCACCACCGCGGACTGCACCGCGGTGCGCATGCTCAGCCCCTCGGCCACCAGTCCGGCCGCCAGGATGAGCATCCGGGTCGAGGACGCCTCACGCAGCGGTGAGCCCTGCAGGTTGCGTATCGCATTGGCCAGCCGGACCAGGGTGTGTGCGGTCGCATGGTCGATACCGGCCTCATGCACCAGGATCTCGGTCTCCACGTCGGCGGGCGGGAAGCCGAGTTCGATCGCGACGAAGCGTTGCCGGGTGGACTCCTTGAGGCTTTTCAGCACGCTCTGGTAGCCCGGGTTGTACGAGATCACCAGTTGAAACCCCGGCGCCGCAGGCAATGTCACGCCCAGGCGGTCGACGGGAAGTTCGCGCCGGTGATCGGCGAGCGGGTGGATCACCACGGTGGTGTCCTGGCGGGCCTCGACGACCTCGTCCAGATAGAACAGGGCACCCTCGCGCACCGCCCGCGTCAGCGAACCGTCGACCCAGACCGTCTCTGCGCCCTTGAGCAGGAACCGGCCCACCAGGTCGGCCGATGTCATGTCCTCGTGGCCGGCGACGGTGATCAGTTCGAGGCCGAGTTCGTGTGCCATCGCCTCGACGAACCGGGTCTTGCCGCAGCCCGTCGGGCCCTTGAGCAGCACCGGGAAGCCGCGACGCGCCGCGGCCCGGAACACCTCACGCTCCTCACCCACCGGCCGGTAGAACGGGGCGCGCGCGGTGGTTTCGATCATCGGTCGGCCCTCTCGAACGGCACGACCGGTGGCATGGTGGCGCCCTCGGGCAGGACGAGCTCTCCGTCGGTGTTGATGTACCCGGAGTCGTTGCGCTGCATCGGCAGGTCCGGGTGCGGGCAGGGTCGGTCGGTGCCCTCGCCGCAGATGCCACCGTTGAAGTAGGACCGCTTCTGGTGATCCTCCGGCCACGGGTCGGCGTGCATGCCCAGATAGATCGCGGGCACGTTGTAGAGGAAGAAGAAGCAGGCGCTGACACCGGCGAAGATCGCCAGGAATCGGGTGAACTGTTCGCGGACGAATCCGCCTCGTACGCTGTCGAGGCCGCGTTCCATGATGGTGCGCCCACGGTCGTCGGTGAAGTAGCGCAGGCAGCACAGCGCGGTCTGCACCCCGCCCCACATCAGTCCCTCGTAGACCGGCCACTGGTAGTACGTGCCGGCGTTGAACGAAACCGCCTGGATGGCACCGGGATAGGTGTAGAGCCCAGTCGGCAGCAACACCAGGGCCTCCATGACGAAGTCGAAGACGAACGCGATGGCATAGGTCACCATGATCAGCCGGACGTTGCTGATACTCGGCCAGCGGGCCTTGATCTTTCGCATGATCACACAGCCGACGATCGTGATGAGCAGGACGCCGTAGGCGTACCCGGGTGCGTTGGTCAACAGCGGTTCGGCCACCATCGCGCCGGGATGTTCGGTGTTCGTCGTGCCGGGCAGATACGGCGCCCAGGATCCGCGGTTCCACAACCAGGTGTTGTAGGTGCACCAGGTGTTGAAGTAGTTGAGGAACGGGTCCTGGAAGAACATCAGGCCCATCGAGATCACCAGCATGCCGTCGAGGGTGATCCTGCGCTCCTGGCGCCACGGCTTGATGAAGAAGTACCAGAGCGCGAAAGGCAAGGCGATCCAGAGGATCACCGCGTTGGCGATGAGCGGGATCTTCATGTACAGCGGCGGCTCGCTGGGCCCTTGCGGCACCCGCTCGAAGTACGGCCCGGTGATCCAGCGAATCCAGACGTAGAGCTGCAGGGCCAGGATCGCCGCGCCGACACCGGCCAGCACCTTGACCCGGTTGGACCCGCGTGGCCCCTTTTCGACGGGTATCCCTGCGTCGCTGAGCGATTCGGTGATGGCCGGTTTCTCGTTCACCGGGCGAAGATACCACCCGGTATCTCAGTAACTTTATAGTTTCTTGGATCCTGTGTCAGAATTGCGCCATGGTGGAGCAGTGGACGCGCGAGCGACGACTCGAACGGACCCGATCGCTGCTCCTGGACGCTGCCGAGGAGGTCTTCGCCGACAAGGGCTTCGCCCCTGCGAGCCTGGACGACATCGCGCGGGCCGCCGGCTACACCAAAGGGGCGATCTACAAGCACTTCTCCACCAAGGAGGACCTCTTCTTCGCCGTCAGCGACCGCTACTGGCGCCGTTACTTCGACAATTTCGCCGAGGTGCTGTCCTCGGCGACCGAGGTGGGCGCCCGGGAACTCGACGCGATCGCCGCCCGCTGGCGCCAGCTGAGCCTGGACCGGGGCACCGAGCACAGCGCGCTGGGATTGGAGTTCACCCTCTATCTGCTGCGCAATCCGGACGCACGCGAGCGCGTCGCCGCCCAACGGTCTCAGGTGGTCGAGGCGCTCAGCACGTTCATCGCCGACGGTATGGAACGGCTCGGGGCCACCCTGCTGATCCCCCCGCTGACCTTCGCGCACATCCTGGTCGCCACCAGCGACTCGGTGGTGCTGGGCAGTGAACTCGACGATATCGACCTGTATCGGCCGATCGTGGAGATGTACATGGCGGCGATCAAGCTGAGGTGACGTTACAACGTCGAAGCCAACTGTATATGCTCGCTCGGGATGCCAAGTAGTTGATACCGAGGGGGCTGCGTGCTGAAACTGGTCTCGCCACATACCGAGCAACCCCTTGCCGAGGTGGCGATCTCGACTCCCGAACAGATCGACGCGGCAGTCGCCGCCGCGCGTGCGGCCGTCGACTCGGGTCCATGGCCGGAGATGGCGGTGGGTGAGCGGATCGAGATCATCCGGCGGTTCCTGGACAGCTACCGTGCGGCCGGCAAGGAGATCGCCGATCTGATCACCGCCGAGATCGGCGCCCCGACAAGCTTCGCGCAGCGGGCCCAGGTCGGTCTGCCGACGGTGATGATCGGAGCATTCTGTGCGACGGCCGAGAGTTACTCCTGGCAGGAGCGCCGCCCCGGCTTCTTCGGCGCCGACATCCACGTCCGCAAGGAGCCGGTCGGCGTCGTCGCCGCCATCGTGCCGTGGAACATGCCGCAATTCCTCACCGTGGCCAAGGTGGTCCCGGCACTGCTGGCCGGGTGCGCCGTGCTCGTCAAGCCGGCCCCGGAGACCTCCCTTGATGCCGCGCGGCTCGTCGATCTGCTCAACGCCGCCGGGCTGCCGTCCGGGGTGCTCACCGTGCTGCCCGGTGATGCCGACGTCGGCGCACGACTGGTGGGACACCCCGGCGTGGACAAGGTGTCCTTCACCGGCTCGACCGCGGCAGGCAAGGCCGTGGCCGCCGCGTGTGCGGCCAACCTGACCAAGGTGAGCCTGGAACTCGGCGGCAAGTCCGCGGCGGTCATCCTCGATGACGCCGCACCCGAGGTGGTCGCATCCGGCGTTCGTGCGGCCAGCCTGTCAAACAGCGGTCAGATCTGTAATGCGTTGACCCGCATCCTCGTTCCGGCGTCTCGCCGGCAGGAGTTCGTCGACGCACTGGCCGCCGAGATGACCGGTATCACCGTCGGCGACCCGACCGACCCCGCCACCCAGATGGGCCCGCTGGTGAACCTGCGCCAGCAGCAGCGGGTACTCGACTACATCCGGATCGGACAAAACGAGGGCGCCCGGCTCGTCACCGGCGGTACCGACCTGCCACCCGGAGTGGACCGTGGCTGGTATGTCCGTCCGACGTTGTTCGCCGATGCGGACAACTCGATGCGGATCGCGCGCGAGGAGATCTTCGGCCCCGTGCTGACGGTGATCGGGTACCGCGACGAACAGGAAGCCGTCGCACTCGCCAACGACTCCGACTACGGTCTGGCCGGATCGGTGTGGACGGCGGACACCGACCGGGGCGTGGCGATCGCCGCGCAGGTCAAGACCGGGACCTTCGGCGTCAACCAGGGGTACACGATGGACCCGTTCGCTCCGTTCGGTGGGGTGAAGGGCAGCGGGTACGGGCGCGAACTGGGCCGCGAAGGCCTCGAGGGTTATCTCGACATCAAATCAGTTGCCGTTGCCGCAGGAGGGTGATCCATTGTCCGCGTTGAGTTTCGATGGCCGCGTCGTGGTGATCACCGGTGCCGGTGGTGGACTGGGCCGCTGTCACGCCCTGGAGTTCGGCCGCCGTGGTGCGCATGTCGTCGTCAACGATGTCGGCGCCTCGGTCGACGGCACCGGGCAGTCGTCCTCGGCCGCCCAGAACGTCGTCGACGAGATCGTCGCCGCCGGCGGATCGGCGGTGGCCAACACCGATTCGGTCGCCACACCCGAGGGCGGACAGGCCATCATCACCACCGCCACCGAGGCCTTCGGCCGGGTGGACGTCCTGGTGAACAATGCCGGGATTCTGCGCGATGCCGCCTTCAAGAACATGACCGCCGAGCAGACCGACGCGGTGATCGACGTGCATCTGCGCGGGGCGTTCAACGTGACCCGCGCGGTGTGGCCGGTGATGCGCGAACAGGGCTACGGGCGGATCGTCATGACGACATCGGGCTCCGGCCTGTTCGGGACGTTCGGTCAGGCGAACTACGGTGCGGCCAAGACCGGTCTGGTCGGGTTGATGAACGTGCTGGCGATCGAAGGGCAGCGCAACGGGATCCGGGTCAACGCCATCTCTCCCATCGCGCGGACACGGATGACCGAGAACACCATGACCGAGTTGGTCAAGGACCTCGACCCCGAGGACGTCACGCCGGTGGTGGTGTATCTGGCGCACGAGAGCTGCGAGCGCACCGCCAACATCTACCGCGTCGGCGGCAAGCATGTGTCGCGGGTGTTCCTCGCCGAAACCACCGGTGTGGACCTGGACGACTCGACCGCGGAGGCCGTCGCCGCCGGCATCGACGCCATCGACGACGCCGCCGGGTTCACCATCCGAGGCGGGCCGGCGCGCGGGTAGCCACCGGCCTACTGGATCGGCTCGTCCCCGAGCACCGTGGTGCGCAACATCTCCCGCGCCGAGTTGGGTTCGTACGGCGCGGCGCGGTGCAGCACGCCCTGGTTGTCCCAGATGACCGTGTCCCCCACCGACCACTTGTGGCTGTACACCTTGTCCGGTGTGGTCGAGTGTGCGAGCAACTCGGCCAGCAGCGCCCGCCCCTCGTCGAGGTCCATGCCGACGATGTAATCGGCGGACGCGCCGAGCACCAACGATTTCCGGCCGTTGCGATGCGTCCACACCAGCGGATTCACATGCGTGGGACGCAATTTCCAGCGCTGCACCTGCTCGGGTGTGGGATCCGGATACACCCGGCGCTGCGAAGCCTCCAACGAGTGCACCACCCGCAGCGACGCATAGCGCCGTTTCTCGCCGTCACTGAGCGTCTCATAGGCGGCATAGGAGTTCGCGAACTCGGTCTCCCCGCCGCGGGCCGCCACCTCGATGGCCGACAGCACGGTCGCCTTCTGCGGGCATTCGTCGGGGGCCGACGGGGTGCACCCGTCGATATGCCAGTCGAAGGTCGCCTTCAGGTATTCGGCCGCCTTGTTCTTCGACTTGTCCAGGGTGATCGGATAAATACCCGAGACCGGATGGTGCCCGTCGGCCGTCCGGTCGATCTCGCCGAGCCGTTCGCAGAACGCCACCTGCGCCTGCGGATTCAGGTGCAGATCGTGGAACACCAGGACGCCGTTGTCCTCCAACGCATCCAGCACGGCGCCGGCCAAGCCGTCGTCGGTCGCCAGTCGCTCGGGGTCGACACCGACGACCTCGGCGCCCACCGAGGCCGTCAGCTTGTTGATGGTCAGCACACTCATGGGTGTCCTCTCTCTAGGGCCGGGGTTCACCGGTGCGGATCATCACCGCGTCGGCGGCGTCCACGGGGGCGGGCTGATGCATGATCTCGATCGCCATCGCGACCATCACCAGCGAGTAGATGAGGTGCAGCAGGTTGAGCGCATCCTCGGGCAGTTCGTCGAGACCGAATTTGTCGCAGTGGTCGATCGCCTCCTCCAACCGCGGGAAGAAGGCGTCGTAGAACTCCTGCATGGCCGGCATGGAACTGCCCAGCCGCTGTTCCCAGCGCTCGGTTTCCGTTGCCAGGCACCAGGTATCGGCGAAGGGTTCGAGTTCGGCGAACGCACTGGGTAACCGCTTGTCCGTCATGGCCGGTACTCCTGCACCCAATCGACGACGACCTTGTGCAGGTGGCGGACCAGGATCTCCTGGTCGTTGATCGGGTACTCATCGATGACGTCGTATTCGAGCGCGGCCTGGGTGCCGCCGAGCATCCCGGCGTCCTGCAATGCGAACTCCTTGAGCACCACCGCCGCCACCTCGTGTTCGATGCGCTCGCGTACCGTCCGCGCCGGGTGGAAGTAGGTGTACGCCTCGAATCGATGGGTGTTGTGCGACGTCGGCCAGTATCGGTAGAGCAGATACCAGCCGCCGTAGATCAGGATCTCCAGGTTCGGGAAGATCTGGAAATTGCTGATACCCCACGGTTGGATCCCGCCGGGGTTCAGGCCGGCGGGTAACTCGCCGATATCGGGTGTGCGCCACGGCCCGACGAGCCCGCTCTGGGTGGCCCGCTCGATCGGGTACATGTACTCCGGGGCCAGCAGCCAGCGCCGGGTACCGGCGGTCGAGACCAACCGGTGCGGCCCGTCGAGTTGGAAGTGGCCGCAGGTGAATCCGGCGCCGGGGTTTCGCACCTCGGCGGGCACCTGCTGGGTGTGCAGCGATGGCACATGGTAGTACTCCTGGAAGGCGTCGGCGAAGATCTTCCAGTTGCTGTTGTTGTGCGCGACCCAGTCATAGCGTTCGGTCAGCTTCCCGAACGGATACTCGTCCAGTCCGGTCACCATCGGACCCAGGAACTCGCGCAACGTCTGGCGTGGTGCCGGATCGAAGTTGACGAACACGAAGCCCGCCCATACATCGCAGTGCAGTTCCAGCAGACCGTAGTCGGCCGGGTCGAGGTCGAAGTACGCCTCCCGCCCGGGTACGTGGATCAGCCTGCCGTCCAGCGCGTATCGCCAACCGGACTGCGGGCACACCAACTCCGGCACACAGCCCGAACCGCCGACCAGTTTGGCGCCGCGATGACGGCACATGTTGTGGAAGGCGCGGATTCGGTCGTCGTCGCCACGAACCAGCATCAGCGATGCATTGGCGACCTCTAGCTCCTTGGTGAGATAGCTGCCCACCGAGGTCAGTTCCTCGATGCGGCAGAGGTTCAGCCACGCCCGCTTGAAGACGGCCTCGCGTTCCCGTTCGTAGAACTCCGGGGAGATCGAGTCACGGAACGAGATCGGTCCGGTGCCCAATTCCGGGTAGTGCTCGGTCCAGGAACCTTCGGCCGGTTTGGCCCATTGCGTGGTCACATCACACCTCCACCGTTGACACCGAGCGTCTGCCCGGTGATGTACGCGGCCTCCTCGGAGCACAGGAACGCCACTGCCGCGGCGATATCGGCCCCGGTGCCCAACCGGCCGATCGGGATGTTCGCCGCAATCTCCTCGTTGCTCTTGAGGAAGCCGGCCGCTTGGCCCTGGTACTGCATCGGGGTCTCGATCCCCGAGGGCGGGATGTTGTTGACGGTGATACCGCACTTGGCGTACTCGCGCGCCAATGATTTGGTCAACGTCAGCAGCGCCCCCTTGGAGGCGGCGTAATGCGCGGCGAACGGTGAGCCCCGCTGTGCGCTGGAGGACGAGATCATCACGATGCGACCCCAACCCGCGGCCACCATGTCCGGCAGCGCGGCCTGGCAACAATGGAAGGTGCCGGTCAGGTTGACATCGATGATCCGGTTCCACGACTCGAGGGTGATCTCCTCGAACGGGGCGAAGCCGAACAAACCCGCGCTGGTGACCAGGACCTCGATCGGCCCCAACTCGCTGCGCACCTTGGCATAGGCATCATCGACCGCCGCCCGGTCGGATACATCGCCCACCACCGCGAGTGCGGTCATGCCCTCGGCGCGCAGTTCATCGGTGACACGTTGTGCGGCATCGGCGTTCACATCGAACACGGCCACCCGGTGGCCACGCCGGCCGAGTTCATGGCAGGTGGCCTCACCCATGCCGGAGGCCCCGCCCGTCACCACCGCTACCCGACTCATCGATGCTCCTACTCGTAGACAAACCGGACGGTGCGGCTGGTGGGCAGCGCCTGACAGGTGACCACCAGCCCGTCGGCCACCTCGTCCTCGTCGAGCGCGTCGTTGTTGAGCAGCCGCGCGCTGCCCTCGGTCACCTGCGCGATACATGTTCCGCAGGAACCGGTTTCGCATGAGGACGGCGCCTTGAGTCCGGCCATCCGGGCCATCTGCAGCAGCGTGTGTCCGGCCCGGTAGTTCACGGTGACCACCTGGCGGTCCAGTTCGATGGTCACCTGCTCGGTCACCGGGACTTCCTCCACCGGCACGGGTGCCACACTGAAGCGTTCCAGGTGGATCTGCGATGCCGGCACACCGGCGGCCAGTAGGGCCTGTTCGACGGTGTCCATGAACGGAGCGGGTCCGCAGACATAGAAGTCCGCCGCCGCCAGATCATCGATGCCGGCGAGGTATCCCTTGACCATCTCGGCGGTGACCACACCGCGCTCGACATCGAGATGGTGCTCGACACCGAATCGGTCGCCGTGTGCGCCCGCCAGACCGGTGAGTGCGTCGTCGAAGATGATCGACTCGGCGGCGCGGTTGGCGTAGAACAGTCGGACCCGGCCATCCGGTTCGGCCAGGGCGGTCTGGATCAGTGAGAAGACCGGGGTGATACCGCTACCGCCGGCGAATGCCACCAGTTCCCGGTCGCTGCGCGACCGGACGAACCGCCCGTCGGGGACCCCGACCTCGAGGTGGTCGCCTGCGGCGACATGATCGTTCATCCAGTTCGACACCACACCGTCGCCGTCGCGCTTGACCGTGACCCGCAGGTCCTGCTGCAACGCGGGCGAGGACGACATCGAGTAACAGCGGCGGTACTGCTGCCCATCCACGGTGACCCGCACCGTGAGGAACTGCCCGGCCTGATAGCGGAAGCGCTGCCGGTGCTCGGCGGGGACGTCGAACACCAGCGACATCGCGTCACGGGTCTCCCGCACCACCTGCTTTACGCGCAGTGGTTCGAAATCGTCGACAACCGGGGAACTCATCCCCGGTAGGTTATCAAGTACTTGTCATCAATCTCAAGTACTTGTGTCTATGTGATCGGAGTACAGCGTATGCCCGGTGCCCTGCTCCACCACCCGGCTCAGCAGCACTCGAAGTTGTTCCTGCTCTTCGTGATCGAGCACACCGAACACCTTGTCGTGCGCCCGGATCGCGTCGCTGACGACGGCCGCGGCGACCGTGCGCCCCTCACCGGTCAGGAACACCTGCAGGATCCGCCCGTGTTGCGGGTCCTGTTTGCGTTCGATGAGTCCGCGGCGCTCCAATGCCGAAAGCGCCAACTGGACACCCTGCGGGCTGATCAGCAGACGACGGGCCAACTCGGCACCGGACAGACCCGGCTCATTGGTCAATTGGCGCAGCACGCCGATCTGCGCGGTGCTGACACCGTGCGGTTTGACGGCGTCGTTGACGGTGGTCAAGGAGAAATAGAAGGCCTGTTTGAGCAGCCAGAGAATGTTGTCGGTGAGCTCGATGCCGTTCTTGTCAGCCATCTGGCCTGTCATCTCCTAGCTCTTGACGACCACGCCGTCCTTCATGACGAAGCGCACGTCCAGGGTGGACGTGATATCGCGGGACACATCGCCCGGCACGGCGATGATATCGGCCAGATAGCCCGGCGCCAGCCGTCCCAATTCATGATCGGCATCGATCAGTTCGGCACTGACGACGGTGGCGGCCCGGATCGCCTGCATGGGAGTCATCCCGCGCTGCACCAGGGCGCCGAGCTCCTTGGCGTTCTGACCGTGCGGGATGGCCGGCGCGTCGGTTCCGCAGGCGATCCGAACCCCGGCCGCAATGGCTCTGGGCAGCATCGCCTTTGCCTGCGGGAACACCTCCAGGGCCTTCTTGCGCAGTTCCGGTGCGATGCGATCGATGGCCATCGCATCGGTCAGATAGGTCGTCGACACCAGGAACGTACCGTGATCGACCATCATCGCGATGGTGTCGTCACTGGCCAGGAAGCCGTGTTCGATGCAGTCGATACCGGCCCGGATGCACGCCCGGATGGCACTGTCGCCCACGGCGTGTGCGGCGACCCGGACGCCGGCACGGTGCGCCTCGTCGGCGATGGCCTCGAACTCGGCGTCGGAGTACTGCTGAGCGCCGGGAGCGGTGCTGTGCGACATGACACCGCCGGATGCCGACACCTTGATCAGCTTCGCGCCGTGCCGGATCTGGTAGCGAACGCAGGCGATGACATCCGGCACGCCGTTGGCGATCCCCTCGGCCACCGACAGCGGCATGACGCCGGGCGCCAACCGTTGGAAGACCGTGGGATCCAGGTGCCCACCATAGGGCGTGACGGCATGACCGGCGGGGTAGATCCGCGGTCCGGCGTGCCAGCCCTGGTCGATGGCCCGCTGCAGGGCGACGTCGAGCAGGTATCCCCCGGTCTTGACCATCAGGCCGAGGTTGCGCACGGTGGTGAATCCCGCCTCCAGCGTGGTCCGCGCGTTCACCGCACCGCGCAGGGTTCGATAGGCCGGGTCGTCCTGGACGCCGTGCATCGGGGTGGGCAGGCCCTCGGGGCTGCCCGGGCCACCGATCAGCAGGTTGAGCTCCATGTCCATCAGACCGGGCAGCAGCGTCACGTCACCCAGGTCGATCTCGGTGGCCGAATCCGGCAGCGGCCCTTGCGGATCGACCGCGGTGATGCGGTTGCCCTCGATCACCAGCACGGCCGGTGTGTGGATCTCACCGGTGTCGACATCGGCCCAGCGCGCGGCCTTCAATATGGTGCTCAAGGGACGGGCTCGTAGACGCAGTCCAGGCTGGTCGCCCCGGAGTCCGGGACGCGAGGTTGCTTCCAGCATTCCACCGGGAAGGACACCGTCACCATCGAATACAGCAGGTGCATCAGGTTCAGCACATCCTCGGGCATATCGTCGAGGCCGAACTTGTCGCAGTAGGAGATCGCCTCCTCCGCGCGCGCGGTGATCGCGTCGTAGAAGGCCTGCATCTCGGTCATCGAACTGCCGAGCCGCTTGGCGTAACGCTGCGCTTCGGTGCCCAGGCACCAGTCCGAGAATGGTTCCAGGTCAGCGAATTCCGCTGGCAGCATGCTGTGCGCTCCCCCGTTGGTAGTCCTCGATCCAGGCCGCGGTCTCCTTGTGCAGGTGGCGCAGCAGGATCTCCTGGTCGCAGTAGAGGAACTCGTCCACCACGCGTGATTCGATGCTGGTCTGGGTGGCCTCCAGCGTGTTGGCGTCCTGCAGGCCGTACTCCTTGAAGGAGGCCGCCGCGAGCTCCTGGGCCAGCCGTTCGCGCGGGGTGCGCGGCTGCGGGAAGTACAGCGTGCACTCGAAGGTGTGGGTGTGAAACGATGTGGGCCAGTAGTGGTAGGTCAGATACCAGCCCTGACCCCAGAACAGGATGACGAAGTTGGGGAAGAGCTGGAACGAATCCAGGCCCCACGGATCGCATTTCGCCGGATTCAGGCCCTCGGGCATCTCTCCGAGATCCGGTTTGTCCCACGGTCCGAACAACCCGCTCTGGCAGATGTCCTCGATCGGTTTGCGCATCTCCTCGGCCATTTCCCAGGCCCGTACGCCGGATGTGCTGACCAGCCGGTGCGGGCCCTCGATGCGGTAGTGCGGCGCCTCGAATCCGGCCTGCGCGGCGGCCTTGGAGTAGGCGGTGGGCGTCTGGTTCGCGTGCAACACCGGGGCGTGGTAGAACTCCTGGAACGCGTCCATGTAGAGCTTCCAGTTGGCCTTCACCTCGGACCGATAGGTGAAGCGCGAGGTCATCTTGTCGAACGGGTAACCGGCCAGGTCGGTGATCATCGGGCCGAGGAACTCCGTCAGCGTCTGCTCGGGTTCCGATGCGAAGTTGACGAAGATGAAGCCCTCCCAGACCTCACAGTGCACGGGAACCAACCCGTAGCGCTGCTTGTCCAGGTCGAAGAACTCCTCCTCCTGCTGGACGTAGGTCAGGTTACCGTCGAGGTCGTAGCGCCAGGCGTGGTACTTGCAGATGAACTGGCGGCACACCCCGCTGGTGTCTTCCAGCGGCATGTCGTTCCACACCAGCTTGTTGCCGCGGTGCCGGCAGATGTTGTGGTATGCCTTCACCTCGCCCTTGGTGGTGCGGCAGACGATGATCGAGGTGTTGGCCGCCTTCATCTCCTTGGTGAAGTAGCTGCCCTTGCGCGGCAGCAGTTCGACGCGGCCGACATTCAGCCAGGCGCGCTTGAAGATCGCCCGGCGTTCCAGTTCGTAGATCTCGGGGTTGATTGAGTCCTCGTAGGACACCGGTCCGGTCCCCAACTCGGGATAGTGCTCGGTCCAGCTGCCTTCTGCGGGTTTGGGGAATCTGGCCATGAACAGTGACGCTAACGCCGCCCGAGTCCAATGACAAGTAGTTGATATTCGCGATGTCCGCCGATTTGGCAGGCTGGTGTCCAACATGACGCTTCCCCGCCCCGCCGCCGATCCCGATGCCGACCCCGACGAGCTGTTCACCTCCTTCAGCCAGTGGGCCGCCGACAACGGCACGCAGCTCTACCCCGCGCAGGAGGAGGCGCTGATCGAATTGGTCAGCGGCAGCAATGTCGTGCTGGCCACGCCCACCGGTTCGGGCAAGTCCCTGGTGGCCACCGGTGCGATCTATGCCGCGCTGGCCGCCGACCGAGTCAGCTTCTACACCGCACCGATCAAGGCCCTGGTCAGCGAGAAGTTCTTCGCGCTGTGCGCTGTGTTCGGCGCGGACAACGTCGGCATGCTCACCGGTGATGCCGCGGTGAACGCCGACGCACCGATCATCGCGTGTACCGCCGAGATCCTGGCGAATATCGCGCTGCGTGAGGGTCGCGACGCCGATATCGGCCTGGTCGTGATGGACGAGTTCCACTTCTACGGCGACCCCGACCGCGGCTGGGCCTGGCAGGTGCCGCTCCTCGAACTGCCGCAGGCGCAGTTCCTGCTGATGTCGGCGACGCTGGGTGATGTCACCTTTCTGCGCAGCGATCTCACCCGCCGCACCGGGCGGCCGACCGCGCTGGTGACCGGTGCGCATCGTCCGGTGCCGCTGTTCTACTCGTATGCGACCACGCCGATGCACGAGACCATCGGCGATCTGCTCGACACCCGGCAGGCCCCGGTCTACGTCGTGCACTTCACCCAGGCCTCCGCGCTGGAGCGGGCCCAGGCGCTGATGAGTGTCAACGTCTCGACCAAGGACGAGAAGGCCGCCATCGCCGAGCATATCGGCGCCTTCCGCTTCTCCACCGCGTTCGGCTCCACGCTGAGCCGTCTGGTCCGTCACGGTATCGGGGTCCACCACGCGGGCATGCTGCCGAAGTACCGCCGGCTGGTCGAACAGCTGGCCCAGGCCGGTCTGCTCAAGGTCATCTGCGGTACCGACACCTTGGGCGTCGGGATCAACGTCCCGATCCGCACCGTGGTGTTCTCGGCACTGTCCAAGTACGACGGCACCCGCACCCGATTGCTCAATGCCCGCGAATTCCACCAGATCGCCGGCCGCGCCGGACGCGCCGGATTCGACACCGTCGGCAATGTCGTGGTGCAGGCGCCCGATCACGAGGTCGAGAACCTCAAGCAGTTCGCCAAGGTCGCCGACGATCCCAAGAAGCGGCGGAAGCTGGTGCGTCGCAAGGTTCCCGAGGGCATGGTGCCGTGGAGCGAGAAGACGATGACCCGCCTGGTCGATGCCGCCCCGGAGGCCCTGACCAGCCATATGAGGGTGACGACGGCGATGGTGCTCGATGTCGTCGACCGCCCCGGTGACCCGTTCGCGGCCATGCGCACCCTGCTCACCGACAACCACGAACCGCGCAAGCGTCAGCTGCGACTGATCCGCGAGGCCATTGGTATCGCCCGTTCGCTGCTGCAGGCCGGGGTACTGGAACGGATCCCCGGACCACCCGCCCGGTACCAGTTGACTGTCGATCTGCCAACGGATTTCGCGCTCAATCAGCCGCTGTCGACGTTTGCGCTGGCCGCCGTCGAGGCGCTCGATCCCGACGCGCCGACCTATGCGCTGGACGTCGTCTCGGTGATCGAGGCGACGCTGGAGGATCCCCGGCAGATCCTGGCCGCTCAGCTCAAGAAGGCCCGCGGCGAGGCGGTCGCGGCGATGAAGGCCGAGGGCATCGAATACGACCAGCGCATCGAACTGCTCGATGAGGTGAGCTATCCCAAACCGCTGGTCGAACTGCTCGAGCACACCTATGCGGTGTACCTGCAGACCAACCCGTGGGCCGCCGATGCCGCGCTGTCACCGAAGTCGGTGGTACGCGAGATGTGGGAGCGGGCCATGACGTTTCGCGAGTACGTCAGCGAGTACGGGCTGACGCGCTCGGAGGGGGCGGTGCTGCGCTACCTGTCCGATGTGTTCAAGGCGCTGCGCTCGGGCGTGTCCGCGGCGGCCCGCACCGAAGAGGTCACCGATATCGTCGAGTGGCTCGGTGAACTCGTCCGCCAGGTGGATTCGAGCCTGCTCGACGAGTGGGAGCAGCTGACCAGTCCCGAGTTGCCCCATGATGTGCCGGTCGCGGTACCGGCGCGGCCACGACCGCTGACCGGCAACGAGCGCGCCTTCACGGCGATGGTGCGCAATGCCCTGTTCCGGCGGGTCGAGTTGTTCGCGCGGCGTCGCTGGGACGAACTCGGGGAGCTCGACAGCGGTTCCGGCTGGAACGCGCAGCGGTGGGCCGAGGTGGGCGAGGCGTACTACGACGAGCACGCCGATGTCGGGATCGGCCCCGACGCACGCGGGCCCGCATTGCTGATGATCGACCGGCAGCCGGGGCGCTGGCTGGTGCGCCAGATCCTGGATGACCCTGCGCGCGACCATGATTGGGCCATCGTCGCCGAGGTCGACCTGCAGGATTCCGACGAACAGGGCACACCCGTGATCGCGCTGAGCGACGTCACCCATTGACAGGCAAGTAGCAACTTGCCTATCGTGGCGGCATGGGTGACGTCTTCAAAGCACTCGCCGACGCCACCCGGCGCAGGATCCTGGACGAGTTGACCGAGCGCGACGGTCAGACCCTGTTCGAGATCTGCGCGCGTCTGACCACCAAACATGGTCTCGCATCCTCACGTCAGGCGGTGTCGCAGCACCTGGAGGTGCTCGCGGCGGCCGGCCTGGTGCAGACCCGGCGCGAGGGTCGCTACAAGTTCCACCACATCGACACCGCGCCATTGGAACCGATCGTCGCACGTTGGCTCAGCAAACCCGGAGGGGAGACGAAATGAGGATCAGCTACGTCAGTGTTCTCGTCGATGACCAGGACAAGGCCCTGAAGTTCTACACCGAGACGCTCGGTTTCCGACTCAAACACGATGTGCCCATGGGTGGCGGCCCGCGCTGGATCACGGTGGTGTCGCCGCAGGATCCCGATGGCACCGAACTGGTCTTGGAACCCGACGGTCACCCCGCCGCCAAACCGTTCAAGGACGCGCTCACCGATGACGGAATCCCCTTCACCGCCTTCGTCGTCGACGATGTGCACGCCGAACACCGGAGGCTGAGCGAGCGGGGTGTCCGCTTCACCCAGCAGCCCACCGAGATGGGGCCGGTGACCACCGCGGTATTCGACGACACCTGCGGCAATCTCATTCAAATCCAGTCAACTTCCTGATCGTGTCGACCTCGTGCGGCCGGTAGGGCCGCCCGTCGTCGAAGATCAGATCGTGGAACCACTCTCGGGGCGGCTCCTTGTCGTACGGCTTGTCCCAGGAGTCCCACGGCAGGAATGTCTGGGTTTTGCCCGCCACCAGACCCCACGTGTAGGCCGCCACATGACGGCGCTTGGCCACCGGGAGCACACCCTCGATGGTGCTGCCCTCGGTGCGGGCCAGGTATTCCGTGCACATGAGCGGACGGCCCCAGGGCTGCAGTTCCTCGATCCGACGTTCGAAGCCCTGCGGGTTGTCATAGCTGTGGAAGCTCAGCACATCGGCCAGATCGAGCTGGATGCCGGCCATCTCGCTGCGGCGTGATGCATCACCCCATTCGCCCTCCCACACGCCGGTCGTCAGCGGCTGTATCGGGTCGACCGTGCGGGCCCACCGGAACACCTGCGGCAGCAGATCGGCCACCAGCTCCGGCTTGTCCTCGCGTTCGACGTTCTTGTAGACCGCGGCGGGATTGTCCGGCTCGTTCCACAGATCCCAACCGAGCACCCGCTTGTCGTTACGGAACTGGGTGAGCACGCGAATGACATACTCCTGCAACACCTGCCGATACCGCCGGTCATCGAGCCGGTCGGCGCCCGGGCTCTGCACCCAGCCCGAGTTGTGCACGCCCGGTCTCGGGGCGCGCTGTGGGCCGCTCTTGGGCAACGGATCCCAACACGAGTCGAACAGCACCAGCAGAGGCCGGATATGGTGCTTGGCGGCGATGTCGACGAACTGGCCCAGCCGCCGGTGAAATCCCACCCGGTCCTGGGTCCAGAGCTGGTCGTGTAGGAACACCCGAACGGTGTTCAGCCCGATCGAACGGGCCATCCGCAGCTCGCTGTCGATCCGCGCCGGATCAAAGGTGTTCGCCTGGAACATCTCCAGCTGGTTGATCGCGTTGGAGGGGATGTAGTTGGCACCCACCAACCAACCCTGGGCACGGAACCAGCGATGTGCCCGGTCGTTGGACCACCGACCGGGCGCTGCGGCGGCCCGCGGTGCCAGCGAAAGCGCTGCGGCCGCGGGCGGCGCCAACAGCGGAAGTTTGAGAAGTGTTCTGCGGCCCACCGTTTGTCTGGTTTGAATTCCATTGGTGTGTCTCAGATCACGTACCAATATGCCGTCCTTCGATTTCGTCTGCCGTCATCGACCCCCGGACAGCACCCACCGTACCCGGGCTCAGGGAGTCAGCACGACCTTCACCGCCCCCTCGGCCTTGCGCTGGAAGATGTCGTAGGCATACGGCGCGTCATCGAGTGGCAACGTGTGGCTGGCGAAACTGTCCACACCCAGCGGATCGGCGTCGGTGAGCAACGGCAGGATGTCGTCGACCCACTTCTTGACGTTCGCCTGGCCCATCCGCAGCTGCACCTGCTTGTCGAACAACGTCAGCATCGGCATCGGATCGGCCATTCCGCCGTACACACCGATCAGTGAGATCGTCCCGCCGCGCCGCACGATGTCGATGGCGGAGTACAGGGCGTCGAGCCGGTCCACACCGGCGTTCTGCAAGATCGGCTTGGCCAACGCATCCGGGAGCAGACCGGCAACCTGTTGTGCGGCCTTGGCCACCGGAGAGCCGTGTGCTTCCATGCCGACGGCGTCGATCACCGAATCGGTGCCCCGCCCGCCGGTCAACTCGCGGACCGCATCGCCGAGGTTCGGGTTCTCGTCGAGGTTCAGGGTGCGCAGCCCGCGATTCTGGGCGCGCGCCAGCCGCTCGGGGACGCGGTCCACCGCGATGACGTCATACCCGAGATGCGCGGCGATGCGGGCGGCCATGTCGCCGATGGGGCCGAGCCCCAGCACCGTGACCGAACCCCCCTCGGGGATATCGGCATAGGCCACCGCCTGCCACGCCGTCGGCAGCACATCGGACAGGTAGACGAACCGCGAGTCCGGCGGACCCTCGGGCACCTTGATATGCGTGAACTGGGCCTGCGGCACCCGCAGCAGTTCGGCCTGTCCGCCCGGGACCTGGCCATACAGTTCGGAGTATCCGAACAGTGCCGCGCCCATGCCGTGCTCGCGCACCTGGGTCGTCTCGCACTGGGTGTAGAGCTGCCGGTCGCACATGAAGCAGCTGCCACAGGAGATCTGGAACGGGATGACCACCCGGTCACCGACCTTGAGGTTGGTGACGTCCTTGCCCACCTCACGCACGATGCCCATCGGCTCGTGGCCGAGCACGTCGCCGGGGGTCATGAACGCACCGAGCACCTCGTACAGATGCAGGTCCGAACCACAGATGTTGGTCGATGTCACCTCGATGATGGCATCGGTCTGTTCTTCGATCTCCGGGTCGGGTACCTGCTCGACCCGGACGTCGCGTTTGCCTTGCCAGGTGACTGCTTTCATGACAGAGGCATTGCCCGTCGGCGTGGGGTCGAAACGGGTTGCGCCGTCAGGATCGTTTACTGGCCGTCAATCCCCGGGTGGCCGGCCCCTCCAGCAGCGTGCCGTCGGGCGCGAACCGCGAACCGTGCAGCGGGCATTCCCAGGCGCAGTCGGCATCATTCCAGGTGACGATGCCGCCCAAGTGTGGGCACACCGGTGAGACGGTGCGCTCGACGCCGTCGAGCTTGCTGTCGCCGTGCAGGTGCCACGGCGGGCCGGCGACGACACCGTGTCCCTCGGCGGGATCGTCGCTGCGGGTGATCGGCGCGACCCACCCCTTGGCCAGGTGGTAGCCGACCGAGAGGTTGTGTTTCAGCGCGGTCGACAGTCCGGCCAGTTCGTGGCGGCTCCAGGCGGCGAAGGCACCGGCCCACGGCATGTGCCCACCCAGGATCTGGCCGGACAGCGCCAACGCCGCGGCGATCCCGTTGGTCATGCCCCATTTGTCGAAGCCGGTGGCGACCCAGACATGCTGTGCCCCGGGCAGAATCGGTCCGGCGTAGGGCAGCTCGTCGATGGGCGAATAGTCCTGCGCCGACCAGAAATGGGTCTGGGTGGCGCCCGGATAGTGCTGTTTGGCCCAGTGCACCAATTCGCTGACCCCGCGCGCGGCATCGGTGGCGCGACCCACGGTGTGCCCTCCCCCACCGACGATCAGCAGATCTCCGTTCGGGATGGGTGCGTACCGGATGGACCGGGTCGGCGAGTCGGTGGACAGGAACATCGAACGGGTGATGTCGCCCGGCACGTCGAAGGCCACGCAGTAGGAGCGATGCGGGCTCACCTTGGCGAAGAATCCGCCGCGATCCAGGATGGGTATCCCGGTGGCCAGGATGCAGTGCTCGGCGGTGACCGTCGCCGTCGCCGCCCCCTCGGCCAGGTCGACGCTCAGGTGCAGCGGGTTGGATGCGGACACCGAGCGCACCCGCGCACCCTGCACCAGGGTCCCGCCGTGACGTTCGAGTTCCACGACGAAGCTGTCCAACAACGGGATCGGATCCAGCTGCAGCTGTTCGGGCAGCCGCACCCCGCCCGCGTAGGGGAACGGCACATCGGCATCGTCGACCCAGTCCACCGGGAGGCCGGCCGTGCGGCATGCGTCGAGTTCGGCGCGCGCGTCGGCGATCCCGGCACCGGTCTGGGCGTAGGTGTAGGCGTCTTCGCACTGCACGCTCAACCCGTGCGCCTCGCAGTAGCGCCCCAGCCAATCCCGGCCCTCGGTGTTGCCGGTGACGTAATCGCGCAGCACCTGGTCACCGTGTCGACGGTTGATCCGGGACAGTTTGGTGCCCTGCAGCAGGCTGACCTTCCCGGTCGTGTTGCCGGTGGTACCCGCACCGACGTGTCGGGCCTCCAGCACCACCACGCGCTTACCCGCCCGCGCGAGCAGCAGGGCCGTGCACAGGCCGGTGATGCCGGCACCGACCACGGCGACATCGAAACGGGTATCGGTCAGCGCGGCCGGGTCCACCACCTCGGTGCGGCCGTCGAGCCATAGCGATGTCATTCCTTGGTTTCCTCCCCTGTCTCTTCCGGCTCATCGGCACCTTCGGCCTGATCGGGCTGGGGCCGCAGGCGTTGCGGCTGGATCATTTCCGGGTCGGCGTCGGGATCGTAGTGATCGTCACCGCCGCGTTCGGTACTCATACCGCCCGGCGTACCCGCTGGTGCACCCCGCAAACTCAGCCCGGCGGCGCATAGTGCACGACCTTCACGGTGCTCATCTCGTCGAGGAGTTCAGGACCGTAGCCGAACCCCATCCCGCTGGCCCGCCGCGGTTGCGCCGACCCGCCGGGGGCACCGCCGAAGACGTTGTTGATCTTGACCGTTCCCACCGGAAGGCTGCGCCACGCCTGCTGTGCGCGGCTCATATCGGCGGTCAGCACCGTGGCGGCGAGGCCGAAACGATCATCGGCCGCCTCCGCAAGCGCGGCCCGGAAGTCGGCCACCACCCGTACCGCTGCCACCGGCCCGAACGTCTCGTCGACGAACACCAGCATGTCGGGCGTGCACCCGGTCAGAACCGTTGGTGCATAGTGATTTCCGGAGTACTCACCGCCGACGAGCAGCTGCGCGCCGCGGTGCGTCGCATCGCTGACGTGGCGTTGGACATGTTCGCGTTGCCGCTGGTCGACGAGCGGGCCGATGCGATCCGCCCAGGACTTCGCCTCGATCACCAGCGCGTCGATGAACGCGGCGGCCACCGACTCCACCACATAGATCCGCTCCACCGATACACAGATCTGACCCGCATTGGCGAACGCGCCGAGCGCGGCCTGCTCCGCGGCCCACCCGACGGGCACGTCCGCATCCACGATCAGCGCGTCGTTGCCGCCGTTCTCCAAAATGGCCTTCGCGCCACGCTGGGCGCAGGCGCAGGCGATATCGCGGCCGGTCGCCGAACTGCCGACGTGGGCGACCACGTCGACGAAGGGCGATGCCGCCAGATGCGCCCCGACCGCACCGTCACCGTCCACGATCTGAAGCACGCCCTCGGGCAGCGCAGCGGCCAGCAACTCGGCGAAACGCCGCCCGGTCTGCGGGCACCGTTCGCTCGGCTTGTGCACCACGGTGTTTCCCGTCACCAACGCGGCGCCCAGCAGGCCGGCGGCCACCGCAACCGGGTCGTTCCACGGTGTCAGCACCGCGACGACACCGCGTGGTTCGTTCACCATCAGATCGGTGGCGTTCCAGCCGCCGTTGAGACTGCGCCCGCGATGCACCGGGCCCAACTGCGCATACTGCATCAGCGTGCCGACGGCGGCCTCGACACCGCCGAGCGCATCGTCGCGGATCTTGCCGGTTTCTTGCACGTTGAGATCGGCGAGTTCCGTGGCGGCCGTCGAGACCGCGGTGGCCGCTGCGGCCACCGCGGCGGCCCGATCCGCCGCAGATGTGCCGGCCCAGTCCGCACGGGCCCGGCGGGCGCGGGTGATGGCGGCGTCGATGGTGGTTTGCATGGTGCTCGCGTACCCGCCAAACCGCGTTTGACACCCGCGCGTTTACCGCAGTGCGGGCCGGGCACCCCTGGCGGGTACGCCGAAGAAGGAGAAACTATGCGCGCTGATCGTTTTCGCAATCTGCTGTCCCGCGACGGCCCGTTCGTGTCGGTCCACTACGACAACTCCCATGACACCGAGGATGCGGTGGCACAGTTGGAGTTGCGCTGGCGCGCCATCCGGGATCAGCTGGAGGCTCAGGGCGTCGGCGCCGGCGTATCCGACGAATTGCAGCGTGCGGTGCTCGGCAACCTGCCGCCGGCCGGGCAGGCCGGGCGGGCGCTGGTCGCCGACCGCACTGGTGTCGTGTTGAACGAACCGCTGCTGCGCGGACCGGCCGTTCCGTTGGTGCGGGTGTCCCCACTGCCATACCTCATCCCGGTCGTGGAACACGGGCTGCTGACTCCGACGTATCTGGTCGTGGGCATCGACCGTGCCGGGGCCGATCTCACCGTGCACCAGGGCGATCACGACCGCAGCACCACCGTGGACGGCAGCGGCTATCCGGTGCACAAGGCCTCGGGCGCCGAGAGCGCCGGTTACGGCGATCCGCAACCACGGGCGGAGGAGGCGGCCCGCCAGAACGTGCGCGAGGTGACGCATGAGCTGACGATCCTGTGCGACGAGGTCAACCCCGACGCGGTGTTCCTGGTCGGCGAGGTCCGGGCCCGCCACGACCTGCTCACCGCGCTCCCGGCCCGCGTCCGGGACCGGGTGGTCACCCTGCAGGACGGGGCCCGGGGCAGTATCGACCGCACGCAGCTGCACGCCGATATCGACGAGCATTTCCAGTTGCGCCGCAACGCCGCCATCGACGCGGCCGCCCAGCAGTTCGTCGCGGCGCGCGACGGTGAGACGGGTCTGGCGGTTCAGGGCCTGACCGGGGTGTGCGCGGCCCTACGGGACGGAGCCGTGGAAACCCTGATCGTCGGGGAACTCGATGACCGCACGGTCGTGCTGGGCGAGCATCTCAGCGAGGTCGCCCCGAACGCCGACGTGCTGTCCGAACTCGGCGCCGCGCCGACCACGACGGTGCGCGCGGATGAGGCACTGCCGCTGCTGGCGGTGTCCACCGCCTCGGAGCTGATACGCACGGATGAGCGCATCAGTCCGAGGGATGGCGTCGGGGCGGTGCTGCGTTACCGACGGCGCCCCGCCTAGTCGGGCGAGCCCTCGCTGTCGTCGAAGAACGCCCAATCGCCGTCGTCGGACTTGACCTCCATGCGCCAGCCCAACTCCGAGTTGTCGGCCTTCGCGTCGACGAACCACGCGTGCGCGTCGCCGGCGCTTTCGATGTCCTTGGTGTCGACGACTTCGCCGTGGGGATTGAGAACTCGATAAGTAGCCATGGCACCTTGTTATCCCGTTTTTGCCCGTGCTAATCCCGGGTAGCCCGACCGCATGACAAACACGAGACTGGCGCTGGTGACCGGCGCCTCCAGTGGTATCGGCTTCGAACTGGCGACATTGTTCGCCGAGAACGGCTACGACGTGGTGGTCGCGGCCGAGGATGACGGAATTCGTTCGGTCCCAGACAAATTGGCCCGGCACGGCAGCCAGGTTCAGGCCGTACAGGTCGATCTCCGCGACGCCGAGGGGGTCGAGAACCTGTATGCGAGCGCCATCGCCGGTGGACGGGTGATCTCGGCGGCCGCGCTCAATGCGGGTGTCGGCACCGGCGACATGTTCCTCAAGACCGACCTCGCCGACGACATGTACGTCATCGACCTCAACGTCAAGTCGACGGTACATCTGGCGAAACTGGTTCTGCGCGACATGGCCAACCGTGGTGAGGGCAAGATTCTCTTCACGTCGTCGGTGGCGTCGATGATGCCGGGTTCCTATCAGAGCGTGTACAACGCATCGAAGTCGTTCGTCCAGTCGTTCAGCGAGGCCGTCCGCGACGAGATGCGGGATACCGACATCACCATCACCGCGTTGATGCCGGGCCCGACCGACACCAACTTCTTCCACCGCGCCGGCCTGGACAACACCCCGGTGGGCAAGATGGACAAGGACGATCCGGCGCAGGTTGCCCGCCAGGGATTCGACGCCATGATGCGCGGCGAGCAGAAGGTGATGGCGGGCTCGCTGCTGTCCAAGGCCATGGGCACCGTCAACCGCATACTGCCGGACAGGATCAAAGCCATTGGCAGCCGCCTGATCTCGGTGCCGCTGGGCAGGTGATCATCAGGAGGCGGCGCGGGCCACCAAGTCGTCCATGGCCGACGGGTCGTCGCTGTCGACGACCGGGAAGCCCGTTCCGGGTTCACCCTCCCAATGCAGTTTCACACCGGGATTGTGCACATCGGATCCGTCGTGCAGAAAGAAGTGCGGACTGCCCTGCACGTCCGGGGTGTATCGCCGGTAGGCGCGCATCATCTCTCCGCGCGCCGTCCCCTCCTCCAGATCCCGGCTCAGTTCGGTGGCGTCGACGTGGTCACATCCCTGCGCGACATCCACGATCTCGTGCAACAGCGATATCGGTCTGCTGTCGGTGAAAAAGGCGTGCCGCAGCGCCATGTCGAGCTCCTCGGCCGCACGCGCGGACTGTCGCTTGGCCGCGTGCACGGCCTCGTTCGCGAGCAACGAGGTGATCGGCCAGGTTGCCGAATCTCCCTGCCACGGCGACCATCCGAAGTCCGGTGCCAGCGCGCCGACCACCGGTATCTCGGCATCCAGGTACCGCTTGGGGATCGGGAACTTGTTCAGATCTTCGAGCAGGAACAGTTGGTGGTCCACCCGTAATCGGTCGGTCAGGCCCGCCCGCTCCCGTGCTTGGTAGAAGCGGTGCAACGACACCGTCGACCACCCGCACACCACATCGGTGAAGACGACAACTGTTCCCGGTTGCACTGTCACGCCCATACCCGCGGACTTCCCCGATGGCTGTACGCCAAACCTCATGTCGGTTGAGCCGCACCGGCCGCGGGTACCCCACGGCGATGACCGGTCCAGATCCCGAGAAGCGCGAATCCGAGCACAGCGAATCCGATGTACAGGACGACCCGAAGGTGGCCGCCTCGCGCGCCGACGGCGACGAGGGCGGCTCCTATGTCGGCCGCACCTTCGCCGACGACGATTTCGACAGCGGTGAATCCGGCGCCGAGGCGCGCAGCACCGACTGACTAACCGAGTTCGATGTCCACCGCCAGCGGGCGGTGATCCGACAGTTCCGCCGCCGGAGCGATGCAGTTGTGCGCGCACAGCGCCGGGTCGTCGGTGAGGATGTGGTCCAGCTGTCGGGTCGGCGCGTCGGCGGGAAACGTCGGCGCCGCGGCCAGGGACCGCAACCCCGACCATCGTGACGCGGTTTCCGGTGTCAGGTTGAGGTCGCCGGCCAGGATGTGCGGTCCCGGGAGTCCCTTCAGATCGCGCACCAGGCGCCGTAGCTGCCTGCGATTCCAACCGGGGACGAACGACAGATGCGTGTTGGCCACCGAGATGGGCCCCAGCGGGGTGTCGAGCTGGGCGATGACCGCGGCGCGTGGCTCCTCGTTGACGATCATGACCTTGTTGGGCCCCGGCAGATACACCGGGAAGCGCATCGGGATGCGGGGCAGCCGCACCACCTGCCAGCTGGTGGCCGGATAGCGCGACAGCAGCGCGATACCGTACGCGGCGGTGCCCGGTTGTTCTTCTCCGGTCGCCGCCATCCAGGTGGCGCCCGGGGTGCCCGCGATGGCGGCCACGAAGCGGTGCGCGACCGCCCCCATGGCCTCGGCCGCGACCGCGGTGAGGTCCGCCCGACCCGACCGCTGCTGCTCCAGATCTACTTCCTGCAAAGCCAGGATGTCGGGATCGAGCTGTTTGATGCACTCGGTCAACCGTGCCGGATGGACGCCGTCGCCCACCGTGCGGCCGTGCAGGATGTTGAAGGTCGCAATACGCATGGCCAGTGGGTACCCACCATGGCATGTCGACACATGAGGAACTGCGCGCGGCGCTGCGGACCGCCGCTTCGGCGTTCAAGGAGCACGGCCCGCGGTTCGCCTTGGCGGGCAGCTATGCGATCTGGGTTGCCGGCGGACCCGAGCCCGTCCATGACGTCGACTTCGTGGTGGCCGAGGCGGATACCGAGGCCGCTGCCACCACCCTGTGCAAGGCCGGTTTCCGGATCGAACGTCCGCCGGAGGACTGGTTGTTCAAGGCGCACAGCGATGACATCCTCGTCGACGTCCTGCACCGGCTCAACGGGGTGGTGGTGACCCCGGAGACCCTGAACTGCGCCGAAGAGCGCGATGTGCTGGCGATCCGGATGCCGGTGCTGCCCGTGACGTTCGTGCTGACCCAGAAGCTCAAGGCACTGGGCGAACACTACTGCGACTTCACCTCGCTGCTGCCGGCCGCCCGCGCCGTCCGGGAGCGGGTCGATTGGGACGCGGTGCGCGAGGCCACCGCGGACAACGATTTCGCGGTGGCCTTCCTGACGCTGGCCGACCGGCTGGGAATCAGTGATTCCTGAGCTTGTCGACCAACTTGTCCTTCGTCAGGTTCGAATAGCCCGACATGCCGAGTTCTTTGGCCCGCTTCTTCAGGTCGGACACGTTCCAGTCCTCGTACGAACCCGACTTGCCACCCTTGTGCCCGACCGAGGATTTGCCGCGGGCCGCGGCGGCGTTGGAGATCCGCGCCGCCTTCTCCTTGGAGTTGCCCTGATCGCGCAACTCCTCGTACATCTTCTCGTTCTTGATCGATGAGTTAGGCATCTTGAAGTGTGCCCCACCGGCACCCGAGCCAAACGTCTCAACTCTTGGCGACCTTGCGCACCAGCTGGCGGGTGGCCTTCTCCAGGATGCAGGCCGCCTCCGCCGGATTCTTCTGCTTGGCGGCGCGTTTGGCGGCCGCGGCGATGGTGATGCCCTCGTGGTAACCGTTGACGACCCGGGGGTCGACATAGGAGCTGCGGGCGACCGCGGGCGTGTTGCCCAATTCCTCGGACACCTGCTTCATGACCGTCGACACCGAGCGTTTGGCCGCGCGTTCGGTTTTCGGTGGCTCGGCATCGGCGAACGCGGCGGCCGCCAGCACGGTGCCATGCCAGGTGCGCAGATCCTTGACACTGTATTCGTCGCCGACGAGCTCCTTGAACCTCGTGTTGAGGTCCGCGGCATGGATGTCCACCCAGCCGGATTCGTTGCGGCACACGAGCAATCGCTCGGTGCGGCCATCGCGGCGCAGTAGTGCCCGCACCGCGCGGACGACCTCGGCATCCTCGACCTCCAGCGTGCGGCGCACCCCGCTCTTGGCGGGATAGTCGAACGCCACCGCCTTGCCACGCAGCGCCACGTGCTCACACTGCAGGGTCGCCAGGCCATAGGATTCGTGTTCTTCGGCGTACTGTTCGCCGCCGGCGCGGAAGTAGCCGCGGTCCAGCAGTTGCAGGGCCAGGGCCAGAACCCGGTCGCGCGACAGTCCACGCCCGGCGAGGTCCTTGGCGATCTGCTCCCGCCAGCCCGGCAGCCGGGTGGACAGTTCCAACACCCGGTCGAACTTCTCCTCGGCGCGTTCCTCTTGCCACGCCTGGTGATACAGGTACTGCCGGCGTCCGGCGGCATCGGTTCCGACGGCCTGGATGTGCCCGTTGGCGTGCGGGCTGATCCACACCTTGCGCCAGGCCGGCGGTATCACCAGGTCCTTGATCCGGGCCCGGGTGTCGGCATCGTCGACCAACTGGCCGTCAGGGCCGTGGTAGGTGAAGCCCTTTCCGCTGCGCCGCCGGGTGAGGCCGGGGCCGCTGAGGTTGCTACGCCGCAAACGCATGCATCGGATTACCCTGCCAGCAGCGGCTTTACACTCCCGCGGCGGCGATCCGGGACCGTTCCCGGACGGAGGCGACGACACCGCCGTCGTTGAGGATGTCGGTGCCGGTGAGGTAGCCGGCCCGGTCGCTGACGCAGAACGCGAACAGCTCCGCCATCTCCTGCGCGGTGCCCCAGCGCGGTACGGCGGCATCGGCCACCAAAGCACCGGCGCCGGCCTTCTCCTCCAGTCGTCCCATCTCGGTGTCCACCGACCCCGGCGACACCGACACGATGCGCAGTCGGCGGCCGTTGAAACGTTCGGCCTGACTGCTGCTGTACCACTTCACGAAGTTCTTGCTCACCCCGTAGGCGATGCCGGGGTGGGCCGGCGCCCCGGCGATATCGCAGGCGGCCAGGGCCTCGCGCAGGAAAGCCGCCGGGTCGGTGAACGCCTTCGGGAACGCCGCCACCGGGATCATCTCCTCGGGCAGCAGGTGCGCGGCCATCGACGCCACGTTGACGATGGCGCCACCGTCTCCCACGGCGCGGTAGAACGCCTCGTTGACGTTGAGGGTGCCGATGGCGTTGGTGCGCAGCACGTACTCGGCATCGCCCATGGAGGGACTGACGCCGGCGGTGTGCACCACCGCGGCGATCGTGCCGTGTTCGGCCGCGGTGTCGAACAGCGCGTCCACTGCGGCCCGGTCGGTGACATCGCAGTTCACCGCGGTGACCTCGATTCCGCGTTCGCCGAGTGTGGCGGCGGCGCGCTCGAGCCGGTCCTGGCGCACATCGCACAACACCACCGCGTGGTCGGGCCCCATGAGGCCGGCGGTCGCGGTGCCCATGCCGCCCGCGCCGCCGGTGATGATGGTCACTCGTCTCATAGGGGGACCGTATCGGACGCCGGGGGGTTAGACTGAGAAGATCTTGGGTCCAGTCTCGGAGCCCTTCAGCGCTTCATCCTGGAGACCCGATGGCATCGACCCCTCTCCACCTCACCGTCCCGGAGCGTGTGGGCATCGACACCGCCGACGCTGGGCTGCTGCGCGCGTATCTGGACCGCACCTACGGCACCCATTTCACGATCGAGGCGGCCGAGCGCGGGTGTTTCTGTTCGCACTCCCGGATCGACGTGGGTGCCTACGCCGTCGAAGAGATCTGGCACAGCGGTGACGTCCGCCTCCGGACCGAGCCGATGACCTCGGTCGTCGCGCTGCAGGTTCTCAGTGGGCGAGTCGAATGCCGGTACGGCACGCTGACCGCCACCGCCGGTCCGGGCGAGTGGGTGCTGGCCTCGACCGGGCTCAACAGCGTCCGCATCCATCTGCAGGACGCCTGGTTGCGCTCGGTCGTGGTGACCCGACCCCTGCTCGATGAGGTGAGCGACGACGCTACGTGCCGGTCAGTGATCCGGTTCAGCGGACTCATGCCGACCGACCGTGGGATGAGCGACACACTCACCACCGCCGAACGTCTCGTCGTCGGTGTGCTGGCCTCGGGTGAGCTGCCCGGGACGCGACTGCTGCGCGAGTCCGCGGGCCGGATGCTGGCCAGCGCCGTGCTGGCGGCCTTCCCGCACGAGTCGCCGGCCGACCGCGCTGTCGCCGCGGATGGGGACCGTCAGCCCTTGTCGCTGCGCCGGGCCGTGGACTTCATCCGGCAGAACGCCGCGCGCAATATCGGCGTCGACGATATCGCCGCCGCGGTGTTCCTGACGCCGCGCTCGGTTCAGTACATGTTCCGGCGGTATCTCGGCACCACACCCACGTCGTACCTGCGCGAGGTCCGGCTGACCAACACCCACCATGACCTGATGGCCGGTGATTGCGGTGCCACCACGGTCGCCGCCACGGCCGCCCGGTGGGGGTTCGTGCACAGCGGGCATTTCGCGGGCCTGTACCGCAACACCTACGGCGAGAGTCCCCACCAGACCCTGCGTCGCTGAACAGCTTTCACGCCGACCGCGCCAACACCTGCCCGGTCGCGTCGAGGACATCGGCGGTCGTGATGCCGAGCAGGCCGGTGTCGGGTCGGTCGTCGTGCGGGTCGCCGGTGCCGCCACGCCACAACACCACGTGCGGGCCGTCCGAGCGGGGTCCCCAGTGCGCCGGCGGGGTCGGCCCGAACAGCAGGACCGAGGGGGTCGCGGTGGCCGTCGCGATATGCGCGACGCCGGTATCACCACAGATCAGTAGTCGGGCGTCGTTGATCAGCGCCACCAGTTCGGTCACCGACAGCGCGCCCGCCAGCACGGCCGTCGGCGGTAGGCCGGCGCGGTCGGCGACGAACTCGGCCAGCGCCTTCTCCCGCTCGTCGCCGGTGACCACCACGGGCAGGCCCATCGCGTGCAGCCGGGCGGCGACGGCCACGTACCGGTGCGCCGGCCAGCGCCGCGACATCGCCGAGGCACCCGGATGGATCACGACGGCACCGGGATGCCCGGACTCCCGGAGCATGGTGAGGTGCAGATCGTCTGGTTCGCAGTCGATTCCGAACCAGGCCAGCATGCGACACCACCGGTCGACCTCGTGGGAGTCGGACGGATAGGCGGGGCCCGGCAGGTCCGGGTACTTCGGGTGGTGGTGCGTCAGAGTCCGCAGCGGGCGCAGTCGACGCAGATCGTCGAGACTCTGCGGCCCACATCCGTGCAGATTGACCGCCAGGTCGACGCGCTCCGCGGCCGCGGACAGCTCCCCCAACCCGGCGACGGCGACGGCATCGTCCACCGCACCGGTCAGCAAGGCGAGTTCGTGCAGCGGCTGCGGTGTGGCCAGCGTGATGTGCGCCTCCGGATAGGCGCGCCGCAGGCCGCGCAGTGCTGGCACGGCGGTGCACAGGTCGCCGAGGCCCAGCGCGCGCAGCACGAAGATCGATTCCGGCGTCGCTGTCACGGCCACGAGGATTCCGTCGGGGCGCACACCACCAGTTCGCGGATCTCGCAACCGGCGGGCCGGCCGAGCGCGAAGACCACCGTCTCGGCGACATTGGCGGGATCGTTGAGCACGGCATCGGCGGGCGGCTTGTACTGCTCGGGCCTGCTGTCGAAGAACGCGGTGTGCATGCCGCCCGGGATGAGCAGGGTGACACCGACCTCGCCGCTGAGTTCGGCGGCCAGCGCTCGGGTGAAGCCGACGACGCCGAACTTCGATGCGCAGTAGGCCGTTGCGTCCCCGACGGCTTTGATACCGAGCGTCGAGGCACAGGTGACGACGCGGCCCTTGGACTCGCGCAGATAGGGCAGCGCCGCGCGGATCACCGCCGCCGTGCCGAACAGGTTCACCTGCACGACGCGTTCCCAATCGTTGGTCGGCACACCGTCGAGCGGGCCGCACGAGTCGATACCCGCCGCCGTGAAGACGCCGTCGATACGGCCGCCGCACCGGGCCGCCAGTGTGGTCACGGCCTCGTGAACGGCCGCCGTATCGGCCAGGTCGACGCATTCGAAACCGACGTCGATACCCGGGGAGTTCTTGTCCAGGACAACGGGGTTGGCACCGTGGGTGAGCAGTGCGCGCACCGTGGCGGCGCCCAGCCCGGAGGATCCGCCGGAGACGATGACGTTACCGAGTGAAGGTTGCATGGTGGACCTTTCGTGTGTCAGGACCGCGCGGCCGCGATCAGTCGGGATGACGAGTAACCCGCGAGCGTGGGCAGCAGCACCACATCTCCGCCGTGGGCGCGCACCACATCGGCCTCGGGCAGGTCGGCGGCGGTGTAATCGCCACCCTTGACCCAGATATCGGGTCGCAGTTCGGCCAGGGCCGACTCCGGTGAGAGCTCATCGAAGATGCAGACGGCATCCACACAGGCCAATGCCGCCAGCACCCGGGCCCGGTCCTGGGCCGGCATCACCGGCCGGGTGGAACCTTTGAGCGCCCGCACGGAGTCATCGGAGTTCAGCAACACGACGAGCGCGCTGCCCAGTTCACGAGCGCGGTGCAGCAGCCGCACATGCCCGGTGTGCAGCAGGTCGAAGCAGCCGCCGGTGGCGACCAGTCGGCCGCCGCGTCGGCGCAGCCCGGGCGCCACCTCGCCGATGTGGTCGAAGATCGGAGCCATGCCGAGCGCCGGCACACCGCCGGCCAGCGGGTCCGGGCCGACGGACAGCGAGGTGACCGTCGACACCGATCCCGCCGCGCCCGCGATGACGAATCGGGTCGCCGCCTCGACCGCGGACGCCGCCGCAGCCGCCGCATCGGCACCGGCGGCCAGTGCCATGGCGGCGGCGACGGCGAAGCGGTCCCCGGCTCCGCACGCATCGGCGCGGGCCGCGACGCGCTGCGGAGGTGCCAGATGGGTGCAGCTTCCGGAGCCGGTCGCCACCATCGCACCGCGATGCCCCAGTGTCACGCAGACCGCCCGGGCGTTCCACCGGCGTCGCAGATCCTCGGCCGAGACCGGCTGATCGGGGTGCGAGAAGTGTTGCGCCTCGGCTTCGTTCGGCGTGATGAGGGCGGCTCCGGCGGTGGGTGTCGCACCGCGCGGGTGCGGGTCCCACACCACCGGGATGTTCTCGGCGATACCGGTCAGCAGCGTTCTGATGCCGGCGTCGGCGCTGACGCCCCGGCCGTAATCGGCGACCACCACCGCGTCCATCGAGCCGCCCAGTTCGGCCAGGCCGCCCGAAAGTGTGCTGGGCGCGGCGGTTCCGGCGCCCTGATCCAGGCGCACGACGTTCTGGCCGTCGGCGCGCACCCGGGTCTTGCAGGCCGTGCCACCGGACAACGGCAGGGCGATCACCTCCACCCCGCTGTCGGCCAGCAGGCGGCACAGCGTGTGTCCGTGTTCGTCATCGCCGACGGCGGTCACCAATGTCACCGCGGCGCCGTGCCGAGCGGCCAGGGCGGCGGCCAGCCCGGCACCGCCGGGCCGCCGGCTCACCCGCTCTCCGTCGACCACCGGCACCGGCGCCTCGGGGCTGAGCCGTGATGCGGTGCCATCGATGTCGATGTCGAGCATCGAGTCACCGATGACCAGCAACCGCGGGCCCGTCATGATGCCTCGATCGCGGCGTCGACGGACATACACAGCGCGTGCACCAGCAGCAGGTGCATCTCCTGCACGGTGGCGGTGGACGGGGCGTCCACGCAGATGGCGTCATCGCACATGGCGGCCAACGGATTCGGCCCGGGGCCCGTCACCGCCCAACTGCGCATACCGACCTCGTGCGCCGATTTGACCGCGGTGAGCACATTGTGGCTCGATCCACTGGTCGACAGTGCGATCAGCACGTCACCCCGGCGGCCGTGGGCCCGCACACCGCGGGCGAACATCTCGTCTTCGCCGTAATCGTTGACCAGCGCGGTGAGTGCCGAGGTGTCGGCATGTAAGGCGATGGCCGACAACGGGATCCGTTCGTCGCGGAAGCGCCCGACCAGCTCGGCGGTGAGGTGCTGGGCCTCCGCGGCGCTGCCGCCGTTACCGCAAGCCAGCAGGCGGCCGCCGCCGGTCAGCACCCCGGCCAGGTGCTCACCCCAGGCCGCCACCGTCGCGGCGGCCACCCGGTTGCGGTCCAGGGCCTGTTCGAGCGCGGTGAAATGATCGGTGATCATGGTCGGCCTCCCAGCTGATCGATGGCTTCGAGTAGTTCGGTGTCGGTGATGCCGTCCAAGCACGGATGGTTCGGGATGGGGCAGCGGCGGGCCCGACTGTTGCGGCAGGGTGCGTCCTGGTCGCCCAGCACGACAACCGGCAGACCCATCGGTTTCCACTGCGAGGCCGGCACCACCGGGGCGAACAACGACACCACCGGCGCACCGACGGCTGCCGCCAGGTGGGCCGGACCGGTGTTGGGCACGACGACGACCCGGGCTGCGGCGTACACCGCGGCCAGCTCGGACATCGACGTCCGTCCCGCCAGATTCACCGCCAGCCCGCCGCAAACCTGCTCGGCCACCGCGTATTCGGCCTCGGACCCGGTGATCACCACGCGATGGCCGGCCGCGGAAAGTGCCGCCACCATCTCGGTGCTGCGTGCGACACTCGGCATCCGCGCCGGTACGGCCGCGCAGGGATGGAACGCCACGAACGGGTCTGATCCGACGAGCGCGCGCAGGTGCTCGGGCAGCTCACCCACCGGACGGATCCGCAACCCTGCGTCGTCATTGGGTGGCGCCGGGATACCACCGGCCTGCACCAGGAACAACGCGCGCAGCGGCTCCGGGACGCCGTCGGCGACGTGGTGGCGCACGTCGAGCAACGTGCCCGGGTAGTCCTCGCTGATGGCGGCGATCCACGGCACCGAGGCCATCCGGCAGATCAAGGCCAGCGGCAGCGGTGACTGGTGGAACGATGTCAGGATGAACACCCGGTCCAGGCGGTGATCCCGCAGTTGTTTGACCAGGGCGTCGACATGATCGGCGGTGAGCCCCGGTGAGTCGAAATCCACCCACGGCGCCTGCCATTCGATGATCTCGTCGATACCGGGCAGCAGCTCCGCGGCGGCCCGCCCGCGTGGACCGCACAGGAAGACCACCCGGTCGTGCGCGCTCGCCACGGCCCGCACGGCGGGCCCGGTGATCAGGACGTCACCGGCGCTGTCCAGTCGGGCAACCAGGGCGGTGCTCATCGGCAGTCCCGCAGGACCAGGTCGACGGCCGCCCTCAGGTTCGGCGCCACCCGGGCTCGGCGGCGTGCCGCGGCGACCTCGTGCGCCAAGGTGCGGGGCGTGGGGACCAGCACCGCCCGGGCCTGGGCGTTCAGCGCGGCGCTGACATCTCCGCCGGTGTCACCGATCAGCACACACCGCGTGGGGTCGACGTCCAGGTCGGCGGCGGCCGCCAGGACCATGCCCGGTTCGGGTTTGCGGCAACGGCAGCCGTCCCCGCTGTCGTGCACGCACACCTGCCAGCTGTCGAACGGGCCGAGCACCGACTCGACGCGGGCATTGACCGCATGCAGCTGCTCATCGGTGATCAGTCCGCGCGCCACCCCGGACTGATTGGTGACCACTGCGATCAGCAATCCCTTGTCGCGCAGTGCCGTCAGTGCCCTGCGGGCGCCGGGCTTGAGCCGAACGCCTTCGGGATCGCTGAGGTACGGGCCGTCCTCGATGATGGTGTCGTCGCGGTCGAAGAGCACCGCCAGCGGTGGGTCGCGTCGGGCGCGCCGGTGCGTCCACTCACCGATGATGCGGTGGGCGACGGCGGCCGGCGGGATCAGTGCGCTGGTCAGCGCCAGTCCTGTGATGTCGCCGGGAGTTCTCGGGCCGCCGATGATGCGTCGCAGCGCGAATTGCGCGGTGAGCGCACACCAGCCGAGTGCGCCGCGGCCGGCCGCGCGGCGGTGACCGCGGATCGCGCCGATCACGACGATGCCCAGCATCGCGGTGGTCACCAGGTGGGCCGGCATCCGGCCCGGCCCCTCGCCGATCGCCCGTCGCCACATCCGACCGTGCTTGCGCCGCATCAAGGCGTTGTCACGGTTGCCGATCTGCGCGCGCACACTGCTGAAGGTGTCCGAGCCCTTGATCGGGTGCGTCGTGACACGCGTCCCGATGACGATGTGGTGGCCGGCCTCGACCACCCGCAGCGCCAGATCCGAATCCTCGCGATAGGCGCGCGGGAAGCGTTCGTCGAAACCTCCGACGGTCACCAACACATCGCGCCGATAGGCCATGTCGGCGGTGATCCAGCGGGCACCGCTCAACCGGGTGGTGCGTCGTTCGTCATCGCTGACCCGACGGTCCAGCGGCACCGGCACCCGGATCAATGCCTGCGAGGCCGCGGCACCGGACTCCTCGGCGGCCCGCAGATCGTCGGCCACGGCCGCCGACCAGTTCCGGTCGGGGATCACGTCATCATCGAGGAAGCACACCCAACGCGTCGTGGTGGCCCGCCACCCGGTGTTCCTGGCGGCGGCCGGCCCGCGGCCCCCGCTGCGCAGCACCGTGATCGGCAGCGCTGTGATGAGTTTCGGCAGGGGGGCGGGCACCGGCCGGTCGTCGACGATGACGACCTCGACCGGCGCTGGGCCGTCGGCGTTGTCCAGGGCGGTGATCAGGCCCTGCAGGGCGGGCCGGCCGATCGTCGGGATGACGACGGAGAAGTCGGTGCTCATCGGCGCCTCCAGACCAGATAGGGGCCGATGGCCAGGAGATCGATGGGCGCGCTGCCGAAGCACTCGAGGGCGTCCTGCGGGCTGTCCACCATCGGCCGACCCGCGGTGTTGAAACTCGTGTTGACGATCACCGGGACGCCGGTGCGCTCGGCGAAACGGCCGATCGTGGCGTGCAGCAGCGCATCGGAGTCGTCGACGGTCTGGATGCGGGCGGTGCCGTCCACGTGGGTGACCGCCGGGATGCGATCTCGCCAGTGCGGCACCACATCGTGTACGAACAGCATGTAGGGGCTCGGAATCGGTCCGCCGGTGAAGATCTCGGCGGCACGCTCGGCCAGCACCATCGGTGCGACGGGGCGGAACTGCTCACGGCCCTTGACGGTGTTGAGCCGTTCCAGGTTGTCGATGCGGCGCGGATCGGCCAGCAGTGAGCGTCCGCCCAGCGCGCGCGGACCGTACTCCGATCGGCCCTGGAACCAGGCGACCAGCGCATTGTCGGCCAGTGCATCACCGACGGCCTCGGCGAAATCTGCGGGCCGGCTGTACTCGATATCCGCCTCGTCCAGGATGGCGGCGATCTCGGTATCCGTCCAACCGCGCCCCAGCCGGGCGTTCGGCATCGGTGCCACCGTGTCACCCGCCTCGGCGGCCAGCGTCAGGGCGGCGCCCAAAGCGGTGCCGGAGTCCCCTGCCGCCGGCTGCACCCACACGTCGGAGAATCCGCCACGGCGCCAGATCTTGGAATTGGCAACGCAGTTCAGGGCGACGCCACCGGCCATCGCCAGGTGCTCGCAGTCCACGCGATCGCGCAGCCAGGTCACCAGCTCCAGCAGCACCTCCTCGACGACGAGCTGGGCGCTGCAGGCCAGATCGGCATACTGCGGTTCGGGCCGGGCCAGCGCCGACCCGTCGCCGGCCGAACGGGTGCGCGGCGGGGTCAGGGCGTTCCAGTCGACCGGTTCGGTGCGGAACCCGCCGTCGCCGGTGGCGTAGACCCGCGTGCGTAGTTCGTCGGCGAATGTCGGGGATCCGTAGGATCCCATCGCCATCACCTTGTACTCGTCGCTGGAGCGCTTGAAACCGAGGTGCTCGGTGAGATTTTCGTAGAACAGGCCCAGGGAGTGCGGCAGTTCCTGGGAGGACAGCACATCGATCTTTCCCTCGCGGTAGCGTCCGGCCAGCATCGAGGTGCGTTCACCGCGACCGTCGGTCACCAGCACCGCGGATTCGGGGTGCGGCGCGGCCAGCGCCGCCGACGCGGCGTGTGCGACGTGGTGGCGGATATGGCGCACCACGGCCGGGTCCAGGCCCGGCAGCGCCGTCGCCAGAAACCGTGGCGCCCTGGCGGCGTACAACGTGCGCAGGTACTCCCAGTCGTTGTCCAGGCCGGCCAGATCATCGCTGAGTCCGGCCATCAGAGCGGGATCATAGGAGTACCCGACCGCGTCGAGGTCTTCCGGTCGCAGACCGGCCTCGGCCAGGCACCACCGCGCCGACTCGACCGGCAGTTCCCATGTCGAGAACGGCACCGCCTGTTTACCGTGCTTGCGGCGGGTGAAGCGTTCTTCCTCTGCGGCGGCGATGATCTCACCGTCGACGACAACGGCGGCGGCCGAGTCGTGGAAGACGGCATTGATACCGAGAACCCGCATCATGCACTCCTCGCGCCGGTCGACAGCCAGGCGGAGTCGAATGCCGAGGGCCGGCCGTCGGCGTGACCGCCCATCACGTTCTGGAACCACTGCACCGTCGTGGCGAGCCCGTCGCGGTGGCTGACCTCCGGCTGCCAGCCGATCTCCCGGTGCGCGACATCGATATCCGGGCAGCGGCGCTTCGGATCATCGGTGGCCGCGGCCACGTTGACGATCGGCGAGCTGCTGCCGGCGAGGTCGCGGATCAGTTCGGCGGTCTGCATGACGGTGAGTTCGTGCGGGTTCCCGATGTTGACCGGACCGCTGGAATCCGAACGCGCCAGGGCTATCAGCCCGCCCACCGTGTCGCCGACGTAGCACAGCGACCGCGTCTGGCTGCCGTCGCCTTCCACGGTGATCGGTGCTCCGGTGACCGCCTGACGGCAGAAGGTCGGCACCATCCGGCCGTCGTCGACCCGCATCCGGGGCCCATAGGTGTTGAAGATGCGGGCAACTCCGATATCGGCCGACCGGGTGCGTTCATAGGCGAACACCAGCGCCTCGGCAAATCTTTTCGCCTCGTCGTAGACGCTGCGCGGACCGATGGGATTGACGTTGCCCCAATAGGTCTCGCGCTGCGGATGTTCCAGCGGGTCACCGTACACCTCACTGGTGGACGCCAGCACGACGCGTGCACCGTGGCGCTCGGCGAGGTCGAGCACCACCGCGGTGCCCAGCGACCCCACCCGCAGGGTCTGCACCGGCAACCGGAAGTAGTCCGCCGGCGAGGCCGGCGAGGCCAGATGGAACACGGTGTCGAAGACCGCCGACGACATGGTGGGGGGCAGCGCCGCGGTGATGTCGTGGCGGATGAACCGGTATCCGGGCCGGTCGCGCAGCACCCCCTCGGCACCGCTGACCGATGTCGACAGATTGTCCACACAGCACACCTCGACACCCTCGTCGAGCAGCCGGGCGCACAGATATCCGCCGAGGAAGCCGGCGCCGCCGGTCACCAGGACTCTGCGCATGTCACGAGTCATGTTGACCCACTTTCGGATAGGGAGTTTGGGAGGGGCTTCAGGGGGTAGAGGTCAGCGATATGACTGCTACCGGGAACGCGCGTACGACGGTTGTCATAGCGACCCGCAATCGAGCATCGGAGCTCAAGGTGGTGCTGGACCGTCTGCTCGCGACGACGCCGTGCCCGGTCATCGTGGTGGACAACGGCTCCGATGACGACACCGTCGCCGTGGCCCACCGGGCCGGCCGGGACCGGGTCACCGTCGTCGAACTCGACGACAATCTCGGCGCCGTGGCACGCAATGTCGGTGTCGCCCGCAGCGCGACACCCTATGTGGCGTTCTGCGATGACGATTCGTGGTGGGAGCCCGAGGCCGTCGCGCTCGCGGAGCGGATCTTCGACGACCACCCCACGGTCGGATTGCTGGCCGCGCGGACGGTGGTGTGGCCGGATGGCCGCGACGATGCCGTGGTCGCCGCGTTGGCCGCGAGCGCGCTCGGTCACCGCGCCGGTCTGCCTGGCCCGTCGATACTCGGCTTCCTGGCCTGTTCGGCGCTGGTCCGCAAATCCGCGTTCGAGGGTGCCGGCGGCTTCTCGCCGCTGTTGCATTTCCGGGGCGAGGAGCAGTTGCTGGCGTTGGACATGGCCGGCCTGGGATGGGATCTGTGTTTCTGTCCGGATCTGGTTGCGGTGCACCAACCTTCGCCGTCTCGGCCGGTGCGCCAGGTGCAGCTCGCCCGCACCCGCCGCAATGCCATGCTGACAGCATGGCTGCGGCGACCGCTGCCGGTCTGCTACCGGGATACCGCAGAGCTGGTACGACACGCGGTACGCGACCGCGCCCATGCCCGTGCCCTCGGTGAGGCGCTGCGGATGTCGCCGCAGGTGTGGCGCGGGCGTCGCCGGCTGCCGCATTGGCTGGAGGCCGATGCCGCCGCACTCGAGCGCCACGGCTGAGCCGGGTGTCATCGGCTCTGCGCCATCGACGCCGCCGGCCTGGGCGCCAGCCGGTCATAGATGCGCAGGGTGTCCAGCGCGATCCGATCCCAGGAGTACCGCGACAGGGCGCGGTCCCGGCCTGCCGATCCGAGGCCACGTCCGTAGAAGGCGTCACGCAGGATGGCGTTGGCCGCCTGCGCGCATTTCGCCGGACTGCGCGCCGGCACCAATCGTCCGGTCACATCGTCGACCACGGTGTCGGTGAATCCGCCGATCGCGTTGGCGACCACCGGCACGGCACACGCCATGGCCTCCAGTGGCACGATGCCGAAGGGTTCGTACCAGGGCGTGCAGGCCACCAGGTCGGCGGATCGGTACAGCGCGGGCATGTCGTGGTGGGGCACCGCACCGAGCAACCGGACGCGGTGCGCGACAACGAGTTCGGCCGCCAATGCGCGCAGTCGGCGCGCCTCCGGGTCGGAGTCCAACTCGGCGGCCGGCGGGCCGCCGGCGATGACCAGTTCGGCGCCCTTGATCCCGGGAAGGGCGCGGATCATGGTGTCGAATCCCTTGCGCCGGACCAGTCTGCCGACAGACAGGATGCGAGGACGGTCGCTGCGCTCGGCTGCCTGGCCGACGGGCGTGAACACCGCGGCATCCACGCCGCACGGCACCACCGATATCCGGGACCGGGCGCGTCCCATCCTGACGAGCTCGAACACCTCGTCGGTGCAGGTGGCCGCGATCCAGTCGGCGCGGTCGGCGACCGCGGTCTCCCACAGCTGGCGCTCGGCGGGACTGCTGTCGTCGGCCCCCTGATGGCGGCGTTTCACGACGCCGAGGGCATGAAAGGTCTGCACGGTCGGTACCGCGTTGCGTTTGGCGGCCAGCTGGGTGGCGATACCGGACATCCAGAAGTGCGCATGGGCGATGTCGGGTGGGTGCCTGCGCCATTCGTCGTCCAGGAACCGGCCGAAATCGCCCATGTAGGGCAGCATCTCGTCCTTCGGTACCGGTGCGGCCGGGCCGGCCGGGACGTGATTGACGGCGTAACCGTCGTCGGTCATGAGCGTCGAGGGCAGGTCCGGGTCGTCACGGCGGGTGTAGACGGTGACGTCGTGGCCGCATCGGACCATCGCCGCGGCGAGCGCCGCCACGTGCACATTCTGGCCGCCGGCGTCGACCCCGCCGAGGGCCGCCAGCGGGCTCGCATGTTCGGAGACCATCGCGATCTTCATGATTTCGCTCCTTGTCCTTCGCAGAGTGCGTCGATGAGCGCCTGCCACCCGTCCAGGAACCGCTGCAGCGAGAAGTGCGTCACCGCGAACTCCCTGGCGGCCTTTCCGGCCAGCGTGGCGGCACCGACATCGGTGACGTACCGCTTCAGCGCGTCGGCCAGCTCGACGGTGTCGGCGCTGACGACTCCCGCCTCCGCGGGCACCACCAGCGGCGCCATGGTCGAACCGACACACACCACCGGCATGCCGAGGAACATCGCCTCGATGAGCGACAACCCCAGCGATGTCCACCGCGCCGTGTGCAGGTAGACCCGCCGCGCAGCGACCGCGCTCATCAAATCGGCGTGCCGGCTGTCACCTCGCCCGGTCACGCCCGGCAGTCGGTGATCGGGATGGTTCAGGGCCTCGGTGCCGATCCCCCAGACGTCGACGGGGGCGGCGGCCGCCAATTGTTCGAGCAGGTCGGTGCCGACGATGCGGTTGCGCCTGATCGGCTCGTTGATCATCGTCGCCGCCGCCGCGATGTCGCCGGTGTAGAGGTGCCCCGGATCGGGGATGCCGTGTCCGATGACGGTGGTGTCGGCGATCCCGTTGTCCCACATCAGCCGGTTGAAGTCGGTGACGTGCACCAGTGGGATATCGCGCTGGTGCGCCAGGGGATGCACACTGTCGGCAGCGGATGGCCGGGGCGCATTGTGTTCGACGTAGACGGCCGGCACATCGACACCGGGACGGCGGCCGAGCAGGCGCTGCGCGAGCTCCACTTCGTGCGGACGCTGCAGGATCACGAGATCCACTGCAGTGTGCCGCATTTCGTCTGCAGCGACCTCGTGCGCGCGCGGCCAGTCCCGGCCGGCGAGCCCGAGCCCGTCTACGTCTCGTGCGTGGTTGACCGGCAGTAGGTAGCGATGCCGGCCGCTGACGAACGCATCCGTCCAAGACCCGTGCACATGCCAGAGCAGTACCGATCGATCCGTTGGACCGACTGTCATGCCAAGCCGACTAGCCGTTGGCAGTCACAGGGAAACGCGGAACGAGAAGCACTTCGCCGCCGGGACGCGCGACTTCGCCGGGGCTACCTCGCGGCGTCGCGCAGTATCTGCTGGAGCTGTTCCAGCGGGTCCCCGCTGCCCGGATTGAGCCGGCCACGTCGGTCGTCGTCGGGCGGTGCGCCGCCCGGGGCTCCGGCAACCGGCGCCTGCACCGGCGGCGGGGCGGGCGGTGGTGGCGGCGGTGGCGCGGCCACGCCGGCGATCTTGGCGTCCAGGCGGACCGACGAGTCGGCCCGCACCGCGCGGCGTTCCGGATCGTCGTCGGAATTACCGGCGAAGCAGTTCGCCGGTGCCTGTTCGACGACCTGCTTGGCGGCCAGATAGTGCTGTACGGCCGCCTGCGGGTCGAAGGTGCCCGCCGCCTGATCGCCGAGAGATTCACGGACCAGTTCGAGATTGACCCGGACCGGGCAGGAGTCCGCATGGTCGGTGCGATCGAGCGCGAGCAGCAATTCGCGCTCGGCATCGTCGAATCTCTTCTCCAGGGCGGCCAACACACCGGCGGCAAAGGGTGCCTTGGCCGGTTCGATGATGTTGACGAACTGCAGCGTGTCGACGTCGTCAGCCAACGATGCGGTGTCCGAATCCGCGAAGTCCTGCACCGCGGAGTGTCCGGCGACGGAAACCGATACCAGCTTGGCCACGATCACCAACACGGCGAGCACCACCGGCGCCGAGTACAGCAACAGTTTGCGGCGCAAGGTCATCGACGCACCTCGATGCGGTCGAGGCGGGTGCGGCGCAGTTGCCACAGTGCCTGGTACAGCTCGAACAGGATCAGCACCGCCGCGGCCGCGGCCAGTGCCCAGTACAACTCGAACCCGGAGGTGGCCGTCGTGGATTCCTGGGGCCGGCCGGTCTGCCCCTCGTCGAGGGCGTCGACGTCGACCGTTGGCAGGTAGGGCACGCCGATCTGGTCGGCGACGGCGCGTAGTCGCGGCGCGCCGGTGTCGGTGTAGCCGAACACCGCGCCGCCGTCGACCGAACCCGGCGGTATCCGGAATTCCCGCTGCGGCACGGTCGATTCCGGGGCACCGGCACCGAAGTAGAAGACCAGGTTCTGCGCCCGCGGGAACTGTTGCACGGCTGCGATCAGCTGGTAGCGCAGCACATTGCTGGCCGCGCCGACATTGGTGGTGACATCGTCGGTCGCCGGGTTCGGCGTCGCGGCGTCCAGTACCGGAGCCAGGCTCCACACGTCGGCCGACAGCGGCCAGTCCAGCGACGGGCGTGCGTCGAAACTGATGAGGGCGACCCGCGCCGCCGGGTATCGCTCGATGACGGCGTCGATATCGCTGCGCGCCGCCTCCGGCATGGCGGCCGAGCGGTCGACGATCAAAAAGATGTTCGGGTCGCTCTCACCGGCGATCCGGGTGACGGACGCGTCGGCACCACCGACGACCGGGCGCCACAGTGCCACCAGCAGCGCAACGGCCGCGACCGGCAGCACGTATCTGCGGGCCAGTCCGGCTCGCCGTCGCGTCAGCACCACCACGCCGATGACGGCCAGCGCCAGCAGGGCGGCGGCCAACAGGATCTCCGGGGTCTCGACCGATCTCGCGGTCGCCGGCCGATCATCGCGCTGGGCCGGCGGCGGGTTGTTACGGATGTCGTTCAGCGCGGCGGCGATATCACCGTCTCGGGAGTGCAGGCGCCCGCCCGACTCGGCGGCCAGTTCGGCGGGCAGACCGGTGGCGTCCGACACCGCGTTGACCTGTACCCCCGCGTCGGCGGCCAGTTCGCGCACCCGTTGGGCCGAGAACAACGACGGCCGGCCCTCGGCGTCCGTCGTCGCGGGTCCGACGTAGATCAGTGAGCGCCGCGTGCCGGTGGTGGTGTCGAACTCCGGGAACCCGGTCAGACACATCGCCAGCACATCCTCGACACCGGCGGTGTAGTCGACGTAGGCCACCGGGGAGACCAGTGCCGGGGCCGCGCGGGCGAATTGCCCGGCCGCGTGCTGGTGATCGCGCGTCATCGGGATGACCCGGCGGTTGGCGGAGGTGAGCCCGATGCGCTCGGTTCCATAGCCCTGCACGGCCTCGGCGAAGTACCGCAAGGTGGTGTCCACGGCCGGGTCGGTGCCCGCCGCACCCGCGCACACCATGATGTCCTCGGGTTGTTCGGCAGCGCTGCTGCGGTCGGGTGCCGGCAGCCCGGTGGGTCTGGCCACCGACATGGCCGCGGCCACGAAGCCCAGCGTCAGCGCGGCGATGACGACCGCGGAGGCGATGGTGTGCCTGCGAACCGCGCGGCGATACTCCGGCAGCCGGGTCAGCCGGCGGGTGTTGGCCAGTGCCCGCAGCTGTTCTGGCTGATCGCGTCGCGGCCGGAACAGCGCCGCGGCGATACACGCGGCCAGCGCGACACAGGCCACCACCGGTACCGCCCACCAGATCACGTCCATTGCCGCACCAGATCCCGTGCCGCGGTGATCGCGGCGCCGATGTCGACGGCCGATCCGGCGTTGAACTGCACGTCCGCCAGATCGGTCAGCACCGGTACCGCCGGCGCCAGGGTTCCGCCGGAGACCGCCACCAGATCGGGGACCTGGACGTACTCGGCGCGCACCCCGGTGGCATCACGCAGGAATCCCCGCAGGTGCGCGCCGAGGGCGGCACCGGCGGCACCGTCGTCCAGGTCGCCGGCGCGCACCTGCTTCTCGATTCCGTCGATGGCGCGCAGGGTACGGCGCCGCGAGAGCGCCACGCGCGCCGTCCCGATCACGGATGGTTCGGCATGCGGGCGGGTGTACCAGAGCACGCCCAGGTACCACAGCACGGTCAGCGCGACCAGTGCCGCGGCCAGCCACAACCAGACCGACGAGTACGGAGTCGGGCCGACGAGGTAGCCGAGGAGGTCATCCGGCACGGGCGTACACCCCCGTCATCGCCACCAGTGCCGGTGCTATGCCGCGGCTGCTCACGATCCGAGCATGCGGAATCGACTGTGTGGTCATGAATTCCGCGAGTTCGGCACGTCGCTGTTCTTCGGCCTCGCGGTACGCGGCGATCACCGCGTCGCCGAGGATGCCGACATCGGGCACGGTTCGGCCGTCGGCGACGTCATAGCCCACCCCGACATCATCGGCGCCGACGGCGGGCATATCGGAGATCATCGCCCACAGCACGTCATGCCGCGCGGTCAGTGACCGCACCACCTCACACAGGCGATCATCGACATCGGGTTCGTCCGAGACGACGACGATCAGCATCCGATGCCGGTAATGCCGGGCCACCCATTCCAGCTGGTTCGCTATATCGCTTGCGCCGGAATCGGACTCGGCCAGCGCCAGGTAGCGGTGCAACATGCGCTCGATATGCGTCTCGCCGCGTCGCAACCGGATGTCGACGCACCCGCGTCGGTCACCGCAGACCATGCCGATCTCGTCCGAGCGCGGCAGCGCGATCAGTCCGACGGCACCGATCAGGTGCGATGCGATCTCGCATTTGCGTTGCCCGGACGGGGCCAGCGCCGAGGTGTTGCGTCCGGTATCGGCGACCACCAGGATCTTGTGATGCTTCTCGGAGACGAACTGCTTGATCAGCGTGTGCCCGGAACGGGCCGTGGCCTTCCAGTCGATATCGCGCACATCGTCGCCCGGGACGTACGGGCGCAGTTCGTCGAACTCCAGACTTCTGGTGTGCACCAACGCGTACCGGCCGCCGGCGAGCATGCCCGATGCCTGCCGGCCGAGATACGCCTTGGCGGCGTCGAGGTGTTTACCCATCGCGGCCTCACGGCACCGGCACGACGCGCAGCACCGCGTCGACGACCGCATCCGGCGTGATCCGCGCACTGGCCGCCTCGAAGCCGAGGATCAGCCGGTGCCGCAGCACCCGGTGTGCCAGTCGGGCGATATCGTCGGGCAGCACGTGGTTGCGTCCGCGCAGGGCTGCCAGAGCCCTTGCCGTGCGGCAGAATGCGATGGTCGCGCGGGGGCTGGCGCCGTACTCGAGCAGCCGGGCGATGTTGGCCGGCAGATGATGTCCCGGGTCGCGCGTCACCCCGACGAGCCGACTGGCGTACTCGACGAGCACCCGATCCATGTGCACACCGCGCACGGCGTGCTGGGCGCGACGGACGTCCTCCACGGTGACCACGGCATTGGCGTGGTGCTCGCGTTCATACAGCCCGGCGTCCATCCGGTCGATGATCTCGACCTCGTCCTCCACCGAGGGGTACTGCACCAGTTCCTTGAGCATGAAGCGGTCGGTCTGGGCCTCCGACAGCGGGTAGGTGCCCTCCTGGTCGACGGGGTTCTGGGTGGCGATCACCAGAAACGGCGCCGGGATCGGGTATTCGACACCGGCGATCGTGGTCTGGCGCTCCTCCATCGCCTCCAGCATGGCGCTCTGCGTCTTGGCGCTGGACCTGTTGATCTCGTCGAGCAGCACGATATTGGCGTGCACCGGCCCGAGCTGTGTCACGAAGGTGTTGCTGGCAGCCTCGTAGATCTGTGTGCCGACGATGTCGCTGGGCAGCAGATCGGGCGTGCACTGGATGCGCCGAAAGCTCCCGTCGATGGATTCGGCGACCACCCGGGCCGCCGTCGTCTTGGCCAGGCCGGGGACACTTTCCACCAGCAGATGCCCACCCGAGAGCAGCGCGAGCAGCATCGATTCCCGAAGGTGCTGCTGCCCGACCACCTTGGTGGAGAACTCGGCGGCCACCGCGGCCGCCACGTTCCTGGCGTCGTGGAGTGCTGCGTCGGCGGCCTGCACGTGCGATGCGGTCATGGATCCTTCCGGAGCTTGCGTATCCGCGTCGGAGTACCCAGGTTTTGCTGTCGCCAAGCGACTCGGCGTTCGGGCACGATTCGTCCCGGTATAGATGTATGTGCTAAGCATATTTCATGCCGCCGTCCCGCTACGACGAACTGGATGAGCTGCTGACCCGCATCCACCTGGCCCGGCAGCGTCCGAGTTGGCGGCGCCGCCTGCTCGACGGTGTCGATCCCGTCACCAGCGTGTCGACGCTGCGGGTGCTGCGCGCCGTCGAAAATCACCAGAACGCGGGCGCGGCCGCCTCCGTCGGCGATGTCGCCGAGTACCTGGCCGTCGAGCATTCCACCGCCAGCCGAACCGTGTCGGCCGTGGCCGCCGCCGGATTGCTGGCCAAATCAGCCGCACCCGATGATCAGCGCCGCAGCGTCCTGAAGCTGACCGAGGCGGGTCGGCGGGCGCTGGACACCGTCACCGACCGGCGACGCGAACTGGTGGCCGAGACCATCGCGGACTGGCCGGGAGCCGATGTCGACACCCTGGTCGGCCTGCTGGAGAAACTGACCGTCCGATTCGAGGACGTGGCGACCCGATGACCGGTCAGGCGACCGCCGCCGCCGCGGCGCGCCCGCGCGGGGCGCTGCGACTCATGTTCGACCCGGTCTTCGGCGCCCTGTTCTGGGGCAAGATCTTCTCGGTCGTCGCGGTCTGGACACACAGCATCATCGCCGCGGTCGTCATGTACGAGACCACGGGTTCGGCGCTGATGGTCGGACTGGTCGGCGTGGTGCAGTTCGCGCCGCAGCTGATCCTGAGTCCCATCAGCGGCAAATGGGCCGATACCGGCAACGTGACCCGCCAGATCCTGCTGGGCCGGCTGCTGTGTATCGCCGGGTCGGGGTCCATCGCGGCGTGGATGTTCGCCGCACCCGATATGGCCGGGATGTCCGCCGCGGTACCGGTGCTGCTCGGCTCCACGCTGGTGGGTTTCGGGTTCGTGGTCGGCGGCCCGGCCATGCAGTCGATCGTGCCGGAGCTGATCCGCGACGGCGAGTTGTCCACGGCCATGGCGCTCAACAGCATCCCGATGACCATCGGCCGCATCGCCGGACCGGCCGCCGGCGCGTATCTGGCCGCCCACTTCGGTGCGGCCACCGGTTTCGCCGTCGCCGCCGTGCTGCATGTGGTGTTCGCCGTCTTCCTGGTGATCGTCCGATTCCCGGCGCGCCCGGAGCGTGCGGCAGGCACCGATTACCGGGTGCGCGCGGCGCTGCGATACGTCTGGCGCGATCGTCCGCTGCTGTTGGCGCTGGTGGCGGTGACCACCGTCGGCATCGCCGCGGATCCATCGATCACCCTGGCCCCGTCGCTGGCCGACGTTCTCGGCGGGGACACCCGCCTGGTCGGCACGCTGTCGGCCGTGTTCGGCATCGGCGCCGCGGTCGGCATGGCGGCATTGGCGGTGATGGGCGGCCGGATGCCCTCGGCGCGGGTGTCCTCGATCGGCCTGACCGGGCTGGGCCTGGGTTGTGCGGTGCTGGCCGGCAGCATCACCCCCGCGATCGCGGTGACCGGGTTCGCGCTCGCGGGTCTGGGATTCGGCTGGGCGCTGACCGGCCTGAGCACGGTGGTCCAGGAGCGTGCGCCCGCGGAACTGCGCGGCCGGATCATGGCGCTGTGGCTGGTCGGATTCCTCGGTTCGCGTCCCATCGCGGCCGCGGTGCTGGGCGGCACCGCCGATGCCGTCAACGTGCAGACCGCATTCGCGGTGGCGGCAGTTCTGACCCTGGGGGTCGCGGTGTTGTGCCGCCCGGCCCGGCTGACCGGCACACTGCCCTGAATTTTTTTGGCTATCGATTCGTTACCGAGGTTTGGCTCATCTGTCACATGGGTAACTTCAGTCACAGATGCGATTACGCGTCACCCCGGTAACAACGAAAGAGCCGAATGGATCACGTGCATGAATACCGTCCTGTTTCTCAGCGCCAGTGGCGCCAGCTATGAGACCCGCGCCTACACCACCGCCGATATCACCGAACTCGTCGATGCTCAGGGCCTGCAGGCACTGACCAGCGCCGACCGGCAGTTCGACTTCTGGTTCAGCCCGACGGCCCGAAACTGCCAGCGCCGCGTCAACCGCACCGCCACCGAACTGTTGCTGGCGACAACCACTTTCACGGCCCGCAATGCGCCACTGCTGCGCGGCGGCGTCGTCATCGCCTCCCACGACGGCGACGGTGACCTCGACGGACTGAGTTGGCAACAACTCGATTCGCTGGTGGACCGCCATCGTGCCCTGACGCCGGGCCAACTGCGCGTCCTGTGCCGCCGGATGAACCGCGACGAGCGTCAGCGGCGCCGCACGCAGACAGCCCGCATCGCCGAGGTCGCCCCGGCCCCGGCGCGTATGCCCGTCGCACGCTGATATGGCGATAGCGTGGCCCGATGGCCACGCTCGACATCAACGGCGGCATCGTCGTCTACGAAATCCTGGGCGATACAGGCGATCTGATCGTCCTGACGCCGGGCGGCAGGTTCGGTAAGGACATTCCCGGTCTGCGACCCCTGGCCTCGGCGCTGGTCGCCGGTGGATACCGCGTGTTGCTGTGGGACCGGCCCAACTGCGGCGGTTCCGACGTCCAGTTCTACGGCGCCAGCGAATCTCATATGCGGGCCGAGACGCTGCACCTGTTGCTGGACGCGCTGGACACCGGCCCCTGCATCATCGCCGGCGGTTCGGGCGGCGCGCGCGACTCGATGCTGGCAGTGATGCTCTATCCCGAACACTTCACCAGGCTGGTGGTGTGGAACATCGTCGGTGGTGTCTACGGTTCGGTCGTGCTGGGCAATTACTACATCGTGCCGAGCATCCACGCCGTGCGCGGGCTCGGAGCCGAAGGGCTGCTGACCGTCCCGGAATGGCAGGACCGCATCGCCGCCAACCCGGCCAACCGGCAGCGCCTGCTGGGCGTGGACGCCGACGAGTTCCTCCGCGTGATGCGGCGGTGGTTGGACGCGTTCGTCCCGAAGGCCGGGCAGACCATCCCGGGTGTCCCGGACGAGATGTTCGCCGGCATCGACATCCCCACCCTGATCATCCGCGGTGGCGGGAATGACTGGGATCACCCGAAACGGACCTCGCTGGAGATCAGCTGCCTGATCAAGGGTTCTGTGCTGATCGACCCACCCTGGCCGGAGGACGCCTGGGAGACCGCCAGCCGGCTGCGTGCCGCCGGGAAAGTCAAGCGGTACAACGGGTTCGACACATGGGTGCAGGCGGCGCCGGCGATCTTGGAATTCCTGCGTCGCTGACGGCGGCTATTCGGCGTCCTCGGGCCAACGCCGCTCCGCGAGCGCGGACAGTCGCCGCAGGCACTCACGATTACGTGGCGCCGCCAAGGCCAGCGCCACCCGTTCGGGCACCCAACCCATCGGGGCGCCGACCGGGACCTCGGCCATCTCGATGCGGCAGCCTCCGCCGGCACCGTCGAACAACCGCAACGTGATCCGGGCCTTCGCGAAGGGTCTGCCCTTGGCTTGCAGCACCAACATCTCGAGTGGACGGCATTCCTCGACCACGGTCTCGTCGTTCAGCACCAACGGCCACACACCGACCGTGTGGTGGATGGTGCTGCCCACCGCCGGCCAGTCGGGGTCCACGGCCCGCATCCGGCTGTTGCCGACCACCCACTGTGAGTAGGTCCATCCATCGGCGATCATCGCCCACACCCGCTCACGCGACGCCGTGGTGTGGTGTTTGACGGTCAGTGCGCTGTCTATCTCGTCGGGTCCGGTCACCAATCGGGGATACCCGTGACCTGCGCCGTTCAACCCGCGCTAATCTCTGCTCCAGAGCTGACCCGGGCACAATTGCTCTGTCAGATTCGAAAGAGACAGGCGGTTGGTGACGATGCTCAATCCTCGGCGTGACGCAGTGGCCCTGCGCTTCGCGGAATTGTTGCGCGACCTGGAACGGAACCAACCCAGCGATACCGACACCGCCCTGCGCGATCTGACCGTCAACGCGGCGGCGGCCCTGCCGGGCGCGACCTCGGCGAGCATCACCGTGGCCACCCGCGATGGCGAGGTGAAGTCGGTGGCGGCCACCGATTCGGTGGCCGACAAGATCGACGACATCCAACGCCGCACAAGACAGGGCCCCTGCCTGGAAGCCGCCTGGGAACAGCACACCATGCGCATCCGCGATATCGGGACCGAACTGCGCTGGCCGCTGTTCTGCCAGGAGGCTCTGCAGAACACCAGTGTCCGTTCTTCGCTGGCGTTTCAGTTGTTCCGCAACCGAGAGTCGATGGGAGCGCTGAACTTCTACGCCGAGACCACCGACGCCTTCGATGACGATTCGGTGGAACTCGGCATGATCCTGGCCACCCACACCGCCGTCGCGTGGAATCTTTTGATGCGCGACCAGCAGTTTCGTAGCGCACTGGCGTCCCGCGATGTCATCGGCCAGGCCAAGGGCATGCTCATGGAACGGTTCGGTATCGATGCCGCCGGCGCCTTCGGTCTGTTGCGAAAACTGTCCCAGGAGAGCAATACACCGCTTGTTGACCTGGCCGAACAGGTGATCAGGTCGCGGGATTCCGACAAACCCCCACAGGAATAACATCCGGCCAGACTGGGTAAACTGAACGGACCGTGGGTTCAGGTACGACGCCCATCCGGAGCTGTGTTTTATGGAGCCCAGATGACGTCCGATCCCGTTGACGCCCGCCCAGAGCGCGTCGGCATCAACTCCAATGATCCCGAATTGATCCAGAAATACCTGGATCAGACCTATTCGACGCAGTTCACGATCGGCCGCCCGCAGGACGCCGATCCGACCGCGTGTTCGTGCAATCACTCGCGCATCGACGTCGACGCCTACGCGATCGAGGACGTGCAGCACACCGGCCAGGTACAGCTGGTCGCCGACCGGGTGCCTGCCGTGGTGGCGCTGTGCGTATCCGACGGCCGGGTGGAGGTCGAGCACGGCGGCCTGACCGGGGTCGCCGAACGGGGCCAGTGGTTGCTGGCCTCCACCGGCACCGGCGGCGTACGGGTACGCCTGCGCAACGCCCGATTTCGTTCCGTGGTGGTTTCCCGATCACTGCTCGCCGAGGTCGCGGCAATGGACACCGAGGCGCCGGCGGTGCCGCGCTTCACCGCGCTGACCCCCGCCGACGCGAACTCCGGACATGCGCTCGGTACCACCGAACGGTTCCTGGACCGGTTGTTGGACGCCGATGATGCCGCCGAGAGCCCGATGGTGCTGCGTTCTGCGGGCCGCATGCTGGCCAGCGCGGTGTTGAGCACGTTCCCCAACGACCTGCCCACCGAACCGGCCGCCGACGAGGTCGGTGCCGACCAGCCCGCACTGCTGCGTCAAGCCGTTGAGTTCATCCAGGACAACGCTTCTCGCGATATCAGCGTTCGCGATATCGCGGCCGCGTTGTACCTGTCGCCGCGCACCGTGCAGTACCTGTTCCGGCGTCATCTGAACACCACACCGACCGCGTACCTGCGCTCGATCAGGCTGGCCCAGGCCCGTCAGGAGCTCATCGCCGGGGACCGGTCCATGACCACGGTGGCGGCCACGGCCGCGCGGTGGGGATTCGCCCACACCGGCCGGTTCGCCGTGCTGTATCGGCGCACCTACGGCGAAAGCCCGCACGAGACGTTGCGGCGCTGAGACACGCCGCGCGTTTCGCATCGTGGCCTCCAATCGTCGTAATCTGGACTTCGCCTCGGAGTAGCGTTGAGTGCGGTTGAGCAGCAGCCGGCCCGGTCGCCATCGGCGACATCCCCTTCGAGTGAGGCTGCCATGACAGACACACTCTCCAGCGAAGTGCCACTCAACTTCACCCGTCACCTCCGCATGGAGACCCACTGGCGGGATTTCGATCTCGCCGTGGTCCTGGTGACCGGTGAGGTCGATGCGGCCAACGCTCACGAGGTGCTCGACTACGCGCTGAGCAAGGCACTGCTGTGCAGGCGCATGGTGCTCGACCTGACACATGTCGACTTCTTCGCCTGTGACTGCTATCAGATGCTCACCACCCTGCGAGGCCGGTGCCTGATGGCCGATGTGGATCTGAGCATCCAGACCGGCCCCGTCGCGGGCCGCATGGTGCAGGTGTGCGAACAGGCCGCCGCGTCCCGGACGTGAACGCCGGATAGGACAGCACGCGCGCACGCCGGTCACGATGCCCCGACTCGGGGGTCGTGAAAGGATTCACCTCGATGAGCGCGCTTGCCGGCCGGGTCGCCGAATGCCGAGTTCTGGTCGACATGCTTGCGCGCGTGCGCGCCGGTGCCGGCGAGGCGCGGGTCCTGCTCGGCCAGGCCGGCGTCGGCAAGACCGCGCTCCTGGACCACCTCCGCTCGAGCGCCGACGGTTTCACGCTGCTCGCAGCGACCGGCATCGAGTCCGACATGGAGTTGCCGTTCGCCGGACTGCAGCAGGCCTGCGCACCGATCCTGCAGTCGCGGCACGCGCTGCCCGTCCCGCAGCGCGCCGCGCTGGAAAGCGCCTTCGGCCTCAGCGACGCCGCTCCCAACCCGGATCGCTTCCTGGTCGGTCTCGCGGTCGTGGGCCTGCTCTCGGCGGCCGCTGCGGAACGGCCGGTGCTGCTGGTGATCGACGACGTGCAATGGCTGGACACGGTATCGGCGCAGACATTGTTCTTCGTCGCACGCCGACTGCCCGCCGCACCGGTCTGCCTGGTGCTGGCCCTGCGTACGCCGATCGACGGGATCACGGGCCTGCCCGCCATGGCGGTCGACGGCCTCGACGACGAAAGCGCTCGGCAACTGCTGGCGACGGCGTTCCCCGGCCGGCTGGACCCGGCCGTGCGTGACCGCATCATCGCCGAGGCGCGGGGCAATCCGCTTGCGCTGTTGGCGATCTCACAGGGACTTTCCGCGGTCGAGCTGGCCGGGGGCTATCAGCGCCCGGACCGTCGTCCGGTGATCGCCGAGATCGAGGACCGTTTCCTGTCCACCGTGCGGGCGCTGCCCAAGGACTCCCGTCGCGTGCTGCTGCTGGCCGCATCCGAGCCGGTGGGCGACCCGGCGCTGCTGCGGCGCGCGATGGACATCCAAGGGTTACCGGCCGCGGCCGCCATCGCCGCCGAGGATGCCGGGCTGATCACCGTCGACACCAGGGTGCAGTTCCAGCATCCGCTGGCGCGCAGCGTCGCCTATCGGTCGGCCACGATCGAGGAGCGGCGCGCCGCCCATGGTGCACTGGCCGATGCCACCGACCCCGCCGTCGATCCGGACCGCAGGGCCTGGCATCGCGCGCTGGCCACCGTCGATGTGGACGCTGCGGTCGCCGACGAGCTGGAGTCCTCCGCGCGCCGGGCTCGGCAGCGCGGCGGAACCGCAGCGGCCGCAGCTTTTCTGACCCGGGCCGTGGAGCTCACCCCGGACCCTGCCACGCGCGGCGCCCGCGCGCTCGAGGCCGCCGAGGCCCATCGCGAGGTCGCCTCGTTCGAGGCCGCACGCCAACTGCTGGCGACTGCCCAGCTCAATCCGCTCTCCGAACTCCAACTCGCCCGGCTGGCACAGCTGAGCACCCGGCTGGACTTCGTGGCGGCCCGCGCCGGCGGTGACGCGCAGGCCCTGCTCGCGACCGTCGACCGGTTCCACTCCGTAGCAGCGCAATTGGAGTCCCTGGACGTCGACCTGACAGTGGAGGCGTACCTGGAGGCGATGAGTGCGGCGATGTACGTCGGGCGCCGCGGTGACGCGAAGGCCGCCGAGATCGGGGCCGCCGCGCGGAAGGCCTTCGCCGGCACCGACTCGACGCGCCCACTCGACGAGGTCACCCGGGCGCTGGCCGATCGGTTGGCGCTGGGCGCGCAGGCCGCCATGCCGGCGGTCCGCGCCGCGCTCGAATCGTTGAAGCAGGCCGGTCGGGACGAGGTGACGGGGCGGGGCTCCCAGTGGTTCTGGCTCGGGTTCCCGATCGTGCACGAATCACTGATCCATGAGGCCTGGGATGACGAGGGCTGGCGCGAGATCTCGTCGTGCGCCGTCCAGTTGGCCACCGAGCGAGGGGCGCTGGCCATGCTGCCCGCCGCGCTGCTCTCCCGTGCCGGGGCTCAGATGGAGGCCGGCGAACTGGCATCGGCCCGCGAGCTGGTCGCCAAGGCCCACGAGATGTCGGTGGCGACCGGGTACACACCGCCGCGCTACCACAAGCTCGTGTTGTCGGCATGGTGCGGTGACGATGCCGAGGCGACCCGACTGATCACCGCCGCGCTGAAGGACAGCACCGCACGGGGCGAGGGGCGGATCACCGGACTGGCGCACTACGCCGCGGCGGTCCTGCACAACGGCAAGGGGCAGTACCCCGAAGCACTGCAGGCCGGACTGCAGGCCTTCGCCTATGAGGATCTCGGCTTCTTCAGTGAGCTGCTGCTGGAGATCATCGAGGCCGCCGCCCGCTGCGATGAACCGGAACGCGCCACCGAGGCGATGCAGCGGTTGGAGGCCCGCACCCTGGCCGGCGGGACCCCGCGCGCGCTCGGGTCGCTGGCGCGTTCCCGCGCCCTGCTCGCCGAGGGACCGGCGGCCGGTGACCTCTATGTCGAGGCGCTGGACCATTTCGGCCGCACCCGGCTGGCGGCGCACGTGGCCCGCACCCGGCTGCTGTACGGAGAGTGGTTGCGCCGCAACCGCGCCGCCAAGCAGGCGCGCGAGGAGCTGCGCACCGCGCACGAGGCGCTGCACCGCATCGGCGCGGCGGGATTCGCCGAACGGGCGCGCCGCGAGTTGCAGGCCGCCGGCGCCAAGACCCGTAAACAACCGACGGCGGCCGGTGACGCGCTGAGTCCCCAGGAGCAGCAGATCGCGGAACTGGCCGGCAAGGGCCTGACGAATCAGGAGATCGCCGGCCAGCTGTTCATCAGCGCTCACACTGTCGAGTATCACCTGCGAAAGGTGTTCGCCAAGTTGAACATCCGCTCTCGTCGGGAGCTCAGGCTCCGTTACTGAAGTGCGCGTTGATGCTCGACGGCCTCGACCTCGGCGTCGGAGTGTTCGACATGGTCCTGCTCTCAGTCGTTCACGACCACGACGTTGTGTGAGATGTCGTTGCGCGGGACGGTCAACTTGTTGGCCGGAAAGTCCGGATCGGCGTAGCCGATGCTGAGCCCGCACAGGATGTTCAGTTCCTCGGGAATGGCGAGTTGTTCGCGCACGATGTCCGGATACAGCGTGGTGGCGACCTGGACACAACTGTCGATGCCGCGGTCGGTCAGCGCCAGCAACAGGGTCTGCACGAACATGCCGACTCCCAGGGCGTCGGCCATACCGAGATCGCGGTGCATGCACACGATTCCGGCGACGGGTGCGCCGAAGAACTCGAAATTTCGCAGCTGGGCGGTCCAGCGGGCCTCGCTGTCATCGCGGGCCACACCCATCGAGCCGTACACCATGGCGCCCAGTTCCCGGCGCCGACCGGCGAAGACCCCCGGTAGATCGAGGCTGGCCGGTGGATTGGCCCGCGCCTCGGCCGAGAGCGCCGCGGCCAGTTTGTCCCGGCGTGCACCGGTGGCCAAGAACACTTGCCACGGTTGCACATTGGAGTTCGACGGCGCCCGCATGGCCAGCGCCAGCGATTCCTGCAGCAGCTCGTCGGGAACCGCTCGGTCCGGCAGGAACAGTCGCGAAGAGTGCCGACGCTGCACCACCTCGGTCAGGGTGCTCATCGGGCGGCCAGCCAGTCCGCGAGCCTGGTCGGGGCCAGCTCCGCGCCGTCGCCGGTGACCAGGCTGGTCTCGGTGACGGGGGTGCCGAAGTAGGTGGCGGCCGCGTCGGTGCCGATCGTGAGGTCGGCGCTGTTGGGCAGCACCAGTTCGACCATCTGGGCGAACGTCATCTTCTCCGGTCCGCCGACATCATGGATGTCATCGATGGGCGCCTCGGTGGCCAGCCGCGCCAGCACGGCGATCACCTCGGCCGCGGCGATCGGCTGGATCAGCGCGTCGGGGGCATGCACCTCGTCGCCGGTGACCAGTGAGCCGGCGATCAGTTCGGTGAACTCATGGAACTGAGTGGCCCGCAGGATCGTGTACGGCACACCCGATCGGGTGATCGTGTTCTCCTGCACCACCTTTCCGCGCAGGTATCCCCCGCCGTGCAGACCGTCCACCCCGACGATCGACAGCAGGATGTAGTGCCCCACACCGGCCTTCTTCGCCGCAGTGCTGATATTGGCCGAGGTGGCGGTGAAGAAGGCCAACGCGGCCTCGTCCTCCATGGTCGGGGAATTCAGCACGTCGATGACGACATCGGCGTCGGCCAGGGCCTCGTCCAGGCCGGTGCCCAGGGCGGCGTCCACTCCGGTGCGCCGCGACGCGGCGGTGACCTGATGTCCGTTGGCGGTCAGCAGATCGACCAGCGGTCCGCCGATCTGACCGGTGGCGCCCAGGACGGTGATCTTCTTGGTGGTCATGAGGTGTTCTCCTTCAGAATGTCCGAGTGACGGTTTGACGATGGGTTCTCGTGCGCCGACAGGCTCTTACTGGTCGACCGTCAGAACCCGGCGGTTCTTGCGGGCCTCGAGCTCGTCGTCCTCGACGAGGACGAACATCTGCTCGCCGGGCGTGCAGAGCATGGTCACCAGGAATTTCAGCGGGATGTCGTCGCGGTGGTTGCCGTCGGAGTAGTGGATGACGTCACCGCCGGGCTCCCAGAAGGCCTCCCCGGCCTTGATCACCCGGGGTGCCTCGCCCTCCAGTTCGAAGAGCATCTCGCCTTCCAGGACGTAGCCGAAGCAGGGGCCGCCGGGATGCCGATGCGGCGGCGCGCCCTTGTCGCCGGGGCCCCATTCGATGATCGCGGTCATGGCGTGGGCGTCGGTGGGGATGAACGGCGGCTGCACGCCCTGGATGACGTTCATGGCCTTGGCGAGCTTCTCGAGCACGTCTGACATGGTGTTTTCCTTCCCGGTGGGCTTCGATGCCACAACGATCGCACCGGGGAAGGCGGCCCAGAATCACGGAAAACCCGTAGTCACTTCCGAGCGGAAGCGACTACGGGTTTCCGTTGTCGTGAAGGTGTGCGGCGCGGCGGGTCAGTCCGTGTCGTCGCGCTCTTCCGGCGCGTCGGTGGGCAGGGCCTCCGCACCCGGGGTGGCGGGGATGTCGAGAACTTCTGCGTGGTCGGCCTGGATCTGTGTCGGTTTCGGGTCGTCTGTCATGGCGTGGGCGTACCCGGCATCGTCGATGGCTAATCCGGGTGCGAGTCAGCCGGCCGTCAGCAGGATGTACTGGGCCGCGGTGAGTTGGTGCACATTCGGCAGAGCATCTCCGTTCACCTCGATCGCGTGGTCGCCGGCCAGCGCGACACAGTAGAAGGCCTTGCCGCGGGTGGCGCAGTGGCTCTCCGGGAGGTTGGGCACCGCGGCGGCGGCTTCGCCGCCGTACAGGATCTCCTTGCTGAAGGCGTTGACGATCATCAAGGCCGACCCGGGGTTTCGGGCCTGATAGACGTTCGCAGCGCCCATCGCCACGGTCTTGACACCGGTGTCGGTGAACAGGGTCTTGGACTCGGGCGGATTGGTCTGGAAGTGCATGGCGCCGCGCGCGCTGTAGACGGCGTTCTTGGTCGAACTCGGGTTGGTCTCCACCGGAACCGTTCTGGCCAGCAGGCCGGTCGGATCCAGCTCGACCTGGCCCAGGGCCTCGGGGGCGGCCGGGACGAAATCGTCGAGGCGCGGTGCCTGGGCGTCGATGACCTCGGCCGCCAGCGACGCGGCGGTGTCGAGGCCGTCCGCGGACTGGACGAGTTGCATCAACACATACGGACCGTGCGGCGTGAAGGATCGGATGACCGCCCATTCCCTGTCCGACCCGGTCGGGGTGAAGGGGTAGGTGGACGCCGCCGCCTCGGGGTGGCCGGGGATGTCCACCGGTGCCGGCGCGACACCGCGGATCGACTGTGCGGCGGTGGCCGTGTTCATGGCAGCCGACGCCGCCGCGGCCGCCCCGGGATCGGGAAACCGCAGCACCGCGTTGATCATCACGTGCTTGTCGGCGGCCTCGCGGGCGGAGGCGAAACCGTTGATCATGCCGTGGTTGGCCGCCTGCTGCGCGACGCTGTCGGGAGAGAACTGGGACAGCGTCGTGGGGGTGTCCAACAGGTAGTACGTGCTCAGGTACGGCTCGATCAGTTCGGGATCGGCTTCCCACGGCCCGACCACGTGATCGGCCAGGCGTTGTGCGTCGACGACCGTTCCGGTCTTCGGGTCACCGGCCTGCCCCAGTGGGGGTCGCGGTGTCGTCGGGTAGGTGCCCGCGTCGAGTTGGGCGGGGCTGACGATCGGCGGCAGTGGGGTCTGCGGCGTCTGGGCGGCCGGGCCGCCGGGCGCCGTGTCATCGGGAGCGGAGCACGCGGCGAGCATGCATGCGGCGACGGCGAGCACACCGATTCTGTTCACGCACCGACCCTAGCCGCCGCGCCCGGACAGCCGCGGTGCTACTTGGAGATTATCTGCAACACAACGGATCTACCGCGTTCGAGGAAGGCGATCCCGTCGGCGGCCACCTGGCGCATCTGGGTCCTGGTGGGACGTTCGGGGCCGAGCAGCGCGGTGGTCGAGCGGCCCAGCACGTCGGCGGTGTCGACGGCCGACGGGCCGCGTTCGGCATCGAGCAGCAGAAAGCCCCGGTACAGCGCCATCAGGGCGTGAACCTGATCGTCGGTGTCCCAGTCGGTGCGGGCCAGCGCGTTGTGCCGCCAGGACGGCAGCAGCGTGTTCAGCAACGCATCGGGTCCGAGTGCTTCGACGAGGGCCGCCGAACGCGGATCATCGGTGAGCGCACCGAGCAGGTCGTCGTCATTGCGCAGCATCGCCCGGACGAACGGCCGGTGCGCCGCCCGCTGCATCAACGCCGGGAACAGCCGCGAAGGTCGCGCCAGGTCCGGGTCGTCGTGCAGGTCGGTGATGAATTGTCCGGCCAGGTCCAGGAAGTCGCGACCGATCAGACCCAACAGCAGGTCGGCCTTGCTGGTCCAGTACAGGTAGACGGTGCCCTTGCCGACGTGTGCCTTCTGGGCCACGTCGGCGACGGTGACCGCCCTGCTGCCGCGGCGCTGCAGCAGTTCGTCGGCGGCGGCCAGGATGCGGGCCGCCGTCGCCGAGTGCGTTTCGGGGAGTTCGGGCACGACCCTCATACTTCCGCATGCCGCAGATCGCGGAGCGCCTTGGCCGTGATATCGGCGGTGCGCACCTCGACCGCGCGTGCGGTGATCTTGCTCAGGATCCGCCGGCCCGCGGCGAAACGGGTCAGCACCGACATCGCCCGGCGCAACCGGATCTGTTTCGGGGCGTCGGGCACGAAGAACTGGCGCTGCTGCAGCCCGACGGCCTGGTATTCGCTGATGTAGGGCCGCAGTGCGCGTTCCCAGTCGGCGAGCACAGCGGGTACGTCGGCGGAGCTGCGTTCCAACAGCTCGCCGAGCAGATCGGCGCCGATCAACCCCGCCGAGACGCCCATGCCGGCGTAGAGCGTGACACACCATGCGGAGTCGCCGAGCAACAGCACGCGGCCGTTGTGCCAGCGGTCCATCTGTACCTGCTCGGCGGAGTCGTAGAGCACGTGCTCGGCGCGGTCCAGGGCATCCAGCACATCGCTGAGCGTCTCACCCAGCGGCCGGTCGGCGAAGATCTCGCGGATCCGCTGCGGCGCCGGGCGGGTGAACTCGGCGTCGACGTCGTCAGTGCGGTAGGAGATCATCACCGTCGGATTGTGGTCGGCGAACGCGAACACCCACATGGCCCGGTCGGGCTCGACCAGCTGCACGCTCATGCCGGGCTCCAAACCCGCAGGGGTACCGGGGAATTCGAAGGCGGCGATCATGTATCCGAGGCGGCGCAGATAGTTGCGGTGCGGTCCGAACGCCAGTGCCCGCACCGAGGAGCGCAGACCGTCGGCACCGATTACCAACTCGAAGCGTTCGGTGACCGACGCTCCGGTGACGGTGTCGCGCAGCGTCACGTCGACACCGTCCGCGTCATGCTCGATCGCCGTCGGCACGGTGGCGTATCGGACCTCGACGTCGGCGGGAAGCGTCGCGTAGGCGGCGTTCTCCACATCACCGCGCAGCATCAACCACGGCCGGCCCGGGAGGTCGCGCATCGAGAAGGTGCGGTGCCGGTGTCCCTGCCGGTCCACCAGATAGCTCAGCCCTTCCGGATTGCGGTCGTGCAGATGCGGCAGGATCTCCAGCCGGTCCGCGGCAATCTTGCCGGCCCCGAACAACCCGATGAAGTAGCCGCCGCGGCGCCGCTCCGGTGAGCGTTCCACCACCACCGGCGTCCAGCCGGCCCTGTGCAACCGGGCCGCCGCGGCGATACCGCTGACACCCATGCCGACCACCAGGGCCCGACGCCTGTCCGATCCGTTCTCGTTTGTGTTCATACTGACCATAATCGTCAAACGGTCAGTTTGATTCGCGAGAAGCGCTGCAATGCCGGACATACACTCTAGGACTGACCAGATGGATGATCTGGTCAGTGGTGTGCGTTGCCACCGGCATGGAGATGACACAACACAACCTGGCGGCCGCATTCGACGCGCTGCCGCCGGTCACCATCGACGCACTCCGCGGTCTCTGGCGTCCCGACACGAGCTATGCCGAGACCCCGGGCGGTCGCGTCCTGTTGGAAAGTGGTTGGTACGGCATGCGGTTCACCGACAGCGAGTCGGTGGATCCGTTGTTGTTCCGGACGGCCGACGGGACGGGATTGTTCGCCGCGGATCTGTCCAAGGTGCTCGAAGTGCTGACTCAGGGCCCGGCCGATATCAGCATGCACCGCGAGATCGTGGCGGCCCACGGCCCGACCGCACGACTGCGGATGGTGCACTATCGCGGCGTCACGAGCGCCACCTTGATCTATGACCGCGTCCCGATCATGGACTACATCCGCGCCGTCGACGCGGACACCGTGGTCGGCGCCGTCGAGGCGCGCGGGACGGTCGAGGCACCGGTCTACGCCGTGCTGCGGCGGGCCTGACACCTACCGGCTCAGGATGCCTCGCCGTACTCCAACGCCGGTTCCGCGGAGTCGATCCGGCCGTTGCTGGAGATGGTCAGCATCCCCGGCCGCACCTCGTAGCGGGCACCGTCGTCGGGATTGACCGCGACGAATCCGTCCCCCGAGCGCCGCGCGTCCGGCAATCGGAGGTTGGCGCCGTCGCGCAACCTCTCGCCGCGGTAGTAGTAGTCGCCGGCGGAGGTCTCGCAGATGATCGCCAACGACGCCGCCGTACGGATCAGCGCCGCCGGGGTGCTGGAGTTGTCGCACCGCGCGGTGTGCCCGACGAAACCCTGCGAATCCGTTCCGGACACACCGGTGACCGCGGGTGTCGTCGATGTCGTGGTCGTCGACGGGGCCGGCGTCGAGGACGGCACCGCCAACTGCGACCGCGTCGGGGTGCCGTCGTCACCGCCGAACACCAGAGCCGAGGCCAGTGCGCCGGCGATGGCGAACAACCCGACCGTCGCGCCCGCCAGTGCCCAGCGGCCCGAGACACCCGGGCGGATGCGCTGCGGTCGGGACTGCTGCGGAAGGGGCGTCACCACCGACGGGTGCGGGTTCGGATGGACGGCCGAGTACTGCCGGGTCGAGGGCGGTGCCACCGCGACGGCGGGCGCGGCGACCGGCTGGACACCGTCGACGGCCGATGCCGCGGCGCACGCCAGATCCCCGGCCGTGCGGAATCGCTCGGCGGGATTCTTGGCCATCCCGCAGGCGATCACGTCGTCGAAGCCGCGGCTGACACCGCGGCGCATGATGCTCGGACGTGGCGGCGCGGAGAACATGTGCGCCGCCAACACCTGGCGCACGTCACCGGTGGCGAAGGGCTCCAGTCCCGTCAGCGATTCGTAGAGCACGCAGGCCAGCGAATAGATATCGGCGGGCGGGCCGCCACGATCACCGTTGAACCGCTCGGGCGCCATATAGGCGCTCGACCCGACGACCAGACCGGTCGAGGTCACGGCGGGCTCGCCACCGGCGTGGGCGATGCCGAAGTCGACCAGATAGGCGAAGTCGTCGGAGGTCAACAGGATGTTCTCGGGCTTAATATCGCGGTGGACCAGGCCGTTGGCATGCGCGGCGTCCAGCGCCGTGGCCACCTGCCTGATGATCGACACCGCGCGCTGCGGTGCGAGCGCACCCACCGAGGTCAGGACCTCTTTGAGGCTGGGCCCCTCCACCAGCCGCATGTCGATGTAGAGGACACCGTCGATTTCGCCGAAATCGTGCACCGGGATGATGTGCGGTTCCTGCAGCCGCGCGGCCAGCCGCGACTCCCGCCGGAAACGTTCCTGGAAGCTGCGATCGGCGACGAGATCGGGCCGCAGCAGCTTGATCGCCACCATGCGCTCACGCGCGGTGTCATAGGCGCGGTACACCTCGCCCATGCCGCCGACACCGATCACCGACCGCAGTTCGTAGGGTCCGAACCGGGTGCCCAGTCGAGAGCCGCCCTTCACGGAGCCCACATGCCATCCTTTCGTTCGAGATCACTGCCGACGGATAGTCTTCCCGTCCCGCCACGATCCCTAACTAGGTCAACGGCAACGGAGCTGCCACCGAGTTCATCACCAGTTGGTACAGCGGCGCACCCCATGCGTGCGGACCGCTCGTCGCCGGCTCGTAGGCGGTGTGGATGGCGATCGAGGAGGCCGGGACCTCTTCCAGCTCGGCGTTGTAGTCGCACACCGGGTCGCCCACATCGCAGACGCTGACCGTGCGGGCGCCCATCACCGGATCCAACGGGGAGGTGTCCGTGGAGGCCAGGAAGGAGTGCTCCTGCGCGACACCCTTGCCTGCGCCGGCCAGACCGGCCGTCGACCCCATGTTGATGGTCGTATCGGTGGGCAACCGGTCCCCGTCGGCGACCAGCAGCGCCGCGGCCACCTGCGGGTTGTCGGCCAGGTCATGCAGGTTGCGGTGCACCACCATGGCGCCCTGGGAATAGCCGGCCAGCACCACCTTGGTCTGCGGGCACCGCGCGGTGAACGCCTCGAGCTGCTCGGCGGTGGCGTCGGTGCCGTCCTCGACACTGTCCATGAAATCCATCCAGCCGCCCAGTCCGCCGGCCAGCGGCACCGGCGCGGCCGGATACTGCACGGCCTCGGCGGTCATGGTCTTGCCGCTGGCCGCGAGTTCGGTGCTGAGCTGCTGATACGACGCGTAGACCACATCACCCATACCGGCGTTGGCGGTCAGTTGGGCGCCGTCGCGCTGGCCGGATCCGGCCGCGCCGATCCAGTGCACGTCCGCGCAGGCCGGCTCGGCAGCGGCGGTGCCCGCCACGGGCCCGACGAGTGCGGCGGCGGCCAGCGCGGCCGCCGCTGTCAGACGAATGATCACGCGGTCTATATCGCGTCGCGGTGCGGCAGGTGTTACCGCCGCAGACGATGATCCCGGTCACGCATGGGCGAGGCGGCGGAACTCGGTGGGGCTGACACCGCGCACCCGCTTGAACGCCGAACTGAAGCCGAACGGGTCGGAGTAGCCGACCGTGCGGGCCACCTCGGCGACCGTGGTCCGGGTCTCGACCAGCATGTCGGCGGCCAGCGTCATGCGCCAGCGGGTCAGATAGGTCGACGGCGGTTCGCCGATCAGTTCGGCGAACCGTTTTGCCAGCGTCGAACGGGCCACCCCGGCGCTGTCGGCCAGCGAGGCCACCGTCCACGGTGCGGCGGGTTCGGCGTGCAGCAGCCGCAACGCGGCCCCGACCACCGGGTCGCGTTGGGCCGCCCACCAGGCCGGCGGACGGCCGCCGGGCCGGTCGAACCACGCACGCAGGGTGCACACCAGCATCCAGTCCAACAGCCGGTCCAGCACGACCTGCTGACCGGGGGCGTCGATGGCGACCTCGGCGGCCAGATGCTCCAGCACCGCATCGCCCTCGGCGCCGCAGGGCACCCGTAGCACCGCGGGCAACTCGTCGAGCAGGCGCCGGCTGATCTCGCCGCGCACCGGGTACGCCCCGACGATCAACGTCGTCGCGTCCGAGCCGCGGTCGCCGAAGTCGTTCCAGCCCAACCGATATCGGGTGCCACCGTATTCGGGCACCGCGCATTCCTCGCCGCATGCGATGGGTTCGGCGGCGGTGCCCACTTCGTCGACGAAGCGGAAGGTCTGCGGTCCGTGCACGATCACCGTGTCCCCGGGTAGCAGCGGCTCCGACGCGCCGCGCTCGGTGACTATCCAGCCCCCGCCGGTCAGCACCGTGCACAGCGTCAACGGGGCGCCGTCGACGAAATGCAGCGACCACGGCGCGGTCAGGGTCGATCCGCCGAACAGCGATCCGTTCGCACGGACTCCACGGAACAGGTCGCCGAACGCATCCATAACCGCCAGGTTAGAGGAATGGACATGTATTGCGGCTTTTCACCCATGGAAATGTCCGCGCCACGCGCCTTGAATGAAGCCATGGACAACATCACCTTGGTTCTCGGCGCTACCGGCAAGACCGGTCGGCGCATCGTTCCGCGGCTGCGGTTGCGCGGGGTGCCGGTGCGCGCGGCCTCCCGGTCCAGCCGCACCAGCGTCGACTGGTCCGACCCGGCGACATGGGACCCCGCGCTGGCCGGGGTCGACACGATCTACCTCGTCGCGCCCCCGTGGCCGGGTCCGGCGCACGAGTTCGTCGCCCGGGCCGAGGCCGCCGGGGCGCGACGCGTGGTGCTGCTGTCCGGACGGGGCGCGGACGACTGGGGTGATTCCGCCTTCGGCCTGGACATGCGGGATGCCGAGGCGGCCGTGCGCGCTTCGACGCTGGACTGGACGATCCTGCGGCCCAACAATTTCGCCCAGAACTTCGACGAGGATGTGTTCCATGCCCCGCTGCTGGCCGGGGAGTTGGCATTGCCCGCCGGTGACGTACCGGAACCGTTCATCGATATCGATGATGTCGCCGAGGTCGCGGTCCTGGCGCTCACCGAGTCCGGCCACAGCGGCAAGGTGTACGAATTGAGCGGACCACGACCGGTCCGCTTCGACGAGGCCACCGAGATGATCGCGCGGGCAACGGATCTGCCGATGACCTACAAGCAGCTGAGCGCGGATGAGTATGTCGCCGCACTGGTCGACGCCGGCGTCCCCGAAACCGATGCCGAACACGTGGCGGCGATGTTCACCCTGATGGCCGGCGGCGGCATCGCGGACACCACCGACGGGGTGGCCACGGTCCTCGGGCGGGAGCCGCGGACCTTCGAGGAGTACGTCGCCCGCGCCGCGGCAGCGGGTGCGTGGGCCCGGTGAGCGCACTGCAGCCCTCGGATGTGGAGCTCCTGCGGCGCCCCCTGTACGGATTCCTCACCGTGGCGGGTGGTCCCGATCCGGCGCAGCCGCGGCCCGTGTGGTTCGAGCTGACCGCCGAGGGCGCGATCCAGTTGTTCACCGGTCCGGACACCGTCAAGATGCGGCGCCTGCGACGCGATGCACGGGCATCGATCGTGGTGACCGCGCCCGTCGGTGAACGCGAACACTGGGTCTCGATTGCCGGCCCGGTCACCGTCGAGGCCGACGGCGCAACGGATTTGGCGAGCAGGCTCGCGGGCCGGTACTGGGACCTCGACGACCCGGCGCGGGCCCGCGACCTCGCGGCGATGCAGTCCGAGGACTTCGTGCGGGTCGTCATCCACCCGGAGAAGGTGAGTCGTTACGTCATGGATTGACGGTCCGGTCCATGCACTCGGCCGGCCGTCGCCGCAGGAAGGCGCGCGCAGGTAGTAGATCGGGTCACCTCCGGTCAGTCGAGCAGAACCTGCTGACTCACTCTCCAACTGTTCGACGAACGAGAACGACCGAATCCGACAACTGTGTTCGCCTGGAATTGGCCCACTGGTCGGCGCTGTTCATGGCGGTGGATGCGACGAGCTACGCCCGTCGGCTCTCGATCCTGGAGGACGATCGGCCACGGCTGGTGCAGGCGCTGCGCGACTTCACTCACGGCACGCGCGAATACCTGGTGGTGTCAACCGTTTTCGGATTGATAGTGGCGATCTTCGACGTCATTGCGCTCTGGATCATCGGTATCCCGCTGCCCATCCTGTGGGGCCTGCTGGCATTCATCACCAACTACATCCCCAACATCGGGTTCGTGCTGGGGCTGGTGCCACCGGCCTTGCTCGGTCTGCTGGAGGGCGGGCCGGTGACGATGATCATCGTCATCGTCGTCTACAGCATCATCAACTTCGTCATCCAGACCGTGATCCAGCCCAAGATCGTCGGCGACACCGCAGGCTTGTCGGTCACCCTCGCCATGGCCTCGCTGATCTTCTGGGGCTGGGTGCTGGGCGCGCTCGGAGCCCTGTTGGCGATCCCGCTGACGCTGCTGGCCAAGGCGTTGCTGGTGGACACCGACCCCTCGGCGCGGTGGATGAACCTGCTACTGACCAGCAAGCCCACCGAGGAACCGGCGGGCGCTCCACGCCAGTGACCTCGGTACCCGGTCGGGATCCATCAGATCGTTCTCGGCAAGCCGGCTCGCCTCACCGGCCACCTCGTCGACGGTGAGTGGCCGCAGCGTCCGGCCCTCACCCCGCAGGCGCTCGACCGCCCCCAGGAACGAACCGCCCTCTGTCAGTTCGGAATCGAACACGTCTGGTGCGACGCCGAGATGCTCGCAGATCAGCTGCCGCCGCAACCGGGTGATCAGTTGCGCGACGGTGCCGCCGTCGCGGGAGTCCAGGGCGATATCGCATTCGCTGTCGAAACCCAGCGATCGGTTGTTGAGGTTGGATGACCCGATGCGCAGCAGCCGGTCATCGATGATGACGACCTTGGAGTGCACGTAGATCGGGCGGTCCTTCTCGGTCACCGGCCAGTAGATACCGAGCCGGCCGTATTTGTCGGCGGCCCAGAGCTCCTCGACCCGCAACTTGCGGGCGCTGTCCATCGATTCCTGTTCGAGCCGACTCTCCGAGCGCCGCGGCAGCACGATGACGATCTCGGGTCCGTCGGGTTCCTGCAGACGCGCGACCAGCGCTTCGACCAGCGTGCGTGACGCCAGATATTGGTTCTCCAGGTAGATCGTGTGTCGTGCGGCGCCGATGGCGGCGAGGTTCAGTGACTCGATCTCGCGGACTTCCGGGCGGTCGGGCAGCTGCGGCCGGGTTCGGGCGATGCCGACCTCGACGTCGCGGATGTCGGCGTCGAGGCCGCGAGGCCAGACACCGTGGTTCACCTGTAGCGGTTCCAGGGCACGTCCGGTGGCGGCTTCCCAGCGGTCACGCGCCAGTTGCGCCAACGCCTGCGCCGCGGCTCCGTCGACGGCGGCCGCCACCTCGTGGCGCGGCCCGTAGGTCTTGCGGAACTTGTTGTCATCCAAGTGGGCCGGAGTGTCCCACCGCTCGAGCGTCAGGTCGATGCCACCGCAGAACGCCACGGCATCGTCGATGGCGATGATCTTCTGGTGATGCACCGCGCCGGTCGGGTGGGCGCCGTCGACCGCGAACCGGATGCGCCGCACGCTGATCCGATTGAGCAATGCCACCGGTGTCAGGCCGTACCAGAGGTCATCGAAAACCGGCAGCAGACGCAGGTTGGACTTGAGGACGTAGATCTGCAGCCCGGGCCGCTTCCACAGCAGCCAGTACAGCAGCGGGCCCAGCTGGTTGGGACCGGGCAGCGTCGTGTGGTCGGGCTCGAATGTGGTGCGCGAGTCGAAGTCCCAGCCGATCAGGATGATGCGCTTGCGGGCACGCAGCATGGCCGCCTTGGCGTGGCGCAGGTAGTCGGCGCCGTCGACGATGTAGGCGAACCGATCGGCGTGCGCCACCTGCCAGCAGGTCTGACCTGCGACGAGTAGGCCGTCCGCCGTCATGCCGACAAGTGTTCTACAGACCCGCGTTCCGGGCCAGATCGATGGCGTATCGGTTGACGAACGTTCCGGCGCTCGGCTCGCCACGGTCACATGATCCGTCGGACTCTCCGACGCGCTTGACCCATAGATAGGCGTCGACCTTGGGGCTGGCGGTCGCCGTGGTCGGCGGGACGCCGAGCGCTCGGCCCGGCGGGTTGCACCAGCTCAGCGGGCTGTCGGGCGCGGGGCCGGCACCGTTGCGCGACGTGTCGATGACGTAGTTCGCCCCGCCGGTCATCCCGGAGATGGCCTCGCCATATCCGATCTGCTCCTCGGTGGTGTAGTAGTTCGTGGTGTTGAGGCTGAACCCGCGGGCCTTGTCGATGCCGACCTGGTTGAGCCGGTTGGCCATCTCGCCGGCCTCGGTCCAGCGGGAGTGGCCCGCGTCGATATAGACGGCGGCGGCGGGGTCGCGGGTGAGGGTGTCCACGGCGTAGCGGATGAGGTCGAACCGCTCCTGACGCTGGTCGGCGGTCAGACAGTCGGCCATGGCCAGCGCGTCGGGCTCCAGGATGATCGCTGCCGGCGCGGTGCCCAATCCGGCGGAGATGGCGTCGATCCACTCGCGGTAACCGTCGGCCGAGCCGAAGCCGCCCGCGGCGAAGCTGTAGCAGTCGCGGTGCGGCAGTGCGTAGATCGACAGAACCGGGGTGGCGCCGACAGCCTGCGCGGCACCGATCAGCTTGCTGACCGTGCCCGACACGGTGGATGCCGGGAAGGCCTGATCCAGCCAGTAGGCCTGCGGGGTGTTGGCGACGTAGTCCAGCTGCGGGGTGCCGGGTGACGCCTGCGCCGCACGCATCGCCTTGGAGATCGGGTCGACGTAGAAGGGCCTACCGGCCAGCGGGTTCGCCTCGCTGGCCAAACGGACCTCCGGTGCGGGTGCGGGCGTGAGACCGAGGCCGACGACGGCGGCCACGGCGAACAAGGGGGCGAGCCACCGCGCGGCGGTGCCAGCAGCTGAGGACATCACGATCACAAAAGTTAGTGCGGCTCGGTGACGATCGCCAATCGCTGAGGCGCTGGTCAGCGGGCTTTTCAGCACTCGGCAAAGCCGCGGTCGGGTCTCAGCGAGCGCACCACGTGCTCACTCGGCGATTGCCGGGCCGGGCTCAGCAACCTGCCGACGTCAATTTGCGGCGCGTCACATCCGCACCACTGGCCGCAGATATCTTCGCCGGCCGGCGGAAAACCGCCACCACCGCTTGCTCAGGGGCCGCGCACGGCGGTGCCGCCGTGGCAGTGGTCGGCGGTGATCATCTGCCAGAAGTCGACATCTTCGGTGACCCTGCGCAGTTGTTCGAGGAGGGCATCATCGGTGAGATCGTCGTCGCCTGGGTAGTAGTCGACGAGGTCGGCATGGATGTCGGATCCGACAGCTTCCGCCGCGCGTTCGTCGTCGAGGTAGGCCATCGCCGCCAGGTAGGCCCGAGCGGCCTGGGCCTGCAGGTCTTCATCGTCGATCTGCAGGTCGTCGTCGCTCGCAGCTCTTGGCAACGATTCTTCGTGCCGCACCAGCAGTTCGGGGCGGTGGTAGTAGTTGATGCGGGCCTGGCCGTGATCCAATGCCGGTGGTGGGTGCCATTCGCATTCGCCGCGTTCGTTGAACGTCGTGGTGTAGCCGCCGTCCTCGTCGACCATGCGGTTGTCGCAGCCACACGCCAGCGTGAGTTCGTCGACGTTCGTGTTGCCGCCCTTGGCGAAATCGGCCCGGCCGTGGTGGGCCTGGCACTCATACGCCCCGGCAGTGCAGCACGGTTTGGTGCAGCCGCCGTCGCGTGCGATCAACATGATCCGCTGCGCGGGGCTGGCGGTGCGCCGGGCGCGGAAGTAGTTCAGTGCCGCACCGGTGGCCTTGTCGAAGATCGCCAGGTGGTGCGACGCGTGCGCGGCCATCCGGATGACGTCCTTGATCGGGATCTTCGTCCCGCCACCGGACACGCCGATCCCGGCGCGCGATTCCAGGTCCTGCAGGGTGGTGCGGATGATCACCGACACCGGTAGCCCGTTGAGCTGACCCAGATCGGTCATCAACGCGATGCGCCCGATCGCGATCATCGCATCGTGCTGGCGCTGGGCGACACTGCGGTGATCATTGTCGATCTGGGCCTGGGTCGGGGTTCCGCTGGTGCACGGTTCATCGTCGTCGGGATTGCACATGCCCGGTGCGGCGAAGCGGGCCAGCAACGGTTCCCACACGGCCGCCGCTTCCGGGCTCAGATGCCCCGTGATCGCGGTGGTGCCGTCGCGGCGCTGGTTACCCAGGCTCACCCCGCGTTTGCGTTCACGTTCGGTGTCATCGGGTTCGGGTCCGTTCTGGTCGAGCAGGAACAATTTCACCGCGGCGGCATCGCGCAGTTCCTTCGGTCCGACCTGAACAGCAAGCTGCACCAAGGTGAGTTCGAACTCTTCACGGGTGGCGGTGTCGACGAACCCGGGCAGGTCGGCGACCGCGTCGCGCAGCACTTTCACGTGCTCGGCGGTGAGCAACCCGGCGGCCTGGGCCGCGGCCACGGCCTGCAGCACCGGCGGCAACGGCTGCCCGGTCAACGTGCGCCGCGGCCCCAGTTGCGCGGCCTCGCGCAGACGCCGGCCGGCTTCGGCGGTCGAGAGCCGCCACCGGATCCGCAGCACCGCGTTCCAGGATTTCGCGCCCATCTCCCGCGCCGTCGTCTCGGCCTGCAACCGGGACAAAAGTCGGTGCCACTGCGAGGGCAGCTGACACGTCAGCGTCTCGTACTCGTCCATCACCGCGATCACCTCGTCGCGGGTCAACGACGCGAGATCACACGCGGCGAACGCGTCGAAGGCGGCCCGTAACGCCGCTACCGCCTCCGCCCCCGTTGCCATGAATCGAACATATATTCGACCCCCGACAAGTTGAGCGAATCGGGGTTCTGGCAGGTCCGACCCGGCTATGCGGCCGCCAGCTGCGGCGGGGCCAGCGCGGCCCGCAGCAGCGTGCGGCCCCGATGCAACCGCGACAGCACAGTGCCCATCGGGGTCTGCATCAACTCGGCGATCTCGCGACAGCTGTAACCGTCGATCGCCGCGTAGCACAGGACGTCGCGGAATTGCTCCGGCAAAGCGGCCAGGGCCGTGGTGACCGCGTCATCGGGCATCGAATCCAGCACCTGCGCCTCGGCCGATTGCGCGCCGATCAGGCCCGGGACACCGAGTGCGGCGACATCATCGGTCAGGTATTCCGGGCGTCGCTGCGCCTTGCGGTAGTTGCCGATATGGGTGTTGCTCATGATCCGGAACAGCCAGGCCCTCAAGTTGGTCCCCTGCTGGAACGAGCCGAAGGCGGCGAACGCCTTGAGCAGAGTCTCCTGCACGAGCTCCTCGGCATCGGCGCTGTTGCGCGTCATCCGATACGCCCCGCGACGCAGCACGTCCAGGTGCTCGCGCACGTCACGTTCGAAGGCGGCGGTGAGAGTGTTGTCCATGGCAGTCCTTCTCGCATTCGGTGCGAACATCGGGTATGCCTGGAATCCTGCGGCGGATCAAGATCGAAGTCAGCACCGCTGACCCGAAACACCAGTTGCGGCCAGCGGTAGAACCGGCTACCCGCTAGCCGGTAGTCCCGGCTCGGCGGGTGCCGACGACCGGCGGGGTGCGAACTGCGCGCCCGACGGGTTCACGGCCTCAGGTCTCGCCAAACCTTCGGTACCGTCACGATTCGGTGACGGTATTGTGTTACCGCACAACGCCTTTGACCCGCAGTGCCGCTGTGTCGCGATCGTACCGACGCCGGCGCCGAATTAACCGCAATCCACACCCGCGCATTTTTACCTCGCAGCAAATTCGGCATCGCGCGTTGATACTTGCATACGAAAGTAGCTGTCACGACACCTGCCGCCGACTCGGCCGGGCCGGATTGCCACCGTCCGACACCCCGCCAGTGACATGGGCACCCTTTGCTGATCTTGATCGAGATCGTCGAGTTGAGCATTCGCTCAACCGCTTTCGTGGTGGCCACGACGGCGACCTCGGTCAGGTGCGGTGAAGCGCTTGTGCTGCTTACATGGAGCCCCGTCACAGCCGCACCCCGATCCGGACTGCCAGAGAGGCCGTCATGCCGTCCTTGCCGCTTCGCGCCTTCGCTCGCCGGGTACGCGTCGCCGTTCTCGTCGCGGTGATGTTGTTTGCGAGCTCGGTCGAAACGTCCGTGGCGCATGCCGCGGTGCCCGCCCGCATCGACACGTCGGCCGGCGCACTCGGCATCGCCGAGTCCAATCTGTACTTCATGACGCCGGCCGAGCTGGCGACCGCGATGCAGGCCTTCGAGCAGATGGGGGTCACCCAGATCCGGGTGTTCCTGCCGTGGCGGGCCATGGAGCCCAATCGTGGCGCGTACAACTGGACCATCGCCGACCGCATCCTCGACGCAGCCGCACAGAGGGGTATCGCGGTCGTCGGCGCGGTGACCAGCACCCCGATCTGGGCCTCCCGCAATGGTTTCTGGCTACCGAACGCCGCGCCGAACGACCCCGCCGACTATGCGAGGTTCATGACCCAGGTCGCCCTGCGCTACGGCTCGGCCAGCGCGAATCCGCGCATCGCCGCGTACGAGATCTGGAACGAACCCAACGCCAACATCGGGTGGTCGCCCGAACCCAACGTCGCGGGTTACACGGCGCTGCTCAAGGCGGCCTACACCGCGATCAAAGCGGTCGAACCGACCGCGCTCATCATCGGTGGGGTGCTCGGTGCCGGGCTGAGTTTCGGTACCTGGACCATCAATCCGGTCAGTTACCTGACCCAGATGTACGCCAATGGGGCACAGGGATACTTCGACGCGCTCTCATTCCATCCGTACAACTTCTCCAGCAGCTTCTCGGCCGGCATGCCGTATGCGAATACCCCGTACCGCCAACTGATGTCGTTGCGTCAGTTGATGGACGGCGCCGGCGACGCTGACAAACTGATCTGGACGACGGAGTACGGCGTGCCCACCTCGGCGGTGAGCGCGGCAACCCAGGCCGCGTGGATCGTCGACTTCGCCGACACCTGGTCGAGTCTCGACGGTGTCGGGCCCATGTTCATCTATTCGTTGTCCGACCGGCCCAACGAGACGCCGTGGGGCATCTACGACCGCAACTGGGTGGCCAAGCCGGCGGTGGAGGCCATTCGCACCTGGATTGCCGATCGCGGCGGGGTGCTGGAGAAGGCCAGCGGCTAGATGGCCCCCGGCGTCCCGGGCAGACTGAGTCCGCCGTCGACATTCGGCACCATCTGGCCCGAACCCGGCTCACCGAACGGCGCGTACGGACCGCCCGAGCAGATCGGCGAGAACGGTTCGGCCACGCAGGACGGGTCATCCGGGCTGGTCGGCGATCCGTGTGCGGTGGCGATCGCACCGGTGACGGCGAACCCTGCGAGCGCTGCCCCCGCCGCCAATGCACACATACCAGTAATCAGCATCAGACGCTCCTCAGCCATGTTTGCCCATCCGGGCCTCGACGCTTCATCGTCGCATGTGACGCGCGAAAAAGTCTCCGTTCCACAACGTTGCTACGCATGACGTCTGCGTCAATTCGTCCGTTCGCGGACGCGGCCGTCCTAGACCGTCCACTGCCGATTCAGCCGCACGTTGTCCCACATGCGCCGGTCATGCGTCACCAACAGCAGCGTGCCCTCATAACCGTCCAGCGCCTGCTCCAGCTGCTCGATGGCCGGCAGGTCCAGATGGTTGGTCGGTTCGTCGAGGACCAACACGTTGACACCGACCGCCTGCAGCAGCGCCATCCCGGCGCGGGTGCGCTCGCCCGGTGACAGGTCGTCGACCTCGCGTTCGACGTGATCTGCGCGCAGCCCGAACTTGGCCAACAGGGTCCGCACATCGGCGGTCGCCCAGTCCGGTACCCGCTGTTCGAAGCGATCGACGAGGCGACCGGTTCCGGTGAAATAGGCTCGGGCCTGGTCTATCTCACCGATCGCCACGTTGGCCGCCAGGCCGGCCCGGCCGTCGTCGGGTTGTCGGCGCCCCAGCAGCAGGCGCAGCAGTGTCGACTTGCCCGCCCCGTTGGGTCCGGTGATGCCGATCCTGTCGCCGGCGTCCACCTGTAACGACACCGGCCCCAGGACGAAATCTCCTTGTCGGGCAACGGCTTTGTCGAGCGTGGCGACGACGGTGCTGGACCGCGGCGCCGCCGCGATGGTGAACTGCAGGGTCCACTCCTTGCGGGGCTCCTCGACCTCTTCCAGCCGGGCGATCCGGCTCTCCATCTGCCGTACCTTCTGCGCCTGTTTCTCACTGGATTCGGTCTGCGCACGACGACGGTTCTTGTCGTTGTCGGGCGCCTTGCGCATCGCGTTGCGCACACCCTGGCTCGACCACTCACGCTGAACCCGGGCTCGCGCCACCAGATCAGCCTTGCGCCCGGCGAATTCCTCGTACTCCTGCCTGCGGTGTCGGCGGGCGACCTCGCGCTCCTCCAGATAGCTCTCGTATCCGCCGCCGAAGACGGTCGTCCTGTTCTGCGCCAGATCCAGCTCGAGGACTCGGGTGACGGTGCGCGCCAGGAACTCTCGGTCATGGCTTACCAGCACCACCCCGCCGCGCAGGTCGCCGACGAACTGTTCGAGCCGCGTCAGCCCGTCCAGATCCAGGTCGTTGGTGGGCTCGTCGAGCAGCACGATGTCGAATCGGGACAGCATCAGGGCGGCCAACCCGACTCGGGCAGCCTGGCCACCCGACAGCGCCGTCATCGCCGTGGATTCCGGGACGCCGGCCATACCGAGATCGGCGAGCACCGCGGGCAATCGTTCGTCGAGATCGGCCGCACCGGTGGCGAGCCAGTGATCCAGGGCCGCGGCATAGGCGTCTGCGCTCGCCGGCGCGTCCGACAGCGCCGCGGCCGCCTCCTCCATTGCCGTGGTGGCCGACGCGCATCCGGTGCGACGGGCGATGTAGGCGGCGATGGTCTCCCCCGGTACCCGCTCATGCTCCTGGGGTAGCCAGCCCACGAACGCGTCGGCCGGTGCCAGGCTGACCGTCCCGTCCAGTGGTGCCAACTCCCCCGCCAGGATGCGCAGCAGGGTGCTCTTACCCGCGCCGTTGGCGCCGACGACCCCGACGACGTCACCGGGTGCGACCGTCAGATCGACTCCGTCGAACAGGGTGCGATGCGCGAAACCGCCCGCGAGGTTCTTGGCGACGAGAGTCGCGGTCATGCGGCGATGCTCGCACCGCAGATGCCGCAGGTCTGGAATTCGCGGCGCTTCCACCGCGCGATCGGGATGAAGAACAGCGTGAACTGCTTGTACTGCCGCATCCGCGACCACTGCGTGGTGTTGTGACAGCGCGGGCAGGTCCGCATGTCGCCGGCGCCGAGGAGCTTCTGCTTGGTGCCGAAGCCGAAGATGAAGAGCACGCCTCCAGGGTAGAGAAGCTAGATTGCCGCCCGTGACCATCCGTCCGGCGACCATCGAGGATGCGACCGCCATCGAGACCATCGTGACCACCGCCTATGCGCCCTACGTCGCCCGCATCGGCCGCGAGCCCGCACCGATGACCGTCGACTATCGAGATCTGATCCACACCGCCGACAACACCCACGTACTTGTCGAAGGAGGCGCCGTGGTGGGGGTGCTGGTCATCGTCATGGCCGCCGATCATCTGCTGGTCGAGAATGTGGCAGTGGATCCCCGGCATCACGGCAAGGGGTATGGCCGGTTGCTGCTGAACTTCGCCGAAACCTCGGCGCGCCGAGCCGGTCTCACCGAGCTCCGGCTGTGCACCAATGCCGCGATGACCGAGAACCTGGCGTTGTATCCGCGACTGGGCTATGCGGAGGTCCGACGGCGCACCGAGCACGGATTCCACCGGGTGTTCTTCCGCAAGGACCTCATTCCGCCAGCACCGCGCTGACCGCGGCCTGCACGCCGTGACCCGCGGCGATGATCGGTTCGATCGAACGCAGGGTGCGGCAGAGCACGAAGGCGCCCTCCAGCGCGGTCAGGGTGATGAGGGCCAGATTCCGGCTCTGTTCGGCACTGATGTCGAGTTGGCCGAACCACTCGGAGATGCCGGCCAGCCACTTCTCGAAGACGGTGGCCGATTCGCGACGCAGCATCTCGTTGGTGCTGGCCACCTCCAGCGCGATCGTCTCGATGGAGCATGCCTCGTCGTAGCCCTGGGACTCCATCAGCCGGCCGGCATCCTCGAACAGCCGGACAATGCCGTCGGCCGGATCGGTGAGGGTGAGTTTGGCGCCGACGAACGCGCCGTAGCGGACCCCCTCGGCCCGGATCACCTCGGCACTGATGGCCTCTTTTCCGCCAGGAAAGTGGTGGTAGATCGATCCGAACGGCGCCCGGGCCGCAGCGGAGATCTGTTTGAGGCCGGTGGCCGACATGCCCTGGCGTCGGTAGAGCTCGGCCGTCGCCTCCAGAATCCGGTCCCGGGTACCCGGCTGCGCCATCCCGCTCCTCCTTGCGCCGTCTGGACGACCAGCATATCGTCGCCTTGAGTAGAACGATCTATCTAGGAGGTCCGGATGCCCACGGTCGACGTGCCCGCCGGCCGCATCGCCTACCAGGACACCGGCGGCGACGGTCCCGTCCTGGTCTTCGGCCACGGGCTGCTGATGGACGGCCGCCAGTGGCGCAAGGTGATCCCGCAACTGCCCGAATACCGCTGCGTCACACCGACACTGCCGATGGGAGCGCACACCGAACCGATGCGCCCCGATGCCGACCTCACCGAGCAGGGGGTCGCCGGCATCCTCGCCGATTTCCTCGACGCCCTCGATCTACGAGATGTCACGCTCGTGCTCAACGACTGGGGTGGCGGTCAGTTCCTGATCTCCGACGGGCGCGACGAACGCCTGGCCCGCCTGGTTCTGGCGTCCTGCACCGCGTTCGACAACTATCCACCCGCACCCGCCCGTCCGGCGGCAATGCTGTGCCGGCTGCCGGGCGGCGGATGGGTGCTGTCGCGGATGCTCGGCACGAAGTTCTTCCGGCACAGCACCCGCGCCTACGGCGCGCTGACCAAACGTGGGCTACCCGACGAGCTGTTCGACGACTGGTTCGCGCCCGCGGTGAACGATCCTGCGATACGCCGGGACCTGGTCAAGTTCGCCACCGGCGCCCCCTCGAAGCACCGGCTGCTCGAGTTGTCCGAACAGATGCGCGGCTTCACCCGACCGGTCCTGGTGCTGTGGGCCCGCGAGGACCGGATGATGCCCCTCGCGCACGCCGACCGGCTGCTCGGCCTGTACCCGCAGGCATCGAAGGAGATCGTGGAGGATTCCTGGACCCTGATCCCCGAGGATCAGCCCGAGATCATGGTGCAGGCGCTGCGCGACTTCGTCGGCTAGCTTGACCGGAGACCGCCGAAACCCGCGTTTCGGGTGCTCCCGAGGCACAGATCACCCCGGGTACGCGGGTTTCGTCACAAAGGGGCGATCGCTACACCGCCGCTCCCCGAATTCCGGTGCCAGGGCGTGTCCGCGCTAGGGTGCTGAGGTCAGTTGCAGCAAAAGTGCAGATAGAAGATGTGAGCCACCATCATGACCGCAGCAGCAGAAGCGTCGGCACTCGAAGCCCGCGTCGGCCACTACTACCAGATGGACGGCACCTACCTGGTGGGCCGGGAGAAGATCCGCGAATTCGCCCGCGCGGTGCAGGACAAGCACCCCGCACACTGGGACCTCGACGCCGCCCGCGAGCTGGGTTACCCGGGTCTGGTCGCGCCGCTGACCTTCACCTCCGCCCCGGCGATGGCCTGCAACCAGCGCATGTTCGAGCAGATCGTGGTCGGCTACGACATGTACCTGCAGACCGAGGAGGTCTTCGAACAGCATCGCCCGATCGTCGAGGGTGACGAGCTCACCATCGACATCGAGCTGACCTCGGTGCGCCGGATCGCCGGGCGTGACCTGATCACGGTCACCAACACCTTCACCGATACCGCCGGTGAGATCGTGCACACCCTGCACACCACCGTGGTCGGTGTCGGTGCCGAAGAGGTCGACGCCGCGATCCGGCCTGCGGTGCAGGGCGTCATGATGCACGGCATCAACATGCTCGGCGCCGAGGAGTCCGGCGCGCCGTACGTCAAGACGGTGCGCCCCGAGGGCGCGGTGACGATCGCGGACGGCAGCACGCGGACGCCGGCGTCGCGATCCTTCGACGAGGTCCAGGTCGGCGACGAGCTGCCCGCTCATCAGGCGCGGCTGTCGCGTGGTGATCTGGTCAACTACGCCGGTGTGGCCGGTGACGCCAACCCGCTGCACTGGGACGAGAACATCGCCAAACTGGCCGGCCAGGACGACGTGCTGGCCCACGGCATGCTCACCATGGGTCTGGGCAACAGCTTCGGTTCGGCGTGGTCGGGCGATCCCGGCGCGGTGACCCGTTACGCGGTGCGGTTGTCGCAGCCGGCCATCGTGCCGGTCAGCGGGACCGAGATCGAGTTCACCGGCAAGATCAAGTCGCTGGATCCCGAGACCCGCACCGGTGTCGTGCTGGTGGGCGCCAAATCGGGCGGGCGCAAGATCTTCGGCCTGGCGACGCTGAACGTCCGGTTCAGCTGACCTCAGTCATCCTCGACGGTGGCGCGCACGCCGGCCCCGGCCAACGCCTCCAACACCGCGTCGCGGTGCGCACTACCGCGGGTTTCCACGGTCAGCATCACCTCCACCTCGTCGAGGCCCAATGTCGGTGCGGTGCGCCGATGTACGACGTCGAGCACGCTGGCCCCGGCAGTGCTGACCACGCTGAGCAGTGAGCTGAGCCCACCGGGCCGATCGGCGATGACGGCCTTGACGACGAGGTAGCGTCCGGCCGCCCGCAATCCGTGGTTCATCACGTGGGTGAGCACCAGCGGATCGATGTTCCCTCCCGACAGCACGGCGCACACCGGACCCGTGGGCTGCAGTTCGCCGGTCATCAGCGCTGCCACCGCCGCCGCACCGGCCGGTTCGACCAGCAGTTTGGCCCGCTCCAGACACAACAGCAAGGCCCGCGACAACATCTCCTCGCTGACGGTGTGGATGGCCTCGACATGGGCCCGCACCACCTCGAACGGCACCTGGCCCGGCACGGGCACCGCGATACCGTCTGCCATCGTCGACACGGGCGCGCGGGTGGGCTGACCGGCGGCCAGCGATCCCGGCCAGGCCGCCGCACCCTCGGCCTGTACGCCGATCACCTTCACCTGCGGTGCCAGGTGATGCACGGCCGCGGCGATCCCGGCGATCAGCCCGCCGCCACCGGTCGGTACCAGAATGGTTGCCACATCCGGGATCTGGCGCACTATCTCGATACCGACGCTGGCCTGGCCGGCCACGATGTCGACGTGGTCGAACGGGTGGATCAACACCGCCCCGGTCTCGGCGGCGAACTCCCCCGCCGCATCGAGCGACTCGGCCAGGTTCGCTCCGGCCAGATGGACACGGCTGCCGTAGGCCTTGGTGGCGACCAGCTTGGGCAACGCGGCATTCTCCGGCATGAACACCGTCGATTCGATGCCCAGCTCCGTTGCCGCCCAGGCCACACCCTGCGCATGGTTGCCGGCGCTGGCCGCGACCACGCCGCGTGCACGTTCTTCCGGGGTCAGGTTCGCGATGCGGTTGTAGGCACCCCGGGGTTTGAAAGAGCCTGTGCGTTGCAGGTTTTCACATTTCAGCCAGACCTGGCCACCGGTGCGTTCGGACAGCGCCCGCGATGCGACGACGGGCGTTTGCCGGATCACCGGTGCCAGCCGCTCGGCGGCCGCGGTGATCTGGTCCAGGGTCACCAGTTCTGTGTTCACTCACACCATGGTTGGCTACCACACCGACAGCGTCAACGATCCCGGCGCGCTGTTCACACCGTCGGTGTCGGTGGCGACGATCAGGATCGTCCGAGTCGTCCAGCCGCCCTGGGTAGCGGTGAACGTGACGGCCCTCAGCGCGTCCTCGTACTGTTGCTTGGTGGCGATGCCCGACAGCGTGAGCGTCCTGGTCGCACCGTCATAGGCGGCGGTGACCGGATTGTCCGGCAACCCGCCGAAGGCCAACGTGTCGCCGTCCTTGCCGAACGTCGTGACGCGCACGGTGACCTGCTGCAGGTGACTGGAGTCGCCGTCGACGATGCCGACCGCTGCCACGGGCTTCATCGGCGGGTCACCGATGCTGTAGGACCGGCCGCCGATGGGCGTGACCAGCGGCACCAACCTGGTGGGCGACCAGACTCCGACCGTGACGAAGCCGGGCGCGATGTTCGCTATGCCGTGCTCGTCGGTCGCCGAGATCGACAGACCGCGCACCAACGCCGCGCCCTGGGTCGCCGAGAACGTGACCGCCTGGAGCGCCTCCTCGTACTGCGCCAGTGTCCCGTCCCCGGTCAGCGTCAACGTACGCTCGACGGCATCCCAGGTTGCGGTGATCGGATTTCCCGACGGCGCAACGTAACCCAGCACATCGCCACTTTGCGCCAGGGTGGTGATCTTGACCGTTAGCTTCGACAACCGGCCCGAGTCGCCGTCGATGATGTCGACCGCCGAGACGATCTTCGCCGGGCCGTCACCGATCGTGAAGCCACCACCGGCGATCGGCGTGACCAGAGGCGGCAACGTCGCGGGTGCCCAGACCGCCACGGTCACGAACCCGGGTGCGATGTTGTCGACGTCGTCCTCATCGGTCGCCGCGATCGACAGGCCGCGCACCAACAGCGCACCCTGTGTCGCCGAGAACGTCACCGCCTCGATGGCATCCTCGTACTGCGCCAGCGTCGCCACGCCCGACAGCGTCAACGTCAACGTCTCGGCATCCCAGGTCCCGATGACCGGGTTGTCGGCAGGGGCGGTGTAGGACAACGTGTCCCCGGTCTGAGCCAGCGTCGCAATCTTGATGACGACCTGCTTCAGCCGGCCGGAGTCCCCGTCGACGATATCCACGGTGGACACGATGTGCGCCGGGTCCTCACCCAACTTGTAGCCGCCCCCGACGATCGGCGTCACGAGCGGAGGCGCCTGGTAGACCGGGTCGACCGTGACCGGAACGCTCACCGTGAGGTTGTCGGCCTGGGCGAAACCGAGGAATCGAGTGACGGTCTCGACCATGTCCTGGATCTGGCCGAGGACACCGGGCAGATGCTCGGAGTCGTCGCGCACGACGATGGTGAAGCTATCCGTCAGCGGCTGTCCGGTGACCAGCTCCCATGGGGTGTAGACGAACCTGCCGCTGATCAGATCCCGGTACACCCAACCCTTTTCGGGCTGGACGATGTCGTAGTTCAGCACATCGCCGTTGGGGTCGGTGGCGTTGAGGTCGATGTAGACCTGTCCCAGTGCGTTCTGTTCGTAGACGATGGGGCCCGCGACCGGTGTCCGGTTGGCAAAGGTGTGGCTGATCTGGCGCGCCACCCAGGCGAACATCGAGTTGACGAGCACGTCGAGCGGCGTGGGCGTGTTGGCCGACTGGGTGTTCAACGTGACGCCGGCAGCCGTCATCTTCGGGGTGAGCGCACCTGCCGACGGCTTGGGTTCCTGCACCGCCGGGGTCGCCGGCGTCTCGGCTGCCGGGGTTTCTGCGGGTACCTGCTCAACATCGTCGTCGGGCACTGCCGCGGTCTCGACGACGATTTGCGGCGCGGCCTGCAGGACGGCGGTGACCGTTTTGCGGACCGTCATCGACTCGATGGTTTCCGGATGCGACCGCGAGGCGCGCTCCGGTGCGCCGGCCGCCGTATCGCCGGACGAGCCGGTGCCACCGTCAGACGCCTCGTCGGCATCTGCGGGCTCCGTCGGCTCGATGACCTCCTCACCGGCGTCGGCGGTCTCGGTGGGCTGCGCGCTCGACGCGGTCGCGGTACGCGCGACTGTGGCCGACCTGGGTCCGCGCTTACGGTCGGCCGGTTCCGTTTTCGGCGTACGCGGACCGGCCGAGGGAGTTCCGTCCCCGGTCTCCGAAGCCGAACTCTGGCTGCCGGTACCGGTTCCCGTGTCGGCATGGGCCGGCTGGGCGACCCCTGCGTTGGCGATGGCGAGCCCGACACCCAGCGAGACGGCCAGCGCGCCCACCCGACCGACGTGCAGCGCATATCCCGATGACGAGCTGCGCGCGTGCCTGGCCGAACCGATCGAATCACCATCGATCAGCAGGCTTTTCGCCGACCACAGTTGCTCATTGGCTCGCGTGGCACGGTGACGGGCGGGCGCTGCGCACATAGGGGTCTCTCCAAATCGGTGTCGGTGCCCCCGGATCGAACCGCGTGCGGACGAACTCCCCTTCGTCCACGATCGCCTTCCTGCGCCCGCGGCAATGCGCTGAAGTACCACGCAGTGTTCGGCGAGGATGACTGTAAACGCCATTCCGCTACTTGCGTAGCGGATTCCGACCGATAGTTGCTCCCGCAATGACTTAGCTATCACGCATCAGTCACCCAAGTGCGCGGATAGGCAGACGGCAAATGTACATGAGCGTCAAATTTGTCTGTTGATGTGCCCCGGGCCTTGATATCGACGCTTCCCGGCGGTACCGCACCCCGTGCTGGCGCGACCCGTCAGTATGGCCCCAAGGCGAGAAACTGCACCTAGAATCTGATTAGCTTTGAGCGTCAGCACCGCGCTGGCGCGTCGCCACGCCCTCGATTAAGGAGCCCGATCAATGTTGCTCAATGCCCGTCGTGCGGTAGTCGGAATCCTAGGAGCCGGCGCGGTCACCGGTGCGACGCTGCTCGCCGGCGCTCCGTCGGCGTTCGCCGAGCCGGTGCCGCCGCCGCCGAACTGCACCGCAGCCGATCTGGCCGGAGTGCAGTCCGGGGTGTCGGCCGCCACCTCGGCCTACCTGTTCACGCGTCCCGCCGTCAACGACTTCTTCACCAGCCTGCACGGCCTGTCGCACGCCGAGATGGAGCAGAAGGTCAACGAGTACTTCGAGGCCAACCCGCAGATCGGCGCCGAGCTCAAGAACATCCGGAAGCCGCTGCAGGACATTCGTATTCGCTGTGGCGACACCGACAGCGACGGCGACGTCGACATCCTTTAGTCCGCTGCCGTAATCCGGCGGACGCTCATCCGCCGGATTACGCCGGCACGGGCTGCAGATCTTTACATTGTGCTATCGATGCCCGCAGCACTGCTTTCATCGCCGTAATCATAGATATCGGCACCGCGATAAAGATCCAGCGCGATGCCGGCCAGGAGATCCGTGCGCGCTGCATCCGCCGTCTCCCAAGTCTCCCTCACCCGCTCGAACGCCACGAACGCCGAACCTGCCCATCCGGATTGACAGCCGGCGAGCGCCAAGGAGTTTTGGGTCAATTGGGTGGACGCTGCCTCGTTTGCGGCGTCCAATTGGCCGGCACTCATCCGCACTTTGGCGGTATCGACTTGCAGCGGTTGGGGCAATTCAAGCTCCTTCCGGTGACCTCCTCCAATTGACTATAGTGGCCGAATTGGGGGTCACCGCACGCTGTTTTGGCGGGTGGTCGGAGTTCGGGGGAGCGCCATCCATGCCACTGACGTTCGAGGAGATCGAGGACTGGACCGGTAAGACCGGTACCCTCGAGGCCTTGCAAACTGAGTTGTCGCAGCGTCAGACGACGCTGTCGGGATTCCAGGACCAGCTCGCCGACATTCGCCGACTGCCTGGCTGGGAGGGCAGTGCGGCACACGCAGCACGCCAATCGTTCGATCCGGTGGATGACGACATCGACAAGGCTGCGGCCGCAGTCGGCGCGGTGCATACCCAGGTCGGGGAAACAATCGGTGACTTGAACGAGGTGCGGGGCAAGATCGACGAAGCCAAACGGTTCGCCGCCGCCAACGACTACACGATTCAGTTCAACGGCAGCATCGTCGATCTGTGGAACCTGGATGACAGAGCGAACGCCAGCCCGGCCGAACTTCAGGCCCACGAAGACGCCCGCGTCCGACTGGCAGAGATGGTCTCGCATGTCGTCGCGCGCGGCAACGAGATCGAAGCCGATGCATCACGGGTGCTGTGGGCAGCCAACTCCGGTGAGATCGGCACGGACGGTCTGCACGGCGCCGATGAGGCCGGCGCGGCCGGCGCTCATTTCGCGCTCGACCCTGATGCCGATCCGCAAGAGGTCGAGGACTGGTGGAACGCGCTGAGTCCGGAACAGCAGCAATGGATGATCGCGAACCGCCCGGATTGGGTGCGCCATCGCGACGGCATACCGACGGCTGTGCGCGACGCCGCCAACAGCCGGTGGATTGATTCAGAGCTGCCGCGGCTGCAGGCCGAACTGGATCGTGAATTGGCGGCAAATCCTTACCCGGGCAGCCCGGGCGCCGACAAGAGCTCGACGCGTCGGATTCAGGAGCTACGTAGCACGATCGACGACCTGACCAGAATTCGTGGAGTCGCAGACAAGCCCGACCACTACCTCATCGACATCGACACATCCGGTGACAGCACGAAAGCCATTGTGTCGGTGGGCAACCCCGACGATGCCGATCACGTCTCGGTCACAGTCCCCGGGATGGGGTCGCAGAAGGACGCGGGTGGGACGATCGAGGGCATGGTCCGCGAGGCAGGTTTGGTGCAACGCGAAGCCGAACTGCAGCTCGACGGTGTCATCGGGCGTGAGGACGAATCGGTGGCCACGGTGGCATGGCTCGGATACGACACCCCGCCAGGGTTGGCCGAAGCCGGCGGAGACTCTCGCGCCACCGGTGCCGCGCCGGTACTGTCCAATTACTTGGAGTCGATCGACGTCACCTCCACCAAGCCCGACGACCCTCATCTGACACTGGTCGGCCACTCGTATGGTTCCGTGGTGTCCGGCATGGCGCTCAATGAAGGCGCCAACTCCGTTGTCGACGACTACATCGCGTATGGGTCGCCGGGCTTTTACGCCATGGATGAGGCGGATCTGGGCATGCAGCAAGGCCATGTGTTCGTCATGCAGGCACCGGACGATCCCATTCAGTTACTCGACAAGGTAGACCCGCTGCCCGGCCTCGGCTGGCGTGGCGGAGACCCCGCGGATGGGTCCTTCGTGCAGCTGTCCGCCGAGTCCGCCACCACCCCGGACGGCGTACAACGGCAAGGTGCGTCCGGACACTCGGAGTACCCGCGACCGTTTCAGGTAGGTGAGCAGGACATCCTGCGCACCACCGGTTACAACACCGCCGTTGTCATCGCCGGGCTGTCTGAACAGGCGGTGCCCAGGTGACCACGGCGGGACCACCTGACCGCGGTCGACGGAAATCCATCGGCTGGGTCATCGGCATCACCGTCGCAGTCGCTGCCACCGTCGCGCTGGTGGTCGGATCACTGTCTTCCGCACCCTCATCCGAACAGGAGCCAACCGTGAACCCCCACCCCACCGGCGCGCTCGAAGCCGATCTGCGGCCCAAAGGGGCGGCCGAGGACGCGCTGCCCCGCTACGAATCGATAGTTGCGGCCATCGCCGAAGACATCACCGCTGTGATGCCGGGTTTGACGTGGAAATGGAACCGGGACCCCGACTACGTGGACTGCACCGGAGCGTTGGCTGATACCCGTGGCGTGCGGGTTGGTACTCGAAACTTTCTGTCCAGCAGTCCGATACCAGACGAGCTGTGGCCGGTGGTCCTGCAGGTCGTCCGTGACCATGCGGCGGAACTCGGAGCCGCGGCAGAGCATGTCTACGCCGACCAGCCTGGCCATCACGATGTCGCAGTGTACGGCGACAGCGGTGTCGAGATCCGATTGCTCACCCGTGGCCGCGCCGTTCTGTCGGCGATGAGCGACTGCTATCTACAGCGGCGCGACCTGTCACCCGAGACGTGAGCACGCCGGTCGTCGCCGCAAGGGATTGCCGACCCGCGCCCTCACATAAAAAGCGAACGCCGACACCCGCGCGTGCGGATGCCGGCGTTCGCCGAGAGACTGGGGTCAGAGGATCCCGATGCCGCCGTAACCGCCGTAGCCCCAGGGCCACATGCCCCACTGGGTCTCACCGAGCTGACCGGGCGAGCTGGTGATCTGGGCGTTGCCCGGGCTCTGGCACACGGTGCTGGTTCCGGAGACGATGTTGCCCGCCTGGGTGCAGGAGGGTTCGGCCGACGCCATCGGTGCGGCCATGATTGCGCCGACGGCACCCGCGCCTGCGAGCAGTGCGGCGACGGTCAAACGTGACTTGATCACAAGGGTCCTTTCATCGGATAGATGAAGCGTACAGCGCATCCCCAGGAAGTGGTGCTGTGTACAACAAGGTTCACCCCCGCGTTGACGGCGGCTCCGAAGACTGCGGGATGAAAACGGCGATGGCCGTGCACAAGCCGGCCGCCCCGAGCCCGAACAGGAACGCCGCCTGAAATCCGGCGGTGCTCGGTACGGCGACATCGCCGATGTCGACGGCGGATCGCGCGAGCACCGCGGCGATCACCGCGGCGGCGGTCGCCGTACCGAGGGACCGCATCAGGGTGTTGAGTCCGTTCGCCGCACCGGTCTCCGAGGCCGGCACCGCGCGCATGATGAGCGTCGGCATCGCCGCGTACCCCAACCCGATCCCGATGCCGATCAACACGTTGATGAGCAGGATGTGGCCGGCATGCAGATCCGCGAGCACCGCCACGACATAACCGCTTCCCATGATCGATGCGCCGGCGACCAGCAGCGGTTTGGGACCCCACCGCCGTCCGAGCCGGCCGGCCACCGGTGACATCGCCAGCATGGCCAGGCCCGCCGGCATCAGATAGAGGCTGGCCTGTAGCAGCGGCATCCCCAAACCGCCTGCCTCGCGGGGAAGTTCGAGCAGTTGCGGAAAGGCGATCTGCGAGGAGAACAGTGCGAATCCCATCGCGATCGAGGCGAGATTGGTCAACAGCACCGGGGCCCGGGCGCTCACCCGCAGATCCACCAGCGGCTCGCGGATGCGCAGTTCCAGCCATCCCCAGACGAGCAGGACGACGCCGCCGCCGACCAGGGCACCCACGGTGCGCGGCGAGGTCCATCCCCATTCGTTGCCGCGCGAGATGGCCAGCAACACACCGGTCAGACCGACCGCGAGACCGAAGATGCCGATGCCGTCGACCCGGCCGCCGGCGCGCACATTGCTCTCCGGCACCAGGGTGGCGATCAGCGCGAAGGCGATGCCGCCGAGTCCGGCGGCGAACCAGAACAGCACATGCCAGTCGAAATGTTCGGTGACGAACGCACTTATCGGAAGCCCCAGCGCTCCGCCGACCCCGAGGGTGGCGCTGACCAAGGCGATCGCCGACCCCAGCCGATCCGCAGGCAGCGTGTCGCGCAGGATCGCGATACCGAGCGGGATGACACCCATCCCGACACCTTGCAGTCCGCGGCCGACGATCAACGGTCCGACGGTCGTGGACAGCGCCGCGACGACGGATCCGGCCATCAGCACCCCGAGCAATGTCAGCGCGATCCGGCGTTTGCCGTACATGTCGCCCAACTTCCCGGAGATGGGCGTACAGATCGCGGCGACCAGCAGCGTGATGGTGATGACCCAGGCGGTGTCACCGCTGGATGCCTGCAGCAACTGCGGCAGTTCGCCCTGGATCGGTATCAGAACGGTCTGCGTGAAGGCGGCAGTCATACCGGCGAACGCCAGCGCGGACACGACACCGGCCGGCCGTGCGGGGCGCGGGGACGCGCCCGGCCGCGGACTCAGCGCCGTCGGCGTACCGACTGTCATCAATCCACCCTTCACATCGCCGACCCGGCCCACCGTACCGACGGCTGAGACTCAGTATCAAATCGTAACCTAAGTATCGTTTCTGATATTCCTTCCCGATTCGGCTACCCTGGACCGATGGCCGCCGGAGTTCGTGAACGCGCGCGCCTGGCCCTGCGGACCGAGATCGCCCATGCGATGAGCATGCTGTTCGCCGAGCGAGGCTTCGACGCGGTGACCGTCGACGAGGCCGCCGCCGAGGTCGGCATCTCCCGGGCGACGTTCTTCCGGTACTTCGGCTCCAAAGAGGACGCCGTGCTCGCCGCCATCGAGGCCTCCTCGATCGACTACGCGGCCGACCTGGAGCGCCTGCCCGATATCGACGGTGAGAATCCGTGGCAGCTCCTGCGCCGGGCGTTCACCGAATCCCTGCGCCATATCGATGAGCACTCCGAGCTCGAACGGTCACGGGTGCGGATGATCAACGCGACGGTGTCGCTGCGCACGCGGATGGCGCAGCGACGCTTCGCCCACGAAGAGGCCCTCACACCGGTACTGGCTGCCCGCATCGCCGACCCACACGCCGCTCGCCCGATCGTGGTGGCCGCCCTGGCCTGCCTGGATCTGGCCTGGCGCAGATGGGCGGCCGATGAGGTGCCGACCATGACCCAATCGCTGGATCTGGTCTTCGCGCATCTGACCGCGGCCGGCTGAGTCGGCAGCACGCCGCGAGATCCGCGGCGATAGACGCGATACTTGGAGCTCATCACCCGCCTGAGGAGGCCATCGACCGCGTATGACGACTGTCGCCATCTATCTCGTCGTGACCTTCGGATTGGGCGGACTCGCCATGGCGGTCCGGCTGCCACCCCTGGTCGGTTTCCTGGCCGCCGGCTTCGTCATCAACGCGATGAACGTCGAGCACATCCCGGAACTGGAGACCCTGGCCGACCTCGGCGTCACGCTGCTGCTGTTCGCCATCGGGCTGAAACTCGACGTCCGCATCCTGCTGCGGCGCGAGGTCTGGCTGACGACATCGGCGCACATGGTCCTCAGCGTCGTCCTCGGCGGCGCCGCGCTGTGGGTCGCCGCCGTCGCGGGCATGTCGATGCTGTCCGGGCAGAGCCTGCAGACGATCGCGCTGCTGGCCTTCGCGCTGTCGTTCTCCAGCACCGTGTTCGTCGTCAAGGTCCTGGAGGAGCGCGGCGAATCGCACGCCCTGTACGGCCGGGTCGCGATCGGCATCCTGGTCATGCAGGACATCGTCGCGGTGGTGTTCCTGACCGCGACCAGCGGTCATCTGCCCAGCCCGTGGGCGCTGACCCTGATCGGCCTGTGGCCACTGACCCGCGTGCTGCGCCGGGTCTGGTCCCGGCTGGGCCACGGCGAGATGCAGTCGTTGTTCGGCATCGTGATGGCCTTCGTCCCGGGTTACGCGTTGTTCTCCGCCGTCGGCCTCAAGGGTGACCTGGGCGCACTGGTCATCGGTGTGCTGCTGGCCTCGCACGCGGCCTCCTCCGAGCTGGCGCGCTCCCTGTTCCACATCAAGGAACTGCTGCTCGTCGGGTTCTTCGTGTCGATCGGCCTGACCGGGCTACCGGACCTGCCGAGCATCGGCGTCGCCGTGCTGATGGTGCTGCTGCTGCCGTTCAAGGTCGGTTGGTACGTGGCGCTGCTGTCGCTGATGCGACTGCGGCACCGGACCTCGCTGCTGGCCGGGCTGAGCCTGATGAACTATTCCGAGTTCGGCTTGATCGTGGTGTCGGTCGGCGTCTCGGCCGGGATGCTGGCCCCCGCCTGGCTGGTGGAGATGTCGATCGCGGTGGCGCTGAGCTTCGTGGTGTCGGCCCTGGTGAACGGCCGCGGGCACCTGATGGTGGAGAAGATCGCCGCCCGGCTGCCCGCCCAGGACGAACGCAGACTGCAGCCCGAGGAACGCCCGGTCGACGCCGGTGATGCCGAGGTCGTGGTGATCGGCATGGGGCGGGTCGGCTTCGCGGCCTATCAGCGACTGTCGGAGCACTACGGGCTGCGGGTCATCGGTGTGGACTACGACGGCCGCCGTATCGCGCGGCTGGCCGCCGAGGGTCTGAACGTCATCGAGGGCGATGCCACCGACCTGGACTTCTGGCATCGGCTGCGTCATTCGGAGTCCGCGCGCTCGGCGATCCTGGCCATGCCGCGCCACGGCGCCAATGTCACCGCGCTGGACTGTCTGCGCGAGTCCGGCTTCACCGGCACCGTCGCGGCGGTGGCCCGGTACGACGACGAGGTGGCCTGGGCTCGCGAGCAGGGTGTGGACATCGCGTTCAACGTCTATGCCGGTGCCGGCCTGGAGCTCGCCGACCAGGTGGGAGGCGGTCCCGTGCCGGCGACCATGGACCCCGACCTGGAGGACCCGGCGACCGAACCGCGCGACCGGTAGGTCAGATCACACAGATCCGTTCGCTTGACCCTGCCGGGATGCGGGAACCCCGTGCGCTATGTCGCGATTCCTCTTCGCCCTGGGCGGTGCCAGTTTCCGTCGCCGGTGGCTCGTCCTGATCACCTGGCTGGCCGTGTTAGCCGGTGTCGCCCTGGCCTTCGTGGGGTTCCGCGGCGAACCCAGCGACAACTTCACCATCCCGGGAACCGAATCGCAGCGCGCCGTCGAGCAGTTGCAGACCAACCTGCCGGCCTACGGCGGGGCGCAGACCCAGATCACGTTCGCCGCGCCCGAGGGCCGCGTCATCTCCGATCCGGGCCTGGCGCCGGCCATCGAGCGGGCCGTCGCGCAGCTGAGCTCCGTCCCGGATATCGCCGCGGCGGCGGGCCCGGGCCAGACCGGCCAGGTCTCCCCCGACGGACGCATCGGCCTGGGCACCGTGCAGTGGCGCGCCCCCATCGGCGAGGTGTCCGATTCCGCGCTGAGCGCGCTGGAGGACGCCATGCGGCCGGCCCAGGAGGCGGGTGTGCAGGTCGAGTATTCGGGGGCGGTGTTCCCGGGCTACAAGGTGGCCGTGCCCCACCTGCCCGAGATCATCGGTATCAGCGTCGCGTTCCTGGTGCTGCTCATCACCTTCGGCTCGGTGGTGGCCGCTGGGCTACCGATCCTGACCGCCGCGATCGGTGTGGGTATCGGCGCGCTGGGCATCTTCATCGCCGCCGCGTTCGTCGACATGCCCACCGCCTCGCTGTCGCTGGCGCTGATGCTGGGGCTGGCCTGCGGTATCGACTACGCACTGTTCATCCTCAACCGGTACCGCAACAACCTGCTGTTGCTCAGACCGCGTGAGGAGGCGGCCGCGTTGGCCGTCGGGACCGCCGGCGGATCGGTTGTCTTCGCGGCGTTGACGGTGGTGATCGCACTGTGCGGCCTGGCCGTGGTCGGCATCCCGTTCCTGACCTACATGGGTGTGACGGCAGCAATCACGGTCTTCATCGCCATGCTGATCGCGCTCACCTTGCTGCCGGCATTGTTCGGCTTCGCCGGCGGCAAGGTCGCCAAGTTCATCGAGCCACCGCTACAACCGGGCCGGCCCAAGGAGGTGGCCCAGGTCGCGGCCTACACACCGCAGCGCACGCTCGGCGCGGCATGGGCCCGTTTCGTGGTGCGGTTCCGCGCGCCGCTGCTCATCGGCGGTTCGGCGGCGATGATCGTCATCGGTCTACCCGCGCTCGGTATGCATCTGGGTCTGCCGAGCGGGGCGTCCCAGCCCGAGTCGAACACCTCCCGGCAGGCCTACGACCTGACCACCGAACATCTGGGCCCCGGTTTCAACGGACCTCTGCTGGTGGTCGCCGACATCTCCCGGGCCACCGCTCCCGATGCCGCGCAGACCATCGCCGCGGGCATCGGCCGCGAGGACAACGTCGTGGCCGCGATCCCGGCCGGCGGCGACAACCGCACCGCCCTGATCCAGGTCATCCCCGAGACCGGACCCAACGATGTGGCGACCGCGGAGTTGGTGAAGCAGATTCGGGCCGACCGCGACGCCATCACCGCGGGCACGGGGGCGACGTTCCTGGTCGGTGGCACCACCGCATCCAATATCGACACCTCCGACAAGCTCGCCGCGGCGTTGCCGATCTTCATCGTGGTGGTCGTCGGGCTGGCCTTCATCCTGCTGACAGTGGCCTTCCGCGCCGCCCTGGTCCCGCTGACCTCGGTCATCGGCTTTCTCCTCTCGGTGTTCGCGGCGTTGGGCGTGCAGGTTGCGGTCTTCCAATGGGGCTGGGGCGCAGATCTTCTCGGCATCACTCCGGGAGAGACGATCAGTTTCCTGCCGATCATCGTGCTGGCCATCATCTTCGGATTGTCCTGCGACTACGAGGTGTTCGTCGTCTCACGGATCAAGGAGGAGGTGGGCCGCACGGAGGACGCCACGGCCGCGGTGCGCAGCGGTGTCGGCCTGTCGGCGCGGGTGGTGACGGCGGCCGCGCTGATCATGTTCGGCGTGTTCATCGCCTTCCTCGCCGGCAGCGATCCGATCATCAAGTCCGTCGGCCTGACCCTTGCGGTGGGCGTGTTCCTCGACGCTTTCGTGGTGCGGCTCACCCTGATTCCGGCGGTGATGGCCATCCTCGGCGATCGGATGTGGATGCATTCCAGGTGGTTCGCCAGGTACGTGCCCGACCTCGACATCGAGGGCACCCAGCTGGAGTCCCGGATCGCCGCGCCCGCGCGCTGATCATGCGCCGCGCAGGGCGGCCGCCTTCCGGGTGAGGTGGCGGCGTTCGGCGACGGACTGCGCCTGTTCGGCCGCGCGGGCGTACAGTTCGGCCGCACCCGACAGGTCCCCGAGGTGTTCGTGCAGATGCGCTGCCGCAGCGGTGTATCTCGGCAATCCGGGGTCCAGTTCGGACAGCGCCGCCAGGCCTGCCCGCGGGCCGTCGGCCTCACCGACGGCCACTGCCCGGTTGAGTCGCACGATGGGGCTGCCGGTCAGCGCGACCAGTTCGTCGTACCACTGCACGATCTGCAGCCAGTCCGTCTCGGCGGCGCTCGGCGCGTCCGCGTGCAGCGCAGCGATGGCTGCCTGAGCCTGATATTCGCCCAGCCGATCGCGACTCAGCGCCTTCTGCAGCACTTCGATTCCCTCGGCGATCAGATCGCGCCGCCACAACGTGCGGTCCTGTTCGGCGAGCGGGACGAGACTTCCGTCTGCGCGGGTGCGCGACGGTCGCCGGGCGTGATGCAGGAGGACCAGCGCGAGCAGACCCGACACCTCCGGGTCATCGGTGGCCGATGCGAGCTGCCGGGTCAGCCGCATCGCCTCGGCGGCCAGGTCCACGTCCCCGCTGTAGCCCTCGTTGAACACCAGGTACAGCACCTTCAGCACGGTCCGCAGATCTCCGGGTGTATCGAGCCGGACGTCCTTGACGGTGCGCTTGGCGCGGCTGATGCGTTGCGCCATGGTGGTTTCCGGCACCAGGTAGGCCTGTGCGATCTGTCGCGTGGTCAACCCTCCGACCGCTCGCAGGGTGAGTGCGACGGCCGCGGAATCACTCAGGCTCGGGTGGGCACACAGGAAGTACAACTGCAGGGACTCGTCGGCGGCGGACGCGGGGACCGGGATCGGCTGCCGCGACACGGTCTGCTCCCGGCGGCGCCGCGCGGCATCCGAACGGGTGATGTCGAGGAACCGCCGCCACGCCGTCGTGATCAGCCAACCCTTCGGATCCTGCGGTGGGTCGGACGGCCACACCTCGGCTGCGCGGATCAGTGCGTCCTGGACCGCGTCCTCGGCGGTGTCGAAGTCGGCGCCGCGGTGCACCAATGCGGACAGTACGCCCGGGATCAGTGCCCGCAGCCGCGCCTCGTCCACTATTCAGTGACCGTGGTCGGTGAGCCCATGAACGGGCGCACCTCCAACCATTCGTGGATCGGTTCGCCGCCGGCGCCGGGCGCCGCGGACAACTCGCCGGCCAGTTCCACGGCACGGTCGTAGGAGTCGACGTCGACGATCATCCAGCCGGCGATCAGATCCTTGGTCTCGGCGAACGGGCCGTCGGTGACCGCGGGCCTGCCGGGCCCGTCGTGGCGGACCCAGGCGCCCTCGGCCGACAAGGCCTGGCTGTCCACATACTCACCGGACTCCTTGAGCCGGTCGGCGAAATCGTCCATGTACTGCACGTGGGCATCGATCTCGGCCGGTGTCCACCGGTCCATCGGCACATCGTTCAGGGCCGCGGGCGCGCCGCGGTAATGCTTGAGGAACAGGTACTTGGCCATCGCTGACTCCAATCTGGTTTCGGCGACCCATTCGGTATCGCTGCCCCCTGGGACGGAGCTGTACGTCCATTCTCGACATCGCAGCCGAACATTTCTCAGCCACGCAGATAGGTCAGCACCGCCAGCACCCGCCGGTGCTGTGCACCGTCGGGCGGCAGGCCCAGTTTGGTGAAGATGTTGGTGACGTGTTTTTCCACCGCACCGTCGCTGACCACGAGCGTCCGGGCGATGTTGGTGTTGGAGCGGCCCTCGGCCATCAGCGCGAGCACCTCCTGTTCCCGCAGCGTCAGTTGCCGCAGCGGATCGTTACGTCGCCGCCGCACCAGCAGCTGGGCGACGACGTCGGGATCCAGCACGGTGCCGCCACCGGCCACCCGGCTGACGGCGTCGAGGAACTCGCCGACCGCCACCACCCGGTCCTTGAGCAGGTAGCCGACGGCACCGGCGCCGTCGGCCAGCAGATCGTCGGCATAGGACACCTCGACGTACTGCGAGAGGACCAGGATCGGTGCGCGGCTGACGAGGCGGCGGGCCTGCACGGCCGCCCGCAGTCCTTCGTCGGTGTGCGACGGCGGCATCCGGACGTCGACCACCGACACATCCGGCCGGTGCAGCGCGATCGCCTCGACCAGTGCGGGTCCGTCGCCCACCGCGGCGACCACCTCATGGCCGTGCTCGGTGAGCAGCCGAATCAGCCCCTCCCGCAACAGGACCGAATCGTCGGCCACCACCACTTTCAGCACGGGATCTCCACCCGGATCGTCGTCGGCCCGCCCAGGGGGCTGATCACATCCAGTGTCCCGCCGGCCGCCCGGATCCGATCGGCCAGCCCCGAAAGACCGTGCCCCTTGGCCACGTGCGCGCCGCCGTCCCCGTCGTCGACGATCTCCACCCCCACCCGGTCGGGTCCACGCGCGACGGTCACCCAACAGGTGGTGGCGGCGCTGTGTTTGGCGACATTGGTCAACGCCTCGGACACCGCGAAGTACACCGCGGTCTCCACCGCCGCGTCGAGTCGGCCCCACGGCTCGCCCAGCGCCGGGTCGACCACCAGTTCGACCGGCACGGTACAGCGAATGGCCAGCGCGGCAAGGGCACTGGGCAAACCGCGATCGGTGAGCACCGGCGGTGCGATACCTCGCGACAGTGCCCGCAACTCGTCGAGCGTCTCCCGGGTCTGGGTGATCGCCTCGTCCAGGGAGTCCCGGGCGGGCCCGGGTTGGGCATATTCGCGGGCGCGGCCCAGATCCATCGCCAGCCGGATGAGGCGCTGCTGGGGGCCGTCGTGGATGTCTCGCTCCAGCCGTCGCAGCGCATGAGCCTCGGCGGACGCGGCCGCCGACTTCTGCTCGGTCAGCACGGTGATGGTCTGCCGCATCTCGGCGACCCCGGTCAGCAGCACGCGCGCCAGTCCGGCCTCGATCAGCGCGCAACCGCGCACCACCCAGGGCAGCGTGCACAGGAAGAGCAGCCCGATCGCGGTCTGGAAAGCGATCCGCGCCGCCGCGCTGTCGCCCAGCCCGATCAGTTGGGCCAGCGACTGGTTGTCGGGGCCGTGCGGGATCGCCCAGTCCCAGGCGACGGTCGTGGTGCCACCGAACGCCACCGCCCACCAGGTGATCACGACGCAGAACGTGGTCACCGATACCGGGAACCGGACCAGGGCGTGGGTGAGGTCGAGCCAGGACTGCCCGTCGGCGAGCGGGGTGATCATGCGCTTCCACACACCCGAGCGCGGCGCGGCGCGGCGGTAGGTCGGGCGGCTGCGCGGTGAGCGCAGGACCGCCGGGTAGCGGAAGCGTTCGATGTCGGCGATCACCCGGGCGATCAACGCGGTGGCGACGATGGTCGGCAGGCCGACGATCACGACCAGCAAGCCCAGTCCCGCGGCAAGCCCGGTCACGACGACGCAGAAGCTGACGATCCCCAGTGGGAAGCCGAGCAGTACATAGCCGGAGTCGATACCGAGTTGCTTGAGCAGGCCGTTCGGCCGCGCGGTGGTCACGCCGTCGACGCTAAGCATCTGAGTCGTCCACCCCCATCCCGCACACCGGCTTGTTCAGGGTAGGGCTGTCCCTACCGCCGGAAGCGATCGAGGGCGCCCCGAAACGGGACGCCCTCGAAAGCCATGCGGTTCGGTCAGTTGCGGACCGAGGTGTCGACGCGGGGCACCTTCACGGTCGGGAAGAGCTGATCGCGCCAGGGGTAGTAGTCGTCGTCATCGTCGTAGTAGATGCCGCCGGGAGCTTGCGGAAGCATGAGCACGGGTGCCTGCGCCTGTGCGGGCCCGGCCAGACCGATCACGCCCGCGGTGAGCGCTCCGGCAATGACGCCTGCCAATCCGATCTTCTTCATCGATCTCGCCTCTTTCGAAAACTCTTGTTGCGATGTCGGCTACAACGGTTTCGGGTCGGCGTTTGATTCCCGGGTCAGCTGCCGTAGAGACGCAGCGCGCGGGCGGTCGCGGTGGCGATCTGACCACTGAGCGTGCCGATCGGCGGCCCGCCGGGTTGATGGATCACGTTGGCCAGCACGACGACATACGTGTCCGATCCGGGGTCGAGCCACAGCGAGGTCCCGGTGAATCCGGTGTGGCCGAAGCTCCCGACCGGGAAGACCGCACCTCGCGGCGCGGAATGGGCGGTATCGATATCCCAGCCGAGTCCGCGCTGATCCCCGCCGACCGACGCCTGTGGTGTGGTCATCCGCTCCAGCGACTGCCTGCTCAACGGGAATGCGCTCGGCCGTCCGGCCAGCCGATCCAACAGTGCCTGCGCGAAGCGACCGACATCAGCGGCGGTGGTGAACACCCCGGCACTGCCGGTCGCGCCGCCCATCCGGCGCGCCGTGGGATCGTGGACGGTGCCGCGCAACAGCCGGCCGAAATCGGGATTGAGCCCCGGAGTGTCCCCATCGTGCGCGGTCGGCGCGACGCGGGCCAGCAGTTCGGTGCGCCAGGTGCCCGCCGGGCAGTCTCCGACGGCGGGCGCGCCCGGGTCGAACGCCAAGGCGTTCCCCCACATTCGATGGGGGCCACAGGCTTTCGCGGCCGGTAGGTAATGACTGTCGGCCATGCCCAGCGGCGCAAACACCCGCTCGGCCACATAACTGTCGATGGACCGGCCGGTGAGTTTCTCGACGACCGTGCCCAGCAGGATGAAGCCGATGTCCGAGTAGTGGAACAGCGTGCCGGGTTCGTGCACCACCCAGGCGCCCATCGCCCGCCGGATCCCCTCGTCCTTGTCGGCCCGGTCCAGACCCCAGGGCCCGTCCAGACTCAGATCCCCCGCGATGCCCGAGGTGTGGGTCAGCAGCATGCGCAGGGTGACCCGCGCCCGGCGTGGATCACCGTCCGGGTTGAAGCCGGGCAGGTAGCTCTGCAGCGGGTCGTCGAGCTCGATGCTGCCCTGTTCGTGCAGTTGCATCACGGCGGTGGCGGTGGCCAGCGGTTTGGTCAGCGACGCGAGGTCGAAGATGGTGTCGGTCGTCATCGGTTCGGCCGGGGCCGGCGCCGCATCGAGGCCGGGTTCACCGGCCAGCCTGCGTACGCCGAAGGCCTGCCGGTAGACGGGGTGTCCCCCGTGCCCGATCTGGACCACCGCCCCGGGCAACCGGTGGGCGACGATCGCCCGGTCGACGATCCCGCCGAGGTGCGCGAGCGCGGGGGTGACGATGGCCGGTGGCGCCGCCGAAACGGGGGCGGGTGTCGCCTGGCCGGCGGTGGCCGGTGGTGCGCTGTGTGTGGCCGGGCGGTCCGGGTGGGCGCACGCCGGCGCGGCGAGAATGACACCCGCGGTGCACAGTCCGATGAGTCGGTCGGCTACTGCGCGCACCGTCGCAGGGTATCGCGGCCGCCGGCGCGCACCGGCGGTCTTGCCACCACACCATGTCAGGTTTACCCTGACATGGGTGTCAGGGTGATCCTGACAGGAAGGGGGTCGCCGTGGGCAAGACCGTGACGACCGTGATGTTCTGCTCGTTCTGCGGTCTGGAATCGCGCGAGGTGACCAAGCTGATCAGCGGTCTGGGCGTCTACATCTGCGACGGGTGCGTCACCAAATGTGTCGCCATCCTGGAGGACCCGCCCGGGAGCGATAGCCCGCCGTTACGTGATCGCGCCGACTACACCGACGATGAACTGCTCGACGAGATCCCGCGGGTCGCGGCCACAACGGCCAATGTCGAAGCCGATCTCCGCGCCCGGGTCCAGGAGTTGCGCGACCGCGGCGTCGCATGGTCGCGGGTGGCCGCCGCACTGGGAGTCACCCGGCAGTCGGCCTGGGAACGGTTCACCTGAACCAGGCGCGCAGTCGACGACCCCTCGACGTCGACTCACCGCAGATGAAACTATAAACGATTGCGTACACAAATGTGTCCCTCCGAGGAGAGCACCTTGCCGACCAAACTGCCCCCGGGACGGCACAACCTCACGCGTGAACAGGTGGCCGCCGACCAACGCAACCGGATGGTGCGCGCTCTGGGCGAGGCCATGCAGGTCAAGGGCTTCGCCGGTACCACGGTGTCGGACATCATCGAGCGGGCCAAGGTATCCCGGCAGACGTTCTATGAGCACTACGACAGCAAGCAGGCCTGTTTCCTGGACGCCTACGCCGGCATTCACCAGCGGGTCAGCGTCGCCGCCGGCACCGTGCCGCCGAACGCCACCGCGATGCAGGTGTTCGACGCCGTGTTGACGAACTACCTCGACACCCTTGCCCGCGATGCCGTCATGTCGCGGATCTATCTCATCGAGGTCTATGCGGCCGGACCCGAGGCACTGCAGGCCCGAATGCAGTTGCAGCAACGCACCGTTGACGGTCTGCACGCATTGTTCGGCGCCGACACCGAGCAGGACAGGTTCGCCTGTCGGGCGCTGGTCGCTGCGATATCGTCGCTGGTCACCCATGAACTCGCCGCGGGCGACGCCGGTGACGTCCGGAACCTGCACGCCCCGCTGCTGGGCCTGGCGGCGCAATTGTTCGGTGACTAGCAGCCCTGGATGGTGGCGGCCGCGGCCGCCTCGATGACATCGGACACCTCACCCCGGCGCCGCCAGGCGGCCCGTTGGCGCATGGCGCCGTTGCCTTCTCGCGATATCCGGTCCAGTTCTGCGCACACCAGGTCGTAGTCACCGACGGCGCGCAGCGCCGGGGCGAGCCGATCGACGAACGCACGCAGGACATCGACCGCCGGTGCCGGCATCCCGTCCGCGTCGAGGGCCCGGCCATCGAGTCCGTCGCGGGCGGAGCGCCAGTAGGCGGCACCGAGTTCATGGGCCGGGATGGGCCGGACATGCTCGCCGCGTCGGTGGTCCTGCAGTGCCGTCATCACCGCGGCCCGGGTCAGTGCGGCGTGCAACACCGTCTCGGCGACGGTCGCGGGCACATCGGCCACCCGCACCTCGACGGTCGGGAAGTTCGCCGACGGCCGGACATCCCAATAGACCATCCCGTCGTCGAGCATGGCGCCCGTGTCCTGCATCGTCTGGACGGCTTGGTCGTAGTCGGCGGCGGACGCGAAATACGGTGTCGGCCCGGCGCTGGGCCAGCGCGACCACAGCACATGCCGCCAGCTGGCATGTCCACTGTCGGCGTTGCGGTAGATCGCGGAGTTGGCGGTCAGCGCCAAGAGCAATGGCAGCCAACGCCGCAGGTGATTGCTCACGTGGATGGCGGCGTCGCGGTCCGGAACCGCCACGTGCACATGACATCCGCTGATGCCCTGCTCGTGGGCGATCATCCCGAACTCGGCACCGATCCGCCGATAGCGCGGCGTGTCGGTGATCGGGAAGTGCTGCGGCACCGTCGGCGGCAGTCCGACCGCCAGCAGGCGGGCACCGGCCGCATGCGCGGCGTTGGCGGTGGTGCGCCGCATCCGCGTCAGCTGAGCCTGCAGATCGGCGGTGTCGGCGGCCACCCCGGTCGCGGTCTCGACCTGACAGGTGGTCAGTTCGAGTTGCAACTCGACCCCCTTGTCCGCGGCGATCTGGTGGACCCGGGTGTTCAAGGGGACCGGTTCACCCGAGCGCGGATCGACGAGCAGGAACTCCTCCTCGACGCCCATCGTGGGGTGCTCGGTCATGTCTGTCTCCTCATCGGTCCCGCAGATTGCCCTCTCGCGGACCAGCGGAAACATGATCCCGGTCCCGTAGCGCGTTTTGGACTACGGGTTTTCCGTGGTCCCTGGCACCACCCGTGGATGCCACTGTCGAGACACCACACCGATGAAAGGACCTCCGATGACCACCACCCAGATCGTCGTGATCGGCGGCGGATACGCCGGCGTGCTGGCCGCCAACCGACTGCTGCAACGCGATGATGTCGACGTCGCGCTGATCAACCCGCGCCCCGAGTTCGTCGAACGCATCCGGTTGCACCAACTGGTGGCCGGCAATGATGACGCCGTAGCCGACTACGCGACGATCCTGTCCGACCGGGTGCGCCTGATCGTGGACAGCGTCGACCAGATCGACGCCGAAGCCCGCAAGGTGGTGCTGTCCTCCGGTTCCGCGGTCGCCTACGACTACCTGGTCTACGCCGTCGGCAGCACCGCCGTGGTCCCGGCGTCGGTGCCCGGTGCGGCCGAATTCGCCTATCCGCTCGGCGAGTTGGAGGCGGCCCGGCGGTTGGCCGACCGGATGGCCGCCCTGCCCGGGTCGGCGCCGATCGTGGTCGTGGGTGGTGGCCTGACCGGTATCGAGGCCGCCGCAGAGTTCGCCGAAACCGGTCGCGCCGTCACGCTGGTCACCGACGCGCTCGGGCCGTCCCTGGCGGCCGGCGGCCGCCGCTCGGTGGCCAAGCGGCTGCGCAAACTGGGCGTCACCGTGGTGGAGGGCGCGAAGGTGGCCGCTGTCGCCGCCGACCAGGTGACGCTGGGCGACGGCACGGTGCTGCCCGCCGCCGCGACGGTGTGGACCGCCGGCTTCGGAGTGCCGACGCTGGCGGCCGCCAGCGGGCTGCCCACCGATGAACTCGGGCGTTTGCTGACCGATGAATCGCTGACCAGCGTGGGGCACACCTCGATCGTCGCGGCCGGGGACGCGGCCTCACCATCCGGATTGCCGCTGCGCATGAGCTGCCAGCTCGCCATGCCGCTGGCCTCCCATGCCGCCGACACGGTGCTGGCGCGGATGGACGGTCGCGAGCCCGGTGACCTGAATCCCGCGTCGGTGGGTCAGTGCATCAGCCTCGGCAGGCATGCGGGCACCATCCAGATGTCACGCTTCGACGACACCGCGATCGGGTTGCACCTCGGTGGCCGGCTGGCCGCCACCATCAAGGAATCCGTGTGCGCCGGAACGCTGAACTTCCTGGCCAAGGAGGCGCGCAAGCCCGGCAGCTACTTCTGGCCCAAGGGTGGCAAGCGGGCCCAGCGGCTCTCGGTCAGGCTCGGCTGAAGTGACGCCGATAGGCCGTCGGCGTGGTGTCGAACGCGGTGGCGAAGTTCTGCCGGAAGGTGACGGCGCTGGCGAACCCACATGCCGACGCCACGTCGTCGATGCCCCAGTCCGTCGTCTCCAGCAGCACACGCGCCTCGTTGAGCCGCTGCTGTGCGACCCAGCGGGCCGGCGTGATGCCGGTGGCGTCGGTGAACTGCCGGATGAAGCTGCGCCGGCTCATCCCGGCCCGGTTGGCCAGCCGGTCGACCGAGAGGTCCTCGGTCAGGTGGCTCAGCGCCCAGTGCTGGACGTCGGCGATGGCGGTATCAGTGGCGGCCTGCGGCAGTGGGCGCTCGATGTACTGCGACTGTCCACCGTCCCGGTGCGGGGCCACCACCAGGCTGCGCGCCACCCGGGCGGCGATGGCAGACCCGAGATGGCGCCGCACCAGGTGCAGGCACGCGTCGATCGATGACGCCGTCCCGGCCGAGGTCAGCACGTCACCGTGGTCGATGTAGAGCACCGAGGTCTGCATCTCGGTCTGGGGAAGGTGTTCGGCCAGTTCCGGCAGCATCTCCCAATGCGTCACGGCCGGACGGTCTTTCAGGACACCGCTGTCGACCACCGGGAAGGCACCCAGGCACAGTCCGACGATCGTCGCTCCCCTGGCGTGCGCGTGCCGCAGCCGCTGCCGGAACTCCTCGCTGCACGGGGTCACCGGCTGCGGCCACGACGGCACGATGACGATATCGGCCCAGTCGACGACCTCCGGTCCGGCCATCTCTCCGATCGGGTAGCCCTCGGCGGTGCGAACAGACCCCGGATGATGCGACCACAACCGCGTTTCCCAGTCGGTGGCCAGTCCCAACCGGCCGAGTTCACCGAACACCATCAGCGGCGCGGCGAGATGAAACATGGTGATGCCGTCGAACGCGTACACGGCGATGCGCATGTGACCCTCCGGTTGGCACAAAATCATCGAAAGTATGCATCTATGCCACTCGCGCGGGCAAGATCAGCGCTGAACAATTGAATGGACATCATCACCAAGCCCAGGGAGAACATCGTGTCCGCACCGCGCCGCGCCCTCATCGTCGTCGACGTCCAGCAGGAGTATTTCGAAGGGCCGCTGCAGATTCAGTACCCGCCGCGCGAGGAGTCGCTGGCCAATATCGTGGCGGCCATCAAGCATGCCGCTGCCCAGGAGATTCCCGTCATCGTGGTGCAGCATCGGATGCCCGAGGGCGCACCGGTGTTCGTCGAGGGCACACCCGGTTGGGCGCTGCACCCGGATATCGAGGCCGCCGTCGATCCGTCGTGGAAGCATGTCCACAAGGACTACGGCAGCGTGTTCGCCGGCACCGATGTCGCAGAGTGGTTGCGCAGCAAGCAGATCGACACCATCAGCATCGTCGGCTTCATGACCAACAACTGCGATCTGGGTACCGCCGTCGAGGCCGAGGGGCTCGGCTTCGCGACCGAGATCCTCTCCGACGCCAGCGGTGCGATCCACCTGGCCAACGAGGCCGGCCACGTCAACGCCGAGGCATTGCACACCACGCTGATGGTGTTGTTCCAGTCGAATTTCGCCGCCGTCGCGACCACCGCCGAGTGGACCAAGGCGGTCGAGGCCGGCGCGGAACTGCCCAAGAGCAATCTGGTGGTATCGGCGCTGCAGGGCCGCGAGGCCGCCGGGTCCTGAACGCCGGCCCGTCAACCGTAGGTCGCGTCGACGAATCGGCTGCGCACCTGCGGTGACGGGATGGGACAGGTGTCGTACTTGCCGCCGACGTGATAGCGCACCTTGGCGAACGCCGCGTACAACCGGTCCCGCACGACGCCCGGGATGACGCGTGCCGCCAGTGCCAGCTTCCAGTAGCCGCCGAGGTAGTCGGCGACCTGCAGCAACGCGGCCGATTCGGTGCTCACGGTCTCGTCGGCGCCGCCGGGATCGCGCACGAACACAACGGAATCCAGCCCGGCAAGGCGCGGGTGGCGAGCGATGATATCGCGGGCGAAATCGCTGTCCAGCGCGGCGAAGCGCAGCGTGCCGCGACGGTCGAACCGCAAAATGGTCCGCACCCCGCCGTTGCACACACCGCACACGCCGTCATAGAGCAGCACCGGTGGATTCGCATCGGTCGGCGTCGTGGTCATCAAGTCCTCCGTTGTCGACGTTACCTACCGAAGTTCCCGATCGGCGGTGCGCGGAAACCGGCGCGGTCAGCCCTGCCGGCGGGCGCCGTCCAGCAGGATCCGGGTGGTGGTGTCCACCCAGGCGTCGGTGAGGCCGTCGGGCCCGCGGACCAGGATCGCGGCCAGGGCGGCACCGATGACGAACTCCAGCAGGACACCGGCGTCGAGGCCGGCCTTGAGTCCGCCGCGGGCCGCGGACTCGGCCAGATAGGCGTCCAACCCGCCCCAGCCCCGACCGGTGAACCGGTCGAGCAGGCGTTGACTCAGGGACGGATCCGATGCCGCCTCGCCGATCAGGCCCGGTACCGCGACGCGCGCCAACGGCGAGGTGAGCAGCGCGGCAGTCCGCGCGACGATGGAGCGCACATCGTGGTCGAGATCGCCCGTGGCGGTGATGGCCGTGGTGTCGGCCTCCCGGAAGACGGCCTCGTGCACGACGTGCGCCTTGCTGGGCCAGCGCCGGTACACCGCGGGCCGCGAGGTGCCGGCCCGGTCGGCGATGGCCGCCACCGTCAGATCCGCGTAGCCCACCTCGGACAGCAGCGCGGTCGCGGCGTCGAGAACCGCCGCGTCGATCCGGGCATCCCGCGGTCGGCCGAACTCGGCACTCATATACGTGACGGGTGTAACGTATCGCGGATGTCTGACGTGATCGACCTCGGCGACGTGGTGGACGACAGCTTCGGCGGAAAAGCGCTCGGACTGGCCGAGCTGATGCGCCTCGGTGTACCGGTGCCTCCGGGCTTCGTCATCGCACGGGTGGCCGACCCGGTACCGACGGATGCAGTCATCCAGCGATTCTCGCGCATGCAGTCGGCAGGCTCGACACCCGTGGCGGTCCGGTCCTCCGCTGCGGGCGAGGACGGCACCGACATGTCCTTCGCCGGCCAGTACGAGACCGTCCTCGGCGTCGAGTCGGTCGCCGAGCTCGCCGCGGCACTCGAAAAGTGCATCGGATCCGTCGATTCCGAACGCGCCGCCGCCTATCAGGTCGGCACTGCGCCCGCACAGATGAACTTGGTGGTCCAGGAGATGGTCGACGCGCGCGCCGCCGGCGTGGTGTTCACCGCCGACCCGACCTCGGGTCGGCGCGACCTGGTGATCGTCGATGCGGTGCGCGGGTTGGGCGAGCACCTCGTCGACGGCTCGGCGGCCTCGGACCATCACGTCCTGGCCCATGACGGCACTGTGCTGAGCAGCGAGGTCGGTGCCACCCCGGCGCTGTCGGCCGCAGAGATCGACCACATCCGCGACGGTGCGCTGCGCGCCGCCCGGCACTGGGGTCGCCCGCTGGACCTGGAATGGGCGATCGACCGGTCCGGGCAACTGTGGTGGCTGCAGGCACGCCCGATCACCACCCTGCCCGGGGATCTCAACGAGATGGACTCCCCGGTCACCGGCGTCACGCACGTGTACACCCGCTGCAATATCGGCGAGATGATGCCCGGTGCGTTCTGCCCGCTCACCGCCTCGGTGAGCGGGCACGCCATCGACTACGCCATGCAGATGGTCCAGGTGGCCGGCGGAGTGCAGAAGCGCTACGACGACCGCTGGCGTCAGGTCGGCTATTTCTACGGCCACATGTTCTTGAACATGACCGAGGGGACCGCGCTGAGCTCCGGGATCCTCGGCAACTCCCGCGAGCAGTTCTCCATGTCCATCTGCGGACGCGTCATCGACGAACTCACCCCCGGACCTCCGAAACCGTTCGTGCGCAAGCTGATCAACACCGTCCGGTTGAGCACCTTCGCCCTCAGCGCCGGCCCGGCCATTCGACGGCTGTCGGCCACGATCGGTGGGTTCCCCGTCATCGACAGTCGCGATCCCCGAGTCGTCCTCGCACAGTTGGAGACCGGGTTGCAGATGTACCGCGATGTGACGCTCACCCATGTGCGGTCCTCCTCGCGGTCGGCGGTGGCGGCCAACATCCTGGAAAGCGTGCTCATCCGGCAGGCCCTCAACCGGGGCGCCGGCGAGCAGGAAGGAAGCGCAGCGGCCATCCGCCTGATGACCGGTGCCGGGGTGGAAAGCGCGGCCATGGTCGACCAACTCGAAGAGGTCGTCCGCCTGCTGAGGCGCGACGCCGCGGCACGCGAACGGTTCCTGACCGCGACCCCGGCCGATGCCGTGCAACGGCTACGCGACTCCGACGGCCGGTCCGGGGCGGCGCTGCGCCGATTCCTCACCGAGCACGGCCACCGCGGCTACCGAGAGCTGTGCATGCGCGACCGCTCGTGGGCCGACGATCCCGCCGGGCTGGGTTCGATGATGCAGGTGATGCTGCGGGCACCGGAAACCGACCAGGCACCCGCGCCGGCCGCCGCGCCACCATCACGGACGGTGCGAATGCTGGCCCGTCTCGCCCAGGGTGGCGCCCGCGGCCGCGAAGAGACCAAATCCCGCATGGCACTGGTCGCGCACCTGCTCAAACGCGGCTACCGCCACCTCGGCGAGGTGCTCAGCGAGGCCGGCCGTATCCCCGATCCCGACCTGATCTTCTTCTTCGACCGTCTCGAACTGCCGGTGCTGGTGCGCGACGGCGACGTGGCTGAGCTGGTGGCTCGCGCGGTCGGCCGCCGCGACGCGCTCGACTATCAGGCCGCACTCGAGTTCGAGGATGTCTACGTCGGCCGGCCGACACCGGTCGTGCGGTCCGCCCCGGCCGCGAGCACGGCGGATGAGATCGTCGGCAGACCGGCCGGGCACGGCGCCGTGGAAGGTGTTGTCCGGGTGGCCCGCTCGGTGCTGGAGGCACGCGAACTACAACCCGGCGAGATCCTGGTCGCGCCCGTCACCGATGTCGGGTGGACACCGTACTTCGCGGTGATCGCCGCGCTGGTGACCGATATCGGCAGCTCGGTATCCCACGGCGCGGTGGTCGCACGTGAGTACGGATTGCCCTGTGTGGTCAACACTTTGGTGGCCAGCAGGGTGTTGCGGACCGGTGACCGGGTGCGCGTCGACGGGGACCGGGGATCGGTGACCGTGCTGGGCACCTGATCGCCGGTTGCCAACGGGCCTTTCGGGGAATGCAAGGACCATGCTGACCGCAACCCTGTTCGGACTCGGCGCGTCCAGCGCGCTGGTGATCGGGGCCTTCATCGGCGTGCGCTGGGACATGCCGAAGAAGGTGACCGGCGTCCTGCTGGCCTTCGCCAGCGGCGCGCTGATCTCCGCGCTGGCGTTCGAGCTGTTCGAGGAGGCCTTCCACCTCGGCGGTGCGCTTCATTCCGGGCTCGGTCTGCTGGCCGGCGCGGCCGCCTTCGTCATCGCCGACAGCCTGCTGGACCGCTACGTCAGCGGCCGAGCCGGACCCGACCAGCGCGAAATGGTGTCCGGCGCGGCACGGCGCGGAGTCGGACTGGCATTGCTGGCCGCCGTCACCCTCGACGGTGTGCCCGAGAACGTGGCGCTCGGGGTGTCGCTGGTAGGTGGAGCCTCGATATCGCTGTTGGTGGCCATCTTCTTCTCGAATCTGCCCGAGTCACTCGTCGGCGCGATGGCGATGCGCAACTCCGGCATGCGTCCGCGCGCCGTCATCGGCGTCTGGGTGGGCTGCGCGGTGCTGCTGGCGGCCGCCGTCGTCCTGGGCCGGCTCACCGCGGGCCAGCTCGGTGACCCGGTGTTGGCGGTGGCGCTGGCCTTCGCCGGGGGCGCCGTGCTGGCCTCACTGGCCGACACCCTGATGCCGGAGGCCTTCGAGCACGGCCGACCGCTGAACGCCTTCGCCACCGCGGCCGGCTTCTTCCTGTCGTTCATCCTCGCGGCGTGATCGCGGCGGTCGACCTGCTTGGCCCCTGCCTTGGTGGGGTACTCCCCCCGATCACCCGATCCCCGGCCGTGAGGATGCCATGAGCAAGACGAGTCAGCGCGACCTGGGCAGCTCGGACAGTCCCATCGAGGACGAGCTGGAGGACGCCTTCAACCGGATGGTCGACGAGGGCACGCAGCGCTTGCACCGAAGCTGGCGCGAAGTGCTGATCACCGGGTTCTTCGGCGGCACCGAGGTGGCGATGGGTGTGCTGGCCTACCTGGCGGTCCTGCACGCCACCGGCGATCACCTGCTGGCCGGCCTGGCCTTCTCGATCGGTTTCCTGGCGCTGTTGCTGGGCCGCAGCGAACTGTTCACCGAGGGGTTCCTGATCCCGATCACCACCGTGGCCGCCAAGCGCGCGAGCCCGGCACAACTCGCCCGGCTCTGGAGCGGAACCCTGCTGGCCAATCTGGCCGGCGGCTGGGTCCTGATGTGGTTGATCATGCAGGCCTTCCCCAAACTGCGCGCGCAGACGGTGGAGTCGGCGGCGCATTACATCAACGCCCCGATCTCCACCGAGACGGTGACGCTGGCGCTGCTCGGCGGCATGGCGATCACCCTGATGACCCGCATGCAGCACGGCACCGACTCCGTCTTCGGCAAGATCGCCGCGGCCGTGGCCGGCGCGTTCCTGCTCGCCGGGCTGCAGATGTTCCATTCAATCCTGGACTCGCTGTTGATCTTCGGCGCGCTGACCTCCGGTCAGGTGCCCTTCGGTTACCTGGACTGGCTGGCCTGGTTCGGCTACGTCGTCGCCTTCAACGTGCTCGGCGGGCTCGGGCTGGTCACCCTGCTGCGCCTGTTACGCAGCAAGGACCGTATCCGCGAGGAGCGCGCCGATGCCGACGGCGCACCATGAAGCGGTGGACACCGGGCTCCGCTGCTGTCTGAACGCGACTGCGCCGTAACGGGGTCCACCTTACGGCGGCACGACGCAGCCAGCCGATGCCACCGTTGTGGCCTGAATTTCCACAACGCCACGCGGTGAAACCCGCGCGTCGGCCACCTGGCGACGATCCGGTGACACACAGATCCGGTATGCGACAGCCGGTTTTCGCACCGGGGGTTACGGGCATCACGACAGGGATCGTCCCGAGTCATAGGAGTGCCGAAGGTGAAGTGGTTGATGGCGGCGGTCGGCGGGGTGCTCGCGGGTTTCCTGCTCGGCCGGCGTCGCCCGGCCGAGCACCCGGCGACGCCGGTGCCCCCACCTCAGATCGAGCGGGCGAATCCTGATCCGGAGGAGACACCGGACCCCGACGATCCGGTGAAGCCGGATTCACCGGCCGATCTGAGCAAGCCCTCGATACTGTTCGTGCTGCGCAAGACCGCCCGCGAGTTCAGCGGTGATCAGTGCACCGACCTCGCGGCGGCGTTGACCTACTACGCGGTGCTTTCGCTGTTTCCCGCACTGGTGGTGATGGTTTCTCTGCTCGGCGTCTTCGGCCAGGGCAAGCGCACCACCGACGCCGTTCTGCAGATCGTCGAGGATCTCGGCCCGTCCTCGGCCGTCGACACCCTGCGCGCGCCGATCCAACAGCTCGTCGAGGCGCCCTCGGCCGGGATCGCCCTCGTCATCGGCATCGCCGGTGCGCTGTGGTCGGCGTCGGGATACATCGGCGCGTTCGGACGTGCGATGAACCGCATCTACGAGGTCGACGAGGGCCGCCCGGTGTGGAAGCTGCGACCCACCCAGCTGCTGCTGACCTTCGCCGGGCTGGTTGCCGCCGCCGTCGTGGCCTTCCTGCTGGCCGTCAGCGGGCCGGTCGCCGCGGCGCTCGGCGACGCGATCGGACTCGGGCCGGCCGCCCAGACCACCTGGAACATCGCCCGGTTCCCCGTCATCCTGATCCTGGTCGTCGGTGCGGTCGCGGTGCTGTACTACGTCGCCCCCAATGTGCGGCAGCCGAAGTTCCGCTGGATCAGTGTCGGCGCCGCCGTGGCGATCGTGCTCTGGGTGCTGGCATCGGTCGGATTCGGTTTCTACGTCGGCAATTTCGGCAGCTACAACAAGACCTACGGTGCGCTGGCCGGGGTGATCGTCTTCCTGCTGTGGCTCTGGATCACCAATCTGGCGCTGCTGTTCGGCGCCGAACTGGACGCCGAACTGGAACGGGGCCGACAGCTACAGGCCGGTATCGCCGCCGAGCGTGATCTCCAGCTGCCCCCGCGCGACAACCGGGTGTCCGACAAGAACCGGGCCAAGGAGCTCGAGGACATCGAGCAGGGCCGCGCGCTGCGCGAATCCCGCGGCCAACCGGCGGGCTGACCGGTCGGCGACCGGCCGCCACCGATATCCGCCGCGTCCGCTCAACACGCGACGATGTAAGCGGTCTCACACTGGCTGACCACGCACGTTCTTTCGGACCGGGCCCGGCGCACCCCGCACTCGGATGCGCAGAGATGTCGGATCGGCGGACTACGATTTCTCCGGCACCCCCGCCCGCGATGGAGAGAACAAGCAGTGAGTTATACCGCCGCCGACATCACCGAGCTCGACGATGTCCAGCACACCCGCCTGCGGCCGGCGGTGAACCTGGGTCTGGACGTGCTGAACACGGCACTGCGCGAGCTGGTCGACAATGCCATCGAGGAGGTCGCCGACCCCGGCCACGGCGGGTCGACGGTGACCATCACCCTGCACGCCGACGGCTCGGTCAGCGTCGCCGACGACGGTCGCGGACTGCCCGTCGACACCGACCCGGCCACCGGGAAGAACGGCATCGTCAAGACCCTGGGCACGGCACGGGCCGGCGGCAAGTTCTCCGCCCACACCGATGCGACCAGCACCGGTGCCGGCCTGAACGGAATCGGCGCCGCGGCAGCGGTGTTCATCTCCGCCCGCACCGATGTGACGGTGCGCCGCGGCGGTAAGACCTTCCTGCAGAGCTTCGGTGGCGGCTACCCGGGCGTCTTCGAGGGCAAGGAATTCGACCCGGACGCGCCGTTCACCCGCGCCGACACCCAGAAGCTGCGCGGAGCCGGCAACCGCAAACCGGACGCCCACGGCACCGAGGTGCGCATCCTGTTCGACCAGGCAGTCGTGCCGGATTCGGCCATCGATATCAACGAGGTGCTGCTGCGGGCGCACGCCGCCGCGCGGATGTCGCCCGGGGTGCACCTGACGGTCGTCGACGAGGGCTGGCCCGGTGCGGACATCCGGCCGGAACTGCTCGCAGCATTCACCGGCCCGTGGGGCACCGACACCCTGCTCGACCTGATGTGTGCGGCCGCCGACACCCCGGTCCCCGGTGTGCGCGCCGTCGTGGAGGGCCGCGGGGAGTACACCACCGGTCGCGGTCCGACGCCGTTCCGGTGGTCGCTGACCGCCGGGCCCGCCGAACCGGCCACCGTTGCGGCGTTCTGCAACACCGTGCGCACCCCCGGCGGCGGCTCGCACCTGACTGCCGCGGTCAAGGGGCTGTCGGAGGCCCTGGCCGACCGGGCATCTCGCATCCGCGATCTGGGCCTGGCCAAGGGGGAGGACGGTCCGGAACCGCAGGATTTCGCGGCGGTCACCGCACTGGCCGTCGACACCCGCGCACCCGATGTGGCCTGGGATTCCCAGGCCAAGACCGCCGTGTCGTCGCGGTCGCTGAACGTGGCGATGGCCCCGGACGTGGCCCGCAGCGTCACCATCTGGGCGGCCAATCCGGCCAACGGCGACACCGTCTCACTGTGGACCAAGCTGGCGCTGGAGGCCGCCCGGGCGCGTCGCAGCGCCGAGGGCGCCAAGGCGCGCTCGCGGGCGGCGTCGAAGGCCAAGGGTCTGGGCACCAACCTGTCGCTGCCCCCCAAGCTGCTGCCGAGCCGCGAGACCGGACGCGGGTCCGGCGCCGAACTGTTTCTGTGCGAGGGTGACTCGGCGCTGGGCACCATCAAGGCAGCACGCGATGCCACCTTCCAGGCCGCGTTCCCGCTGAAGGGCAAGCCGCCCAACGTCTATGGGTTCACCGTGAGCAAGGCCCGCATCAAGGACGAATTCGATGCCATCGAACGCATCCTGGGCTGCGGTATCCGCGACAGCTGCGACCCCGAACTGTGCCGGTATGACCGCATCCTGTTCGCCTCCGACGCCGATCCCGACGGCGGCAACATCAACTCGAGTCTGATCTCGATGTTCCTGGACTTCTACCGGCCGCTCGTCGAGGCGGGCATGGTCTATGTCACCCTGCCGCCGCTGTTCGTCGTCAAGGACGGCACTGCCCGGATCTACTGTCAGGACGAGTCCGAACGCGACGCCGCCGTGGCACAGCTGAAGGCCACCTCCAAACGCCGGGTCGAGGTGCAGCGCAACAAGGGCCTCGGCGAGATGGACGCCGACGACTTCTGGAACACCGTGCTGGATCCGCAGCGCCGCACCGTGATTCGGGTGCACCCCGATGACGGTGAGAAGAAGCTGCACCACACCTTGTTCGGCGGGCCGCCGGAGGGGCGACGCACGTGGATGGCCGATATCGCCTCCCGTGTCGACACCTCCGCGCTGGACCTCACCTAGGAAAGAACCACTGTGACCGCCACCCTGGACGTTCCCGAACAGAATCCGGATCTGGTGCTCGACCAGAGCGCCGACGATTACTGGAACCACTATCAGCTGACCTTCGCGCTCTACAGCGTCAGCGACCGCGCCATCCCGTCGGCATTCGACGGTCTCAAGCCGGGCCAGCGTCGGCTGCTCTACCAGATGCACGATTCGAAGTTGTTCCCCGGCAACAAGCCTCAGAAATCGTCGAAGATCTGCTCGGCGGTCACCGGCAACCTGCACCCGCACGGCGGGGCATCGATGTACGGGGCCGCCGCGCTGATGGCCGCCGAGTTCCAGCGCGTCAAGGTCATCGACGGCCAGGGTGCGTTCCCGCGCATCCAGGGCGACATCCCGGCGGCCGACCGCTACACCGAGATGCGGCTGTCCGCACCGGGTGCGGCGCTGACCGCCGAACTGGACAGTCACGCGGTGCCGATGATGCAGACCTTCGACGGCGAATGGACCGAGCCCACCATGCTGCCGGCGCAGTGGCCGGTGCTGCTGTGCAACGGTGCGGTCGGCATCGCCGAGGGTTGGGCCACCAAGGTCCCCGCGCACAACCCCCGCGAGGTGATGGCCGCCTGCCGGGCCCTGCTGAAGACCCCGAACATGACCGATGACCGGCTGGTGAAGCTCATCCCCGGTCCGGATTGGGGCTGCGGGGCCAGCGTGGTCGGCACCGCCGGCCTGCGCGACTACATCACCACGGGCCGTGGCGCATTCACCGTGCGTGGCACGGTGTCGGTCGAGGGTAAGAACTGCATCATCACCGAATTACCGCCCGGTGTGGCCAGCAATACCGTGCAGGACCGGATCCGGGCGCTGGTCGAGTCCGGTGAGCTGTCGGGGGTGGCCGACATGTCCGACCTGACCGACCGCCGCAACGGACTGCGCATCGTCGTCACCGCCAAACGCGGACACAACGCCGAGCAGATCCGTGAACAGCTGCTGGCGCTGACGCCGTTGGAGTCGACGTTCGCGGCCAGCCTGGTCGCACTCGACGAGAACCGGGTGCCGCGCTGGTGGTCGGTGCGCGAATTGATCTCGGCATTCCTGCACCTGCGGGATTCGGTGGTGCTGCACCGCAGCGAGTACCGGTTGGAGAAGGTCACCGCGCGCCGTCACCTGGTGGCCGGTCTGATGACCATCCATCTGGACATCGATGCCGCCGTCGCGGTGATCCGGAACTCCGAGACCGTCGACGAGGCCCGCCAGGGTCTGCAGGACCGATTCGCGATCGACGCCGAGCAGGCCGATTACGTCCTCGGACTTCAGCTTCGGCGACTGACGAAACTCGACGTGATCGAACTGCAGGCCGAGGCCGAGAAGCTGGACGCCGAGTTCGCGGAGCTCTCCGAGCTGGTGGCCGACCCCGATGCGCGCCGCAAGGTCATCGACAGCGAACTGGTCGAGACCGCGAAACTGTTCAAGGGTCCCGAATACGACCGGCGCACCGTACTGGACTTCGACGCCACTCCGGTATCGGCCGGTGCCGACGACGACGGGCCGCGGGAGAAGAAGGTCAATGCCGCGTGGCGTCTAGATGACCGCGGCGTGTTCTCCGACAGCCACGGCGAGCTGCTCACCTCCGGTCTGGGCTGGGCGGTGTGGACCGACGGCCGGGTGAAGTTCACCACCGGCAACGGCCTGCCGTTCAAGATCCGCGATATCCCGGTGGCCCCGGATATCACCGGACTGCTGTGTTCGGGCGTGCTGCCCGACGGGTATCACCTGGCCCTGGTGACGCGGCGCGGGAAGGTTCTGCGCATCGACCCCGCGGCAGTCAACCCGCAGGGCGCCGCGGGCAACGGCGTGGCCGGGGTGAAGCTCGCCGCCGGCGACGGTGACGAGGTCATCGCGGCGCTCCCGCTGTCCTGCCGCAACGGTGAGGCCATCCTGTCGATATCCGAAAAGGGCTGGAAGGTCACCGAAGTCGCCGATATCCCGGTCAAGGGCCGCGGCGGGGCCGGAGTCGGGTTCCATCCGTTCACCGGCGGTGAGAACGCACTGCTGTCGGCAACGGTCTCGGCGACCGGCTTCGTACGCGGTAAGCGAGCGGTGCGGGCGGAGAACCGGGCCAAGGCGTCGACCAAGGGATCCGGGACGGACGTGGTTCCCGCGCAGGACTGACCGCACGGCGGTCGCGGGCTCGTCTCCGGCACCGCCGGCGTTGTTGCGATCTCCCATGCGGTTTCGGACCCGTCTGGGCGGGGTAGTTCGACTGACTCCGCGCATCGACAGATGGCATGAACGGGAGCCGGCGAATGCGATGACCGAAGACGGCGTCGAACAGGTGTACCTGCTCGCCGGAATCGCACTGTTGGCGGCGGCGACCATCCCGCGCCTGTTCCGCAATCGCGCGATCACGGCGCCGATGCTCGTGCTGGGGATCGGCGCTCTGGGCGGTCTCGTACTCGGGCTGGGCGGGTTCGACCCCACCGCGCTGATGGCGACGTCATCGATCACCGAACATCTCACCGAACTGTGCGTGATCGTTGCGTTGATGGGCGTGGGGCTGGCGATCGACCGCCCGCTGAGTTGGCGCACCTGGGCGAGCACCTGGCGGCTGCTCGCCATCGCCATGCCGTTGTGCATTGCCGCGGTGGCCTTCCTGGGTTGGTGGGCCGCGGCGCTGACACCCGCCGCCGCGGTTCTGCTCGGAGCGGTGTTGGCGCCCACCGATCCCGTCCTTGCATCCGACGTCCAGGTGGAGGGCCCGACGCCCGGCGAGGGCTCGTCCGAAGAGGACGACGAAGTGCGGTTCGCGCTCACCTCCGAAGCCGGCATCAACGACGCCCTGGCATTTCCGTTCGTATACCTGGCACTTTTGATGGCCACCGCGAAGCCCGCGAACACCTGGCTGCTCGGCTGGTTCAGCTGGGATCTCGTCGGCAAGATCGCCGTCGGCATCATCATCGGCGCGGTGGTGGGTGACCTGCTGGGACGCGCCTTCTTCCACTTCCCGATCCCGAAGGCGAGGCTCGCCGACCGCGGCGAACCGATCGTGGCCCCGGCCGCCGTCCTCGCCGTGTACGGCCTCACCCAACTCATCGGTGGCTACGGATTCATCGCGGTGTTCTGCTGTGCGTTGGCCATTCGCCGGATCGAGCGCGGCAGCGACTACCACGAAGAGATGCACAGCATCATCGAGGATCTCGAGCACGTGTTGACGCTCGTCGTGCTGCTGGTGCTCGGCGCGGCGCTCACGACGGGAATCCTGTCGTCGCTGTCCTGGCAGGGCGCTCTGGTCGGAATGCTGCTGATTCTCGTGGTCCGACCGATCGCCGGATGGCTCTCCCTTCTGCGATACACCCGGATGAACCGCCAAGAACGGTTAATCACAGCACTTTTCGGCATCCGCGGGATCGGGTCGATCTACTATGCGTCCTTCGCGCTGACGCACACCGATCTCGGACCGGAGGCTGGGAGGATCTGGTCGATTGTCGCCTTCACGATCGTGTTGTCGATCGTCATCCATGGCATCAATGCCGGGTGGGTGATGGGGCGGCTGACCGATTCCAGCTCCAGCCAGGAGTAGTTCGGCCCCGAAGCGCCGTTCACCGCCGCTGCTTCAACCGCGCCAATAGGCGATGCTCGGCATCCTCGCCGGGGGCGATTCCCGTCGGGATGCGCAGCAGGAAGACCGCGCCGAGCGCCCACCACGCGCCGAACAGGATCCAGGGCTGCACGTCCAGGAACGCGGGCATACCCGGCAGATACAGACTCAGCAGCGCGGCGCACAGCACCACCGCCGCACCGCCGATGAGCAATCCGCCGGCGCCGGCGCCGCCCACCCGCAGCGGTCGGTCCATCTGCGGTTCCCGTCGGCGCAGGATCAGGAAGACGACCGACACCAGCAGGTAGGCGATGACGATGCTCGGGGATCCGGAGTCGACGAGCCAGCCCAGCATCGCCTCGCCGAGGAACGGGGCCAGGAACGACAGACCGCCGATGAACAGCAGCGCGTTGATCGGCGTGCGGAACCGGGGATGCAGCACGCCGAACCAGGCGGGCAGCATGCCCGAGCGCGCCATCGAGTACATCAGCCGGGAGGCGCCGAGCAGCAGGGAATTCCACGAGGTCAGGATGCCCGCGATGCCGCCGGCGATCAGGATCTTGGACATGAAGTCGCTGCCGAACAGCACGCCGAACGCGTCCGCGGTGGCGATATCGGCGCCGGCCAGTTCGCCGGCCGGCATCGCCGAGGACGTCGTCACGATGACGGTGACGTAGAAGATGGTCGCCAGGATGACGGCGACGACCACCAGACGGCCGACCTGGCGCGCCGGCACGTGGACTTCTTCGGCCGATTGCGGGATGACATCGAAGCCGACGAACAGGAACGGCACGACGACGAGCACTGCGAAAAATCCGGCCGCGCCACCGGTGAAGAACGGTCGCATGTCCTGGGCCGACCCGCCGGTGAACGATCCGAAGATCAGCATCAGCGCGATGATCACCAGCAGCAGGACCACGAAGGTCTGCGCGATGCTGGCGAACTTGACCCCGAGGATGTTGACGGTGGTGATGATGACCGCCGCGACGGCGCCGACCAGGGCCCAGGTCAGGTAGACCTCGCTGCCGGCGACCTCCCACAACCGGATCTGGTTGAGGTCCGGGAACAGGTACAGCGCGGTTCTGGGTAGGGCCACCGCCTCGAAGGCCACGATGGTGACGTACCCGCCGACGATGCCCCACGAGCCGATGAACGACCAGCGTGGACCCATCCCGCGTAACAGGAAGTTGTGCTCCCCGCCGGCCTTCGGCATGGCCGCGGTGAGTTCGGCGTACGTCAGACCGACCACGGCCATGATCACGCCGCCGGCGGTCATCGCCAGCACGGCGCCGAAGGTGCCCGCGGAGCTGATCCAGTCCCCGGTCAGCACCACCCAGCCGAAGCCGATCATGGCGCCGAAGCCGAGCGCCAGCACGTCCCAGCTGCCGAGAACCTTCAGCAGTGAGGTGTCATCGGGTTCGTCGACCGCCGCTCTGTTCATGGCAGACACGCCTTCCTGACTGTGGCAGATGTAGTTGTCTACCCACGTCGGGCGCTTCGGAATCCGGCCGATGTTGAACGAGGCCGTCGGTACCTGCACAGTGATCACCGGCGGTCTTCCCGACCGACGGTGCGACGAGTGGAAGGACCTTCATGCGGCTGAGCATCGGCGAGTTCGCCACGCTGACCCGGCTGAGTGTGCGCACCCTGCGGCGCTATCACGAAGCCGGCCTGCTGGTGCCCGACACCGTCGACCCCGACACCGGCTACCGGTACTACGCCGCCGAGCAGATCCCCACCGCACAGGTCATCCACCAACTGCGCCAACTCGACGTGCCGCTGGCCGAGGTCCGGTCGATCCTGGCCACCGACGACCCCGACCGGCGGGCCGCCGTCATCACCGGGCACCTGCGCCGGCTGCAGGAGGAACTCGACCGGACCCGCGCATCGCTGGTGTCCCTGCAGCGCCTGCTGCACCCGCAACCGGGCGGTATCGACGTCGAGCTGCGATCGCTACCCGGCCGCACCGTCGCAGGGGTGAAAGGGTCTGTGCTGCTTACCGAATCGTTGACGTGGTACGACTCGGCGATGGCCGAACTGGATGCCCGCTTCCCCGAGCCGGAGCGGACGGGGCCGCCCGGGGGGTACTACTCCAACGATCTGTTCACCCAGGGGGCCGGGACGCTGGCCGTGTTCCGACCGGTGCGCCGCCCCTGGCCGTCCGGGCGGATCGAGGTGATCGAGTTGCCCGCGACGGAACTGGCGGTCACGGTGCACCCCGGGCCGCATGACGATATCGATATCAGCTATGGCCGACTGGGCTCCTGGGTGGTGGAACACGCACTGGCCGTGGACGGTCCGATCTACGAGACCTACCTGGTGGGGCCACGCGACACCACCGACCCGGCGCGCTGGCGCACCGAGATCGGGTGGCCGGTCTTCCGCCTGGCCCCGACCGCCGGAGGGTCAGTCGAAATCCGCTCCCCGCGAGAGTGACTCGCCGGCGCGGATATCGCGCACCGTGCCTTCGAGTGCGTCGACGGCGGCGTCGAATCCGCCGCTGCCCAGGACCAGTCGCCGCGGCGGCGCATCCTGGGCCATCGCGGCGAGCACCGCGCGCACACCGCGGCGGGGGTCGCCGGGTTGCGTCCCGTCCTGCGCGATCATCGCGGCACGTACCTGTTCGAGCATCTCGTGATAATCGGGCACGGCCTCGCTGATCGGCTCGTCGGCGAAGCCGGCGTAGGCGCGGGTGCGGAAGGCACCGGGTTCGACCGCCATGACCTTGATGCCCTGCGCGGCAACTTCTTCGCGCAGCGCGTCGGTGACGGCCTCGACGGCGTATTTGGTGGCGCTGTAATAGCCGAACCCGGTGACCGCGGTCAGTCCGGCCACCGAGGACATGTTGATGATCCAGCCGTCGCCACGGGCGCGCATACCCGGCAGCACCGCCCGGGTCACGTCGAGCACCGCGAAGAAGTTCAGCTCGAACATGCGTCGCACCGCCTGGTCGTCCATGCCCTCGATCGATCCGTAATGTCCACGGCCTGCGTTGTTGACCAGCACGTCGATCCCGCCGAAATGTTCCTCGGCGTCGCGCACCGCCGCGCGTACCTGGGCGCTGTCGGTGACGTCCAGGGCGGTGACGCGCACGCGGTCGCCGTGCTTGCGCGCCCAGTCGTGCAGTTCGTCGGGACGGCGGGCGGTCAGCACCACCCGGTCCCCCGCTTCCAGCGCCGCATCGGCATAGGCCATGCCGAACCCACCCGGCGTGCCGCCGGTGATGAACCACCGCCGCGTCATGGTTCGATCACCAACCGGCTGATCAGCTCACCGGCCAAGGTGAACCGGAAGTACAGATCCGCCTCACCGTCCGGGAAGTCGCCTGCCAGATGCTGCAGGACGTCGATGCGACCGTCATCGGTCGTGGCGGCACCGGTGAATTCGGTGGTGTAGGTGTACTCGCCGGCCGACTCGGCAAGCCACGCCGCGATCGCCTCGCGGCCGCTGTGGTCCCGTCCCTCGTCGGTCACCACGGCATCGGTGGTGAACGCGGTGAGGGCGGTGGCACCGTCGCCGCCGGCGTGCGCGCTCAGATAGGTCTTGATCTTCTCGGGCAACCCCTCCCATGCGGGGTGGCTGCGCTGGTTCTGCTGGAGTGTCATGTCTCCACCGTCAGGTCTCCCGCGGGGAGAGAGTCAAGCGCCTCAGCGTGAGAGCGCCGTCACATTGGCGTTCTGGTGCTCACGCCGCTTCACCGGTTGCAGCGAGCACGGCATGATGCGTTCCATCGACTCCAGGTGCAGCAGCACGATGCCTTCCCGCAGCGCCCACGGACAGACCTCCACCGCGTCGACGTCGAGCGCGGCCATGGTCCGGTCGGCGAGAATGGCGCCGGCGAGGATCTGCGGAGCGCGCGGTGCGGAGACCCCGCGCAGCTTCTCGCGTTCGGCGGCGGTCATCGCGCTCAGCCGCGGCACCCACTTCTGCACATCCTGTCGGGTGAAACCCCGGTGGACGAACGGTCCCTTGCGTTGCGGTGCTCCGCCGGCGAGCCGGCACAACTGCTTGAACGTCTTGGATGTGGCCACCACCCGGCGGGGATCGCCCTCCCACCGCACCCGGTCGGCGATCTCCCCGAGCGTCTCACCGATATACCTGCGCATCGATTTGATCTGCGCTCGTGTCGGGGGATCGTCGGGCAGAAATCGGCGGGTGAGGCGACCGGCGCCCAGCGGTAGCGATATCGCCAGTTGCGGTTCGGCGTCGCGGCCCAGCACGATCTCCATGGATCCGCCGCCGATGTCGAGCAACAGCAGCTTGCCCGCCGACCAGCCGTACCAGCGGTGCACCGCCAGATAGGTGAGCCGGGCCTCTTCATCGCCGGACAGATACTGCGAGCGGATGCCCCCGGCCTGCTCGATCCGGTCCAGCACCAGCTCGCGGTTGGTCGCGTCACGGATGGCGGAGGTGACGAACACGTACAGTTCGTCGATACCGTGCCGGTCACCGGTTTCGATGGCGGCCCGCACCGCTTCGGCGGCGCGTTGCACGCCCTTGTCGCTGATGGATCCGTCCGGTTCGACCTCGCCGCCCAGCAGGGTCGGCGCCTTGATGGCTTGTGCGGGCAGCGGCGGGCCACCGGCAGTCACATCGACGATCTGCAACTGCGCCGAGTTGGAACCGATGTCGAGAACGCCCAGGCGCATGGTGGGGAGGTACCCGATCCGGACGCGTCTACACGGTGCTTTTCAGCCGGCCAGAGCCTGCGGTGCCAGCTCCTTGAGCATGGCGTTCGCCCAGCGCATCTGCCGCAGGGTCTGCGGGTGACAGCGCTGGGTGACGGCGAGCAGTTCATCGTTCTTGATGGCCTGTGCGCCTTGGGCCAGCAGCTCCCAGTCCAGCGAGGCGCCGGCCGCCACGCGGTGGATACGCCGCAGATCGGCCAGCAGCAGCAGGGCCGGCTCGGGCCTGCGGCGTACGGCGTCACTGAGGATGATCTGCAGCCGGTGTGTCCGGCCGCGACGCGGTGTCGCCGACAGCCGCAGTCCGTGCTGACGACCGTGGTCGGCCAGTACCGCGACATGTTCTTCGGACCAAACCGCGAGGTCGTGCGCGAGATGAAAGATGTCGTGCTCGCTGTGGTGCCGGGCGCCCACCGATCGCAGATCGCCGGCGAGACGGCGTTCGCAGCGATGCAGTTCGACGATGGCCAGGGCGATCTTGCTCATCGGGACTCTCCGGGGATGCGGCGGATGGCGGCGGCGGCGGTCTTGAAGAGGGGCTGTTTGGACACCGGATCCCAGTCGGTGAGGGTCAGCTCATTGGCCGCGCGGGCATGATCGCTGGAGGCCTCATCCCAGTAGCCGTAGTGGAAGGGCAGAAACACCACACCCTGGCGCATTTCGGTGATCCGTGCCTTCGCCACGACACGGCCCCGCGCGGTACAGATCTCGACGTCATCGCCGTCGGCGATGCGCGCACGCCGGGCATCCTCGGCCGACAGTTCCACCCAGACGTCGGGAGCGGCGGCCTGCAACTGAGGGGTGCGGCCGGTCTTGGTGCGGGTGTGGAAGTGGTACACCGTGCGGCCGGTGATCAGCACCAGCGGATATCGCCGGCTGGGTCGTTCGTGTGCGGGCACATATTCGGCGGCCTTGATGACGGCCCTGCCGTAGGGGTTCATGGCCCGGTACTCGGTGGGTTCCAAGGGTGCGCCGGTGATCAGGTCCTTGCCGTAGGCCTCGCAGTAATCCGGATCCGCGAAGAAGTTCCCGTCGGCGTAGAGCCGCTCGGTGCCGTCGGGATGTTCGTCGTTGCAGGGCCATTGGATTCCGCTGCCGCCGCGCAGCCGGTCGTAGCTCAGTCCGGTGTAGTCACACGGCCGGCCTGCGCTGCATTGTTTCCAGGCCTCGAAGCCCTCCTCGGCAGAATTCCAGTGCGGCAACGGCTTTGCGTCCCTGTCACGGAAGTTCATCCGGCGCGCGAAGTCGAGGAAGATGTCCAGATCGGGCCGCGCCTGTCCGGGTGGGTCGACGGCCTTCTCTGAGATGTGGACGGTGCGGTCGGCGTTGGTGAAGGTCCCGGTCTTCTCGGCCCAGGCCGCGGCCGGCAGTACCACGTCGGCGAGTTCGGTGGTCTCGGTGGGAAAGATGTCCTGTACCACCAGGAACAACCGCTCCTGGCCGAGAATCCGGCGGATCCGGGCCAGGTCCGGCAGCGAGACGGCAGGATTGGTGGCCGTCACCCACAGCATGCGCACCGCGCCCTGCTCGGCATACCGGAATATCTGCATGGCGTGCGTGGGTGGCGCGTAATGCGGTATCTGCGTGTCATCGATGTTCCACAGCGTTGCCAGATCGTGGATGTGAGAGTCGTTGGCCCAGTTCCGGAATCCGGACAGGTCGCCGTCGGCGCCACATTCGCGGGTGTTCTCCGCGGTCGGTTGACCGTTCATCTGCAGCACACCGCACCCGGGCTTGCCCAGCATTCCGCGGACCAGATGGACGTTGTTGACCTGCACCGCGGCGGCCGTCGCCTGGTGCGACTGGTAGAAGCCCTGCAACACAGTCGATGTCAGGCGCTGCGCGGATCCGATCACCTCGGCGGCGCGCCGGACGTCGTCGGCCTTGATCCCGCAGATCTCGGCGACCCGCTCGGGCGGGAACTCCGCGACACGCTTCTCCAGTTCGGCGAATCCGACGGTGTGCGCGTCGACATAGCTGTGATCGATCCACCCGTGGGTGAGGATTTCCCTCAGGATGCCGTTCATCAGCGCGACGTTCGTCCCGGGCAGCGGCGCCAGGTGGACGGTGGCGTGCCGGGCGACCGGCGTCGGCCGCGGATCCACGCAGATGATCTCCGGCGGATTCGGGCCCGCCAGCCGGTCGAGCATCCGCATCCACAGCACCGTCTGCGTCTCGGCCACGTTGTGCCCGTAGAGCGCGATGACGTCGGCGTGGTCGATATCGGTATAGGAGCCCGGTTGGCCGTCACAGCCGAAGGATTCCTTGAGCGCTTCGGCCGCGGTGGCGGTGCACAGTCGGGTGTTCCCGTCGACATGGTTGGTGCCGATGGCGCCGTGCGCGATCACGGCCTGGGTGTAGTACTCCTCGATGAAGAGCTGCCCGGAGGTGTAGAAGGCGATCGAACTTGGACCGTGCTCGGCCAGCAGCTGCTGGGTGCGCTCGACGATGCGGCCCATCGCGGTGTCCCAGTCGGTGCGCACCAGCGCGCCCGCCGAGCGGATCAGCGGGTCCGTCAGTCGGTCGGCCGAGGAGTCGTGAATCGTGGCCGGGTTGACCCGACGTCCGAGGCTGAAACTCCCGGTTGCAGGTAGCGATCCACCCGTTCCGGCCACGGCTGGCCGGGCCCATAGGGTGTGCGGCGGCCCCAGGGATCGGCGATTCGATCGCGGTCGGTCACAGTCGTTTCCTCCTGGTCGACCTGGGTACCCCGCGCGTCACGGCAGAAACGGCGCGCACCACCTGCGCTGTACGCGGCTGTTCAAGCCTCCTAGGGTGGCGGAATGACCTCTGCACACAACAACGAGCTGTCCCACCGGATGGCGGACCTCGCGCGCTCGCTGGCGTTGCAGAGCGTCGAGGACGTGCTCCGGGATGTCACCACCGCGGCGATCGAGCTGATCCCGGAGGCCGACACCGCCGGCATCCTGCTGATCGGCAAGGATTCGAAGTACCGCTCGGTGGCCGGCACCGATGATCTGCCGCCGAAGCTCGACGAGCTGCAGATGCGGTTCGACGAGGGGCCATGCATGCAGGCGGCCCTCGACGATGTGGTGGTACGAACCGACGACTTCCGCAGTGAGGACCGCTGGCCCAAGTACTCCCCCGCCGCGCTGGAACACGGGGTGCTCAGCGGGCTGTCGTTCAAGCTCTACACGGCCAACCGCACCGCGGGAGCCCTGAATCTGTTCAGTCACCACCCCAATGTCTGGAGCGCCAAGGCCGAGACCACGGGCATGGTGCTGGCCGCCCACGCCGCCGCCGCGATCCTGGCCAGCCGGCAGAGCGAGGAACTCGAATCGGCGGTGGCCAGCCGCGACCGGATCGGGCAGGCCAAGGGCATCATCATGGAACGCTTCAACATCGACGCGGTGCAGGCGTTCGCGCTGCTGCGCAAGCTGTCCCAGGACAGCAACACCCGGCTGGCCGAGATCGCCGACCAGGTGATCGACACCCGCGGCTGAGGGCGGACGCGGGCACTGGCCGAAAAGTACCGGCACAGCGCTGGTTTCATCGATGGTCACGCGGATTTCGATATCGGACCGATCACCGGTGCCGAGACGCTGGTGCTGGATCCGATCCCCGATTCACCCCTGCAGTGACTGCTCGGACACCGTCGTCACCGGGAGCGCGTGGCCCGGTGCGGGTGCGTAGTGTTCGGGTATGACCACCGGAGACGCGCTGCACGTGGCGAGCCTGCACCGATATCCCGTCAAGTCGATGCTCGGCGAGACGGTCCGCACGCTGCAGGTCGGACCCGAGGGAGCGGTGGGTGACCGCCGCCTGGCCCTGATCGACGCCGAGACCGGGCGGGTTGCCAGCGCCAAGCAGGCGCGGCTGTGGCGGGCACTGCTGCAATGCAGCGCCGCGTTGCACGGGGACCGCATACTGGTGCGGTTGCCCGACGGCACGCAGGTGTCCCCGGGCGAGGCCGGTTTCGACGAGGCGCTCTCCGACCTGGTGGCACGGCCGGTGCGGGTGGCCACCCGCCGCCCGGCCGGGGCGAGCCTGGAGCGCGCCGATCCCGATCAGGTGCTCGAACGCGGCCTGGACGCCGTGGTGGACGCGCCGCTGCTGGAGCTCGGGGAGGCGACACCGGGAGACTCCTTCGTCGATCTGGCGCCGCTGCACGTGATCACCACCGCCACGCTGCAGCAGATCGGCACCGAGGCGGCGCGCTACCGGCCCAACATCGTCATCGAAACACCGCCGGGTTATCCCGCCTACAGTGAGAATGACTGGGTTGAGCGCACTTTCACGGTGGGTGGCGCGACACTGAAGGGCATGGGTGCCACCCCCCGATGCGTGATCCCGACCCTGGAGCACGGGCAGTTGCAGCGCGCGCCGCAGGCGTTGCGCGTCCCGGCGGCGGAGAATCTCGTCGATTCCTTCGGGTTGGGGCGGCTGCCCTGCGCGGGCGCGTACTTCGATGTGGTGATCGAGGGCACGGTCGGCGTCGGTGACCCGTTCACGCTGAGCTGAGGCACGCATGGACGTTCTGGTGGTCGGTGGTGGTCCCGCCGGTATGGCCCTGGCGGGCGCGTGCGGGCGGCTGGGATTGGACACCGGGCTGGTAGACCCGGCGCCGGAACGGCCGTGGACGGCCACCTACGGCATGTGGGAAGCCGAACTGCCGGCCGACCTACCGGATTCGGTGGTCGCGGCCCGCGCCGTCGGGCGCGCGATCGCGGTGACCGAACACGCACTGGGTTGGCAGTACGCCGTCCTGGACGTGCCCGCCCTGCAGGCGCACCTCACCGACCGGCTCGACGGCGTGCGGGTGCACCCCGGGCGCGTGGTCGGATCACCGGAACGCGGTGTGGTGGCCCTGGCCGACGGATCGCGGCTGCGTGCGTCGGTGATCGTGGACGCCGGCGGCCGGGCCCGCCCGCTGGCCCGCACCGGCTCGGCCCGCACCTCCGCCGATCAGACCGCGTACGGCGTGGTGTTGGACGCGGATGCTGTTGTGCCGCTGACGAAGCCGGGCGAAGCGCTGTTCATGGACTGGCGTGCCGATCACGGCGAGTTCGGCTGGCCGACGTTCCTCTACGTCGTCCCACTCGGCGGTGATCGAGTGCTGGTCGAGGAGACCTCGCTGGCCCGGCGGCCGGGGCTGCCGCTGGCGACGCTGCGCCGGCGACTGCATGCGCGTCTGGCCCACCACGATGTGGCGATACCGCAGAACCCGCGCGACGAGAAGGTGTGGTTCCCGCTGGACCAACCGCGCCACGACGGCTCCGATGTGGTGGGGTTCGGCGCGGCCGCCCCGCTGGTGCACCCGGCCACCGGGTTCAGCGTGGCCGCGTCGCTGCAGTTGGCTCCCGAGGTCGCCGGTGCGCTGGCCGCTCACCTGCCGGCCGGTCGGGATGCCGCTCTGGCGGCGGCCCGCGAGATCGTCTGGCCGCGATCGGCGCGCACGATTCACCGTTTCCGCCGGATCGGCCTGGAGGCGCTGTTGCGCATGTCCGCCGACGAGGTGCCGGATTTCTTCGAGACCTTCTTCTCGCTGCCTGCCGCCCACCGCTGGACCTACCTGACGGCGCGTGAGGACGTGCGCGGCACCGCGCGTGCGATGAGCCACCTGTTCCGGATATCGAATGGACGACTGCGCCGCCAACTGGTCACCTCGGCCGTGCGGGGGCCGATGCGAGGAAGGGTCGAATGATGCGCACCATCGGCATGATCGGTGGGATGAGTTGGGTCAGTACGGCCGAGTACTACCGACTGCTGAACGAGGCCATCGCCCACCGATGCGGCGGCCTGCATTCCGCGCCCTGGTGCTGGCATCGGTGAACTTCGCCGAGATCGAGGCGCTGAAACTGGCCGGTGACTGGGACGCGGTGGCGGAGCGCCTCAGCGATGCCGCCCGTCGGCTCGAGGCCGCCGGCGCCGAGGCGATCATCCTGTGCACCAACACCATGCACCATGTCGCGGCGGCAATCGAAAGCGCCGTGACGGTGCCGTTTCTGCACATCGCCGACACCACCGCCCGACGGATCGCCGCCGACGGTGTCTCCCGCGTCGGGCTGCTGGCGACGGCGTTCACCATGGAGGAGTCGTTCTACACCGAGCGGTTTCGGGGCCACGGTATCGAGGTCGTCGTCCCGGAGCCCACAGACCGGCGACGCGTCAGTGACATCATCTATGACGAGCTGTGCCACAACGTGATTCGTGAGCAGTCCCGCGACCGGTACCGCCGCGTCATCGACGGATTCGTCGCCACCGGCGCGCAGGCGGTGATCCTGGGCTGCACCGAGGTCGAACTCCTGATCCGGCCGGGCGATGTCGACATCCCGACGTACCCGACGACGCAGCTACACGTCGAGGCCGCTGCGGATTTCGCGCTGTCATAGGACGCCACTCCGTCGCGGCAACAGCGTTCACAATTGTCACTGGTGTTAACATCTGCACCATGCCGGACTCGCCGCGGACGACGGGCCGTCTGCACTCGCGCCCCGTCTCACGCCGCGATGCGCTGCGTCTTGCCGCGGCGGCGTCCGCGGTGGCCGGTCTGGGCGTCGCCACCAGTACCCCCACCGCGTCGGCGGCCGCCCCGACGTTGATCGACTACGCGATGCGTCAGATCCCGGCCGCCGACATCCGGGCGGCCGGGCACGCCGGCGTGATCAACTATGTGTCGACGTCACGGCCCGGCTCGTCCTTCGGCGCCAAGCCGATCACCCTGCCGTACGCGCAGTCGTTGACCGCCGCGGGCCTGATCATCGTCAGCAATTTCCAGTACGGCAAGCCCGGCGGGACGGCTCCCTCAGATTTCACCCGTGGCTATGCCGGCGGTGTCGCCGACGCACGCACCGCATGGTCGCTGCACACCGCGGCCGGCGGCGGCAGCACCGCGCCGATCTATTTCAGTGTGGACGACGATATCGACCGCCATGCCTGGGAAACGTTGGCACTGCCCTGGTTTCGCGGTATCAACTCGGTCATAGGTGTGCTGCGCACCGGGGTCTACGGTGGTATCAACACCTGCCAGTGGGCCACCGAAGACGGCGTGATCGGGCGGTCGGGCACGCCGGGGAAGGTATGGGCCTGGCAGACCCGGTCGTGGTCCAAGGGCCAGATCTTCCCGGGTGCTGTGCTCTACCAGCGCATCATCGACACCGCCTCGAATCCGGGGCCGGTGGTCGGCGGTATCCGCGTCGACGTCAACGACGTGCTGGCGCGCGACTGCGGGCAGTGGAACTTCCACCCCTGACCAGGTCGACGCCGGAAATCTGTTGACGGCGAGTGCGGTTGTGCACGACCGTGGCCTCGTGTTGATCCGACGAGAGGTTGCGGCCGATATCGCAGCCGTCGATTCCGTCACGGCCGCCGCCTTCCGGAGCGCCGCGCGCAGCGCGCCGCCCGTCGGGGCGGGTGACGTCCCCGGCGAGGTGACGCTCGTCGCGCACCTACGCGATGATGCCGGCTGGATCCCGGAACTGTCCCTGGTCGCGGTCGAGGACGGCGCCATCGTCGGTCACGTCATCGCCACCCGCGCCTGGGTGCAGGATCTGCCCGCGCTCGGTCTCGGGCCACTCAGCGTCGTGCCGAACCGGCAGCGATCCGGCGTCGGGTCGGCCCTCATGCACGCCGTCCTCGGTGCCGCCGAGGCACTCGACGAGTCCCTGGTGGGCCTGCTCGGGGAGCCGGGCTACTACCGGCGTTTCGGTTTCCTACCCGCGCGGTCGGCCGGGATCACTGCACCGGATCCGACATGGGGTGACCACTTCCAGGTGCGCGCCCTGAGCCGGTACACCGGCCGGACGGGCATCTTCCGCTACGCGGCGCCCTTCGACGCGGTGTGAGTCAGCGGCGCGGCATGACGGTGATGTGCACGTGGTCGTAGTGCCCGTAGCCGGAGGCCTGCGGACCGGCCGGCGTGTAATAGGTGCCGCGCCAGATGACGTCCTGCAACCCGAACCGTCCCGCATTGGCCATTGCGTAGGCCATGATCTGGTCGCCCAGCGCAATGCCCTCGGGGCTGCTCGAGTTGGGGATCATGATGTCGATCGCCAGGCCGCTGGGATGCCATGGCTTCGGGTCCGGACGGACACCGCCGATCTCGGAGATCTGCGGGAACTGCTGGCTGATCGCCCGGGCCGCCAGCACCGCGTTGGGCTGCAGACCGGACTCGTTGGCCACCCCGACGGGCAGCGCCTCCGGGATGTTGACCTGGGCGGCGGCGAGCAACGGTGGCGGGACCGCACCGGGCGGGACCGCGGCCGGCGGCGGAGCGCTGTCGACCATCGCCTGCTGCTGGGGTGTCAAAGCCGCGTACTGCGCCTCGGCGGCCGCGATCTGACCCAGCAGATCCTTCCACTTGGCCTGCAATTCGGCCCGCACGGCGGCGGCACGCTCGGCGGCGGCGCGGGCACCGGCGGCCGAGCGCTCCGAAGCCTGAGCGGCGGTGGTCGCGCGTTCACGGGCCGCCTTGAGATCGGCCAACTGGTCGGCGCTGCCGTCGGCGATCGCCCGGTTCAGCGAAAGCCGGTCGATGAGTTGCTGCGGGGAACTCGCGGTCAGCAGCGCCGACATCTGGCTGGCGCGCCCGCTCATGTAGGTCATCGCCGCCACCCGGTCGGCGGCGTCCTGGAACGGCTGCAACTGCGCGTTGGCGACCGCGAGGACTTCCGCGTCGGCGCGGTGTCGGTCCACCGCCACGGTTTGCTCAGCCATCCTCGCGTCGACATCGTGTTGCGCGGCGGTGACGGCCTCGCGGGTCTGCAGTGCCTGGGCGGACAGCTCGTTGAGCTTGGCCAACGCATCGGCGGCAGGGTCGGCGACCACGTTCCCGGGCGACATGGCCAGCAGCAGGATCGCAGCCGCTGAACCGCACGCCGTTCGCAGTGAATGGCGCATCCGGGTCATTCGGTCGTCACGATCCTTCGCTTGCAAGGACCGATCTTGGCCCGGCTCTACATGACTGGGACAGGTTACGAACTCCGGGGTGTCGATGTCCACCGCACCGCTGTCAGCAGCCCGGACGGGTCAGAGCAGGCCCAGCTTGGCGGCAAGCTCGAGCACGGCTTCGGCGCGGGCACGGGTCGGGCCGACGCTGCCGTCGTAGGCACCGGTGGGTGCGTCCAGCCGCGCGAGGGTGGCGCGCGCCTCGTCGATCTCCATCGGTGAGGGACTCAGCAGGGTGTTGATCGTCTCGGCATGGGCCAGATCCAGGCACAGCCGGCCGGTCATCCCCGCGGCCTTGGTGACCGCGGTCTCGCGCGCCAGGTGATTGGCGGCACTGCGCAGGGTGGGACCGTCGATCGGCGCGGGCAGCCGAGCGGCCCGGCTGGCGATCACGAGCCTGGCCCGCGCGTAGGCCAGCACGGTCGGGTCGTTGCTCATCCCGGTATCGCGGCGGAAGTCGCCGACGCCGAAGGCGATGCGACTGCATGCCGGGCTGCGGGCGATGTCCAGGGCGGCCTCGATGCCCAGCGCCGACTCGATCAGCGCGACCATCGGCATGCCTGCGGGCAGCCGGGCGGCGGTGGCGGCGACGTCCTCGGCGGTCTCGACCTTGGCCAGCATCACCCCGGTCAGTCCCGGCGCGTGAGCGACGGCGTCCAGGTCGGCGGACCAGGCCGGCAGGGTCGTGCAGTTGATCCGGACCCAGGCGTTTCCGCCGCCGGTGAGCCACTCGGCCACCGCGTGACGGCCGTCGTTCTTCTGCGCGTCGGGCAGACCGTCCTCGATGTCGAGGACCACCGCGTCGGCGTTTCCGGCGGTAGCGCCATCGAATGCCTCGCCACCGCCGGGGATGCCCGGCTGTAACAACCACGTCCGCGCCAACGACCAGTGCGGTTTACGGGTGCATTCTGCAATCTGCGCTGAAACCACGCTCACGACCTCTCGATATACGACCTCGATTCCATCGTCCGGGTGCGGCCGTGTCGGCGCCAGGTTGCGCACATTATGTTCACGAGAACATCGCGTGCGGCCCGGGGCTGCCACTCAGTTCGGATACGTCCGGGGATCGTGCTGTACCGACACCCAGTGCTCGGTGGTGATCTTCAACCCACTTCTTCCGGGCGCTCCGGCCGACCTTCAGCGGCGATGAGGCTCTCTGCCCGGATAGGCCAGCAGACCGTTGGCCGAGTTTGACGTGAGGGTCGTGCTGTTGCGGGTGCGCTGGGTTTTCGCCGCCGTGGAACCGATGTCGCGGCGAGATCGGCCGCAAGGTTGTTGGCGTCGAGGCAGATGCGCGGATCAACGACCGTGAGGTCGAAGTCGCCTAAGCGTTGCGTGGGGTATGTCCGCCAGAGCACCTGCGGTGACTCGTGGAAACTCGGTACCGCCGGCCTCAAAGGGTGCAGCCGCACGAATTGCGGTGATGAAACGTCGTCGGTACCCGAATGTGTTGCGGGGCATCGTCGTCACCGTGGATGCGGCGTAGCAGCAACTCGACGGCCTTGACGCCGATGGTCTCGACATCCTGCGCGGCCGCGGTGAGCCTGGGCTCGAACAGGTCCGACCATTCGAAATCGTCGTAACACGAGAACGCCACGTCTCCGGGTATCGAAAGCCCCAATGCGCGAACCGCTTTCAGCGTGCCGATGGTCATCGCGTTGTTAAGTGAGACCAAGGCGGTCGGCCGGTCGGTACGCGACATCAGCGACGCGACCTCGCGCTCGGCCACATCGGTATTGGACTCGCCGTCGGCCACCAACGCCGGGTCGACGGCGATACCGCGGTCGGCCAGTGCGGCACAGTAACCGTCGAACCGCTCGATGGTGGAGGTGATCCCGGCAAGGCCGCGCACGACACCGATCCGGCGGTGCCCGAGCTCGAGCAGATGCTCGGTCAGCCCCTTCGCCGAGGCGAAGTTCTCCGGGACCACCCGGTCACATCCGACATCGACGCCCCGGTCGATCAGGACCAGCGGTGTTGCGGTGCGGGTGATCTCGGGAAGCGTGACGCGTTCCGAACCGGCCGCCGGGGCCACGATCATCCCGTCGACCTGACGGTCCAGCAGTGAGCCGGTCACCCGCTGTTCCGATGTCACGTCATCGTGGGAATCGCCGACGATCAGGACGTAGCCGGCATCCGACAGGGCACGCTCCACGGCGTGCACCAGACTCCCGAAATACGGGTTGGTCAGCGCCGAGATGGAGAGCCCGACGGTGTGCGTCCGTCCCGCCGCCAGCGATCGTGCCACCCCGTTGCGCCGATAGCCGACCTCCTCGATGGCCGCCTCGACCCGCAGGCGGGTGGCGGTGTTGACCTTGCGGGTGCCGTTGAGCACGTGCGAGACCGTGGAGGCCGAGACGCCGGCGAGACGCGCGACGTCACCCATCGTCGTCATCGCAGGCGCACTACGCGGTCCGCGCGGCCGGCGGTCGACTCGATGAGCCGGGCGTTGCGCTCATCGGAGCCCAGTGCCCAGAACTCGGCTTCCTGCCGCGACTTTCCGTACGCCTGGTGCCGTCGCACCAGGCGGTCGTGGCGGATATCGGTGTCCGGGGCCAAGAACCAGACCGCATCGATATGGGCGCGGGCGACCGGCCAGGCGTCCGAGTCCAGCAACAGGTAGTTGCCCTCGGTGACGACGAGCGGCACCGTCGGCGGGACCGGGATGGACGAACCGATGGACTCCTCGATCTCGCGGTGGAAGCGCGGCGCATAGACCACCGGGTCGTCGATGCGCTGGGTCCGCATGGCCGCGACGAGCCGGGCGTATCCGCCGTCGTCGAACGTGTCGTGCGCGCCCTTGCGGTCCCGGCGTCCCAGGTCGATCAGCACCTCGTTGGCCAGGTGGAAACCGTCCATCGGAACCAGGACGGCGAGCTGCGGACCCAACGCGGTGACGATCTGCTCGGCGACGGTGGACTTGCCCGCCCCGGGTGCGCCGGTGAGTCCGAGGATGCGACGTTCGCCGGTGACGATCAGCGCCCTGGCCCACTCGACCAACTGGTCCAGTGTGGCGTCCTGTGCATCCTGCTCGAGGGTCACCGTTCCCGCTTCCGACTGTGCTTGTTGGGCAGATGGTCCAGCCATACCCGCGGCCCGACCATCGAACACCGTAGTGCGGCCACCCGGGCGCAGCGATCGATGCGTTCAGCGAGGCTGCCGGCATGCGTCGTGTAGTAGGCATAGGCACCGTGGAACGCGTCGCCGGCGCCCAGGGTGTCCACCACGTCCACCGTGGGCACCGGCACCGATCCGGAGCTGCCGCCCGACCACCATTGCACCGGGTCGCCGCCGCGGGTCATGACGACGGTCCGCACACCCATGCCGGCCAGCGCGGCGGCCGTCGCATCCGGCGCGTCGGCGCCGGGCGTTCGGAAGTCGTTGGAGCACACCATATCCGTTGCGTGCGGCGCGAGATCGGCCATCACCGGCTTCCAGCGTCCGGCATCGACCACGACGGTGGTACCCCGCGACGCGGCTCGCTGGGCGGCCGCCCGGGCGATCAGCGGATGGTGCCCGTCGACGAGCACCACGTCGGCACCGGTCAACAGTCCGGCGAGGTTCTCCGGTGGGGCCGCGTCGGAGTTCACCGCATCCAGTGAGATTACCGAGCGGTCACCGGTCGCTTCGACGACCGACACGGCCGAGACCGGTACCGCCCGGTGCTGACCGGCCGCCGTGTCGACCACGGTCACCCGATAGGCGGCCAGCTCCGCCCGGATCAGGTCGGCGACCGGCTCGGCACCGAGCGCGGTCACCAGAGTGGCGTCACCGCCCAATGCCGCGAAGGTGACGGCGGCGTTGGCGGCCGGTCCGCCGGCGGAGACGAACTGCGCGCTGGAGGTGATCTTCTGGTTCACCGCAGGCGGTTTCGCGATGCGGTGGATGACATCCAGCGTGGCCAATCCGACGAAGACCCCGACGGGGGCCTTCTCAGATACCGGCGCGTTCCCCATCGGTCGGCTCCTCCGCACCGGTCATCAGCGCGACCACCTCGGACATGGACCGCTTCTTCGGATCGACGACACCGGCGCGTTTCCCGAGCCGGTGGATGTGGATGCGGTCGGCCACTTCGAACACATGCGGCATGTCGTGGCTGATGAGCACCACCGGGATGCCGCGGTCACGGATCGACCGGATCAGGTCGATCACCTGTCCGGACTCCCGCACGCCGAGCGCGGCGGTCGGCTCGTCCATGATGATCACGCCGCGACCGAATGCTGCGGCCCGAGCCACCGCCACGCCCTGGCGTTGTCCACCCGAGAGCGTCTCGACCGCCTGGTTCACCGATTTGATGCCGATCTTGAGGTCGGTCAGGTGCTGGGCGGCCTCCTGGCGCATCCTCGGCATGTCGAGTCTGCGAAAGATGCTGCCCGCGAGACCTTTCCGCCGCACCTCGCGGCCGAGGTACAGGTTCGACGCGATGTCCAGTGCGGGCACCACCGCCAGGTCCTGGTACACCGTCTCGATTCCGGCGGCGCGCGCGTCGCGGGTGTTCCTGAACGACACCGGGGTCCCGTTCATCAGGATCTGCCCGGAGTCCGGGATCACCGCGCCCGCGAGCGCCTTGATCAGACTCGACTTGCCGGCACCGTTGTCGCCGATGACGGCGAGCACCTCACCGCTGCGCAACGCGAAGTCGGCACCGTTGATGGCCGTCACGCTGCCGTACTTCTTGACCAGGCCGCGGGCTTCCAGCACGGGTGTGTCACTCATTGTGATCTCCTGCGCGCGAACTGATCCACGGCCACCGCGACGATCACCAGGATGCCGGTGGCGATGTTCTGGTAGAGGTTGTCGACGCCGGCCTGGGTGAGGCCGTTGCGCAGGACACCGACGATCAACGTGCCCACCAGTGTTCCGCCGACACCGCCGCGGCCGCCGAACAGGCTGGTGCCGCCGATGACCACGGCGGTGATCGATTCCAGGTTGGCGTTCTGATAGGCGTTGGGGTCGGCGTTCGGGATGCGACCGAGCGCAGCCCACGCGGCGATGGCGGCGATGACGCCGGTGGTGATGTACACCGACAACAGGACCCGTCCGGACTTGATCCCGGACAGATCGGCCGCCTGCCGATTCCCACCGACCGCGTAAACGTGTTTGCCCCAGGCGGTTTGGCTCAGCGCATACCACGCGACCAGGTAGACCAGCAGCATCGCGACGACGCCGTAGGTGGTGGCGAACGAACCGATGCGAAACGAGGTGCCCAGGAAGGTGAGCGGTCCCTGCTCCACGCGGTAGGTCTCCGAACCCGCGAGTAGGCGGGTCGCCGCCTGGATGGCGGTGAACGTTCCCAGCGTGACGATGAACGGCGGCAACCGCAGCATCGTGACCAGTCCGCCGTTGAGCGCGCCGAACACCACGCACACCAGCAGAGTCGACCCCAACGCCACGAACGGGCCACTGGCGCCGGCACTCTGGGCCAGCACGATACTTCCGAACACGGCGATGGCGCCGATCGAGAGGTCGATACCGGCGGTCAGGATGATCAGCGTCTGGCCCACGGCCAGGATGCCGATGACCACCGACTGCTGCAGGATCAACGAGACGTTCTGCGGGTTGAGGAACGAATCCGAGATCGCGCTGAAGATGACGATGGCCAGGACCAGCGCCACCAGCGGCCCGAGCAGCGGTTCACGCAGGATGGTGTCGGCGTTGAACCGGCTCGTGACCGATGGCTTGGCTGTCGTCGGGGCGCCGGTACTCATGGGCGGGTTCAGCCCCAGCAGTTCTGCTCGCCCCAGGCGGTGTCCTTGGAGGCGAGTCCGGGCACGGGCTTGTCGGTGATGAGTTCCGAACCGGTGTCGTGGAATCCGGTTGGCTTGGTGCCGTCCTTGGCGAACGCCACCACCGCCTGCACGCCCTGCTCGGCCATCTTCGCCGGGAACTGCATGACCGTCGCGCCGATCTTGCCGGACTTCACGTCGGCGACGCCGGTGCAGCTGCCGTCGATCGACCCGATGGTGATCTGATCGGCCCGGCCCGCGGAGTCGATGGCCTGATACGCGCCGGCGGCGGCGGGCTCGTTGATGGTGTAGAGCGCGTTGATGCCCGGAGCCCGCTGCAGGATGTTCTCCATCGCGGTCTGTGCCTTGGTCTGATCGCCGTTGGTGTTCTCCTGGCCGACGATCTCCGGGGATCCCTCGGTGATGCCGAAGCCTTCGAGGAACCCGTCGTGGCGGAAGGTGTCGACGGTGCCGCCGGGGGTGCCGTCGAGCATGACGACCTGGGCCGGCGCGTCGCCGAGAGCGGCGCGCACCCACTTGCCCTGGCTGACGCCGGCGGCCAGGTTGTCGGTGGCGTAGGTGGCGTCGACGGCGTCTTCGGGATCGGTCGCGGTGTCCAATGCGATGACGATGACGCCGGCGTCGCGGGCCTTCTTGATCGCGTCGAGCACGCCGGTCGACGAGTTCGGGGTAATCAGGATGCCCTTGACGCCCTGGCCGACCATGTTCTCGATGGCCGCGACCTGGCCCTCGTTGTCGCCGTCGAACGCACCGGCCAGGGCGATCAGTTCGGCGCCGTCCTTGTCGGCCTGGGCCTGGGCGGCCTCGCGCAGTTTCACGAAGAAGGGATTCGAGTCGGTCTTGGTGATCAGGCCGACCTTGATGCCGTCGGAATCCGAGCTACCGCAGGCCGTCAGACCGAAGATCAGTGACCCGGCCATGAGCACCGCTCCGACCGCCTGCGTGCTCGTGCGCGTACCGAACATGTGGACTCCTTTGTCCCGATGTGACGTCGATCTCATCCTGATGTCCGCAGCGTAGTCACGGCGCAAGCGCTTGCGCATGCGCTTTCGCGAAATTGGTCGCCGACCATCACCTGGCATGATCGAGGACATGGCACTGCTCAAGTCCCTCGCTTTGTCTGCCGCCCTGATTGTCGCCGGCGGCGTCACGGCGGCACCGGCCGTTGCGGACGACGAAACGTTTCGTGGCGCTTTGGAGATGATCGGTGTCGTCGTCGACAGCCCCGCCGCCGCGGGTGAGATGGGTCGGGCCGTGTGCGCCGGCTTCGACGCGGGCCACCCACTGCCTGCGGTCGCAGATCAGCTGGCCGCCGGTCACGGAGTGGATCTCGAGACGGCCGGCATGATCGCCGGATTCTCGGTCGCCGAGTACTGCGATCACCACAAAGGCGCGTTGAGCCTCGGCTGAACCTCAGGTCTTGGCTGTCAGCTTCTGGATCGTCTGAATCTCACTGGCCCGGAACGCCCGCCCGTCCGGGTGAACGAGATCATGCATCCACTTCTCGGGCGGGGCGTCATACGGGTCATCCCAGGAGTCCCACGGATAGTAGGTCTGCGTGCGGCCCGCGACCAGTCCCCAGTTGTAGGCGCCCACGCCGCGCCGTTTCGCGATCGGCAGGATGTTCTCGACGGTGTTGTCGTCCTCGCGGGCAAGGTATTCGGTGCACATGATTGGGCGGCCCAGCGGCTCCAGCTGGTCGATCTTGTCCTCGAACGTCTCGGGTTCCGCGTAACTGTGGAACGTGATGATGTCGGAGTTGTCGAGTTGGGCCTTGGCGATACCCTTCGGATCGCGGAATGACCCGGTCCACACGCCGCTGGTGAGCGGCTGGCCCGGATTCACCGCGCGCGCCCACTCGAACACCTGCGGCAGCAACTCACCCACGACCTGCTTCTTGTCGCTGCGCTCCACGTCGCTGTACTGCGGGGCCGGGTTGTCCGGTTCGTTCCAGAGGTCCCAGCCCAGCACCCGGCTGTCGTTGCGGAATGCGCCGATGACGCCGGTGACATAGTCGCGCAGCACCGGTCGGTACCGCGGGTTGTCGATCAGTTCAGCGCCGGGGCTCTGCACCCACCTGGAGTTGTGCACCCCCTTGGTGGGTGCCGGCTGCGGGCCGAGCTTGGGGTGCGGATCCCAGCAGGAGTCGAAAAAGACGAACAGCGGCTTGATGCCGTGGCTCGACGCGATGTCCACGAACTGCGAGATGCGGCGCAGAAACCCGGCCCGGTCTTGTGCCCACAGTTGGTCGTGCAGGAACACCCGGACCGTGTTGAACCCGATGGTCCGCGCGACCTGCAGTTCCCCGTTGATGCGTCGCGGGTCGTAGGTACCGGCCTGCCACATCTCGATCTGATTGGTCGCGGTGGCGGGAATGTAGTTGGCGCCCACCAGCCAGCCCTGCCGGCGGTACCAGGTGTGTGCCTGTTCCGGTGTCCAGCGCGTGGGTGCCGCCGAGGCACTCGGGAACTGGGTGAGCGCCGCCCCCGCAGCCGTCAGAGCAGACAGTTGGAGCAGGGTTCGGCGGCGCACTTCAAAAATTTAGGGCCCCGCGCGGGGCGGTCGCCACGGCTGAGCCGGACCGGAATCGATCGGGTGGCAAATCGTTACCGAACGGCATCTCGCGGCGGTGCGCCGGCTCGCAGCGACGGTGCGTCGAGCGTCCTTGCCACCGCGCGAGCAGCCGTGTTGTGATGTGTATCACGTCCCCCAGCAAACGCGTCCTCGACCGGCGGGAGAACCATGCCATGACCCATGTCAGCCCCGCGGTCTACATCGGCAGGATCGGCGGACTCGCAGCGGCGCTGGGGATCGGTGCGGCGGTGTTCTGCGGAACCGGGGTTGCGTCGGCGGCCCCGGCCGACGGATCCGATCAGAGCCGCACCGACTCGTCGGCGTCGAGCGACAGCACCTCGTCGGTGTCGAAGGACGACAAAGAGAGCGCGGACCGGCCATCGGCCACCGAAAGTGCCCGGGCAACGTCGGCGCGGAAGAAGCCCCGTACCGCGTCGGCGCACCGTACCGACGCGGATACTCCGGCATCGGACGACATGGCGGCACGGCCCGAGGAGGACGAGGAGGACAAGACCGCGACGTCAGAACTTACGGACGCCACGGTGTCGGATGCGCCGACGCCGGATCCGGTCGTGTTCACCCCGACTCCCGCCGCGGATGTCCCACGGGCCGTGGCCAGTTCGCGGACGGTGCGCACCGCAAAGGACGCGCCGACCACCCCGATCGATCCTCCGCTGTCGTGGACGATGCTGGCCGCGGCGAGCAGGAACACCTTGGCGCCCACCACCGGCGCGGCGACGGTGACCGATCCGGTGACGCAGGCACCCGTCATCGCGACCCCGCGGACCCCACTGCTGGAACCCTTGCAGCAGATACCGGTGATCGGTCCACTGGTCATCACACCGATCGTCACCGTCATCAATCAGATACCGGTGGTCAGCGACCTGCTACACCCGATCGTCGGCTATCCGCTCCGTGCCGGACTGCCGGCCGGCGCGCCACGTCCGCGTGATGTCATGTTGACCTCGTTCGACGGGACACAGATCTATACGCATTTCATGCCGGCCGTCGGATTGAAGCCCGGCGAGAAGGCCGCGACAATTCTGCAGGGACCGGGCCTACTGTTGCCCGGCGCCACCAACCTTCATCCCACTCCGCTGGACGGAATCATCACCGACACCGCCGGTTTGGTGTACGTCGGCACCTTGCGGGCCGCCGGGTACAACGTGGTGACGTGGGATCCGCGCGGGGAACATCTGTCCGGCGGAAGGCTCGAACAGAACTCCCCCGACTTCGAGGCCAAGGACGTCTCGATGATCATCAGTTGGGTGGCCACCCAACCGGAGGTGCGCCTCGACCCCGGCGTTCTCGATCCCCGGATCGGGATGACCGGAGCGTCCTATGGTGGTGGCATACAACTGGTCACGGCGGCAACGGATCCGCGCATCGATGCGATCGTGCCGGCCATCGCCTGGAACAGCCTGAACACCGCGCAGTACAAGAACTCGTCGTTCAAGAGCAGTTGGGCGGCGATCCTGACCGCGGGCATCACCCTGTTCACCCGGCCGAATCCGGCGATCCTGCCCGCCACCATCTATGGCGTGTTGACCGGCAAGCAGACCGCCGCCGAGCAGGAGCGGCTGGCGCGCCTCGGTCCAGGCGGCCTCATCGACAACATCACCGCGCCGACCCTGCTGATCCAGGGCACCGTCGACACCCTCTTCTCGTTGCAGGAGGCCGACACCACCGCGCGGGCACTGATGGCCAATGGTGTTCCGGTGAAGGTTATTTGGTATTGCGGCGGGCACGGGCTGTGCAGTGACCTGTTCGATCCGACCGACGGCGTGCTGATCCAACGGGCGACGCTGGCATGGCTCGATCGCTACGTCAACGGCAACACCGAGGCGGTGACCGGCCCGCAGTTCGAGTTCGTGGATCAGCGCGGACAGTTCTACGCATCGGACGGGTACCCGCCGGGCACGGCCAGCCCTGTCGTGTCGGCCGGTTCCGGTGGGCTGTTGCCCCTGGTGCCGTTCCTCGGGGGATCCGGGCCGATGTTCGGTGTCGTGCCGTTCGGCGGCTCCCGGGCATTCAACGCGCTGAACCTCACGACATCCGCGCAGGCCGCGACAACCCACGTCGTGGGTGCGCCGGAAGTGACGCTGAGTTACAGCGGCACCGGCATTGCCCGACACGTCTATGCGCAATTGGTCGATGATTCCACCGGACAGGTGCTGGGCGATCAGGTGACCCCGATCCCGGTGACGCTGGATGGCCGCACGCATTCGATCACCGTGGCGTTGGAGCCGGTGGCGCATACCCTGCGGCCCGGGCAGACCGTGACGCTGCAACTCGTCGCATCGTCGACGACGTATGCCACGGTCACGTCGTTCGGTTCGTTGCGGGTGACGAGCATGCAGCTCAGATTGCCGACCGCGGAACCGGATTCGATCACTCCCTTGGCGAGTTGATCAGGCGCGCACACCGTTGAAGGCGATGTGCAGGACAGTGTCGATGTGGTGTGGTTCGAGCGGCATCGCGTGTAGCAGCCGGTACTCGATGACGCCGTAGAGCACGTCTCGTAGGCTTCGCACGTCGGCGTCAGCGCGGATCTCACCGCGCTCCTTGGCGAGGGCGAGGCGGGCACCGAAGGCCGCGACGTTCGGTTCGATGATCTGCTCGAAGACGTCATGCAGCAGCGTCGAATCCGACTGGCCTGCGGCAATCAAGCCTCGATAGGCAGTCCCGAATCCGGTCGTCGTGATCACCTCCAGGATCCCGACGAGTTGCGCCCTCAGGTCTGCGAGCAGATCCGCGGTATCGGGAAAGGCGATCACGGTGTCGAGGCTGTGCGTGGCGGCTTCGAGCACCACGGCGCCCTTGGACGGCCACCACCGGTAGATCGTCTGCTTGCCCACGCACGCCCGTCGGGCGATCGCCTCGATCGAGAGGTTGTCATAACCCACCTCGCAGATCAACGCCATGGTCGCGTCCAGGATGGCGCGACGAGAGTTCTCGTTTCGCCGGCTGGGGTCTCGGACGCCTACGACCATCTCCGCACCCTAACGGGACGCGGCGTCGGTGCGACGATTCGACCCATCTTGACGCGAGACGGACCGGACCGTAGCGTTTCAACCGTATCCGACCGGCGGCGATCCATGACCGAAGGACCGACATGAGTGAAGCAATCTCGGGTGGCGGATGGCCGTCGCTGCGCGTCGAAGACTGGGAGCCAACGCGCCGAACGTTGCACATGTGGTCCCAGATCGTCGGCAAGATCCGATTGGCCCATGCGCCGCTGCTCAATCATTGGTGGCAGGCACCGCTGTACGTGTCCTCGCGCGGGCTGACGACATCGCCGATCCCCGCGGGGAATCGGCTTTTCGACATGGAGTTCGACTTCGTCGACCATGCCTTGTCGGTCCGGGTGAGCGACGGCGGCGCGGACCGCTTGGATCTGCGCGACAAGTCCGTGGCCCAGTTCCACGACGACACGATGGCCATACTCGACCGATTGGGCGTTCCCACCCGAATTTCCAAGGAGCCCAACGAGGTTGATCCTGCGATCCCCTTCGCCCAGGACCGTCACGTCGGCTACGACCCTGCGGCGGCCGCGGCGTTCTGGCAGCAACTCGTGCAAGCGGACCGCGTGATCGGGCGCTTCCGGTCGCACTTCATCGGCAAGGTGAGTCCCGTGCACTTCTTCTGGGGCTCCTTCGATCTCGCATGCAGCCGATTCTCGGGACGACCGGCCCCCACCCACCCGGGTGGCACTCCGAACTGCGCCGACTGGGTGATGGTCGAGGCCTACTCGCACGAGTTGAGCAGCTGTGGGTTCTGGCCCGGCGGCGGTGACGAGGGAGCGTTCTACTCCTACGCCTATCCCGAACCGGACGGATTCGCCGACTTCCCCGGGTGTCCCGAGGGGGCGTTCTACGACACCCAACTCCGCCAGTACCTGCTGCCGTACGAGGTCGCGCGGGCGGCCGCGGATCCGGATCAGTGTGTGCTGGATTTTCTACAGTTCACCTACAGTGCCGCCGCGGAACTCGGACGTTGGGACCGCGACACACTGGAGATCGACCCCAGCCGCTGGACGACGGCGTGATCGCTGGAGCGGTCATTTCCTTCCCGTGCGGTGTTCGTCGACCAAAACGCCTATGTACCGGTTGACATCATCGGGCAGCTCCGCCGGTAACGCATGAGAGGCGTGCGGCCACAGGTGGTATCGCCAGTGCGGGACCACTGACCGCATCCGGGCGATACCTCTTTCGGAGTCGTGAACGGTGTTGCCCGCCAGCAGAACCTGCACCGGGACGTCGACCGCACGCAGCGTGCGGTCGCTGATCAGGCGCGCTGCCGGTGTACGCATCGGGGGCGCGAAGGCGTCGAACCCGGCGCCGAAGATCTCGGCGAGCGCAGGGTGGCCGGTGATCCACATCGCGGCCCGGCGTGCCCGATCGGTGCGCGGACGCCCTTGCAGCGCCAGACTGCGCCAGAATGTCGCAGACAGTGGCGCCACCGTGGCGGCCGGGTCCACGAGTGTCACGCTGGCCAGGCGACCGGGATTCCGCGCGGCCATGTGGGTGGCCAGCCAGCCGCCGTAGGAATGGCCGACCAGATGGACGTCGTCGAGCGCCAGCCCCGCCAGCACTGCCTCGATGGCGCGGGTGGATTGCGCAGGGGTGAACATTGCTCGGGTTTGGATGCTCGCTCCAGGCTGGCCCGGTGCGTCGATGGTGTACACGGTGAAATCCGCCGACAGATCGGCGATCTGGCCCCACCACATCGCCGACGTCAGGAAGAAGCCGTGGATCAGGACGACCGGGACACCGCCGTCGGGGCCGTGTTGATACACCCGGACCGTGCCGAACTCGGTGTGGATGTCGTGCGTGACGTTGGGCTGCGGGCTGCGCACACGTAGCTCGTCGTAGTGAGACAGGTAGCGCCGGCGTGCTTCGGCGTTCTTGAACCCACCGTTCACCACTCTCAAGGGAAGCCTTCGCTCTCGCGGTAACCGGACAAGGGCACGCTACGAGCCTGCCGGCGATTATGGGCAGCAACCGGCGGCATCTTTGTCGCTTCGTGATGTGCCGGTGGCGGTTGGTGGGCGCCGCGGCTAGGGTGATCTGAGGCGACTTTCATACGCCTGTTCTGTCGGCACCTTTGGCCGGCTTTCTCCCCTTTCCTCCGCTCGATAGCGGGAATCCTTTGGCGCTGACCGCGTCGCTCCTCAAGGACTGCTGCAGTCATGACTTCTTCACGACAGATGGGAACAAAAGACAATGATTCTTCACGCCATAACGACCGGATCCGAACGAGCCATCATCGAGAACCTGCTCGACCACAACCGCGAAGCGCTCATCGCGACGGCGCGCGGCCTCTCCGAGGATGACGCCCGTCGCAGGCTCGTCCCGTCGCTGACCACACCGATCTCCCTTGTGAAGCATGCCGCTGCGGCCGAACGCATTTGGTTTCAACGTTTCTGGGCAGGACTCGACGAATCCGAATGCGACGGGTACGCGCGTCGCGATGAGGGCACCTTCACCGTCGCCGAGGATGAGTTGTTGCCACAGGTCATCGTTGAGTTCGAACGCGCGAGCCAACGGTCACGGGAGATCGCGTCCAGGTTCGACCTGGACGACACCAAGGACAATCCCCGCGAAGGAAGGGTCAGCATGCGGTGGACGCTGCTCATGTTCATCCAGGAATTCGCCAGGCATGCAGGCCACGGCGACATCTTGCGCGAACAGATCGACAGTTTCCCAGCAGCCGGCGGCCGCCGTTGACAAGGCGCGTGCCCCATCTACATTGGCCACATGGGTAGGTGGCGACAACGCCGGCGGTTTCAGCAGAGGTTGCTCTGCATCGTGATCGCATCCTCGGCACTGGTGTCGTGTGCCGGCGCCGGACAATCGGCCGACGAGACGACGAGCCCAGCACCATTGACCGAACGCTCGCCTGCCGTCGCTGACGGTACCGAGGTCGCGCTCGTGGAACTCGACGATGCCGACGTGCCTGCCTGGACAACGGTCAATGACCCCGTCATGGGCGGCAGGTCCACCTCGAGAATCGCGGTCGGGGATGGCGGCCTCGTGTTCTCCGGCGACATCTCATTGGCGAACAACGGTGGGTTCGCCTCCGCCCGCAGTCCCCGGGATCCCGACATCGGGCGGCGAGCATCCGGCGCGGAGTCGCTGCGCGTCCACGCCGTGGGAGACGGCAAGACCTACCTGTTGAAGGCGGGCATCGAGGGCCAGAAGTGGTCGTACGTACAGCGTTTCTCGACCGAAGCGGGCGTGATGCAAACCTACGACCTGACCGTCGACGGATTCGAGCCCGTCGGCATGCGCCTTGACCCCGCGCCCGACGCGCCGCCGACAATGGACCCATCACTCATAGACCAGGTGTCGATCTACATTCTCGACAAGCAGCAGGGCCCATTCGAGATCACCGTCGACACGATCGCCGCCGTCGCCTGACGGCACCATGGAAGGGTGCCCGAGGGTGACACCGTGTATGCGCTGGCCCGCCGCCTCGACGCGGCGCTACGAGGTCGCACGCTGACCGTCGGCCGACTGCGCGTGCCGGCCCACGCCACCGACGACCTCGCCGGCCTGACCGTGCGCGAGCACGACACCCATGGCAAGCACCTTTTGACTCGCCTGTCGGACGGTCTCACCCTGCACACCCACTTGCGGATGTCCGGGTCGTGGACCATCTCTGCCGAAGGTCGGTGGCTGCCGCGCAAGACGATGCCCGACGTGCGGGTGCTGCTGCGCACAGACGGTCCCGCCGCCTATGGGGTGCGGCTGCCCGTCGTGGATCTGCTGCGTACCCGCGATGAGGCGACTGTCATCGGGCATCTGGGGCCCGATCCGCTGCGCGAGGACTGGGATCCGGCCGAGGCGATGCGCCGGATCTGTGTCGCGCCGGAGCGGCCCCTGGTTGCCGTGCTGCTCGACCAGCGATGCGTCGCAGGCTTCGGCAATCTATGGGCCAACGAACTGTGCTTCCTTCGCGGGCACAGTCCGTGGACGCCGGTCGGTGAGGTGGATGTCGGTGCGCTTCTCGACCTGGGGGCACGCGCGCTCCGCCACTCGGCCACCACGCCGGGCGCCATGCAGGTCACCACCGGCAATCGGCGTAAGGGCGAACAACATTGGGTGGCCGGCCGCGCCGGAAGGCCCTGCCTGCGGTGCGGCACGACCGTACGCGTCGTCGCCGAGGTCACCGGCGATCCGGAACGGCGCCGCACGTGGTGGTGCCCGGTGTGTCAGCCGGGGCCGAGCCCCGACTGAGTCGCGGTAACTCCCCGACTCGTGCGTGAGGGTGACCGTGCCGATCACGTGTGAGTCGCGTTGCTGCGCAGAAAATCTGAGTCGAGCGCGAGTATCCCGCGCGATGTCCGGGACCGAAAATCCACCATCACGTCCACGGCAGCGGACCATCCGCCTGCGACTCGACTACACCCTCGCGATCATCTTGATCTCAACCAGCTGGGATGGCATAGCAAGTCTCGGAGTCACGAGGATGGTGCTGGCGACCTGCGGGCTCTCAGTTCCGTATGCAGCCTTCCTCACTGCGCCGGCGACAGCGAAGGCGGTGTCCATATCGAGCACGTAGATCACCTCGTCGATGACGTCCGCCAGCGAGGAGTCGAATCGGGCCAACAGTTCGGCGGCGTTCACATACGTTTGTTGCATCTGCTCGGCCATGTTGCCGAAGTCCGTGACGTTACCCGAATCGTCGAGCGGGGCAGGAGCGACGAGCTTGTCGCCGTCATGCGCGAACTGCCCTGAGATGTAGATGGTATCGCCGTGTCTGGCCGCCTGAACGTAGCCGTAGCTTTTCTCCCACGGAACGTTGAAGCTCTCGAACTGTCGCACTGTCATCGCCTACTCCGTTGATTTCTCGTACCCGTGTGTTAGTTCAAGTGACTCGTTCAGTCCCTGCCTTCAGAGCGAACCGAGACTCGCACTGTTGATGATCCCGCACCTATGGACACCGCGTGCACATTCGACTTGAGGTGTCGAATTAAAGCTCGGGAAGCCACAGCGGTTGTGGCTTCCCGAGTTTGATGTCCACACGCGCGCCGGCTGAGCTGCGGCGAGCCGCAACAACCCACCCCGTGTCACAGCCTGCACTCCCACTGTCATGTCCACTGGAGTCGGGGTCCACCCGTTGGCGCAGCGTTCCCCTTTTTGGCCATGTTTGGTATGTGATGCCATCTCGACGCAGGTCATGTGAGTGCGGGACAGCTCATGTGGCGGGACTGCCCTGAGGTGAACGACACCCGCGGCGGACTCGAGGTCCGCCACGGCTATTCGTCGTCCGACGCCGAGGCGCCGTAGTCCCACGACAGGGTCCGCACGGGGGTTACGTAGATGTAGGTGGCACCCGGTCTCGGCGCGGTGGGCCACTCGGACTCTGGCACGCCGCGCGACCGGGCACCGTGCCGCGCGAGCTCCAGTGTTTCAGCGGGTTCCCGAGCGATGCGCGCGTGACCTTGGAACATCACGCCGCGGATATCCGCCATGGTCGAGCCGGCTTCGAGCATGACGCTCACGTTCGGATTGCGCTCCACGTTGGCCACTTTGCGCGTGCCATCTCGCACGCCCATGACGATGTCACCGCCGATCCGAAAGTAGCCCAGCGGCACGGTGTGTGGGAACCCGTCCTTGTCAATGGTGGTCAAGATCGCCCAGCCCGGACGGCTGTCGAGAAGCGCCGTGATTTCGTCGTCAGTCAGTTTGCGCGGCATGTGGAGAGGTTACGCGTGAGGCTGCTCTGGCTCGCATCGGAGCGAACAGCTCCACGGCAAACCGCTCGCTGTCGGCCTGCCACAGCGAGCGGTGCCGCTCACTCGGCGGCTTCGGAGGTCTTCAAGGTCTAACGTTGCCCGAATGGGTTTGTTCAGCCATGAGGAGTTCCGGGACTCCGCCGACCGCACTGCGGACGTCGCCGGTGGTGGGGTCGTTGATAGGACGGGCCGTGCGGAGGTGGACCAATTCGGAGCAGATGATCCCGTAGTGGTGGGACCGGGCTTGCCGCCCGAGGACGGTTCGTGCGGTCAATACGCCGTGCAGTTTCACGTGTCCACGTCAATGCTGATCGGGTTGAAACGTATTGCCGATACGCGTGGGGTGAGCGTGCCCGAGGTGTGCCGCCAAGTGATCGGTGTGTTTGTTGCCCAGCAGGAGGGCGAATTGGCTGCGCTGCTTACTGCCGAGTCCGAGGTGGCTGACTACCGGCCGAGTTTGGGCCACTTGTAGTTGAGTCTGGCTACGAAAGGATCACGCGGCCGGGGTCGAGTCGTTGATACGCGCCGCAGTGTCTGCCGAGGTGTTTGCATTCGGAGCCGAATGGGTGCCCCACAGTGCCGGTTTATTTCCGGTTTAATTCTCCACGAGGAGGATGGTGGAGGATGCGCGGCGGCTGTCCCGCACTACGACGCGCAGGCCCTTCGCCTATCGATAGAACGGTGGCAAGAATCCCGGTTTATGGACATCATGTGGACATTTGACATGGGATATGGGCACAAAACGTCCACCAACGCGTGCTGACCGGTGCGAATCGAACCGATCCCAGTACGTGTCCGCGGGTAGAGATCCCACTTTCGTGTCCACTGAGCTACTTGCAGTCGGTTCGCCCGTCCAGGACCGTCGGCTGCTATCTGAGTTATTGGATTCGGTTTAGTCACGTGACGCCTGTAACGTCACTGGCTTATATGTCAGGCCGGCGCCAGTAGGTGGCCCGTCTCCGCAGATATCGAAGGTGAAACCTTGGTGAAGCGGCTTTCGTCGCTGGCTATCCAGAGCAACGGCGTCGAATCCCCGCGCTTTCCGGCAGATTTGATCTGGCTCGCGATACTGGTGTCCGGCGACTACCGTCGGAAGACAAGGATCACGTTCGTAGCACCAGCATCGGCGCCAAGGAAGCGGCCCAGTCATACACACGATCGAACGTGTCGGCAATGCGCTCCCGATCCCGTTCATCATCTTTGTCGGACTGCTGTTGTGAGTGGGGAAGATCTGCACCGTAGTCGCGGCGTTCAACGTCTCGGTCGCGGTGCCCGGTCGTCGATGCTAAACCCGAATGCTTATGCAAGTTACTGGAGGTACTCGGTTTGGACCATCGAACCATACTGTTTCCGACCTGATCATTGTCCACGCGCGATGCGCATCGCGCGCCATAGCGTCACCGCGGTGAGAGCTTGCCGAAGAGTCAGCTTTCGTGCGCGGAATCTCACAAAGAGGCTCGGTGACTGCATATCTATTCTCCCACTATTGGAAAGGCGTAGACCTGCCTCGTCAGGAGTGATGCCTTCCCGCGAGAGGCGCGCAGCGACCATCGGATATCGACCACCAGTCAGGTCAATCCATTTGGCGATGACGGCTTCGTCGTCATCAAGCCCGTGTAGACACGCCTCGGCCCATTGCCGATGTTGCCGGCTGGCCTCTCTGAGGTCGCGTTGAGAAGGTTCGGTATCCAGTGGGGTCAGTTGGCGCAGCAAGGCACGACGCACCGGCGAGACCCACTTGTTCCGTCCTGAAGCACGCAGTCGTGCACTTTCCGCTCTTGCGTGCTGAAGTTCTTCTCCGAATGTTTCGCCGACGCAGGTGCTGGCGTCGAACGTCGACAACCGAAGCTCTATACCAGGTGCAAGAATGTCGACTGCATCTTCGGTTGGAGCGACATCTGTTGCGAAGGCTCGCCTTATCGTGCGTACGACCGCTGGTGCGACCGTGCGCGAAGCAGATTTAACATACTCGCCCAATCGGTGAAGCTCGGCGATCAACTGCTTTGATGTGCAGCCAAGTTCTGCCGCAAGTTCGTAGACACGCGGGTTGTCGGTCATTTCTTCCCCATCTGCGGCATAGCCGCGCACGGCCAATGACCACACACCTACAGACCGCAGCGCTGTCGCCGAAACGGCTTTGCCGTTACGCGGCGAACGCATAGGATTCGATAGTCCTGCCAAGACAACCGAGTCCCTAGCTGGAGTCCGCTCCGGCTAGGGCCTCGGCTTCCTCTTTTGGTCGTCGATTAACGACCTATGGAAGACCGTACAACGGTATTGTGCCGCAATGGAGCAACTGCTGTGCGTGTCGCCGCCCTCCTTGGCAAATTCGATCCGACGGAATCTAATTCCTTCTGAGGCTTCCTAACTCGCCCTTTCTCGGGCACGTTCTACTGGAAACGGAGCCATGAGATACCTGGCATAGCAAATCTATGCTGCGGTTGTCCGGCTATCTATGACGCGCCGGATCGCAAATCCACCGCCAGCTGGAGATCGTTAGGCCGTCCGCCGTACGCCTGTGGCTTCCCAACTTTCCTGACCACCTCGACTTCCCTGACGTGCGCCGATAACAGCGTTCCCACACTATGTCCACCCCCAAAAATCCCACTTTGATGTCCACTACATCAATGGCGCGATTACGGGCCTGCGAACCGTTGACTCCTAGACACCTGCACCAATGCCTCGATTCGTCACTGTGATGCAACTCCGCGGTAATCGGTCCAAGATCCTTGACCGGTCCAAAGATACTGTGATGCAATACCTTTCGCTCTCTGCAACTATGGCGGCGCTAAGAAGGGCTTAAATCATGCTCCGCAACGCCGGGTCAGTCCACGGATTCAGGCTTAGCGTCGCCGCCGAACAACTCCGGTGGCCGCTAACACAGAGTGTGCGGGCCCATCGCGGCGACCGGGAAGGTGTCAGGGGTGGCCTCGGTGCGTAACTCGCTGGCCTCGACGGGGACAAGTGGATCGAGGCCAGCAAAGGCGACTTCCTCTACGTCCCGCCGGGCGGCGTGCACGGGTTCCGCAACGACGCCGACGAGCCCGCCGAGGTGCTGATCCTGTTCTCCCCCGGCGCGCCCCGGGAGTCCTACTTCGAAGGGCTCGCCCATCTGGCCGGCCTCAGCGACAGGAACGCCAACAGTGGAACTTCCGCCACGACCGCTACTTTCTCTGAACGCGGGGCACCCGTGCCTACCGTCGGCGCACCACGTCCAGGATCGACGGAACCACCGCCGGGTTCTCGATGGTGAGCGGCACATCGGGCTGCTCGCCGTCGACGATCTGGCGCAGTATCCGCCGAAGGATCTTGCCGGAGCGGGTTTTCGGCAGCCCCGGCACGATGTCGACGCGGGACAGCGACGCGATGCCACCGATGCGTGCGCGCACCAGTGCCGCGAGTTCGTCCGACAACTCGTCGGCATGCCCGGCATGGGATGTCGTCGACACTACCAGCGCATGGGGCACCTGCCCCTTGAGCGGATGGTGGGCGCCCACCACTGCGCACTCGGCCACGCCCGCGTGCTCGCCGACCACCGCTTCGATCTGCCCTGACGACAACCGGTGCCCTGCCACGTTCATCACGTCATCGGTGCGGCCGAGGATGAAGAGGTAACCGTCGTGGTCGAAGTAGCCTCCGTCCCCGGTGAGGTAGTAGCCGTCGTAGGCGCTGAGATACGCGCGGTGGAACCGGTCCGGGTCACCAAAGATCGTGGTCGAAGCACCCGGTGGCAGTGGCAGTTTCAGGCACACCGCCCCCTCTTCGCCAGCTGTGACCACCTCACCGTCGGCATCCAGCACCCGCACGTCGTACCCCGGAACGGGAACGGTGGCCGAGCCCGGCTTCGTCGGCATCGGCGCAAGCCCCAGCAGGCACGACGCGATGGGCCACCCGGTCTCGGTCTGCCACCAGTTGTCGACGACGGGCACGCCGAGGTGCTGATCGAGCCAGTGATAGGTGTCCGGGTCCAGCCGTTCGCCGGCCAGGAAGACCGCCCGTAGGCTCGAGATGTCCTGTGCGATAACAAGCTCGGCCGAAGGATCATCCCGCCGGATGGCCCGGATGGCGGTGGGTGCGGTGAACATCGCATTCACCGAATGTTCTGCGATGACGCGCCAGAACGCGCCGGCATCGGGGGTTCCCACCGGTTTGCCTTCGTAGAGCACCGTCGCCGCACCGGCCAGCAGCGGCCCGTACACGATGTAGGAATGCCCGACCACCCACCCGATGTCGCTGCCGGTGAACATCACGTCCCCCGGTCCGATCCCGAAGATGTTGGCCATCGACCACTGCAGGGCGACCGCGTGTCCCCCGTTGTCGCGCACGATGCCCTTCGGACGCCCGGTGGTACCCGAGGTGTACAGGATGTATAGCGGGTCGGTGGATTTCACTGCGGTGCATTCGACGTCGCTTCCCGCGACGGTGGACATCAGGTGGTGCCAGTCGACGTCGCCGTCCCGCAGTGCGGCCCGCGCCTGCGGGCGCTGCAGGATCACGCAGGACTGCGGTTGATGCTGCGCCAGGACCAGCGCCTGGTCCAGGATGGGCTTGTACTCGACCACCCGGGTGGGTTCGACGCCGCAGGAGGCGGCGACGATGACGGCGGGGCGGGCGTCGTCGATGCGGGTGGCCAGCTCCGCGGCCGCGAAGCCACCGAACACCACCACGTGCACAGCGCCGATACGTGCACACGCCAGCATGGTGATGACGGCCTCGGGGATCATCGGGCAGTAGATCAGCACCCGGTCACCTGTCCGCACCCCAAGCGAAAGCAGCGCCGCAGCAGTGTCTTTGACATTCTGCAGCAACTCGCCGTAGGTCAAGGTGAGCCGGCCTCCGGTGACCGGGGAGTCGTGGATCAGCGCCGGGGCTGATCCACGCCCCTGCAGCACGTGCCGGTCCAACGCGTTGAAGGCCGTGTTCAGGGTGCCGTCTGCGAACCAGGTGGTGTCCTCCAGGATCACCGTCGGTGCGCTCGCCCAGTCGATGGCCTCGGCAGCTGTTCGCCAGAACTCGTGCGGCGCGGCCAGACTGTGGCGGTGGACTTCGGTGTAGGCGTCGGTCATGGGATCGGCTTTCTCATCGCGGACGAAATTCGAACGGGCTGTGGGCAACCCAGCGAGGCTGCTGGTCCTTGTCCACCAGGACGGCGCGGACACCCTCGGCGAAATCGGGAGTTCTGGTGACTGCTTCGGCGGCGGCCAGTTCCATGGCCAGGCAGTCCGCGAGGTCGAGTTGCCTACCCCACCCCAGCAGCGTGAGCGTCAGCGCGAGGCTCTGCGGTGAACGCCGATCCAAGGTGTCCAGCGTGGCCTCGGCCCACGAGCTGCCCTCCGCACGCAACCGCGCCCGTACCTGGTCGACAGTGGTGGCCGTGAAGCACCGGTCGACCGCCGACCGGTGACGCTGTAGGTCACTGTCTTGCGGCAGCTCCTGCTGCAGACCTGCGAGGACCTGGTGTACCGGGGTGCCGGGCGAATCGGCCAATCGGGCAGGCACCTGCGCCAGTTCTGCGGAACCGACACAATGCGTGGCCAATCCCGAGTACAGCGCGTCCGCAGCCGTCAACCGGCACCCGGTCAGGCCGATGTACGCGCCCAGTCCACCGGCCAGTCGGGACAGGAAATGGCTGGCCCCGATGTCGGGGAAGAAGCCGAGAGACGTCTCCGGCATGGCCAGCACCGCGTTCTCGGTGACCACCCGGAAGGCCCCGTGCACCGACAGACCGAGGCCGCCGCCCATGCAGATCCCGTCGATCAGCGCGATCACCGGGGTCCGGTACCGGGACAGGTGCAGGTTGAGGCGGTACTCGGTGTCGAAGAACTGGGTGTTGCAGTCGAACTCACCTGCCAGGACATTGGCGCGGACGGCCCGGATGTCACCGCCCGCGCAGAAGGCCTCCGGGTGTGCGCTGGTGATCAGCACCGCCGTCAGCGGGTGTGCCTGCCAGTCCGTCAGGGCTGCCTGGATGTCGCGCACCATCTCGGTGGTCAGCGCATTGAGGGCCGCCGGCCGGTTCAATTCGATGGTGCCGATGTTGTCGGTGACGCCGGCCAGGACGTCACGGCGCTCAACCGTAGATCTGGGCGTAGAGGTCACGGATCTGCTCCTCGGTGGGGATCAGCGGATTGTTGGCCGGCGAACCCGAGGCGATCGCCTGCTGCGCCATGACGGGTATTAGCGCTTCCCAGCGCGACGGGTCGATGCCGTAGGCGCGCGGGGTGGGCACCTCGACGTCGGCGCACAGTTCCTGCAATGCCGACACCAGACTGTCGGCGGCCACGGCGTCGCCGTCGGAATCACCGGCCACGCCGAAGGCACGGGCACAGTCGGCATACCGCGCGCGACCCGCGCTCACCGAGAACGCGGTGATCGCCGGGAACAGCATGGCGTTGGACAGTCCGTGCGCGACGTGGAAGTGCGCCCCGATGGGCCTGCTCATCCCGTGCACCAGCGCAACACTGGAATTCGAGAACGCTATGCCGGCCTGGGTGGCGGCAAGCATCATCTGCTCGCGGGCTTCGGTGTCGCCGCCGTCGGTGTACGCGCGCCGCAGGTACCGGCCGATGGTGGCGACGGCCGCGAGCGCCATGGTGTCGGCGAAGGCGTTGGCCCGTCTGCTGACATAGGCCTCGATGGCGTGGGTGAGTGCATCGACGCCGGTGTCAGCGGTGAGCCGGGCCGGCATCGACAGGGTGAGCTCGTAGTCGATCACCGCGGCGGTGGGCAGGAATGCCAAGCCGGTGCAGAGCATCTTCTCATCCGAGGCGCTGTCGCTGATGACGGTGAATTGGGTGGCCTCGGAGCCACTTCCCGCGGTTGTGGGCACGGCGATGATGGGCAGGGCGCCGTCGCGGTTGTCATGCGGGGCTTTGTAGTCGCGCATCTGACCACGCCGGCCGGCCAGCAGGCTCAGTGCCTTCGCTGTGTCCATGGGGCTGCCGCCGCCGAAGCCGATCACCGCGTCGCAGCGGTGGCCGGCGATGGCTGTGAGTCCGGCCTGCAGCGAGTCGGTGGTGGGATCGGGCACCGTCCCGTCGAACAGGTGTGGTTGCAGGCCGGCGGCCTCGAGGCTCTCTATCACGGTGGACGCGGCGCCGGTGCCCACCAGGAAAGCGTCGGTGACCACCAGTGGGCGGCTCACTCCGAGTTGACGGGCGACGTCGCCGATGTGCTGGACGGCGCCGCCGCCGATCCGCAGGACACGCGGCAGTGCAATGGGTGCGACCATGGTCGGGTGCTCCTTCGTCATCATCGGTGGTTGAAGGTGGGGGTGCGCTTGTCGAGGAACGCCGCCATGCCCTCGCTCTGGCCGTCGGTGGCGAACGCCGCGTGGAACAGTCGCCGTTCGAATCGAAGGCCCTCGCGCAGAGGGGTTTCGAATGCGCTGTTGACCGCTTCCTTGGCCATCAGCACCGCCGGCCGCGAGTAGCCGGCGATCTTCACCGCCGCCGCCACCGCCTCGTCGACCAGCGCGGCGGCGGGCACCACACGCGCCACCAGTCCGATGCGCTCGGCTTCCTCGGCGTCGATGGTGCGTCCGGTCAGCACCATGTCCATGGCCTTGGATTTCCCGACCGCGCGGGTGAGGCGTTGGGTTCCGCCGGCGCCGGGCAGGATGCCGATGGTGATCTCGGGCTGGCCGAATTTCGCGGTGTCCGCGGCGATGATGAAGTCGCAGCTCATCGCCAGCTCGGCGCCGCCCCCGAGGGCGTAGCCGGCCACTGCGGCGATGATGGGTTTGCGTACTGTGGCCGGCCGTTCCCAGCTGCTGGTGATGAAGTCCTCGAGATACACCTCGGCGAACGACTTCGGTTGCATCTCTGCGATGTCAGCCCCGGCGGCGAAGGCCTTGGCGCTCCCGGTCAACACCACCGCGCCGATACCGTCGTCGGCCTCCGTGGCGTCCAATGCCGCCGTAAGTTCCTCGGTCAGTTGGTTGCACAGTGCGTTCAGCGATTTCGGCCGGTCGAGGGTGATGACGGCGACCGTGCCGCGGTGTTCGACGTGGAGGTGGCGGTACGTGGTCATGGGGTGTCCTGGTTCTTGTCGACGGTGATGACGGCCTTGCCACGGATGCGCCCGGCAGCAAGCTGTTCGAGCGCTGTCGGGAGATCGGCGAAGGGCACTGGGGTGACGTCGGGGGTGAGCTGTCCCGCGGCCAGCAGCGCAAAGACGGCGTTCTGGCCCTCACGGACCAGGCTCGGGTGGTGGTCGCGGTACAGCGACCAGTGCAGTCCTGCGATGGTGTAGTTCTTGACCATCGTGTGGTCGAGTGCGGCGCGCGGGGTGTCGCCGCCGGCGAAGCCCACGACGATGATGCGGCCTTCGAAGGCGACGTATCTGGTGGCCTGCGCAAAGGCCTGCCCGCCCACCGATTCGAAGACGACATCCACGCCGTGCGGTGCCAGTCGCCGGATGTCTCCGATGACATCACCGGACCGGTCGACGACGTGGTGTGCCCCCAGACGTCGTGCAGTGGCGGCTTTGTCAGGTCCGGACGTGACGGCGATGACGACGGCTCCCGCGGCGCGCGCGATCTGTACGGCCGCCGACCCGACACCGCCGGCGGCGGCGGTGACGACCACCGTCTCCCCCGCCTGCACCGCCCCACGCCGGTGCAGGCCCAGCCAGGCGGTGAGCTGGGTCAGATGCGCGGTGGCCGCCGTCAGGTCGTCGACATCGGGCGGAACGAGGTGGCAGTGCTGGGCACGCAGTAGCGCCGTCTCGGCAAAACCGCCGTGTGGCAGCAGCGGTTGGCCGACCACTCGGGCACCGACGAGTGCGGTGTCCGCCCCCGGCCCGACGCGGGTGACCCGGCCGCACACCTCCAGACCCGGGGTGAACGGCAGAGCCGGGCGCTGCTGGTAGCGTCCTCGGCACAGCAGGACGTCGGCGAAGTTACACGACGCCGCCAGCACGGCCACCTCGACCTGATCCGCGGCCGGCGCAGGTGGCTCGACCTCGTCGAGACGCAGTACGTCCCTGGGGTCGCCGTGCCGGGTGACCCGCCAGGCCCGCATGCTCAGACCCGGCCCTGGTCGGGAGAGTCGGCGCCCACGAGGTGCACGGTGTTGCCGAAAACCTCCTCACCGCGACTCATCTGCGCGTGCGACAGGCCGATGTCGGACATCGGCAGCACCCGGCCCAGGCCCGGGTCGATCTTCCGATCGAGAACCAGTTGGTTGTACGCCACGGCCTGAGCGTCGTTGGTGCCGTGCGACCCCTGGAACCGCTTCTGCCGAGTCCAGTGGTAACGCAGGTCCACCATGGCATCGAAACCCGTTGTCCCCGCGCAGATCACAACCATGCCTCCGGGACGGCACACGAATCCACTGGTGGGAACCGTGGCGGCACCGGGATGCTCGAAGACGATGGCGGGATCTTCGCGCGATCCTGCGATGCCCCAGATCGCCTTGCCGAAGGCCCGCGCTCCCGCGGTCCACACTTTCTGACCTGCCGCGTCGTCCACCAGGGGCGGGACGCCCCAGTGGTCGAACTCGCGCCGGTTGATGTAGCCGATGGCGCCGAATTCCATGGCGTACCGGCCACGGTCGTCATCGGAGACCACTGCGACGGCACGACCACCGGCTTCCCGGACCAGCTGGCAGGCCTGGGTGCCCAGTCCACCGGAGCCACCCCAGACGAGAACCAGGTCACCCTGCGCCACGGTGTTGCCCGCCCAGCCGTGCAACATCCGGTAGGCCGTGGTGCCGACCAGGGTCGGTGCGGCCGCCTCGGCCCAACTGAGGTGTGCGGCCTTGGGAAGCAGCTGATGGGCCTGGACGCGGGCGAACTGGCCGAAGGAGCCGTAGTTGGTATCGTACCCCCAGATCCTGGCGCTCGGGGCAATCATCTGATCACCGCCGCCGGCGATCCAGGGATCATCGGCGTCCCACACGCCGGGGTGGATCACCACCTGGTCGCCGATGTCGACACCCTGCACACCGTCGCCGACGGCATACACGATGCCCGAGGCGTCCGAGCCACCGATGTGGAAATCCTCGGCCTCTCCGCGCCGCTGCCGGGTGGCCACCTGGTCCACCGGATAGCCGCGCGCCGCCCAGACATTGTTGTAGTTGACGCCGGCGGCCATGACGGCGACGAGCACCTCGCCGCGACCGATCCGGGGTGTCGGCACCACTTCGGGCTGAAATGCCTGCGCCACATCACCGTAACGATGCGGTCGGATCACCTGCGCATGCATGTGGGTGGGGACCACGCCCAACGGCGGGAGGGTACCGATGTCATGGAGGCCGGAGTTCGGATCGGCGACGGAGGCCCGCTCCAGTTGGGTGGTCGTCATCGACGACTCCTCACGATTGTTCGATGGACTTGCGACGTTGGAAGAACAGCACACCGGACGGTATTGCGTCAATGTTTCCGGGCGACAGCACGTTTCAAACGAGCGGTTCAAATAACGTTGCACAGCAGTGCGTTTGAGCAATACCTGGGACTTTGACCTCCGACCCATTGACGAAGTGATGATCATCACTTACTCTCATTTGAGAGTTTTTCATATGAACTCGATGGAGGTTTCGGATGTCCAACGTTGGACTGCTCTACGTCGGAGCGGTGTTACTGCTCAACGGACTCTCACTACTGGGAATCATCAGCCTGCGCGCCGCGGCCCCGATGAACCTCTTCGTCGGAGCGCTGCAGTGCGTGATCCCCACCACCCTCATACTGCAGGCCGGAGCCGACAGCGCACTGCTACTCCAGGCCTCCGGGTTGTACCTATTCGGGTTCACCTATCTCTACGTCGGCGTCGCCGGCCTGACCGGGCTCGACCTGCGCGGACTGGGCTGGTTCTCGTTGTTCGTGGCCGTCGCGGCTCTCAGCTACGCCGTGGTGTCGGCCTACGTGGTGCGCGACCTGTTCTCGGCAGTGCTGTGGCTGAGCTGGGCGCTGCTGTGGGGCCTGTTCTTCGTGCTGTTCGCCCTCGAGCGCACCGCCGTCACCGCGTTCACCGGGTGGTCGACGATCCTGCTCAGCCAGGCCACCTGCACCGTCCCCGCGCTGTCGCTGCTCGCCGGGTTCCGGCCCACCCCGGGCGCCACCGTCACGCTGGCCGCCACGGTGGTCGTGCTCGTCGGCGTGGCTGCCGCCCTGAGCCGGCGCGCACCGGCGCCCGTCGGCGCCGGATCTCACCGCCAGCTTGCTGAGGTCAGCTGAGTCCCAACGTTTTCCCTCATGCACCACCACGAAGTAACCACACAACACACAAGGAGAAGCACCATGCGTCATGGCGACATCACGTCGAGCCCGGATACCGTCGGGGTGGCGGTGATCAACTACAAGATGCCCCGCCTGCACAACACCGCCGAGGTGATCGAGAACGCGCACAAGATCGCCGAGATCGTCCGCGGCGTGAAACCCGGCTTCCCGGGGCTGGACCTGATCGTGTTCCCCGAGTACTCCACGCACGGGATCATGTACGACGAGCAGGAGATGTACGACACCGCGACGACGGTGCCCGGACCCGAGACCGAGATCTTCTCGGCCGCCTGCCGCGACGCCGGCACCTGGGGCGTGTTCAGCATCACCGGCGAACGACACGAAGAGCATCCCAAGAAGCCGCCCTACAACACCTTGATCCTGATCAACGACCGCGGTGAGATCGTGCAGAAGTACCGAAAGATCCTGCCCTGGACGCCGATCGAAGGCTGGTACCCCGGCGACGGCACCTACGTGGTGGACGGCCCCAAGGGGCTGAAGGTCTCGCTGATCGTGTGCGACGACGGCAACTACCCCGAGATCTGGCGGGACTGCGCCATGAAGGGCGCCGAACTGATCGTGCGCTGCCAGGGCTACATGTACCCGGCGGTGGAGCAGACCGTCACCATGGCCAAAGCCATGGCATGGTCCAACAACGTCTATGTCGCGGTGGCCAACGCTGCCGGCTTCGACGGTGTGTACACCTACTTCGGCCACTCCTCGATCATCGGGTTCGACGGGCGCACCCTGGGTGAGACCGGGACCGAGGAGTTCGGGATGCAGTTCGCACAGCTGTCGGTGTCGGCCATCAGGGAGGCCCGCCAGAGCGATCAGTCCACCAACCACCTGTTCAAGCTGCTGCACCGCGGCTACTCCGGCGTGAACGCCGCCGGCGACGGCGACCGGGGCATCGCCGAATGCCCCTTCGACTTCTACCGCCTGTGGGTGACCGACGCCGAGAAGGCCAGAGAGAACGTCGAGAGCTTCACCCGCGACACCATCGGTGTGGCGGACTGCCCGGTGGGCACCATCCCCTACGAGAAGTCCGTCGAGGCCTGATCCGAGGGAGGCGGCGCAATCAACCGAAATGGTTGTGTGCGCCGCCTTTTGATGGAGAGGAGCATGATCGTTCCCCTGTTCGACGGCTTCGACGACAGGTTTCTCGCGGTGGACGGCGCCACGGTGCACTGCCGCGTCGGAGGCCAGGGGCCGCCGGTGCTGCTGTTGCACGGGTATCCGCAGACGCTGGCGATGTGGGCTCCGGTGGCCGCAGCACTGTCGTCGCGCTACACCGTGGTGTGCGCCGACCTTCGTGGATACGGGGATTCCAGCAAGCCGGCCTCGGCGCCGGACCACTCCACCTACTCGTTTCGCGCCATGGCCACCGACCAGGTGCAGTTGATGTCCCGGTTGGGATTCGACCGCTTCCACCTGGTGGGCCACGACCGCGGCGCACGCTGTGCACACCGCGCCGCGCTGGACTTCCCCGACGCCATTCTGTCGCTGACGCTGCTGGACATCGTGCCGACTCACACCATGGTGACCGATGTCGACCACGCCATGGCGACGGGGTACTGGCACTGGTACTTCCTGAGCCTGCCGCATCCGGTGCCCGAGACTCTGATCGGCGCCGATCCGGACTTCTTCTTCGGCGCCAGCGTTGCCACCTGGGGTGCCGGGTCGGTGGATGAGTTTCCAGCACAACAGCTTTCCGAATACCGCCGATGCTGGTCCGATCCCGAAATGATCCGGGCCTCCTGCGAGGACTACCGCGCCGCTCTGACCATCGACGTGGAACACGACGCGGCGGATCTGCGCCGCACTACCCGCTGCCCCACCCTTGCAGTGTGGGGATCCCGGGGTCTGATCGCCCGCCGGCACCACATCACCGACGTCTGGGCACCCCGCTGCAGCCGGTTGGAAACCGCCGCCATCGACGGCGGGCATTTCTTCGTGGATCAGAACCCCACGGCCACAACACGACTGCTCTTCGAGCACCTGGCCAGGACAGCTCAACGCCCGATCTGAGCGAGGGTGGCCGACAACACCGTGAGTCCGTCGGACCGGTACCGGTAGAAATAGTTCCGGCCATCCTTGCGCACGTCGATCAGCCCGGCGTTGCGCAGTGCCTTCATGTGATAGGACACCGTGGACTTCGACACGTTCGATCGCGCCACCAGATCGGTGCAGGCCATTTCGTCGATCGCCGCGACGCACCGCAACAGGTCCAGCCGCACGGGATCGGCGAGCGCCTTGAACGTGTCCACGGCGACGTCCACGGTGACGTGCGAGTGGCCCTTCAGCCCAGGGCCCCCGCCCATACCGGTGGACGGCGGTCAGCCCACGAGGCCGCGCGCTCCAGTTGAGCGGCCAGCTGGAGCAGCATCCTCTCGCCGCCCTGCCGCGCGACGAAGTGTGCACCGATGGGCAGACCACTGACCGGATCCGACGACAGCGGGACCGTCATCGCGGGGAGTCCGGCTGCGTTGGCGAAAGCGGTGAATGGCGAACCGGTGAACAGGCGGTCGGTCCAGCGGAATCCGTCGAGATCATCGGTGGACGCGGTGTACTCCCCCACCGGCACAGCGACATCCGGCAACGTCGGCGTGAGCAACACGTCGAACGTGTCGAAGAACGGTGCGACGGTGCGGGTGAGGGTGTTGCGGGCATCCAGGGCGCGGATCACGTCGACGGCGGTCAGTGCCCGACCCGTGCGGTGCACCGCCAGGGTCTGCGGCTCAAGCATGGTGTGGTCGACGGGCCGGCCGGTGGCCGAGGCCGCGTCGTCGATCCAGGCGGCCACATTCGCCGACCACAGCACGGCGCTGTCGGCGACGAACTGGTGCCACCCCACTCCGAGGTTCGGGACGGCCTGCTCGACCCGATGGGAGAGATCTTCACACAGGGCCGCCACAGCCGAGGTGGCCTGACGCACGGCCGCAGTGACCGGTAGGCCGCCCCAGCTGTCCAGCATCAGCGCGATCCGCAGCCCCGCCGGATCTTCCTGGGTGGCCGACAGATAGGACTGCTGCGGCGCAGCGAGGTTAAACGGTGCGCCGGGATCGGCGCCGGACACCGCGTCCAGCAGGGCCGCGCTGTCACGCACCGACCGGCTGACGCCCAGCTGGGCGGCCAGACCGCTGACGGCTTCGTCGAGAGCGGGCCCGTTGCTCACCCGCCCCCGCCCCGGCTTCAGCCCGAACACACCGCAGCTGGCAGCGGGGATGCGAATCGATCCCGCCGCGTCGGTGGCGTGCGCCAGCGGGACCGCACCCGCGGCGACGATCGCCGCGGCTCCACCGCTTGATCCGCCCGGTGACCGGGACAGATCCCATGGGTTGCGGGTGATGCCCGCCAGCACGGACTCGGTGATGGTGCTCCAGGCGAACTCAGGTGTGGTAGTGCGCCCCAACGGCACCAGACCGGCATCGACGAACCGCTGCGCCAGAACAGAATTAGCTGTTGCGACGTTGCCTTCGGCCAGCCGGCTGCCCAGTTCGTTGCGTCGACCCGCCAGTGCCACGCCCAGGTCCTTGACCAGGAACGGGACACCTGCCAACGGTCCGGCCGCCGACACCACGTCGGGATCGGCCTGCCAGGTCTCGATCACTGCGTTGATCCGCGGGTTCACCGCGTCGATTGCCGCAGCCGCGACCTCGGCGAGTTCGGCGGCGCCGACCTGTCCGTCGGCCAACAGGCGGGCCAGCCCCACGGCGTCGAAGCCGGCGTACTCGTCAACTCTCATCCTGCAATCCCTTCACGCATGTCCAGCTGTGGCTCGATCTGTTCGGCCGTCACCTCGACGCCCCGCGACGACGCGACGGCTCGTAGTTCCACGGGCACACCGCTGCGGTGGCCCGACTCAACCAGTTTCTGTGCGATGGGTTCATGCAGGTGCACGCGCAGCACCCGCTTGAGGCCCCGCGCGCCGTACACCGGATCGAAACCGCGGTCGATCAGCATCTCCACCACGGAATCGTCGACCGTCAGTTCGACCGAGCGGCGCCGCAGCTTCGCTTTCAGCAGGCCGATCTCGCGCCGGGTGACCGCCCCGGCCGACACCGGGTCCAGCGCGTCGAAGACGACCGTCTCGTCGATGCGGTTGAAGAACTCCGGGTCGAAGAACCGCTCGAGCGCCTCGACGATCACCGTCTGGTGATCGGCGGCACGACTGCCCCACCGAAGCCGTCGACGTTGCCGTTGCTGCAGTTGCGCAACCTCTTTCGATCCCAGGTTGGACGTCAGGAACACGAAGCTGTTGCGGAACGAGATGCGTTGCTGGCCGTTGGCCAGCCGGAGTTCGCCGTGGTCGAGGATCTGCAGCAGGGCTCTGAGCACGGTGGGGTCGGCCTTCTCGATCTCGTCGAACAAGACGATGCCCGGCCGGTACAGGTCGCCCTCGACGATGGAGCGGTCGAACAGGCTGTGCGACTCCTTGCTGCCGGAGTATCCAGGCGGCGCACCCGACAACGACGCGGCGTAATGCTCTTGGGCCAAGGCGTTCATGTCGATACGGCACATGTCGTCGGGACCGGATCGCAGTTCAGCGGCGATGCACCTGACCAGTTCGGTCTTGCCCACTCCGGTGGGCCCGACGAACAGCAGATTGGCCAGCGGCCGACCGGGGTCGGTGAGGCCCACCCACGACAGGGTGAGGGCGCGCACCACAGCCTCGACGGCACCGGACTGCCCCAGAATGGTGTCGCCGAGCCTGGCGGCCAGCGCCACCGGGTCGAAACCTGCTCCCGCAGAATGGTTCTGAGCAGAAGCATGGTTGAACTCCTGCATGCGGTCGGTGACGAAAGGCATTTGAGCTCCTGCGGGTGCCGGCACGAGCGGGCGGATCAGCCACGATCGTTATACTCAAATGAAAGTATTTTATCTGGAGGCAACTGTCAACGCGGAGAATCGGAGCACGCGGTCAGCGCAGAGGTTTCAACGTGGTAACGATCTCCAGGTCCAGCCCGTTGGCCACCGCCAGATGCACCGCCTGGTGCGCGCGCCCACCCCGGAACTCGACCGTACCCCGCGGTCCGTCGTAGGCAGTTCCGTCCATGGCGGCGTCGATGTCGGACACCGCTGTGGAGCCGGCCCGCTCGACCAGATTTGCGAGCAGATACCCACCTTCGTAACAGGATTCGGATACAACCGTGATCGGTGGCGCGCCCAGGTGATGCAACGCGTTGTACCGACTCGTCAGATCCATCGAATTGGCGTCGACCAGGGACCGGAAGTACGACGCCGACACGAAGAGATTGGTGGTGGCGGCAGGCCCGCTGGCCAGCACCATGTTCTCGTCCATGAACGGCGTGAACCGTACCAACTGCTGATCCAGACCCGCCTTGGCGAACGCCCGGTTGAACGCCACCGCGTCCTGACCCACCAGCAACATCAGAACACCGTCGCAGTCGGTGGTCGAGATCTTCTTGATCACCTGGTTGACCTGGTGATCACCGAGGTCGACAAACGCCTGGCCCACAACCTCGAGGCCGAGTTCGCGCGCGTACGAATCGACAGCCAGCGACGAGCGCCGTGGCCAGACGTAGTCGTCACCGACCACGAACCAGCGCCGCAGACCCATCTGCTCACGCATCCACCGCAGCGCCGGCTCGATCTGGATGCGCGGCGTCTCGCCGCCGCAGTAGATACCGCCCCGGGTCTCACCACCCTCGTAGAGCGCCGGGTAGACGTACGGCACCCGATCAGTCACCACCGGAGCCAACGCGTGGCGCACCGACGAGATGTGCCAGCCGGTGACGGCATCGACGCTGCCGTCCGAGATCAGCGCGTCCACCTCGGCGGCGACCCGGGCAGGCTGGTCACCGCCGTCCACCAGGATGGCCTTCACCTCGCGGCCCAGGATGCCGCCGCCGGCGTTCAGGTCGTGGACCACCAGGTCACTCATCGATTCGCACGAGGGCCCGAAAAGACCGGCGGTGCCCTGCAGCGGCACCACCATCGCGATGGTGAAGTCCGACGGCCGTTCCCGCCGGGGTGGGTCTATCATCTCAGATGAAAGTATTTAAGATGAGACCTTCTTGAGCAAGGGGGCAGGCGATGGGAAACTTGGCCGTAACGTTGACGCGGGCCGCACGGGTGCTGGCCGCCGACTTGGACACGCTCCTGAAGCCCAGCGGCCTGGCCACCGATCACTGGCTGGTCCTGCAGGTCCTACGCGACGAGAACGGACTGACGATGACGGAGCTGGTGGAGCGCACCGGCACCAACAGCGCGACCCTGACCCGGGTGGTCGACAAGCTGATCTCCAACGCCCTGACCTACCGCGAGGTCGACGGCGCCGACCGACGCAAGATCCGCGTGTATCTCAGCAGCCGTGGCAAGACGTTCCACCAGAGGACGGCGAGCCGCGTCGCCGAGCACGAGCAGGCGTTGATCGATCGCGGAGACATCGGGCCCGAGGCCATCCTGGACGCCCGCGCCTCGCGCTGAGGCCGTCGGCCACTGGCCGCCGGGACACCTGGATCAGCCGACGAAATCCCACGTCTCGGTTCGGCGGTGCTAGCTGGCCGCGGTTGCGGTGATTCGTGGCTCTTTCGACACTCTTCAAAGACCCTTATCGGTTCCGCCTGACGCCTGAAGCGCGAATCCTGCTCCATGACAGCATGTTTGGGACAGCCGATTAAGCCGAAACGGGACTTTCAATTGCGTGTCCATTTTGTCGTCGTTGAGGAGGGTCGTCCCTATGCGCCGGGCAGGAGGTGCGCGTCCTCGCTAGGGCGCGTACGGGAACACTGAAAATCCCACTTTCATGTCCAATTGGACATCGTCTGGACATTTGAGTTGGGATTTGGACATTAAACTCGGGAAGCCACAAGAGAGCCCGACTTACCGCGCCATGTTCGTAAACCGCGACAAGTGAAGCTGGTGCGCCACAGTGATATTCGCGGTCGGACCGTTCCGGTGCTTGCCGAGGATGATGTCGGCCTCGCCGCCACGCGGGTCCTCCCGGTCGAACGCATCCGGCCGATGCAAGAGCATCACCATGTCGGCATCCTGTTCTAGTGAATTATGGACCGAAATGCCCTGCGCCACAAAGTTATGTGTTCCGTCGACAGTCCCGTCGAACACGTCATGCATACCGATGCTGGTTATCTCGACAATCTCGTCCCAGAACACGTCGTTGGTCGCCAGGTCGTGCAGCGCCTCGTCCTTCAGCAAGGTGGCTGCACGGCGCAGCCGTGCTCGGCTCGGCGAGTGCTTCCACATCGTAGAGCCGCAGAACTGCGTACCCATCGCCATCGCCGCGGCAAACTGCCGGCGCGTCATCCCTTCGCGGACCAACGCCGACTTGACTTGCTGCCAAACCTCTTTCGGCACGGTGTCCAGGTTGGTGTTGCAGCTGATGGCCGTCAGATGGCTCAACACATCGCGCGCCAGCACACCCCGCGCACCGTGCACACCGACATCGGTCAGGAAGCGCTTCTGATTCTCGCCGCCATAGATCAGCACATGCCAGCAGTCCCGGTACCCTGTTTTCTGGGCCCGCTTGATCCGCGCGTACACCCCGACACGCAACAACAACTGCACCACGTCATCGGCGAGCTGCCGGCTGGTGGTGGCGTAGTAGATCCGGCCCTGTCCGACCTTGGCATCCCAGCGCACCGCCCCGTCGGTGGCCCACAGATGCTTCAGGAACAGCGCCACCTGATCATTCGGCAGCGCGAAAACCGGCTTCGGCACGAACTTCTCGTAGCTCCGCAGCCCGAACAGTCCCAGCGAGTCCAGCCAGGCCGCGATCGGGTTCCGCTTGCCATGGGTCAACCGGTACGGCGCCGGCATCCGCAGCGTGGTTACCCGCGCCGCCGGGTAGTCGTCGCGCACCGCGGTGATCCCGAAGTGGGTGGCGGCCCGGGCCACGGCGACGAGGTTCTCCTCGTCGATCGACGCGTACCGGATCGGCTGACGCTTCACGCACGAGCCGTCGCCGATCATGTGCGCCAGCATCACGATCTCGGACTCATCCATCCGCTCGGTGTGCACCGGCTCGGGCACCATCCGCGGCGTCGCAAGCTTGTCCCCGACGGTCAAGTCGCCCAACGACACCCAGCCATCCAGTGTCATGAACGGATGGTTGGCTGTGGCCTCCACCTCGCGGCCAGACGCCAGCTGCAGCTTGAAGACCTCCTTATGCCCGCTGTAGAACACATTGGTCATCGGCCGGGCCACCATGCGCTTGCGCTCGTCGAGCGACCACACCAGCGGCCGCTCGCCGGTCGCCATCAACTCACCGAAGGTGACCTCGGCACCGGTGTCGGCCCGCAGGATTCGGGTGTTGGCGGTCAGGCAACCCGACTCGCGAAGATCGGACACCTGCGGCCGCTTGTCGGTGCGCTGCTCGGGACCACGGTTCAGCTGACTGATCGCGATCACCGGGACGTCGAGTTCCTTGGCCATCAGCTTCAGGCTTCGGGAGAAGTCCGAAACTTCTTGCTGGCGCGAGTCGTACTTCTTGCCCGAGCTCATCAGCTGTAGGTAGTCGACGACGATAAGTCGTAGATCGGCCTTCTTCTTGAGACGTCGCGCCTTGGCCCGGATCTCCATCATCGTCAGGTTCGGTGAGTCGTCGATGTACAGCGGTGCCTCGGAGATCTCGCTCATCCGGCGGGCCAGGCGGGTCCAGTCGTCATCGCTCATCCGCCCGGAGCGCATATCGCCGAGCTTGATCTTCGCCTCGGCCGACAGCAGTCGCATGACGATTTCGGACTTGCTCATTTCCAGCGAGAAGATGACGCTGGCCAGTTGATTCTTGATCGAGCAGGACCGCATGAAGTCCAGGCCCAGTGTGGAGTTGTGAGTGGGCACCATGCCACGACCGGCCAGATACAGGTGCGCATGGTTGTTCACCTGCACGCAGCGCACGGCCACGCTGTCGACGCGCCGCACCTCCACGATCTGCAGCGGCGGCGCCAGCACCGTGGCGGTTCCGTGCGAGGACGGCACGGGCGACCCGGCCGGCGCCACGGTATCCAGCCCGGAGCGCAGCTGAATGGTGGAGCGCACCCCGAAGCCCGTCGGCCACTGATGCTGCGCGTCGGCGACAATCACGGTGCCGTCGGAGAATTCGACCTCGTAGCACGGGCGACCGAGCAAGATGCCGCTCTCGGCGACCACCCGGGTGGGCTCGCCGTCGGCACCCAGCAACTCATCCCCCACCGCGACATCACCCATGGTGGTCCACCCGGTCGGCGTCGGCAGCGGCGTATCCAGCGCCAGCGCCTTCCCAACGCCAGGCCTGGCCGCGATGATGATCATCTGCCCGGCGTGCAGCCCGTTGGTGATCTCGTCCAGATCGGTGAACCCGGTGGGCACGCCGCGCGCGATACCGCCCTGGGAGGCGATGGCGTCGATCTCGTCCATGGTCGGCTGCAGGAGGTCTTCCAGCGCCACGAAATCCTCGGACTGGTTCCGATTCTCGGTGACGTCATAGATCTCGGCCTGCGCCCGGTCCACCACATCGGCCACGTCGGCGCCGTCGGCCCCGGCGTAGCCGTACTGGACCACCCGGGTGCCCGCCTCGACCAGGCGACGCAGCAGCGCCTTCTCCGCCACGATGGTGGCGTAGTAGCCGGCGTTGGCGGCCGTCGGCACGGTGGAGATCAGGGTGTGCAGGTACGGCGCACCGCCGATGCGGCGCAGCTGACCCCGGCGGTCCAGCTCGGCGGCGACGGTGACCGCGTCGGCGGGCTCACCGCGGTCGTAGAGGTCGAGGATCACCTCGGCCACATCCTGGTGCGCGGGTCGGTAGAAATCGGCCGGCTTCATCTTCTCCAGGACGTCGGCGATCGCGTCCTTGGACAGCAGCATGCCGCCCAGCACCGCCTGCTCGGCAGCCATGTCCTGCGGGGGTTGGCGGCCGATGTCCTCGCGCGGCGGCTCCTGCAGATCGGAGTGTCCACCGGGATGACTGAAGTCGTCTACGACAGCCACGAAGCGCCCCCACCTCCACTATCAGATCTATCGCAAATACGTTCGATCAACACGCTACAGCGGCCCACCGACAAAGCTGTCGACGCACCTGCGACGGTCAACGTAAGGCTTTGCTCGGCGGCACGCAATCGGGCCTTGTTAGTAGAGTTGTGGATGGCGTGTGGACAGCCCCGGCGCGCCGTGTTGACGGGCTGGGGAGAACCTGTGGATGAACTGTCGGACTACCACGACCACGGCAGGTCAGCGCCGGTTTCCGGGATTCCGCGGCTGTGGACATCAAAAGGTTGGGCGTGTCTCGGCGGGTTGCCCTTTCGGGCGTGTTGCGTTGCCCCGAAAGGCCAACGAGGTTAACAGCAGGTTGACGTTGCTGTGGGTAAGTTTCCAGAACTTGTTCGCTGACGGATACAGCAACGCCCGGGTGGCGAGCACGAAGCTCCCCACCCGGGCGTTTGACTGCGTGAGCTACTCGGCGGTGACGTTCAGCGCGACCGCGGCGGTGACGCCGGGGTGCAACTTCACACCGATCTGGTGCGTGCCGGTGGCCTTGATATGAGCCTTGGGCAGTTCGACGGTGCGCTTGTCCAGGTTCGGGCCGCCGGCCTTCTTGATGGCGGTGACGACCGCGGCCGGGGTGACCGAGCCGAACAGCTTGCCGCTGTCGGCAGCGGCCTTCACCGGCAGCGTCACGGCGCCCAGACCCTCGAGCGCGGTCTTGAGCTCGTTGGCGTGCTCGACGCCACGGACTTCCTTGATCTCGCGGGCACGGCGGATCTCGGCGGCCTGACGCTCGGCGCCACGGCTGGCCACGATGGCCAGGCCGCGGGGCAGCAGGAAGTTACGGCCGTAGCCGTCCTTGACCTCGACGGTGTCGCCGGCGATACCGAGGTGCTCGACTTCAGCGGTGAGAATCAGCTTCATCGTGTATCTCTCCCCTACCGCGTCGACGAGCCGAACGGCAGCAGAGCCACCTCGCGGGCGTTCTTGACGGCGACGGCGACGTCGCGCTGATGCTGGACGCAGTTGCCGGTCACCCGACGGGCACGGATCTTGCCGCGCTCGCTGATGTAGGTGCGCAGCAGCGCGGTGTCCTTGTAATCGATGTTCTGGTTCTTGCCCTTCTTGGAGCAGAACACGCACTTGCGGGTCTTGACCGGCTTCTCGGGCGCCGGCCGCCGCTTGTTGCTGGACTTGGCCATGGATCTATCTCTTTCTCAAATGATGTAAAGCGTTGTCAGAAGGGCGGTTCGTCGTCGCTGCCGCTGTAGGAACCGGCCGCGGGGGCGCTGCCCCACGGATCGTCCTTGGGCTGCTGATCGGAACCGCCGCCGCGCGGGGCGCCGCCACTGTTTCCGCCACCACCGCCGCCGAATCCGCCGCCACCGCCACCGCGGCTGGCCTTGTTGACCTTGGCCGTGGCGTAACGCAGCGAGGGACCGATCTCGTCGACCTCGAGCTCCACGACGGTGCGCTTCTCGCCCTCACGGGTTTCGAAGGACCGCTGCTTGAGCCGACCCGACACGATGACCCGCGATCCGCGGGTGAGGCTCTCGGCCACGTTCTCGGCAGCCTCACGCCAGATGTTGCAGCGGAGGAACAGCGCTTCGCCGTCCTTCCACTCATTGGTCTGACGATCGAACGTCCGCGGCGTGGAAGCCACGGTGAAGTTCGCGACGGCCGCGCCGGACGGTGTGAACCGCAATTCCGGGTCGGCGGTCAGGTTTCCGATAACAGTGATGACGGTGTCACCAGCCACGAGGTCCTCCTGGGCGTCTAGTCAAAGCGGAGTGTGCGTGAGAGCAGTCGCAGGCGAGCCTACGGAAGTGCTCCGACGCGCACAGCCCCGTCAACCAACTCAGTGCTTGTCGGTCCGCATCACCTTGGTGCGCAGCACGGACTCGTTCAGGTTGAGCTGACGGTCCAGCTCGGACACGGTCGCGGGCTCGGCCTTCAGGTCGACGACCGCATAAATGCCCTCGGCATGCTTGGCGATCTCGTAGGCCAGCCGGCGGCGGCCCCAGATGTCGACCTTGTCAACGCTGCCACCGTCCTTGCGGACGACGTTGAGGAACGTCTCCAGCGAGGGAGCTACGGTGCGCTCGTCGAGAGTGGGGTCAAGGATGACCATGATTTCGTATGGACGCATAAGGAACCCATCACCTCCTATGGTCTGGTGCGGCCACGGACGGTCCGTGGCAGGAGGGTCGCCTGCGTCGGCAACCGCTCCAAGGTACAGGAACGGGCCGTGATCTGCGAAATCGCGGGCCGGCCACGCATCGACGGTGCATTCAGAACGGGAAAGCGGCGGAATTCTCAATCTGTGTGCACCGTCGGCGCCTGCGGAGATTGACGCTGCGCCCAAGGCGGTCAGTCGACCCTTGCCGACACGGGCGCAGCGTCAACAACAGCGGGCGCGGCCGGCCGCAGCCACGACGGCAGCCACCCCGGCGGATTGTCCGGCGCCCGGTCGAACACCCCGCCGGACGGGTCGTCGATGCTGCCGCGCAACCGCACCAGGTCCGAATCGGGCCTGCGGATCTGCCGGACCACCAGCACCACCAGCGCCACCACCGCGATATCGCGCAGCAGCACCGTCGTGGTGAACCACTGCTCGGGCAGCCCGCGGTTCTGCTCGCCGTACAGATAGAGCATCCGCGGTACCCACACCAACGCGTCAATGGTCATCCACGCCAACAGGATCCGACGGTGCGGCAGCGCCAGCACGGCCAGCGGCACCAACCACAGCGAGAACTGCGGGCTCCACACCTTGTTGGTCAGCAGGAACGCCGCCACCACCAGGAAGGCCAACTGGGCGAACCGCGGCCGCTGCGCCGCGGTCAGCGCCAGCCACGCGATCGCCGCGCAACACAGCAGGAACAGCACTGCCGTCACCGCATTGGTGACCGTCGGCGGCTCCCAGAAACCCAGTCCCGGATCGAATCCCTGCCACCCCGTGAACGACTTGACCACGTTGTAGATGGAGTCCATATCGTCGCCGCGGCGCGAGTTCAGCCGGAAGAACTCCGACCACCCGCGCGGGAACAGCACCAGAATCGGCAGATTCACCAGCACCCAGGTCAGCAGCGCGGTGACCGCGGTGCGGCCGAACTCGCGCATCTTGCCGGTGCGCAGACACAGCACCAACAGCGGACCGAGCAGCAACGCTGGGTACAGCTTCAAAGCCACCCCGATACCGATCAGGGCACCGGCCAGCACCGGCTTACGCCGTGCCCAGGCCAACATCGCGGCCGTCGCGCACGCCACCGCCAGCGCGTCGAAATTGGTGAAGATCTGGAAGATCAACAGCGGTGAAGCGGCCACCAACGCGGCGTCCCAGATGCGCCGGCCGGCCAACATCGCGGTCGCCCACACGGTCACCAGCCAGGCCAGCGCCAGCCCGAACGCCGAGATGTTGAAGAACATCACCACCTCGGCCACCAGCGGCACCGAGGCCACCGTCGTCAGCGCCGAGTACGTCTTGGCCAGCGTCATCGACAGGTACTGGTAGATGCCGGTGAGCACTGGATACTCCATGTAGCGCACGGGCTCGCTGCCGTCGTAGACGACGTGCGGCTTACCGTCGGCGTCCTTCTCGATCCAGCTGGACTTGTAGGGGAACTTTCCCTGGTTCAACAGTTCCGCGGTGTAGAGCGGAACCGTGTCCGAGTAGCACAGCGAGTAGTAGGCGCGCTGGTTGTCCCAGTTGGCGACGCGCTGGGCGGCGGTGCCGGTATCGGTGGACTGCAGGCAGGCGGCCTTGGTCGAGTAGCCCAGCGCCAGGAAGACCAGGGCGATCAGCAGCATCGCCCGCAGCGGCGTCATGAACCGGGTCCGGCCGATCAGCGCATGCCGGCCGACCGGCCCGCCGATCGTCGTCGACAGTGCCGAGCCGATCGCGTCGTTACGGCTGGGCATGTCCCGGCCATCCAGCGTCCGCCGGTCTTCGGCCGGCGGAGCCGGCGAGACAGTTCCGGCCGGCAGAGCCGGCGAGACCGTCCCGTCGCCGTCGGTCACGGCGGCGGGAGCGGGCCGGGCGGTACCGGCTGCCCGGGCGGCACCGGCGGACCGGGCTGGCCGGGCGGTGGCGGCACGTTCGGATCACCCGGTGGTGGCGGACCGACCGGCACGGTGGTCGGCGGTCCCCACGGGATGGTCAACCCGGGCGCGATCTCCAGCGTCGGCTGGATCACCGTCTCCGACGGCGGCGGCGGAACGGGCGTGTCCGCCGGTCGCGGCGGGGCCGGCGCGGCGGCGGGCGGACCGGCGTATCCGCCGATCTCCGACGGCTTGGGGAACGACTCGTTGTCGGTGCCGTCGAGCGCACCGTCCATCGTCTCTTTCCAGATATCGGACGGCAGACCCGAGCCGTACACCGCGCCGCCCCACTCGTTGACCAGCGGCTTGTCACCGGTGGTGGTACCGACCCAGACGGCCGTGGACAGCGACGGCGTGTAGCCGACCATCCAGGCGTCCCGGTTGGCGCCGGTGTCGCCGAGCTGGTTGGTGCCGGTCTTGGCGGCCGACGGCCGTCCGCCGGCCAGGTTGTGGCCGTTGGAGTACCCGGCGATGGGCTGCATCGCGGCGGTCACGTTGTCGGCGACATCGGCCTCGATGCGCTGCTCGCCCTCGTCGCCCTGCTCGCCGGCGTCGAACAGGACGTTGCCCGCGGAGTCCTCCACCTTCTGCACGAAGTGCGGGCGGTGGTAGACGCCGGAGGCCGCCAGCGTGGCGTACGCCGAGGCCATGTCGATGACGCGGCTCTGGTACTGCCCGAGCACGATGCCGTTGTTGGGCGGGCCGCCCTGGCCGTCCTCGCTCAGGGTGTGATCCACCCCGGGGAAGCTCTCGGCGATACCGGCCTGGTGCGCGGCGTCGGCGACATCCTGCGGACCGTTCTGCAGCTTCAGCATCAGCCGGTAGTAGCTGGTGTTCAACGACCGCTTGAGCGCCTCGGCGATATTGCAGCTGCCGCAGCTGCCGCCCTCGACGTTGCCGATCTTGATGCCGTTGAGTTCCAGCGGCGAGCTGTCGATGTTGTAACCGAGCCCGATGCCCTGCTGCAGCGCGGCGACCAACGCGAAGACCTTGAACGACGACCCGGTGGGCAGACCGGCCTGGGCGAAGTCGAAACCGTTGGCATCGGATCCGCCGTAGTAGGCCTTGACCCCGCCGGTGCGCGGGTCGATCGAGACGACCGCCGTCCGCATATCCGGGTCCTGGCCCTCCAAGGTCTCGGCGACCGCCTCCTCGGCGGCCTGCTGGGCCTGCGGGTCGATGGTTGTGGTGATCTTGAGGCCCTCGGTGTTCAGGGTCTGCTCGTTGATGTCGAAGAGCTCGAGCAGTTCCTTGGTCACCTGGCGTTCGATCAGGCCGTTGGGGCCGGTGGTCTGGTTGGCCTGGCTGGCGAAGTCCGGCGGCACCGTCGGCGGGAACACCTGCGCGGCGCGATCGGCCGGCGACAGCGCGCCGATCTCGACCATGCCGTCGAGCACCCAGTTCCACCGGTCGGCGGCACCCTCGGGGTCCACGGCCGGGTCCAGGGTCGACGGCCGCTGGATCAGCGCCGCCAACAACGCGCCCTCGGCGACGTTGAGCTGCTCGACCGGCTTACCGAAATAGGCCTGCGCTGCGGCCGAGACACCGTAGGCGCCGCGGCCGAAATAGATGATGTTCAGGTAGGACTCCAGCACCTGGTCCTTGGACCATTCGCCGGCCATCTTGGTGGAGATGACGAGTTCCTTGGCCTTGCGCACGATGCCGCCGAGACCGGATCGCTCATCTCCGACGAGCGCGTTCTTCACGTACTGCTGGGTGATGGTCGACCCACCTTGCAGGCCACCGCTGCTGCCGAACAGGTTGTTCAGGAAGGCGCGGGCGAACCCGGTGAAGGAGAAGCCGGGGTTGGAGTAGAAGTCGCGGTCCTCGGCGGCCATCACCGCATCGCGGACGTGCACCGGGATCTGGTCGATCTTGACGTCGACCCGGTTGCCTTCCGGCGGAACGATCTTGGCGATCTCGCTGCCGTCGCTGGCCAGGATGGTCGAGACCTGCGCGGTGCGGATATCCCCGGGTTTGGGGACGTCGACGATCATGTACGCCATGCCGAACGTGATGGCGGGCAGCACCAGGAACACCACCAGCGCGGCATAGGCCGCGCGGCGCACCCACTTCCACTGGAACTTGCGGGGCGGTCTGGGTCCGGATCCCGGGCCGCCGGGCCCACCGGGTCCGCCCGGTGGCGGCGGCTTGCGTGGCGGGCCACCGTCGAGTGCGGCCTTGACGACGTCGATGGGGTCACGCAGGTGCGGCGCGACGCCGTCGGCGCCCGTGCGCACCGGCGGGATCAGCGCGGTCTTGCGGTCATCGGGGATGCCGCCGGACGGGTTGGGACGCGTCGGGCCCTGCGGGCTCGGACGGCCGGGCCGGGGCGGACCCTGCGGGTTCGGGCGGGGCGGGCCGGGCACATGCGGCGAGCGGTTGGCACCAACGGACCGCTCGAATTCGGCATCGCCCGTCGGACCGCTGTGGCGCCCTTGGCTATTCACTGGCCGTACGCGCGCCGGAGCGCGCCGTCCGAGTGCCCTTCGGCCGCTGCCCGTCCGTGGGGCGCGGCGTGCCGAGCACGTATGACTTCACCAGGTGGTTCCAACTGCAAGTGCGGCATACCTCCACCACATGGACCGCGAATTCGTCGTAGCGCGTCGCGAGCAGTACCAACTCCTCGGCGGTGCGGGCCGATCCCGACACCGCGCCGAGGTGCTCGCCGAACACCCAGGACACCAGCGTGAGCTGTTCCTTGCGGCAGATCGGGCACATCACCGTGCTGGGTTTGCCGTGGTACTTGGCCGCGCGCAGCAGGTACGGGTTGGCGTCGCACACCTCGGTGACCCCGGTACGCCCGGAGTACACCTCGGCCAGCAGGGATCGACGCCGAAGGGCGTAATCCACCACCTGTCGCTGCAATCGCACGATCACCAGAGTACGTCGGCCCCGCAGCTACCGAGGCGCGACGGCAGCGCGGCGAGCACAGAACTTCTACCATCTCTACTCGTGGCGGCACGGCTGACAGGGCGAACACGCGCGAAGGACTCCGATCGCGAGGCCACCTGCAAGCTGCTCGACGCCGCGCACAGCGAAGGCCAGCTCTCGATGGCCGAGCACCAGCAGCGGGTCGCCGCCGCGCTGCAGGCCACCACACTCGGTGAACTCGACGCACTGCTGGTCGACCTGCAGCGCAACGCCGCCTACTGGCCCGAACCGGAGAGATCGACCCGACCGCAGCGCAGGCGCATCATCGCCGGCGCAGGCGCGGCGGTCATCGTCGGCATGGGCGTGATCGCCGCGGTGGCGTTCTCGGGCTCCGACGAGGCCGTGCCCGCCGAACAACCCGTGGCGTCTCCCGAGGTGCTGGTGCCGCCGGCGGTCATCCGAGGCCCGGAGACGCTGCCGGCCGATCCGCCGCCGCTGGTGCTGAACGTGCCGCGCTACATGAACACCGTCGAGGGCATGACGGGAATGCTCGAGGAGATTCGCAAGCGGTTCGGCAGCACCATGGGCTACGAGTTGGCCTTCGATCCCGAGCGCGCATATCTGGCGGTCCCGGATACCGCGAACGAGCAGCGGCTGCTCTACACGTTTCGGGGCGGGTGGGATGAGCCGTCGAGCAGGCCGCGCTCGGACACCGATCAGGTGGTCGATCTGGCCGCCTTCGACATCCCCGCCGCGATCGCCGCCTGGCAGGGCGCGCCCGCGACCCTGGGTATCGCGCCCGCCGATGTGTCGGACACCTATCTCGACGTCGACCACGTCACCGGTCCGGACGGCGGAGCCGGGGCACTGGAACTGCTGATCCGGGTGTCCACCGATGCGGGAACCAACGGCTATATCTATCTCGACCCGGCCGGCAACGTACTGCGTGTCGAAAACCCGAGCTGAGCCCTACGATCCTTGCGTGGCGACACGTCAGACCGCGGGTACCCGGGCACGAGACTCCGACCGCGACGACACCTGCAAGGTTCTCGACAGCGCGATGAGCGACGGTCAGCTGTCGATGGAGGAACACCGGCAGCGGGTCGCCGCCGCGACCAGTGCAGCCACCCTGGGCGACCTGCAGGCGTTGGTCAGCGATCTGCAGACCGCCGGCGCGCCGGTGAAACTGCCCGACCTCAAACCCGAACGCACGGGCCCGACCCTGAGCCCCGGTGCCGGCTGGGGCATCCGCATCGCGACCGCCGTGGTGCTTGTCCTGTTCGGCATCGCGATCGGCTGGGGGCTCTACGGCAACACGTCCTCGCCGTTCAGCTTCCAGACCGACCCCGGCGCCAAGGCCGACGGCATCCCCGCGACCGTGCTGACCGCACCGCGGCAATTGCAGTCCCTCGGCGGGCTGAATGGATTGTTCGAGCAGATGCGGCAGAAGTTCGGTGACACCAAGGGTTACGACCTGACGATCTTCGACGACTACGCCTCGCTGGAACGTCCCGACCCGAACGAGCCGCGCCGGGTGCTGAGCTACAGCTACCGCGGCGGCTGGGACGATCCTTCGGAGACGAGTGCCGGCAGCGACGCCCGCCTCGTCGACCTGGCCGCCTTCGACGTCCCGACCTTCGTCGGCCTGATCCGGGGAGCGCCGGAGACCCTGGGCATCGATCCGGCCGAGGTCAAGTCGCTGCATGTCAGCATCGGACCCAATACCGACATGACCGCTCCACCGGAGAGCATCGAGATCAGCATCTACGTCTCCCCGCAGTTCGGGAACAGCGGCTATATCGAGTTCAACGGGGACGCCACCGTGAAGCGGATCAACTACCCCAGCCCCTAGCCGTCCACCTGTCCGACACTCGGGCGATCCCTGCCGATCGCCTTTTTGTCATGCCGGGGTAGCGCCGGTTATATCGGGGCGATACACTTCGCAGAGGTGTCGATCCGTCGTAGCGGTCGACTTTCTGGGGGAGGTGATTCGATGCTGGAGCTCGCCATTCTGGGTCTCCTGCTGGAGTCGCCCATGCACGGATACGAACTGCGCAAACGTCTGACCGGCTTGCTGGGCGCGTTCCGGGCGTTTTCCTACGGGTCCCTCTATCCCGCGCTGCGACGTATGCAGGCCGACGGCCTGATCGTCGAGGACGCCGCGCCGGACGGGACCCCGAAGATGCGGCGGGCACGTCGCGTCTATCAACTCACCGACGCGGGCAAGAAGCGCTTCACCGAGTTGGTCGCCGACACCGGACCGCAGAACTACACCGATGACGGATTCGGCGTACACCTGGCGTTCTTCAACCGCACCCCGGCCGAAGCACGCATGCGCATCCTGGAAGGCCGCCGACGGCAGGTGGAGGAACGCCGCGAAGGTCTGCGGGAAGCGATCGCGCGGGCCAGCACCTCGCTGGACCGCTACACCAAGCAGCTTCACCAGTTGGGCCTGGAGTCCAGCGAACGCGAAGTGAAATGGCTCAACGAACTCATCGCGGCCGAACGCGTCGCACAGAGCCCACCCGAAACCCAGCCGTGAGCGGCGAATATTCAGCAGGAGAAGGAGAACGTCATGTCTGAGACCACGGCGCCCAACGAGGTCAGGGTCGCAATTGTCGGAGTCGGCAACTGCGCATCCTCTCTGGTCCAGGGTGTGCACTACTACCGCGACGCCGACGAGAACACCAGCGTGCCCGGCCTGATGCACGTCAAGTTCGGTCCGTACCACGTCCGCGACGTGAAGTTCGTCGCCGCGTTCGACGTGGACGCCAAGAAGGTGGGCTTCGATCTCTCCGAGGCGATCTCGGCGTCGGAGAACAACACCATCAAGATCGCCGACGTCCCGCCGACCGACATCATCGTGCAGCGCGGTCCGACGCTGGACGGCATCGGCAAGTACTACTCGGAGACCATCGAGGTGTCCGACGCCGAGCCCGTCGACGTCGTCAAGGCCCTCAAGGACGCCAAGGTCGACGTGCTGGTGTCCTACCTGCCGGTGGGCTCGGAAGAGGCCGACAAGTTCTACGCCCAGTGCGCCATCGACGCCGGGGTCGCGTTCGTCAACGCGCTGCCGGTGTTCATCGCCTCGGATCCGGTGTGGGCCAAGAAGTTCGAGGATGCCGGGGTACCCATCGTCGGCGACGACATCAAGAGCCAGGTCGGCGCCACCATCACCCACCGCGTGATGGCCAAGCTGTTCGAGGACCGCGGTGTCACGCTGGATCGCACCTACCAGCTCAACGTCGGCGGCAACATGGACTTCAAGAACATGCTCGAGCGCGAGCGCCTGGAGTCCAAGAAGGTGTCCAAGACCCAGGCCGTCACCAGCAACCTCAACGGATCGCTGGCCGACAAGGTCTACGACAAGAACGTGCACATCGGTCCGTCCGATTACGTCGCCTGGCTGGATGACCGCAAGTGGGCCTATGTCCGCCTGGAGGGTCGCGCCTTCGGTGACGTGCCGCTGAACCTGGAGTACAAGCTCGAGGTGTGGGACTCGCCGAACTCGGCCGGCATCATCATCGACGCCGTACGCGCGGCCAAGATCGCCAAGGACCGCGGTCTCGGCGGCCCGATCCTGCCGGCCTCGGCCTACCTGATGAAGAGCCCGCCCAAGCAGCTGGCCGACGATGTCGCCCGCACGCAGCTGGAAGCCTTCATCGAGGGCTGAACCTTTTTCGCGCAGAGGTGCGGTGAGATCTTTTTCACCGCACCTTTGTCGTATCCGGGCGTTCTGCTGACAGCCTGCTGTGCGAGTGCTTAGCATCCGTGCATGCGAGTGCAGCCCGCCGCGTTCCTGCGCACCACGCTCCCGCTGGACCTATCGGTGCTCGGCGCCCTCGACAGCGGGCGATATCACTCGGTTTGGCTGCCCGACCACATGGTCAGCTTCTGGCCGGACTCGATCTGGACGCCCGAATTCACCGACCTGGCGACCACATCGCCCTCACCGCATCGCCATCTCGACGGGCTGGCGGTCGCCGCCGCTGCTGCCGTGCTGACCGCCGAGGTGCCCCTGGCCACCGCCGTCGTCGACACCGTCCGCAGGCATCCGGCGTCGCTGGCGCAGACCGCCCTGACGCTGGACCACCTGTCGCGCGGACGGTTCATCCTCGGCCTGGGCAGCGGGGAGAGCGAGAACATCCTGCCCTACGGTTTCGATTTCACCCGGCCGGTGGGCCGGTTCGAGGAGGCGCTGCGCGTCATCCGATTGCTCTGGGAGAGCAGCGGTCCCGTCGACTTCCGCGGTGAGTTCTTCACGCTGCACGACGCCCGGCTGGACACCGAACCGTATGGCGGTCGGTATCCACCGATATGGATAGGCGCCAGCGGTCCGCGCATGCTCGAGATCACCGGCCGCTACGCCGACGGTTGGTGGCCGGCCGGCGCCTGGACACCCGAGCACTACGCCGAGATGCTGGCCGCGGTGCGCACCTCGGCCGAGCGGGCCGGGCGGGATCCGATGGCGATCACACCCTGCTACATCCAGGTGTGTCTCATCGCCCACGACGATGCCGAGTTGGCCGACATCGTCTCCGCTCCCCTGGTCAAAGCGTTCCTGCTGCAGGTCTCGGCAGAGACCCTGCGCCGCTTCGGATTCGAACATCCCATGGGCCCGTCCTGGCGCGGGTTCCAGGATATCGACCCGGCGGTGCTGACCCGGGAACGGATCACCGAGTTCCTGCGCGACACCCCACCCGAGGCGGTGCTGGCCGTCGTGCCGCACGGGACACCGGCAGAGGTCGCCCGCGTGGTGAACGACTATGTCGATGCCGGGCTGCGGGTGCCCAAGATCCTCGACTACAGCGCGATGGCCGGTCTGCGCCATGCCGCCGCTTCCGCGGCCAAGGTCCGCGCCACCGAGGACGAGTTGCTGCGGCTCTGTTCGGCACCGGCATGACCGGCCGCATCGATGCCGCCGCGGTGCTACAGGCGGCCGAAACAGCCACCGGTCTGAGTGATCACGGTGATCCGACGCTGCCGCAGCGCTTCGCCCTGGCGGTCGGGTGCCTCAATGATGCCGGAATGGACGAGGCCGGCCGGCGGCAGGCGGTGGCGGTGTGTCACTGGCTGCTGACCTCGCGGCTGGAGTTGCTGGCCGACCGGACCCGCTATCCGATCGCCGATGAGGTCATCGATGCGCCGATGTTCGTCACCGGTGAGCCGCGGTCGGGCACCACGCTGATGCACGCGCTGATGTCGGTGGACCCGGACGCGCGGGCGCTGCGATTCTGGGAGGTCATGTATCCCTCCCCGCCGCCGGCGGTGTCCGAGGACGGCCGCCGCGATCGCGCCGACGCCGACTGGCGCGAGATCAACGCCAAGATGCCGAAATGGCTGCACAGTCACCCGTACAACGACATGCTCGGTGACGGCCTGCCGGAGGACGAACGCACCTGGGCGTTCGACTTCCGGGTGATGACGCCGACCGCCTGGTGGCGGGTCCCGATGCCGACGGTGGTCGGCGGATTGCCGGTGGACGCCGCAGCACAGTACCGATTGCACCGGGCGATGCTGCAACAGTTTCAGTACGGTCGGTCGTCGAAGTACTGGGTGCTCAAGGGTTTCCACGGGTTCCGGCTTGCCGAGTTGTTCGCCACCTACCCCGATGCCCACCTGGTGTGGCTGCACCGAGACCCCGTCCAGGTTGCGGCGTCACGCACGATGATGATGGCCGACATCATGACCGATATGGTCGGCCCAGTCGACCTGCGCGCCGAGGCGGCGCGCCATCTCGAGCTGACCCGCCTCAGTATCGCCAACACGATGTCCGAACCGATGGTCGACGACCCGCGCATCCTGCATGTCCGCTATCGGGATTTCGTCGCGGATCCGGTGGGCACCGTTGCGCGCTATTACCGTTTCAGCGGACGGGCCCTGTCTGCCGATGCCGCCGACGCGATGCGCCGGTACCTGGCGGCCAATCCCGGTGAACGGCATGGCAAGTTCCGGTACTCCACCGCGGTGCTGACCGACATCGGCGTCGACCTGGCGGCGTTGCACGACGAATTCGCCCCGTTCCGTGCGCGTTTCGGCATCGACATCGAGAGCAGGCCCTGAGATGTCCCACCCACGTCTGTCGGTGCACAACGTGACGTTCCTCGGCACCGGCCTGACCGAACTGGCCCAGATGTGGTCGGCGCTGGGCGTGCAACGGCTCAGCATGCTGGACACCCAGTTGCTCGACCCGCAGTTCGAAACGCTGGTGCGTGACGGCGGCCATACCGTCGAGGCGGTCTATCACCTGTTCGGCAGCACCGGCCCGGAGCACGCGCGCGACGCGCTGCTCAGGGTGATCGACGTCGCCGCCGCGGTGCGCGCCCGGGTCATCTACCTGCTCACCGGTGGACGCGGCACCCGCACCTGGGCGGAGGCGGCCGAAGACTTCTGCGTCGCCATCGCCCCGTGCGTGGAGCACGCCCGGCAGGCGGGGGTGGCACTGGCCATCGAGAACGCCTCGGCGCTGTATGCCGACCTGCATCTGGCGCATACGTTGCGCGACACCGTCGATCTCGCCGAGCGGGCCGGCCTGGGCATCTGCGTCGACGTCTTCCACTGTTGGGCGGAAGCGGATTTCCCCGCGCTGGTGCTCGACGCCCTTCCGCGGGTCGAACTGATCCAGCTCAGCGACTACGTGCTCGGTGATCGCGCCCTTCCGGCGCGGGCCGTACCCGGTGACGGGGAAATCCCGCTCGAGGCGTTCCTGCGCGAGGTGCTGACGGCGGGCTACCGGCACGGATTCGATCTGGAACTGATCGGCCCGCGGATCGACGCCGAGGGGGCAATGCGCGCGGCGCAGCGGGCAATGCGCACGGTCGGCGAATTGCTCACCGGGATCGGTGGGTGAGCCGGACATGGCATTCGGCGACGGCCCCCACGACGAGGCCCTGCGGGCGGGCTGGGCCCAGTTCTGCGCGCGGCTACAGGCCGCCGGAGAGCTGGCATTCAAGGACGCCAACCCGACATCGGGAGCGGCACGCGTCGACGCATTGCGGTTCCTCACGCAAAACCTCGGCCAGGCCTTCGATCTGGCGTTGGAAACACGGGATACGCAGTACCCCGACCTGCATGCCTTCAGCGGACCCACCCGCAAGCTCGGCGGTGACTGCGCCGACTTCACCTATCAGCAGGCCTGGATCGACGGCCGCAGTTCCTACCGCATCACCGGTCACCGCGGCAGCTCGCGGTTCTTCAACATCACGGTGCAGGGTGCCCGCCGCGACGGCCCCGGGGTGCTGCACGAGCCGTTCGGTGATCAGCCCGAGGCCAACCTGCTCGGCGACCAGCTCGACATCGGACCCGACGGCGCCTTCGAGGTATTCGTCGGCGGGGCAACACGATCGGTCAACTGGCTACCCACCACCGCGCACTCGCGCAAGCTGTTCATCCGGCAGGGATTCGACCGGTGGGACGAGGAGCCGGCCCGCATGCAGATCGAACGGCTGGGCATGGATGGGCCCAAGCCGCTGCCCGACCCGGACACCATGGTGGAAGCGATGGACTGGGCGGGGGCATTCGTCACCGGTCTGATGCGCGATTGGCCGGAGTACCCGTTCACCCACGGCGGCGTCGACGCACAACGGCCCAACCGTTTCCCGGTTGTCGAGGCGACCGGTGACGACGACCGGCGCGGACGGGCCGCGGCGAACATGTACTGGGAGATCGGACCGGACGAGGCGCTGATCGTCGAGTTCGACGCCCACGACGGGCTGTGGATGCTGACCAACATGGGCGTCTTCTTCAACAGCATGGATTACCGGTACCGGCCCGTCAGTTACACCCCGAGCCGCACCGCGGTCGACGCGGACGGACGCATCCGCATGGTGCTGGCACACCGCGACCCCGGGGTGGCCAACTGGCTGGACACCCAGGGCTTCACCCAGGGCAATCTCACCTACCGGCACATGCTGGACGGCGTACCGGCCGCGTTGGACACCCGGCTGGTCGCGTACGACTCGCTGGCCGCCGAGCTGCCCGCCGGGACCGCCACGATGAGCCCGACCGAACGCCTGGCCGCGATGCGGCAACGCCGGGCCGCCATCGCTCGGCGACACCGGCTCTGAGCGCGCGAACCCGGCCACACCCCCGGACTCAGCTCATCGGTTCGTACACGAACACGTGTCGGCCCGCCCAGTCGAAGATGAGCGTGAAGAAACCGTCGACCAGGCGCTGCAGTGGTGTGCGCTGCGCGGCCGCCAGCGGCAGGACGGTGGCGGTCGCGGTGCCGGCCGGGGTGTCGATCGGGAACGCCTGGCCGGGCGCACCGTAGATACCCTCGGATCTCGCGCCGGCGAACAGGTCGTTGATCCACCCGACCGAGATGTCGGTCGCCGCATACACATTGCGGTCCGCCGAGAATCCGGTGATGGCGTATTGGGCCCACTGGATCAGCGCGTTGCCGCCCTGCAGATAATCGCTGTGCCACCCGCCCGTCAGGGCAACACCGTTGAACACGCCCGGCCGGGCCGCCTGCAACTTGTCCGCCATGTCGCCGCCGCGGCTCCAGAAGTAGCGCTGGGACGAGATCAGGTAGACGGGACGCTGATGGTCCCCGGTCAGGGCGGTGAGGGCGTCCGTGACCGCCCGCGATCTTGCCGGTTCCACACCGTCGAGCAACACCACACCGACCAGGTCGTCGAGCGCGTCCCGGCGCGCCAGGTATCCCGCCGCCGCGGTCACCAGGGTGCCACCTGCCGAGTGCCCGACGAAGGCGAACTGCTGCGGGAGCGCGACCGGGAACCCCGCCGCGGTGCTGGCACTCTGCACCAGCGCCCTGCGATCGCCCACGAACAACTCGGCCATTGCCTGCTGCATGGGCGCACCGCCGACCCACGCCGCCGCCGGATCGAAGAAGTTCGACGAGAGCGACGGTGCCACCACGATGCTGTTCGTCCGCTCGGCGATCCGCGCGGCGGTATAGCTGTACATCGGACCGCTGGCCATGAATCCGTGCTGGAGATACACGAGTCTGGTGGAACGGTCGGCATTCTCGGGGAAGTACCAGTCGGCTTCGACGTTCCGCCCGCCCGCAACCGGCACATCGAGCCTGGCCGTCCGGACCGTCACGGTCGACCCCGGCGGCAGCACCGGCGGTCCGTCGGCGAGATGGATGGCGCCGATCAGGACGTTCATCACCACCGACCCGATCAGGTTGACCAGCGACGGTGCTCGGGTTCGGTTGGGCGCCACCGCCTGCACACCGTCATCAGCGATCGGTTCCGGCGTCACGGCCACCGGCGCGGGGTCCCCCGTCTCGGCCGATCGGCCGGAGACGACCGGGTCCGCGGTGCCGGTGTCGGATCCGTCCTCGGCAGCCGGCCCATTCCCGGCAACCTCTCCCCCGGCGGCCACGTGCCGCTGCGGCCGCTGCGCATCGATGGACCGCTTCGGCTTCTTTTTCGGCCGGTCCGCATCCAGGGACGGTGTCCGGTCCCTCTCCGCGCGGTCGACCCGCTCGACGTTGTCGGCTTTCGGTTCGGCGCCGACCGTCCGCGCCGCATCGGTCGGGCCTGCGCCAGGAGCCGACGGATCAGTGCTCGCCTCGGATCGGTCGACATTCGGTGCCGGCGTCGCCGCCGCCTGTGGTGCAGTCACAAGGACGATGCCCGACAACGCAATTGCCAGCCAGATGACCGGCACCAGCGCGCCTCGTCGATGCCTCATCTATGGACCCCCTCCCGCGCCGACAACGCTGCCGGCCGTGAGGAATATATGCACATTGAGTAGTATCTGTCTATATAAGACCTCGGCGCGCAGGTGGCGACTAGGCTCGTCATGTGGCAGCCACGACTCCCCGCCGCTCCCGCGGCAGACCGGTCGGGGGCGGGAACAGCGCCGACGAAGCGAAGACCGCGCTGATGGACGCCGCCGAGGAGCTGATACTCGATCGGGGCTTCCAAGCCTCCACGATGGAGAGCATCGCTGCGCGAGCAGGCTACTCACGCGCGGCCATGTACCAGCATTTCCCCAACCGGCAGCAGTTGCTCGAGGCGTTGGTACGACGCCGGACCGCACATCACCAGGCGGCAATCCTCGCTCGGCTACCCGAATCTGCGGACATGGCAACGCTTCTCGTGGAGAGTCTGGTCATCGTTTCCACCGAGCTCATCCATGACCCGCTGCTGCGCACGCTGTCGGAGCAGACCGAGGACGGCACCATCGCCCATCTGGTGGCGCACGCGAGCGGACTGCCCGAGCAGATCGAAGAGATCGTCGGTGCCGTAGCCGAGCACTCCGGCACCCTTTTCCGGCCGGGCCTGGCACCCGCCGATGTCGCGACATTCCTTCTGACCACCGCACTGTCGTTACTACTGGGCGTGGTCCCAGGTTCGGACAAGCCGGCAACTGCCCGCCGATATCTGCAGACCTTCGTCCTGCCCGCCATCTTCGCTGATCCACCCGCACCCACACGCGTCTTCGAGTAGCCGCGGAGTAGGGTCGGCGAGCATGGCCGACTCCGACATCTCCGATGACGACCTGCTGGAACTCGACGAGTTCGCCCTGCTCCCCGAGAACGCCGAGCAGGCCGGGGTGTCCGGGCCACTACCGCGCGCCGGCCGACTCGACCTGGGGGACATCAGCGCCATCAGATGGGGCCATGAGAGCCCGCAGGTGGTGTTCCTGCACGGCGGTGGTCAGAACGCGCATACCTGGGACACCGTGATCCTGGGTCTCGGTCTGCCCGCGCTGGCCATCGATCTGCCCGGGCATGGTCGCTCGGCGTGGCGCAGTGACGGCGACTATGGCCCCAAACTCAACGCCGAGACCCTCAAACCGGTATTGCGCGAGCATGCCCCGGATGCCCGGTTGGTGGTCGGCATGTCCCTCGGCGGGCTGACCGCGTTGCGGATCGCGGCCACCGAACCCGCGCTGGTGCCCGAACTGGTGCTCGTCGACGTCACCCCGTCCGCCCCGGAGCGGCACGAACAGATGTCGAAGGCCCAGCTCGGCGCGGTCGCGCTGACGCAGGGTGAGCGGAGCTTCCCCACCTTTGCGGCGATGCTCGACGCGACGGTCGCCGCCGCGCCCGGACGCGACCGGAAGTCATTGCGCCGTGGCGTCTTCCACAACGCCAAGCGACTCGACGACGGCACCTGGACGTGGCGCTACGACTCCTTCCGCAAGGGCGCCACCGACACCAGAGAGGGCATGCCGGAGTCGTTCCAGGGTCTGTGGGACGACGTGCCGTCGATCACCATGCCGACCACCCTGGTGCGCGGGGAGAAATCCTTCTTCGTCAACGACGAGGACGCGGCGGCGTTCGCCGAGAACGCTCCCGGCTTCCGGCAGACCCACATCGTCGAGGGCGCAGGCCACTCCGTGCAGGGCGATCAGCCGGTGAAATTAATCGAGATCCTGCGCGGCATCGTCACCGCGTGATGTCGACGACCCGATAACCCAGATCGCGCAGGAAGCCGATCTCCATCGCACTGAGCACCCGGATCCCCAGTCCGCTGTCGGTCCGGGCATTCATCAGCAGCTGGTGGTCCCCGGCGAATGTCACGTCATCGGTATGGCTACCCGAGCTTCCCTCCGACCAGGGGTCCGGGGTGAACAACGGAACCAGGCCGCCGTAGGCCGCGACGGCATTTCTACCGCCGAAGAACAGGCCCCCGTCCTGGCCGGTGAGGTAACCGTCGGCTTCGTCATCCCATCGGTAGTCCCGCCCGATCAGCCGTCTTCCGTTGGCATTCACCAGGAATCGGTCGGTGGTCAGCCAGTACCGGTTGTCGTTGTCGCCGGGCGCCCCGATCATGGACATGAAACCGAACGAGTGCAGCAGCTCGTGCATGGCCGTGGACTGAAAGTCGTACTCGTCGGCGGCCACGGTCTCCCCGAGTCCCCACGGGGCGCCGAAGTTCCAATCGATCTCGCCGTCCACCGCGGCGCCGTTGCCGTCCTTTCCGGTCAGCAGTTTGTGCTGCACCACGGTGTTCCAGTAACCGGGGTCCTCACTGAGAAGACTGCTGCCCGCCGATGCCAGGGTGTGCGAATCGGGTTTGTTCTCACCCTTGACCGCATAGGTCAGGACGACGGGATTCAGCACCCGGAAGTACAGGATCAGCGCGTCAGCCGAGCGCTGCAGCTCCGCTCGGCGTTCCGCGGTCCAGTGCTCCGCCCCGTCGATGTAGTAGAAGTCGAATTTCACCGCGCCCTGGTTGATCAGCGTGCGCACCGGGGTGCTGCCGATCGGGCGCAGCGGCTCGAGCAGATTGGTGTGGAAGCCGATGTCGATTGCGGTGACCCGGAACCCGTCCACGCCGTCGAAGTCGTCGCCGGGGGTGTAGGTGAAGGTCCCGTCGGTGTTGATGTGCACACTGCCCGACCGGGGGCCGCGGGTCAGGACGTAGATCATCCGGTCGCCGTCGGGATCATGGGCGCCGAGCGTTCCGGTGACCGGGCCGTCGAGGACGCCGGCGATCTGCACCGGGTCGATGGTCGGTGCCTGGTTGAAGAAGGTGCGCCGGATCGCGAAGAACGACGCCTCCAGCTGCTCCTTGGTCCGATCCGAGGTCTGCAATGATGCGATCCAGCCCAGGCTGTCGTGCGACCAGGCGTCCAGCGAGCGGGCCACCCAACGCTGGTACGGGCTCTGCCACGACGCGGTCGACGACGGCGTCGGGGCCGGAGCGGCGTCCGGGCCGGCGGTCACCGGCGTGGTCGCTGTTGCTGTCGAAGCCGAAGCAGTCTGGGCGGCAGTGGGTTCCGCGTCGCGAGCCGACGCGCTCTGGTCACCCTCGGAGTCGCCGTCGTGTTGTTCGGTGGCCGACCCCTCCTTATCGCGCTCCTCGATGTCGTCCTCGGTCGGCTGGTGGGTCACGCGCGGCGCGTTCGCCGACCGGACGCCCCGCGCCGTGCGCACGGAACGGACGGACTTGGCGCCCTCGGACCGCGAAGCGCTGGACGAGGCCGAGGATGTGCCGCCGGTATCGGCCTGCGCGGTGCCCACCTGGGGTCCGGTCAAGGACATCCCCCACAACGCGGCGCCCATCCCGGCCGAAGCGGCTCCGAGTTGCAGCCACCGCCGCACGGCAAAGCCCTCGGACCGGCGGCCCCGGGCGGATCGGCATTCCGGGACGCTGCGCACGGGCATATTTAACTCCCTCGTCAATACTTATCGGGACTGTACAACCTTCACTTCGGCGCGCTGCAGCAAATTCCGTGATGAGTCAAACGCTGCGCTTTTTGGATGAGCCGGTCCGTCAACTCCCGTTCACCTTCTGCTTGCCTGCTGCTAGTCCGGCTCCCGTACCTTTCGCCGGTGAACCGGTCGTCCAGCCCACGGCCGGCATTCGACTTGGAAGGATTTTCCGCAGCCATGGCGCTCATCCCGTTGAATCTCTTTGTCGCGCACCAGGGTCGGTCGTCGCGCCAGCACATCACCTGCCGCTACCGCTGCGGTGACGCCTGCTTCAAGCCGGCGCCCAACACCAGCGACAACGAGTACTTCGGTGATGTGATGGCCGCAGTGTCACGGCGTTCGGCGCTCAAGACCGCCGGCGTGGCCGTGCTGGCCGTCGGCGCCGGGTCCGCATTGGCCGCCTGCTCGTCGAACGGATCCGACACCGCCGCAACGTCTTCGACGTCCTCCGCGCCCGCCGAGCCGCCGACGCCGGCCGGCATGAACTTCACCGCCGTCGCACCCAACAGCGAAGATGCCGTGATCATCCCCGAGGGCTACCGGCAGTCGGTCGTCATCAGCTGGGGTGACCCGGTCCTGCCCGGCGCCCCGGTGTTCGACGTCAACCGCCAGAGCGCCGCCGCGCAGCGCCAGCAGTTCGGCTTCAACAACGATTTCGCCGGCCTGCTGCCCATCGAGGGCTCCTCGAACCGCTTCCTGCTGGTGACCAACCACGAGTACACCACCGAGCAGTTCATGCATCCCGGGTATGACGCCGACAACCCGACCCGCGAGCAGTTCGAGATCGGTATTGCCGCACACGGCCTTTCGGTCGTCGAGGTGGAGCGCACCCCCGACGGCCTGCGCCCGGTCATGGGCCGCTACAACCGCCGCATCACCGCCGACACACCCTTCACCCTCGTCGGCCCCGCGGCCGGTGCCGACCTGCTCAAGACCGAGGCCGATCCGACCGGCCGCACCGTGCTGGGCACCGTCAACAACTGTGCAGGCGGCGTAACCCCCTGGGGCACCATCCTTTCCGGCGAAGAGAACTTCAACTCCTACTTCGGCGCACCGGAAGGTGCAACCGCCCCGGAGGGCGCGGCCGCCGAGCGCCTCGACCGGTACGGTGTCGATCTGGAGCCCACCGAACGTCGCTGGGAGACCTTCGATCCGCGCTTCGACGTCATCGCGACGCCGAACGAGATCAACCGGTTCGGCTACGTCGTCGAGCTCAATCCGTGGGACCCGGCATCGGCGCCCATCAAGCACACCGCGCTGGGCCGGTTCAAGCACGAGGCGGCCACCATCCACGTCACCGACGACGGATCCGTCGTCGCCTACACCGGCGACGACGAGCGTTTCGACTACATGTACAAGTTCGTCTCGGCCAAGAAGGTGCAGCCGGGCAACATGGCGCACAACATGACGATCCTGGACGAGGGCACGCTCTATGTCGCCAAGCTGTCCAGCGACATCCCGGCCGACCAGATCGACGGCTCCGGGGAACTGCCCGCCGAGGGCAAGTTCGCCGGCACCGGCACCTGGATCCCGCTGCTGCGCTCCGGCGCCAACGGCCAGGCCGAATCGCTGGTCGATGGGATGAGCGCGCAGGACGTCGCGGTGTTCACCCGCCTGGCCGGCGACAAGGCGGGCGCCACCAAGATGGACCGCCCGGAGGATTTCGAGGCCAACCCCAAGACCGGCAAGGTGTACGTCGCACTGACCAACAACACCAACCGTGGCGCCGAGGGCAAGGCCGGTCCCGATGCCGCCAACCCGCGCAACGACAACAAGAACGGTCAGGTCCTCGAGCTCACCGACAACCACACCGGTACGGACTTCACCTGGGAGTTGCTGCTGGTGTGCGGTGACCCGGAGGCCGCCGACACCTACTTCGGCGGTTTTGACAAGACCAAGGTCAGCCCGATCTCCTGCCCGGACAACCTGGCCTTCGACAGCCACGGCAACCTGTGGGTGTCCACCGACGGCAACGCCCTGGACTCCAACGACGGGTTGTTCGCGGTCTCGCTGGAGGGCCCGACCCGCGGTCTCACCAAGCAGTTCCTGACCGTGCCGCTCGGTGCGGAGACCTGTGGTCCGGTCATCACCGACGATCTGGTCACGGTCTGCGTGCAGCATCCCGGTGAGCACGACGACAACAGCATCGACAACCCGTTGTCGCGCTGGCCCGAGGGCGACAACGGCACCGCCAAGCCGTCGGTGGTCGCGGTGTGGCGCGACGGCGGCAACATCGGCGTCTGACCCTTTCCCCCTCGAGCAGGCGCGAATGGCCCCCAAATGTCGAGAAACCAGGGCCGTTTGCGTCTGCTCGCGGGAAGGGTAAGTGTGAGGCTATGACCCCCACCACACACGCCATCCGCATCGCCGTTCAGCTGCAGCCGCAGCACTCGCCGTCCTACGGCCACATCCGTGACGCCGTCCGCCGAGCCGAGGACATGGGCGTCGACATCGCCTTCAACTGGGATCACTTCTTCCCGCTGTACGGCGATCCGGACGGCGCACATTACGAATGCTGGACGATGCTGGCCGCGTGGGCCGAGCAGACCTCGCGCATCGAGATCGGTGCACTGGTCAGCTGCAACTCCTACCGCAATCCCGAACTGCTCGCCGACATGGCCCGCACCGTCGACAACATCTCCGACGGCCGGCTGATCCTGGGCATCGGCTCGGGCTGGAAGCAGAAGGACTACGACGAGTACGGCTACGAGTTCGGCACCGCGGGCAGTCGGCTCGATGATCTGGCGGCGGCCCTGCCGAGGATCACCACGCGGCTGGGCAAGCTGAACCCCCAGCCGGTGCGCGAGATCCCGATCCTGATCGGTGGCCAGGGCAAGAAGAAGACGCTGCGGATGGTCGCCGAGTACGCGCACATCTGGCACGGATTCACCGATGCCACCACCTACCCCGAACTCGCCGAGGTGCTCGACGCGCACTGCGCCGACATCGGCCGCGACCCGGCCGCGGTGGAACGCTCCTCCGGGGTGCCGGAGAAGAGCGTCGAGGTGATGCTCGCCGGCGCCGACTCGCTGGCCGATCTGGGCGTGACGCTGATGACCATCGGGGTCAACGGCCCCGACTACGACCTGACCCGCGCCGAGGCGCTGGTGAAGTGGCGGGACCAACGCGCCGCGGGCTGACCGGTCGCACGAGAGCCGCCCACGGGTCGCGGTGCTGCTGGGCCACTACCGGGACGAGACGGCAGCCATCGCCGACGGGGACGCGCGCGCCGCCTGCGCCGCGGCCGCCCAGCTCATGGCCGGCATCATGCTCACCGAACTGATCCGCCGCGGCGTGCTGAACGGTCCGCTTGCGTTCGAAATGAGCTGAAGACTTCGCCCGTGCCGCCTCAGCGGCTACCTTGGGCAGCCATGACCTCGTTGCTCCGCCGGATCGTGCACGCGGTGCTGGCGCTCCTGCTCGCCCTGCTGGCCTGCGCCATCGGCTGGGCCGCGCCCGCCGCCGCCGACCAGTGCGCGCCACCCGGTATCGACAGTGCCAGCGCGCTGCCGACCAATCTGGCCGCCGCCGCCCAGGGCCCCGGCGCCGACAAGTACACGACCGCCACCGTCGAACCGCTGGATCGAATCGATATCGGAGCGCTGCGGCTCGGCACCCCCGGTGTGCTGACGGTCGGCACCCTGTCCGACGCACCGCCGAGCATCTGCATCAACGCCACCGGACAGTTCACCGGGTTCGACAACGAGGTGCTGCGCGCCATCGCCGACAAGCTGGGGCTGCGCGTCAACTTCGTCGGCACCGACTTCTCCGGGCTGCTGGCGCAGGTGGCCTCCGGGCGTTTCGACATCGGCTCGTCCTCGATCACCACCACCGACGCCCGACGTCAGACCGTCGGCTTCACCAACGGCTATGACTTCGGCTACTTCTCGCTGGTGGTGCCGACCGGATCCGCGATCACCAGCTTCTCCCAGTTGGCGCCCGGGCAACGGATCGGCGTGGTGCAGGGCACCGTTCAGGAGGCCTACGTCGTCGATACGCTGGGCCTGGATCCGGTGAAGTTCCCCGACTACAACACCGTCTACGGCAGCCTGAAGACGCGCCAGATCGACGCCTGGGTGGCGCCGTCCCAGCAGGCCGTCGGCACCGTGCAGCCCGGCGATCAGGCCGTGATCATCGAGAACACGTTCAGCCTGGACAATTTCGTCGCCTATGCGGTGGCCAAGGAGAATCAGCCGCTGATCGACGCGCTCAACGCCGGCCTGGACGCCGTCATCGCCGACGGCACCTGGTCGCGGTTGTACACCGACTGGGTACCCCGCGCACTGCCGCCGGGCTGGAAGCCGGGCTCGAAAGCCGCTCCGGCGCCGCAACTTCCGGACTTCGAGCAGATCGCCGCCGAACGTGCACCGGCCGAACCGTCCGCACCCACCGCCCCCAAATCGGTACTGGGTCAACTGTCGGACACCTTCTTGAACTGGGACCTGTACCGGCAGGCCATCCCGGATCTGTTCAAGACCGGACTACCCAACACCTTGCTGCTGACCGCCGGCGCCGCCGTCATCGGTGTGGTGCTCGGCCTGCTGCTGGCCGTTGCCGGGATCTCCCGATCACGGCTGCTGCGCTGGCCGGCCCGGGTCTACACCGACATCTTCCGTGGGCTGCCCGAGGTCGTCATCATCCTGGTCATCGGACTCGGGATCGGGCCCATCGTGGGCGAGTTGACCGGGAACAACCCCTATCCGCTGGGCATCGCGGCCCTGGGCCTGATGTCGGCGGCCTACGTCGGGGAGATCTTCCGGTCCGGCATCCAGAGCGTCGAGACCGGCCAGATGGAGGCCTCGCGCGCCCTGGGATTCAGCTACACCGAGTCGATGAAGCTGGTGATCATCCCGCAGGGCATCCGGCGCGTGCTGCCGGCCCTGGTCAACCAGTTCATCTCCCTGCTCAAGGCGTCATCGCTGGTGTACTTCCTGGGCCTGGTCGCCAACCAGCGCGAACTGTTCCAAGTGGGCCGAGATCTCAACGCGCAGACCGGGAATCTATCGCCCCTGGTTGCCGCCGGCCTGTTCTACCTGGCGTTGACGATTCCGCTGACGCATCTGGTCAACGTGATCGACGCCCGGCTGCGTACCGGTAAACAGCCTGCCCCCGTCCAGGAGGAGATGATCTGATGGCCGAGGCGCAATCTCGGGCAGTCTCGTTGGCCGCCAACGATCTTCACCTCGCCTTCGGCGCGAACGAGGTGCTGCGCGGGGTCGACCTGGACGTGCCCGCGGGCACCACCACCGCCGTCATCGGTCCCTCGGGCTCGGGCAAGTCGACCCTGTTGCGCACCCTGAACCGTCTCTACGAACCCGACAAGGGCGACATCCTGCTCGACGGACGGTCGGTGCTGGGTGACAATCCCGACAAGCTGCGCCAACGCATCGGCATGGTGTTCCAGCAGTTCAATCTGTTCCCGCACCGCACGGTGCTGGACAATGTGACGCTGGCACCGCGCAAGCTCAAACAGATGGCGCCCGAGCAGGCCCGCGAACTCGGCCTGGCCCAGCTGGACCGGGTGGGCTTGCGACACAAGGCCGATGTCCGGCCGTCGACGCTGTCCGGTGGCCAGCAGCAGCGGGTGGCGATCGCCCGTGCGCTGGCCATGGCGCCGGAGGTGATGTTCTTCGACGAGGCCACCTCGGCACTGGATCCCGAACTGGTGAAGGGAATCCTGGAGCTGATGGCCGATCTCGGGTCCACGGGTATGACGATGGTGGTCGTCACCCATGAGATGGGTTTCGCGCGTTCGGCGGCCGACGCCGTGGTCTTCATGGATCACGGCAAGGTGGTCGAATCCGGACCCCCGGAACAGCTCTTCGACAGCGCCGAAACGGAACGGCTGCGCCGGTTCCTGGACCAGGTGTTGTGATCGGCACTCCAATTTTGCGCATTCCCGCCTGTCAGGGGCAGACAGGTTAGACTGGCGAATTATGATCGAGACCGAACCGCAGGCCGATGAGCTGGCAGGAGAGCTGCAACGCGTGCTCTCCAAACTGTTCTCGGTGCTGCGCCGCGGGGACAATCGCGGTGCCGGTAACGCCGCCGGGGCCGACCTGACCCTGGCGCAGCTCTCGATCCTGCTGACGCTGCTGGAAAGCGGACCGATCCGGATGACCGAATTGGCCGCACATGAGCGGGTCCGCACACCCACCACCACCGTGGCGATCCGTCGGCTGGAGAAGCTGGGGCTGGTCAAACGGTCCCGCGACCCCTCCGATCTGCGCGCCGTTCTGGTCGAGGTCACCCCGCGCGGCCTGGTACAGCACCGCGAGGCGCTGGAGGCCCGGCGCAACTTCCTCGGCGGCATGCTCGCCGGGCTCAGCGAGGAGGACCGTGCCACCCTGGCGTCGGCCCTCGGCTCGTTGGAACGGCTGGCCGATCAGGCCCAATCCTGAGTCAGCCCAACCAATCCAGCACCGCAGCCGCGGTCCAGGACTGTTGCATGCTGCCCAGTGGTTCACCGGTGAACGGCTCGTAGTATTCGGCGAAGGTGCCGTCACTGGCCTGTCGCAGCCCTTCCTGCCGCAGGGTCAGCGCGCGTTCGGCCCAGCCGCGGCGGGCGAAGCACCAGGAGAACAGCCACGTCGTCACGGGCCACACCGGGCCGCGCCAGTACTCGCGGGCCCGGAAGTCCCGCGATACCGGTGAGGTGGACGGGATCAGCGTGTAGCGCAGGTCCGGATGACTGCTGAAGCGCGGACCGTCCAGCAAGCGCAGCAGGGTGCGTTCCTTGTCGTGCGGCAGTCCGCCGCACAGCAGCGGCGCGAACTGCGCGATGGTCTCGGTGGCCACCCACGATTCCGCACGGACATCGAAATCTCGTGCTGCACCTGTTCTTTCGTCGGTCGACGCGACGACGCCGGCGCGGAACCGGTCGGCCCAGCGGTACAGGTCGCGGACGTCGGCGGGTGAGCGTTTGTAGTCCTCGCCGATCTCGGCGAGCACCCGGCAGGCCACCGAGAAGATCGCCGAGACGAAGACGTCCTCGACAGCGAAGCTCATCGACTTGGCCAACAGATCGTCGTCGTAGCGCGCCGCCTTCATCTCCTCCAGCAGCCACAGGTAGCGGTCGTACTCGGTGTCGGACGGGCGCTGGCTGGCATCGGTGTTGATCTTGTTGTCCTCGCGCTGATATTCGGGCACCGTGCCCGGAATCACGTTGGCGTAGGCGCTGTCCCAGCGCGGCGAGTTGTCCATGCCCGATTCCCACCCGTGATACAGGGTGACGCGGCCGCGTTCGTTGAAGTCGCGGGCCTCGGCCAGCCACCGATGCCAGCGGACCAGATCGTTCCACCGGCGGTCCAGGAAGGCCTCGGCGACCGCGCGGGTGGACCGTCCGCGGGTCTTGGCGCGGTCCAGGATGCGCTGCACCGCGATGGCGTGCACGGGCGGTTGGGTGATCCCCGAGGTGTGCCGGACGCGCGGGGCGTGCACGGCCAACGCCGAGGTGGCCCAGCGCGCCGGCCCGGGGAAGTAGCCGTCGACACCGTTGGCGAAGACGATGTGTGGAATCATGCCGTTGCCCCACTGCGCCGACAGCAGCGTGTCCAGTTCGACGACGGCACGTTCGACGCTGAGCGGGGCGAGCCCGATCGCGACGAAGGCCGCGTCCCAGCTCCACATGTGCGGGTACAGCAACGGTGCGGCGGTGGTCATCACGCCCAGGTCGTTACCGCGCAGCAGGTAGGCCGCGCGCGCCGCGAGCTGGGTCGGCGCAAAGCTTGGGTCCGGTGGCATCGCATCAATAATGCGACGCCGCGGCCCGGCGTGCAGGGTCGGTAGTGTTTTCTGCTGTGCCCACTGCTCTGATCACCGGCGCCGGCGGCGGAATCGGATCGGCCGTCGCCGATGCGCTCGCCCCGACGCACACCCTGCTGCTGGCCGGCCGACCGTCGGCTCACCTCGATGCCGTCGCCGATCGGCTGGGTGCACCGACGTGGCCTCTGGACCTGACCGACCCTGAGTCGATCGAATCGGCCAGCGAGGTGCTCGCCGAACTCGACGTGCTGGTGCACAACGCCGGTGTGCTCTATCCCGGGCGGGTCGCCGAGTCGACCGCCGAGCAGTGGCGGGCGAGCTTCGAGGTCAACGTCACCGGTGCCGTGGCGCTGACCCTGGCGCTGCTGCCCGCCCTGCGCGCGGCTAACGGACATGTCGTCTTCATCAATTCCGGTGCCGGTCAGAAGGTCTCGACGGGGATGGCGTCCTACTCGGCGAGCAAGTTCGCGTTGCGGGCGTTCGCCGACTCGCTGCGCGCCGACGAGCCCTCGCTGCGGGTGACCTCCGTGTTTCCCGGCCGCACCGACTCCGAGATGCAGCGCGACCTGGTCGCCTACGAAGAGCGCAGCTACGATCCGGCGAAGTTCTTGGCGCCGTCGACCGTCGGGCTCATGGTGGCCCACGCCGTCAACGCGCCCCGCGACGGCCACGTGCACGAGATCGTCGTCCGCCCGCCGACCGTGTGATTTCGGTGAGGATACGTGCGGTGATCGCCCGTACCCTCACCGAAATCGCAACTCAGGCCGCCGGGACCATCCCGTGCGGGTCGAGCACGAACTTCTGCGCCACCCCGGAGTCGAACGCCGCGTAGCCTTCGGGCGCCTCGTCCAGTCCGATGACGGTCGCGTTCACGGCGTCGGCGATATGGGCCTTGTCGTGCAGGATGCTCATCATCAGCCCGCGGTTGTATTTCAGCACCGGGCACTGGCCGGTGTAGAAGCTGTGGCTCTTGGCCCAGCCCAGACCCAGACGCACCTTGAGCGTGCCGTGCTTGGCGTCGTCATCGCTTCCGCCGGGGTCGCCGGTGACGTAGAGCCCGGGGATGCCCAGCGATCCACCGGCCCGGGTCGCGGCCATGATCGAGTTCAGCACCGCCGCCGGTTGCTCGCCGGCACCCTGACCGTGGCCACTCGCCTCGAATCCCACGGCGTCGACGGCGCAGTCGACCTCGTTGGTGTGCAAAATGTCGGCGATCTGGTCCTCCAGGGTCGCGTCGGCGCTGATGTCGATGGTCTCGCAGCCGAACGACCGCGCCTGCGCGAGCCGGTCGGCGTTGAGGTCTCCGACGATGACCACCGCCGCACCGAGCAGGTGCGCCGAGTACGCCGCAGCCAGGCCCACCGGACCGGCCCCGGCCACGTAGACCGTCGACCCGGTGGTGACGCCTGCGGTCTTGGCGCCGTGGTAGCCGGTCGGAAAGATGTCCGACAACATGGTGAGGTCGCGGATCTTGGCCAGCGCGGCATCGCGGTCCGGAAACTTCAGCAGGTTGAAGTCGGCGAACGGCACCATTACGTAATCGGCCTGCCCGCCGAGCCAGCCGCCCATGTCGACGTAACCGTAAGCCGAGCCGGCCCGGGCCGGGTTGACGTTCAGGCAGATGCCCGTCTGGCCCTCCCGACAGTTGCGGCACCGCCCGCAGGCGATGTTGAACGGTACCGAGCAGATGTCACCGACTTCGAGAAACTGTACGTCGGAACCCTTTTCGACGATCTCGCCGGTGATCTCATGGCCCAGCGTCTGGCCGACCGGCGCCGTGGTCCGACCGCGCACCATGTGCTGATCCGAGCCGCAGATGTTGGTGGACACACATTTGAGGATGACGCCGTGATCCGCCTTGCGGCTCATTCCCATCGCGTCGGCAACCTCGGCGGGCACCTCCAGCTTCGGATAGGGCTGCGTCTCCACGGCGACCTGACCGGGACCCTTGTAGACGACGATCCGATTATCTGTCATCAGCGCGCTCCATAACCGGGCCGCGATCTCGGTCGCCGTGCTCAGGCGGGCCTTCCGCCGCGACGTTGCGGCCCTCCTGCTCAAGTATCCGCGTGTCGATATGCGGATACGTGAATACGTGGCCACGGGCGGCGAAAACTACCCGAAGGGTCAGGTTCGATCCTCACCTTTTGCGTGATGTGTCGCGAAATTCAGACGACGAGGTTGACCAATCGGCCCGGCACCACGATGACCTTCTTCGGGGTGGCGCCGGCCAGGAAGGCCTGCACCTTGTCGTCGGCCAGCGCGGCGGCTTCCAGCGCGGCCTTGTCGGCATCGGCGGCGACGGTGATCTTGCCGCGCACCTTGCCGTTGACCTGAACCGGCAACTCGACGGTGTCGTCGACCAGATAGCGCTCATCGGCGACCGGGAACGGTCCGTGCGCCAGCGAGGTCTCGTGCCCGAGCCGGCGCCACAGTTCCTCGGCCAGGTGCGGGGCCAGCGGGGCCACCATCAGCACCAGCGGTTCGAGCGCGGCGCGTGCCGTCACCCCTTCCTTGGTGATGTGGTTGGTGTACTCGATCAGCTTGGCCGCCGCGGTGTTGTTCCGCAAGGCCGCATAGTCTTCGGCCACCCCGGCGATGGTCTTGTGCAGCGCGCGCCGGGTTTGCTCGGAGACCTCGTCGTCGGTGACCCGCTCGGCGCCGGTGGTCTCGTCGATGACCGCGCGCCAAACCCGCTGCAGGAAGCGGTGTGCGCCGACGACGTCCTTGGTCGCCCACGGCCGCGATGCCTCCAGCGGACCCATCGACATCTCGTACACGCGCAGGGTGTCCGCGCCGTACTCGTCGCAGATCTCATCCGGGGACACCGAGTTCTTCAGCGATTTGCCGATCTTGCCGAACTCCTGGTTGACCTCGACCTCACCGGACGGATCCTGGTACCAGAACGTGCCGTCGCGCTCGATGACATCGGCGGCCGGGACGTAGGAACCGCGCGAGTCGGTGTAGGCGAACGCCTGGATGTAGCCCTGGTTGACCAGCCGGCGGTACGGCTCGGAGGAGCTGACATGGCCGAGGTCGAACAGCACCTTGTGCCAGAACCGCGAGTACAGCAGGTGCAGCACCGCGTGCTCGACGCCACCGACATACAGGTCGACGCCACCGGGATCGTCGGGTCCGTGGATCTCGGGCCGTGGACCCATCCAGTAGGCCTCGTTCTCCTTGGCGCAGAAGGTGTCCGAGTTGTGCGGGTCGGCATAGCGCAGCTCGTACCAGGAACTGCCCGCCCACTGCGGCATGACGTTGGTGTCACGCGTGTAGGTCTGCAGCCCGTCACCGAGGTCCAGTTCCACCTGCACCCACTCGGTGGCCTTGCCCAGCGGCGGGGACGGTTCACTGTCGGCGTCGTCGGGGTCGAACATCACCGGCGCGTAGTCCGGGATGTCCGGCAGCTCCACCGGCAGTGCGGATTCCGGCAACGGATGCGCGCGCCCGTCGTCGTCGTAGACGATGGGGAACGGCTCACCCCAATAGCGTTGGCGGGCGAACAGCCAGTCGCGCAGCTTGAACTCGACGCGGGCGTGACCGGTTCCGTCGGCCTCCAGGCGCACGATGATGGCCTCTTTGGCCTGTGCCACCGAAAGTCCGTTCAGCTCACCGGAGTTCACCAGCACACCGTCACCGCTGTAGGCGGCCTCGGTGATGTCCCCGCCGGAAACCACCTCGATGATGGGCAGCCCGAACGCGGTGGCGAACTCCCAGTCACGCTGGTCACCACTGGGCACCGCCATGATGGCGCCGGTACCGTAGCCGGCCAACACGTAGTCGGCGATGAACACCGGAACCTGTTGTCCGTTCACCGGATTGGTGGCATACGAACCGGTGAACACGCCCGTCTTGGACTTGTTCTCCTGGCGCTCCAGATCCGACTTCGCGGCGATATCGGAGCGGTAGGCGCTGACCGCCTCGGCCGGGGTCTTCGCACCGTAGGTCCAGCGCCCGTCGGTGCCCTCGGGCCACTGCGTGGCCGTCAGCGCGTCGACCAGGTCATGCTCGGGGGCCAGCACCATGTAGGTGGCGCCGTAGAGCGTGTCGGGGCGGGTGGTGAACACCTCGATATCACCGACCGCCGTGCCGAACCGCACCTGCGCACCGACCGACCGGCCGATCCAGTTGCGCTGCATGGCCTTGACCTTGTCCGGCCAGTCCAGCACCTCAAGGTCGTCGAGCAGCCGATCCGAGTAGGCGGTGATGCGCATCATCCACTGCCGCAGGCGCTTCCGGAACACCGGGAAGTTGCCGCGGTCGCTGCGTCCGTCGGAGGTGACCTCCTCGTTGGCCAGCACCGTGCCCAGTCCGGGGCACCAGTTGACCATCGAGTCGGCGCGGTACACCAATCGGTGACCGTCCACGACGTCGGCGCGTTCGGCCTTGCTCAGCTGCGCCCAGTCCCGCCCGTCGGGCAGTGTCCGCTCACCGGACTCGAACGCCGCGATCAGCTCGTCGATGCGGCGGGCGCGCTTGAGTTCGGGGTCGAACCAGGCGTTGTAGATCTGCAGGAAGATCCACTGCGTCCACTTGTAGAAGTCGACGTCGGTGGTCGAGAAGCTGCGCCGGGCGTCGTGGCCCAGGCCCAACCGGCCCAGCTGCCGGCGGAAGTTGACGATATTGGCCTCGGTGCGGGTGCGCGGGTGTGTCCCGGTCTGCACAGCGTACTGCTCGGCGGGTAGTCCGAAGGCGTCGAAACCCAAGGCGTGCAGCACGTTACGCCCGGTCATCCGGAAGTAGCGGGCGTACACGTCGGTCGCGATGTAACCCAGCGGGTGCCCGACGTGCAGACCTTCGCCGGACGGGTAGGGGAACATGTCCTGGACGAACATCTTGTCCGCGGGCACGGCGGTCCCGTCGGAGGGTGCCAGCGAGCCGACCGGGTTGGGCACATGGAAGGTGCCCAGGCGCTGCCAGCGCTGCTGCCAGGCCAGCTCGATATCACCGGCCAGCGCGGCGGTATAGCGGTGCTGCGGTGCGTCGGCGGGGTCTACCGAGGGATCTGTCACGCCAAACAGGGTATAAGCGCCGCTCGCGGCGCTTTCGGCCACGGGTTGATAAAGGTTGCGTTGCAGGGTGGTCAGAACCCGGTTGCAGCTCGGTCCCGACGCTGGAAGCCGGCCGCTCCGGCTGGATACAGTCGGCCCCTGACTCGGGGAAATCCGGACGCCCTAGCAACCCCTCACCGATCGCAGGGAACCCCAGAGACCAGGAAGGACCGACCCCAGAATGAACGAGAACGCGCGCCGTTGGCGGATCGTGGTCGCCGGGACCGCCGCCGGACTCGCCGGAGTCGTCGGCATGGCCGGCACCCCCGCCGCCGCCGAGCCCTTGGCCCCACAGCCGGCACCGCCCGTTCCGGTCACCGTGACCCAGACCGTCACCATCGCCCCGCAGGCCGCACCCGTGGTCCCGACCGCGCCCGGCCCGGCTCAACCGGTCGCCGCCGGCAGCCCGGCCGTCCCGCCCGCGCTCGCGCCGGGGGCCGCGCCGGCGCTGGGCACCGCCACCACCACCGCCGCGATCCCGCGGCCGGTGACGGTACCGCTGTCGGCGAATCCCTCTGGCACCATCCGCGACTACCTCACCAGCCAGAACGTCGCGATGGAACCGCAGACCCCGGCCGGGTTCACCGCGCTGAACATCGTGCTGCCGCGGCCCACCGGGTGGACCCAGGTGCCCGACCCGAACGTCCCGGACGCATTCGCTGTGATCGCCGACCGGGTCGGCGGCGACGGCCTCTACACCAACAACGCCCAGGTCGTGGTCTACAAACTGGTGGGAGCCTTCGATCAGCGCGAGGCCATCCGGCACGGTTTCGTCGACAGCCAGCAACTCACCGCGTGGCGTCCCACCGGTGGCTCGATCGCCGAGGTCAACGGTGTACCGACGTCGATCATCGAGGGCACCTACCGCGAGAACAACATGACGCTGAACACCTCGCGGCGCCACATCATCGCCACCTCGGGCACCGACCGCTACCTGGTGTCGCTGTCGGTGACCACCGCCGAGTCGCAGTCCATCGCGGCCGCCGATGCCACCGACGCGATCATCAACGGGTTCCGGGTGTCCGCACCGGCACCGGCCGCCCCGGCACCGGTCGCGGCCCCCGCCCCGGCGGGTGTCGCACCGAGCGCGCCTGCCGCACCGGCCGCCGTCCCGGTGAGTGTGCGCCTGCCCGGCTGACACCCACCGCGTCAGCGGCCTTATCCTGGTGACATGTTTGTCGCCGCGGTCCTCTGCCTGTTGGTGGCCGCCGCCACCGCCGGTGCGGCCGTCTGGTCGCTGAGACAGCCCTACGCCGACGACCCCGTCCGGCAGGTGCTGCGCGCGGTCGCCCCGACCCAGTTCGCCGCGGCCGCCATGCTCGCGGCCGGTGGCGCGGTGGCCTTCGCCGCTCCGGTCCAGATGGGTCTGCTGGTGATGATCGTCTGTGTCATCGGCGCCGTCGGCACCGTCGCCGCCGGATGCTGGCAGGGAGCCAAGCTGGTGGCGCGCAAGGAGGCCGCCCAGGCCGTCGCGCGTGAGTCCGGCGGCGGGTGCGCGGGCTCGTGCGCCTCGTGCACCCTGTCGTGCTGACCGGGGATCGTTGCGCGTCAGTTCCGGCTGAGGTCGATCGGATGGGTCGCCAACATCGCCAGCGGTAACGGTTGACGCCGCAACACCCGCGCCCACAGATCCACCCGCGGTTCGGCCAGCACATCCGAGGGCAGGGCCGACAGCACGATCCAGTCGTCGCGTTCGATCTCTCCGTCGAGCTGGCCGAGGGTCCAGCCGGAGTACCCGGCGAAGATCCGCACCCCCTCGACCACCGGGGCCAGGATCTCCGGATCGGAGTCCAGGTCGACCATGCACACCCGGCCCTGCACATGCCGCAGTCCCGGCACCCCGGCGATGTCGACGCCCACCCGCACGGTCGCCAGGCACAACGCCGAATCCCGGTTCACCGGACCGCCGACGAACATCGTCTTGGGTTTGAACGCGAGCTTGGCCCACTGCGGCAACACGTTGTAGACCGCGGTGTCGCTCGGCCGGTTCAGCACCACGCCGAGGGTGCCGCCCTCGTTGTGCTCCACGATGTAGATGACGGTGCGCCGGAACGTCGGTTCGAACAACTCGGTATCGGCCAGCAGCAGTGTGCCCGCCCGCACCCGCGGCGCCGTCGGAGCCGCGAAATCCTCCGGTTCGTCGGACTGTCCCACCCGTCCATCATGTCACCGCACCCCCGCCCTCGGGCGCCATCCTCTCCGGCTCGCCGGGATATTTGTACTGTGGGTCCGGGGTCATATTCGCCGGCCCGGACAGGACCGATCTGATGACTGACACCGGCACGCCCGGCGGCACCTGGAAGGCCGTGCGCGCACTGCCCGAGTTCCGGCGACTGCTGGAACTGCGCGCGGTCAGCCAGTTCGGCGACGGGCTCTTCCAGGCCGGCCTGGCCGGTGCGCTGCTGTTCAGTACCGAGCGCGCGGTCCATCCATGGGAAATCGCGATCTCCTTCGCCGTGCTGTTCCTGCCGTATTCGGCGCTGGGCCCATTCGCGGGCGCGCTGCTGGACCGCTGGGACCGCCGGCTCGTGCTGATCGCCGCCAACACCGGGCGCCTGGTCCTGATGCTCGCCGTGGGCGCCGCGCTCGCGGTCAGTGCGCACAATCTGGTGTTGTTGTTCGGCGCGCTGATCGTCAACGGGTTCACCCGGTTCGTGTCCTCCGGGCTCTCGGCGGCACTGCCGCACCTGGTGCACCGCGATCAGGTGGTGACCATGAACTCGGTGGCCACCGCGACCGGTGCGCTGGCCGCCTTCCTGGGCGCGTTCTTCATGCTGGTGCCGCGCTGGCTGCTGGGCGCCGACGATATCGGTGGTTCGGTGGTGATCCTGCTCGCCGCGGTCGCCGTCGCCGTGGCATTGCTGCTGTCGGTGCGTTTCGCACCGCATGTGCTCGGTCCCGACGACAGCGTGCGCGCGGTGCACGGCTCGGTGGCGTATGCGGTGTCGACGGGCTGGGTGCACGGTGCCCGGACGGTGGCCGCGGTGCCGTCCGTCGCCGCCACGCTCAGTGGCCTGGCCGCCCACCGGATGGCCTTCGGCATCAACACCCTGCTGGTGCTGGTGATGGTGCGCCACAGCGGCGACCAGGAGGTCGCCGGACTGGGCCTGGGCACCGCCGCGGTCTTCGTCGCGGCGACCGGCGCCGGATCGTTTCTGGCGACGCTGGCCACGCCCGCGGTGATCGGCCGGTGGGGCCGCTTCCGCGCAGCGAACGGCGCCTTGCTGCTGGCGGCCGTCGTCCAGCTGTTCGCCGCGTGGCTCTACCTGCCGCTGATGCTCGGGTGCGGTTTCCTCGTCGGGGCCGCCGGCCAACTGGTCAAGCTGTGTGCCGACAGCGCCATGCAGATGGACGTCGACGACGCGCTGCGCGGTCACGTGTTCACGGTGCAGGACGCCCTGTTCTGGTTGGCGTTCGTCGGTGCCATCGCCGCGGCGGCCGCCGTGATCCCCACCGACGGCCGGTCGGTGCCGCTGGTGCTGGCCGGGTCGGTGCTGTACCTGATCGGACTCGCTGCCCATGCCCGGCTCGGTCGGCGCAGACGCCCGGTTTAGAGTTCAGCCATGGCTGGTGCCGGGCCGATGGTGGCCGATCTGCGTGCCGAGAGCGACGAACTCGACGCGCTGGTCGCCGAGCTGCCCGCGCAGGACTGGCGCACCGCCACACCCGCGCCGGGATGGACCATCGCCCACCAGATCGCTCACCTGTGGTGGACCGACCGGGTCGCGCTGCAGTCCGCGACCGATCGCGCGGCGTTCGACGCGGTGCTCGCCGAGGCCGCCCAGGATCCGTTCGGCTTCGTCGACGCGGCCGCCGAGCGGCTGGCGGACACCCCGCCCGCCGAGTTGTTGGCGCACTGGCGGGCCGACCGAGCCCGCTTGCACGAGGCACTGCTGGCCGTCGAGGACGGTGCCAAGCTGGCCTGGTTCGGCCCGCCGATGAGCGCACCGTCGATGGCGACGGCCCGGCTGATGGAGACCTGGGCGCACGGCTTGGACGTCGCCGATGCTCTCGGGGTGCGCAGGGCGCCGACGGCCCGGCTGCGTTCGATCGCCCATATCGGGGTTCGCACAAGGGATTTCGCGTTCTCCGTGCACGGCCTCACCCCACCCGCCGAAATGTTTCACGTGGAACTACGCGGACCCGACGGGGCGGTGTGGACGTGGGGGCCCAAGGACGCGGCGCAAACCGTGCGGGGCTCTGCCGAGGATTTCTGCATGCTGGTCACCCAGCGCCGGGCGCGGGCGGATCTGGACGTCATCGCCGTCGGCGCCGAGGCGCAGCAGTGGTTGACCATCGCGCAGGCCTTCGCGGGGCCGCCGGGCAAGGGACGCGACTAGCATCGGCGTCGGGCGCGCAGGACCGCCCGACGTCCGCTCGAAGAGGCACAGCCTCCCTGCCGCAGGTGTCATTCGATGACCTCTTCTCGGCCCGGTTCGCGGACGGCGGGCATTTCGAGAGGAGGCCGTCATGGCCAGTTCCCTGCCCGACAACCCCTCGCTGTCCCGGTTGCGTGACGAGGCCTGCAGTCTGCAGCGAGCCGTCAGCGCCGCCGACCCAGCGGCGCTGGACGCGCTCCGCGAGCACCATCCCCGGCCCGATATCGCGCTGCGCGGTGAGCGATTCGCCCTGCGCGACGCCCAACTGACCCTCGCCCGCCGGTACGGCTTCAGCGGGTGGCCCGTGCTGGTGCACTACCTGGAGGCCGCCGCCGACCTGAGCGCCGACCCGTCCCGCTTCGACGAGACCGCGGCCGATCCGGCGGACCGCTTCTGCGCACTGGCCTGCCTGCGCTACGACGAGACCGACGCGCCACCCCGTTGGCACGCCGCCCGGGAGACGCACCGGACACTGACCGATCCGCACATCTGGGCCGCGGCGACCGCGGCCGACTCGGACCGGTTGGCCGCGCTGCTGGCCACCGACCCCGCGCTCGCCTCAGCCCCCGGCGGCCCGTTCGGCTGGACACCGCTGCTGTACCTGGCGTACTCGCGGGTGCCCCAGACCGACAGCCTCGCCGCGGCCACCCTGCTGCTCGAGGCCGGGGCCGATCCGAACGCCGGCTATCTGTGGCGCGGGATGTCGACGCCCTTCACGGTGCTGACGGGCGTGTTCGGCGAGGGCGAGCAGGGTCCGCGCCGGCAACCCCGACACCCCGCCGTCGATGAGCTGGCCCCGCTGCTGCTGCGCCACGGTGCGCACCCGGTGGACCAGCAGACCCTGTACAACCGGATGTTCCGGCCCGACGATTCGCACCTGCACCTGCTGTTCGACCACGGGTTGGCCGATGCCGGTCCGAGCCCGTGGGAGCATCGCCTCGGTGCGGCCATGGAGACCCGCGCGCAGATGTGGCACCGCCAGGTCTGCTGGGCGGCCGAGCACGGCTTCACCGAGCGGCTGGCCCTGTTGGCCCGACACGGTATCGACACGTCCGGGGTGGCACCGGTGATCGTCGGACTGCCCGATGACCCGGATGAACGGGACGCCGACGGGGCGACCGCCCTGCACCGCGCCGCCTGGTCCGGCGACCTGGCGCTGATTCGCCGACTGCTCGACGCCGGGGCGGACCGCACGCTGCGCGACACCCGGTTCGACGCGACACCGCAGGACTGGGCCGAGCACGCGTATCAGTCGGAGGCCGCGCAGCTGTTGAAGATCACGTCAGATCGCTGACGGTGTCGGCCGAGCCGTCTCCGTCCGGATCGGTGAGCCGGACATCCCAGCGTCCGTCACCGTCGGTGTCGGCGTGTGCGATACCGGCCCCGAGCACGCGATCAGCCAGCCCATCGGCATCGATGTCGAGCAGCCGCTCCCCCGCCGTGCCGTCACCGTCGAAGTCGACCATCGGCCCGCCGAACGCCTCCACGCCGTCCAGGCCGAACCAGCGCAGCTGGCCGGCGCGGTCGATGGCGACCGCCCAGGTGCCCGAACCGTCGTCGGTGAAGTAGGCCGGCGCCGGCCCGTCGCGACCGTGTACGGCATGGTCGGCCAGACCGGTCCCGTCCAGATCGGCCAGGGCATCGTCGGGGTGGCCGTCGGCGTCCAGATCCAGACCGATGGCGTCGAGCACGCCGTCGCCGTCGATATCGAGGGTGGGTTCGGCCGACCAGATGTCCGCGCCGCCGGCGCCGTCAGACAGGCAGTAGTCCATACCTGTTCAGACGCATCAGGACTGCTGCGCGTTCCACCAATTCCGGAGTTCGGCGACCGCCTCGTCGTGCTCGAGGGGTCCGCGTTCCAGGCGTAGTTCCTTCAGGTGATTCCACGCCTTGCCGACCAGGGGGCCGGCCGGGATGTCGAGGATCTTCATGATCTCGTTGCCGTCCAGGTCGGGCCGGACCCGCTGCAGGTCCTCCTTGGCCGCGATCTCGGCGATCCGGTTCTCCAGGTCGTCGTAGTTGGCGCGCAACCGGGCGGCCCGTCGCTTGTTGCGGGTGGTGCAGTCGGCGCGGACCAGCTTGTGCAACCGCTCCAGCAGCGGTCCCGCATCGGTCACGTACCGGCGCACCGCCGAGTCGGTCCACCGGCCGTCGCCGTAGCCGTGGAAGCGCAGATGCAGGTACACCAGCTGTGAGACATCGTCGACCATCTGCTTGGAGTACTTCAGCGCGCGCATCCGTCTGCGCACCATCTTGGCGCCGACGACCTCGTGATGATGAAAACTCACCCCGCCGTCGGGTTCGTGGCGGCGGGTGGCGGGCTTGCCGATGTCGTGCAGCAGTGCCGCCCAGCGCAAGACCAGATCCGGCCCCTGCTGCTCAAGGTCGATCGCCTGCTGCAGCACCGTCAGCGAATGCCAGTACACATCCTTGTGCTGGTGGTGCTCGTCGATGGCCATCCGCATCTCACCGACCTCGGGCAGCACCACATCGCCCAGGCCGGTCTGCACCATCAGGTCGATGCCGGCCACCGGATCGGCACCGAGGACCAGCTTGTCCAACTCGGCGGCCACCCGCTCGGCGGTGATGCGACCCAACTGCGGAGCCATCTCGATGAGCGCCTCCGTCACCCGCGGTGCCACCCCGAAGCGCAACTGTGACACGAATCGCGCGGCGCGCAGCATGCGTAACGGATCATCACCGAAGGACACCTGGGGTTGCGCCGGGGTGTCGAGCACCCGGTCACGCAGCGCGCCCAGACCACCCAGCGGATCGAGGAACTCGGCCAGCCCGCCCGGTGCGTCAGGATGGATCCGCACCGCCATCGCGTTGACGGTGAAGTCCCGTCGCACCAGATCATCGGAGAGTCGGTCGCCGAAGCGCACCTCGGGATTGCGCGACACCTGGTCGTAGGTGTCGGCCCGGAAGGTCGTGATCTCCATCCGGTGGCCCGCCTTGCCCACCCCGATGGTGCCGAACTCGATCCCGGTGTCCCACAACGCATCGGCCCATCCGCGCAGCAGCTTCTGCATCTGCTGTGGGCGGGCATCGGTGGTGAAGTCCAGATCGGTGCCCAACCGGCCCAGCAGCGCGTCACGCACACTGCCGCCGACCAGATACAGCTCGTGACCGGCGGCGGCGAACACCGCGCCGAGTTCGCCGAGAATCGATCCGTAGCGGCTCAGCGCAACCCAGGCCCCCGCCAGCAGTTCGGCGTCGGCGGCAGTCGGAGTCGGGTCACTTGGCACGTTCGGTGAGCCTAGCGGGGTGGTAACGACCCGGCGACAGCCCGGCCACGACCGGTGCGTGTGGCGATCAGGTAAACCGACGGCAACTATTATCGCTTGGGTGTCGGACGGCGAGCAGGCCAAACCGCGACGGCGCCGAGGGCGTCGCCGCGGCCGCCGCGCTGCCGGACCGCCCGCGGCCGAGGCCCAGGGCGGTGCGTCGTCGGCCGACGGCGTCGCAAAATCCGCCGCTCCCGCATCCGGGCAGCAGGCCAAACCGGGCCAGAACCGCAAACCGCGTCCCGACCGCCGCGCCCCCGACCGGCTGCGCACCGTGCACGAGACCTCGGCGGGCGGTCTGGTCATCGACGGTATCGACGGACCCAAGGACACCCAGGTCGCCGCTCTGATCGGCCGGGTGGACCGGCGGGGCCGGATGCTGTGGTCGTTGCCCAAGGGGCATATCGAGGTCGGCGAGACCGCCGAACAGACCGCGATCCGCGAGGTCGCCGAGGAAACCGGCATCCAGGGCAGTGTGCTCGCCGCGCTCGGCAGCATCGACTACTGGTTCGTGACCGAGGGCCGCCGCGTGCACAAGACCGTGCACCATTACCTGATGCGTTTCCTGGGCGGCGACCTGTCCGACGAGGACATGGAGGTCACCGAGGTCGCCTGGGTGCCGCTGCGGGATCTGCCCGCCCGGCTGGCCTACGCCGACGAGCGCCGACTCGCCGTGGTCGCCGGTGAACTGATCGACAAGCTGCACACCGACGGTCCCGGCGCCCTGCCGCCGCTACCGCAGAGCTCGCCCCGGCGACGCCCACAGACGCATTCGCGCACCCGCAACCGTCGCCCGGAGGAGTCGCCGCCCCGGCGGGCGAACGGCTGCGGGCAAGGCCCGTGAGTGCGGTGCGGGTACTGCTGCGCGTTCTGACCGCCGTACTGCTCGTGCTGCTCCTGGTCACCCCGGCCGGCCGAACCGCCGTCGCCGAACCCGGCACGACGATGTTCCTCAAGCTGCGCATCGACCGGGTCAGCCCCGACATCGTCACCACCACGACCGGTTCGGTGGTCACCGTGGCCGGCACCGTCAGCAATATCGGTGACCGGCCGGTGCGCGATATCGTCGTCCGCCTCGAACACGCCCCGGCCGTCACCGGGTCGGCCGGACTGCGCACCGACCTGGCCGGCAACCTCGACCAGTACCTGCCCGTCGCGCCGTTCATCACCGTGTCCGGTGAACTGCAGCGCGGCCAGGAGGCGCCATTCACGCTGTCCTATCCGGTGCGTGGCAACGGCGAACCCACCCTGAAGATCGACGAGCCGGGCATCTACCCGCTGCTGGTCAACGTCAACGGGACCCCCGACTACGGCGCCCCGGCGCGCCTGGACGACGCCCGGTTGCTGCTCCCGGTGCTCGGCGTGCCACCCGACCCGGCCACCGGCGACGCCGAGGGACTCTCCGCGGTGGTACCCCCGGACACCTCACGGCCGGTGGCCACCACCGTGCTGTGGCCACTGGCCGACCGGCCGCGACTGGCCGCCGGCATCCCCGGTGGCACCACCCCGGTGCGGCTGCTCGACGACGACCTGGCGACCTCGCTGGCACCCGGCGGCCGGCTGGACACGCTGCTGTCGGCCGCCGACTTCGCCACCAGCGCCGCCGTCGACGCCGACGGCGCCATGCGCACCACGCTGTGCCTGGCCGTGGACCCCGACCTGCTGATCACCGTGAACGCGATGACCGGCGGCTACGTGGTGAACGACGACCCCGCCGGCGGCCTGAACTCCCCGACGCGTCCGGGAGCCGGGCAGGAAGCGGCCATCAGCTGGCTCAGCCGGCTCAAGGCGCTGACCCAGCGCGTGTGCGTGACGCCGACCGTGTACGCCCAGGCCGATCTCGACGCGTTGCGCCGCGTCGGCGACAGCGGGTTGAACACCGTCGCCACCGATGCCGGCGCCGATATCGTCGATCAGATCCTCGGCGTGCGGTCGGTGCGCGGGGCCACCCTCATCGGCGACGGACCGCTCACCGAACCCGCGGTCGGTCTGCTGGCGCGGCAGGCACCGACCGTCGCGATCGCCGCCGCGCCGCTGACCTCCGACGACACCGCCGCGGCCGACCTCGCCCCGCGGCGCTACGCACCGACGGTGGTCGCCGCGCCGTTCGACCCCGCCCTGGGAGCAGCGCTGGCCGGCACCGGTGCGGCACCGCGCGCACCGGCTTACCTGGACCCGGGGCTGAACATCCCGCTGCAGCAGGACTCTCGGACCGCGCGGTTGCAGAACGCGCTGGGCTCGCTGCTGTGGCGGGGACTGCAACCCGACGTCGAACCGCGTAACCAGATCGTGCTGCCGCCGCTGACCTGGGATCTGAACCCGGATGAGGCGCAGAGCATCCTGACCTCCGTCGCGACCGCCATCCGCGCGGGTCTGGCCGTCCCGCGCCCGCTGCCGGCCGTCATCGCACAGACACCACCGTCGGCGCCCTCGGAGGTCTCCCCTGCCGCACCGACGCAGGGTGACCCCGCCGCCAGGTTCGACAGCGGGGTCACCTCCGGCATCGCCGCGATCACCGCGCGGTTGGGCGCTCTGACGTCGGCGTTGACCGTCGACCAACGCACCGGCCTGACCGGCGCGCAGTACACCGCGCCGCTACGCGAGGACATGCTGCGCGCACTCAGCCAGTCGACTCCGGCGCAGCTCCGCAATCAGTCCGCGCAGCAACGTCTTTCGACCGTCAGCCGGACTGTCGCCGACCTGTTCGCGGCCGTGACGGTGGTCAACCCGGGTGGGTCCTACACGCTGGCCACCGAGCGCAGCCCACTGCCGCTGGCGCTGCGCAACGACCTTCCGGTGCCGATCAGGGTCCGGCTGCGCATCGACGCCCCGCCGGGCATGAAGGTGGAGGATCCGGGCGTGATCGAACTGCCGCCGGGATTCCTTCCCGTGCGGGTGCCCATCGAGGTGCACTTCACCCAGCGGTTCGCGGTGGACGTGTCGCTGAGCACCGCCGACGGGATGGACCTCGGCGACCCGGTGCGGTTGTCGGTGCATTCCAACGCCTACGGCAAGGTGCTGTTCTTCATCACCCTCACCGGCGGCATCATCCTGGCGCTGCTGGTCGGTCGCCGGTTGTGGCACCGATTCCGCGGCCAGCCCGACCGGGCCGATCTGGTTCCGCCGACCCGGGAGCCGCGCCGACCCGACCCGCTGGACACCGCGCTGGCGCACACCGTCGACGATCCACCCGGCGGGAACCGATGAGCGCCGCGCCCCGCACCCGCAAGGAACTGTCCGACTCCGCCGTCGTGTCGCGCTCTTGGGCGATGGCCCTGGCGACCCTGATCAGTCGGCTCACCGGCTTCGCCCGGATGGTGTTGCTGGCCATCATCCTGGGCGGGCCGCTGCTGAGCGCCTTCTCGGTGGCCAACCAGCTGCCCAACCTGATCGCCGCGCTGGTCTTGGAGGCGACGTTCACCGCGATCTTCGTACCGGTGCTGGCGCGGGCCGAACGCGAGGACGCCGACGGTGGTGCGGCCTTCATCCGCAAGCTGCTCACTTTGGCGACCGTCCTGCTGCTGGTGGCGACCATCTCCTCCACGCTGGCCGCACCGCTGCTCACCGACCTGATGCTGGGCTCCGACCCGCTGGTGAACAGCCCGCTGACCACGGCGTTCGCCTATCTGCTGCTGCCGCAGATCATCTTCTACGGCCTGTCCTCGGTGTTCATGGCAATCCTGAACACCCGCAACATCTTCGGACCGCCCGCCTGGGCGCCGGTGGTCAACAACGTCGTCGCCATCGCCACCATCGGGCTGTATCTGATTGTGCCCGGCGAACTCTCGGTCGACCCGGTCGAGATGGGCAATGCCAAACTGCTGGTCCTGGGAATCGGCACCACGCTGGGCGTGGTGGCCCAGGCCGCGGTCGTGTTCGTCGCGCTGCGCAACGAGCGCGTCAGCATGAAACCGCTGTGGGGCATCGACGACCGGATCAAGACCTTCGGCATGATGGCGCTGGCGATGGTGCTCTACGTCCTGATCAGCCAGGTCGGGCTGATCGTGGGCAACCAGATCGCCAGCGCCGCATCCGCATCCGGGCCGGCCATCTACAACTACACCTGGCTGGTGCTGCAGCTGCCGTTCGGCATCATCGGCGTGACCGTGCTGACCGTGGTGATGCCGCGACTGTCGCGCAATGCCGCCGCCGACGACACCCCGGCGGTACTGGCGGATCTGAACCTCGCGACGCGGCTCACCATGCTGACGCTGATCCCGGTGGTGGCCGTGATGACCGTCGGCGGACCCGCGATCGGCAGTGCGTTGTTCGCCTACGGCAACTTCGGCGACACCGACGCGCGCTATCTCGGCATGGCGATCACCCTGTCGGCGTTCACGCTGATCCCGTACTCGCTGGTGTTGCTACAGCTGCGGGTGTTCTACGCCCGCCAACAGCCGTGGACGCCGATCGTGCTGATCCTGGTGATCACCGCCGTGAAGATCGCCGCATCGGTGGCGGTGCCCCATCTGGTCACCGACCCCGGCATGGTCGCCGGCTATCTCGGGCTGGCCAACGGGCTCGGGTTCCTGGCCGGCGCCACCGTCGGCTACGTGGTGCTGCGCGCCAACCTGCTGCCCCGCGGCCACGGTCCGTCGAACGGCCGACTGATCAGCGTCGGCGTGATGCACACCATCCTGGTGACCATCGCGGCGTCGATGATCGCCGGCCTGGCCGCCCACGCCGTCGACCAGCTGCTCGGCCTGGAGGCGCTGACCGGGCACGGCGGAGGCGCCGGGTCGTTGCTGCGGCTGTTCGTGATCGGTGTGATCATGGCGCCGATCATCGGGGTGGTGCTGTGGTCGGCCAAGGTGCCCGATGCGCTGTCGGCCGTCGACGCCGTACGCCGCCGACTCGGTGGCCGCACGGCGTCGGCCGCAGCGCGCACGAGCAGCCCCGACGTCCGTCGCCGGACAGGCGCGGTCACGTACCCTGATCAGAGCAATTTGCCTCCGATGCGGCCCCCACGTCCCCCGGCAGCCCGCCGGTACGCACCGCAACCAGGGATTGCCAGGAGTCACAGTCGGAAAGGACCATCGGTGAGCGATAAACCCGAGAGTGGGTCGACGCCGGAGCACGGCGGTGACCCCGATCCCGACTCGGGCGCCACCACGCGGATCCCGCTCTCGGGGACCTCGGGCGCGGATTCGTCGCAGACCGAAGAGTCCGATACGCAGGCCACCGCAGAATCCGATACGCGGTTCACCGCTGAGTCCGATACGCGGTTCACCGCTGAGTCCGATACGCGGTTCACCGCTGAGTCCGATACGCGGTTCACCGCTGAGTCCGATACGCGGTTCACCGCGGCGGACTTCCAGCCCGACACCGGCGGTTTCAGCACCCGCCCGCCCGCCGACTACGGCGGCGACCCCACCCGCGAACCGCTGGCCTTCGACCCGCCGCGGGAGGGTCCCACCGAGGCGTCGATCGGTGAAGAACTGCACCTGATCCCGGGCGCCACCATCGCCGGCGGCCGCTACCGGCTTCTGGTCTCCCACGGCGGCACCGACACACTGCGGTTCTGGCACGCCCTGGACACCGCGCTGGACCGCCAGGTCGCGCTCACCTTCGTCGACCCCGAAGGCCTGCTACCCGACGGCGAACTGAAGGACATCCTCGGCCGCACCCAGCGGCTGTCCAAGATCGACAGCCCCGGACTGGCCCGCATCCTCGACGTCACCCGCACCGGACCGGGCGGCCTGGTGGTCTCGGAGTGGATCCGTGGTGGATCGCTGGCCGAGGTCGCCGAGACCTCCCCATCCCCCATCGGCGGCGCCCGCGCCATCCAATCGCTGGCCGGCGCCGCCGAGGTGGCGCACCGCTCCGGCGTCGCGCTGTCCATCGACGATCCCGGCCGCATCCGCGTCAGCATCGAAGGCGATGTCGCGCTCGCGTTCCCGGCGACCCTGCCCGACGCCACCCCCGAAGACGACATCCGCGGCGTCGGCGCCGCGCTGTACGCGCTGCTGATCAACCGGTGGCCGCTGCCCGAATCCGGTTCGCACAGCGGCCTGGAACGCGCCGCGCTCGATACCGTCGGCCAACCGGTGGAACCGCAGTCGGTCAACCCCGACATCCCGTTCCAGATCTCGGCGGCCGCGGCACGCGCGGTGCAGGACGGCGGCGGCATCCGCAGCGCACCGACACTGCTGAACCTGCTGCAGCAGGCCACCGCGGTGGCCGATCGCACCGAGTACATCGCACCGCTGGACGAACCGGCGGCCGATCCGGTGGCCCCGGCAGGCGCAGCAGGCGCGGACCCGCAGTCCGCCGCACGGCGCCGCAAGGGTCTGATCATCGGGCTCACCGTCGGCGGCGCCCTCGTGATCGTGGTCTTCGTCCTGTTGGCCACCGTGCTGAGCCGCATCTTCGGCGATGTCGGTGGCGGCCTGGACCGCGATGAACTCGGCCTGAACAACCCCACCAGCACCACCGCCGAGGCCGACGGCGGCACCGTCGAGCCGGTGCGCGCCACGGTGTACTCCCCCGAGGGTGAAGCCGACGCCCCGAACGAGGCCGGCCTGGCCATCGACGGCAACCCGGCCACCGTCTGGCCCACCGACACCTACTCCGATCCCGCGCCGTTCCCCGGCTTCAAGAACGGCGTCGGGCTGATGCTGCAACTGCCCCGGCCCACCGAGCTCGGCTCGGTGACCCTGGACGTGTCCAGCGTCGGCACCTCGGTGCAGATCCGGGCCGCCGACACCGCCAACCCGGCGTCGCTGGAGGACACCACCGAACTGACACCGCCGACCCCGCTGCAAACCGGCTCCAACACCATCGACATACCCGATGCGCAGTCGACCTCCTATGTGCTGGTGTGGATCACCACCCTGGGCACCGTGGACGGCGAGAGCCGATCCGATATCAGCGAGATCACCCTCAAAACCCGGTCCTGACGCGGTTATCCCCAGGCGGATGCGCAGGATCGCCCAGCTCAGCGGGCCGCGCAAAAGAGATGTCGGGAACGGGTCGCGGCGCTGCCTAGTGTTCGGCTGTGGGGGAATTCACCGAGCACCACCGCACCGATGAGCAGTTGCTGGCCGCACACGTCGCCGGTGACCGGTTCGCTTTCGAGGAACTGTTCCACCGCTACGAACCCCAGCTGTACCGGATGGCGCACATCACCACCCGATGCCCCGATGACGCCCGCGACGCCCTGCAGGAGGCGATGTTGTCGGCGCATTGCGGCGCCGCCGGCTTCCGGCACGACTGCTCGGTGCGCAGTTGGCTGTACCGCATCGTCGTGAACGCCTGCCTGGATCGGTTGCGCAAACACAAATCGCATCCGACCACCCCGCTGGACCCCATGAGCGGCGGTCTCACCGGGGACCCGACACCGCGGGTGGACACCGCGATCGTGATCGAGCGGGCGCTGATGCGGCTGCCCCTGGAACAACGCGCCGCCGTCGTCGCCGTCGACATGCAGGGCTTCTCGGTCGCCGAGACCGCGCAATTGCTCGGCATCCCGGAGGGCACCGTCAAGAGCCGATGCGCCCGGGCCCGCGCCAAACTGGCCGCCACCCTGGGCTACCTGCAGACACCCGTCGCGCCATGATGGTCTGGTGCACAGCCAGCCCGGTGAGCCCGCCGAACCGGTCACCGCGACCGAACTCGCCGACCTACAGGCCGGATTGCTCGATGACGCGACCGCGGCCCAGGTGCGCAGTCGGGTGCGCACCGATCCCGAGGCCGCTCACACCATGGCCGCGCTCGACCGGGTCCGCAGGGAACTCGGTCAACTCCGCGACGCCCCGGCCCCACCGGCCCCGGCCGAGGTCAGCGCGTCCGTCGCGGCGGCCCTGCGCGGTGAGCATCGCGTGCTGCCGCCCGATGGTGCGCCACGTCGACACGCGGCTCGCCCTCCGATGCGGCGTGCCGGGGCGATCATCGGCGTCGGGGCCGCGCTGGCGGCCGCCGTTATCGGGGTGTTCGCGCTCTCGGGTGGCGACGAACCGCGCCGCCCGGCGTTTCGCACCGACGGGCCGACAGCTGAGCACATCACGGTATCCGGCACCGGATCGGCGATACCGCTGCCCGTAGCCGCCATCCATGCCCTGCTGATCCGCCCGCCCGACCTGCGCGCCCTCGCCGATCCCCGCCGCTGCCTGAGCGATATCGGGTACCCCGCCGAGACCGCCATCCTGGGGGCCCAGCAGGTGCCCGACGGCGTTCTGTTGGTGCTGCCCGGACCGGCGGTCGAGGAGGTGACGGTGGTCGTCGTGACCGGCGGTTGCCCGGCCGGCGGTTCGGCGATCACGGCCCGCACGGTGCTGCCACGGCCCTAACCGGACGGCCGGGAACACCCACGCCTACGCTGGTGTTTGAACACACGCCGTCGCTACGGCAGAAAGGCCGGGATATCCACGATGTCCACCACTTCCCAGGACACGTCCCCCATCCACGACGTGATCATCATCGGCTCCGGCCCGGCCGGGTACACCGCCGCGGTGTACACCGCCCGCGCGCAACTGAAGCCGCTGGTGTTCGAAGGCATCTCGTTCGGTGGTGCGCTGATGACCACCACCGAGGTCGAGAACTACCCGGGTTTCCGGGACGGCATCACCGGTCCGAATCTGATGGAGGAGATGCGTGAGCAGGCCCTGCGCTTCGGCGCGGATCTGCGCATGGAGGATGTCGACGCCGTCGATCTGAGCGGGCCGATCAAGACCGTCACGGTCGGCGACGAGACGCACCGCGCCAAGTCGGTGATCCTCGCCATGGGGGCCGCCGCCCGCCAGCTCGGCATCCCGGGTGAGCAGGAGCGCATCGGGCTCGGTGTGAGCACCTGTGCCACCTGTGACGGATTCTTCTTCCGCGACCAGGACATCGCAGTGGTCGGTGGCGGCGACTCGGCCATGGAGGAAGCCATCTTCTTGACCAAGTTCGCCCGCACCGTGACGCTGATCCACCGCCGCGACGAGTTCCGCGCATCGAAGATCATGCTGGAACGGGCCAAGGCCAACGAGAAGATCACCATCCTCACCAACACCGCGGTCACCGAGATCGAGGGCGACCCGAAGGTCACCGGAATCCGCTTGCGCGACACGGTAACCGACGAAGAGTCCAAGCTCGCCGTGACGGGTGTCTTCGTCGCGATCGGTCACATCCCGCGCTCGGATCTGGTGCGTGGACAGGTCGGCGTGGACGACGACGGCTACGTCGAGGTCATCGGCCGTACCACCGCCACATCGGTCGAAGGTGTCTTTGCCGCAGGCGATCTCGTGGACCACACCTACCGACAGGCCATCACCGCCGCCGGTTCCGGATGCTCGGCGGCAATCGACACCGAGCGCTGGCTGACCGAATTCCCTGCTCCCACCGAAGATTAGGAGAAGTTTGATGGCTGAGAACTCCGCGACCGTCGCGGTCACCGACGACTCGTTCCAGCAGGACGTGCTGTCCAGCTCCACCCCGGTGCTCGTCGACTTCTGGGCCACCTGGTGCGGTCCGTGCAAGATGGTCGCCCCGGTGCTGGAGGAGATCGCCACGGAGAAGTCCGGTGACCTCAAGGTCGCCAAGATCGACGTGGATGCCAATCCGGCGACCGCGCGCGACTTCCAGGTGGTGTCGATTCCCACGCTGATCCTGTTCAAGGACGGACAGCCGGTCAAGCGCATCGTCGGGGCCAAGGGCAAGGCCGCCCTGCTCCGCGAGATCGCCGACGATCTGGCCTGATCGTCGGCCTCGCGGCGGCCCCCGCCGCCGAACCACACGCCGGGGTTTTCCGGATTTTCGCCGTCATCTGAGACAATGCTGTCTGTCCGGACGGTCGCTGCGGTCGTCGTGACGGGGGTGAATGTTGTCTGAAAGGCCTGGTATGTCGATTCTGCGTCGCGGTGATCGCGGAAGCGCGGTCATCGAGATCCGGGCGGCACTGGCCGGCCTCGGGCTGATCGACAGCCCGGATGCCGATCCCACCACCGGCCGCCACGTCGCCGTCGATGTGTTCGACGACGATCTCGACCATGCGGTGCGGGCCTTCCAGCAGCACCGCGGCCTGCTCGTCGACGGTATGGTCGGCGAGGCGACCGCGCGTGCCCTGCGCGAGGCGTCCTATCAGCTCGGAGCCCGTACCCTGTCGCACCAGTTCGGTGCGCCGATGTACGGCGACGATGTCGCCACCCTGCAGGCCCGGCTACAGGATCTCGGGTTCTACACCGGTCTGGTGGACGGGCACTTCGGGTTGCAGACCCACAACGCGCTGATGTTCTTCCAGCGCGAGTACGGTCTGTTCCCCGACGGTATCTGCGGTCCGGAGACCCTGCGTTCGCTCTACTTCCTCGGTTCGCGGGTGACCGGCGGATCGCCGCATGCCATCCGCGAGGAGGAGCTGGTGCGCCGCTCCGGACCGCGGCTGTCGGGCAAGCGGGTGATCATCGATCCGGGTCGCGGCGGATCGGACCTCGGCGCCATCATCGCCGGGCCCGAAGGCCCGGTCAGCGAAGCAGACATCTTGTGGGACTTGGCAAGTCGGCTCGAAGGCCGGATGACCGCCATCGGCATGGACACCTTCCTGTCTCGCCCGGTGCACCACAGCCCCTCGGATGCCGAGCGTGCGGCGACCGCCAACACCGTCGGTGCCGACCTGATGATCAGCCTGCGGTGCACCGGCCACGTCAGCCCCACCGCCAGTGGTGTGGCGTCCTTCCACTTCGGTAATTCGCACGGTTCGGTGTCGACCATCGGCCGTAATCTGGCTGATTTCATCCAGCGAGAGCTGGTGGCGCGCACCGGATCCCGTGATTGCCGCGTGCACGGCCGGACCTGGGACCTGCTGCGCCTGACCCGGATGCCCACGGTGCAGGTGGATTTGGGCTACGTCACCAATCCGCACGATCGGACGCTGCTGGCCTCCGCGGCATCGCGCGACGCGATTGCCGAGGGCATGTTGGCCGCGGTCAAGCGGCTGTATCTGCTGGGCAAGAACGACCGGCCCACCGGCACGTTCACCTTCGCCGAACTGCTGGCCCACGAGCTCTCGGTCGAGGCCGGCCGGATGTCACCGGGCTGATCGGCCGCTCAGCCGACCGCCGCAGCACCCACCGGCGCCTGGATATGGGCGCTTTCCAACAGCCGCTCCAGCGCGGCTTCGACATCGGCCTTCCAGCCCAGGCCCTGTTCGAGTTCCAGGCGCAGCCGCGGGAAGTACGGATGTGGGGCCACCACCTCGAAACCCACCTCGGTGAGGAAGTCCGCGGACACCATGCATTGAGCGGCCGAACAGTCCCCCAGCGCCTCGACCACAGCCTGGATCTCGACCGTCATCGTCTGGGTGCACAGCTCGTCGGTCAAGGTCGTCCGCCCGAACGCCTCCAGGGCTCGGACTCCGCGACGCACCAAGTCCCCCACCACCGCGGTGATCAGCGCGTGCGGCAACCGTTCGCCATCATCGGATGCGTCGACCCCCAGCGACGTCAACAGCACGGCGTCGGCGCTGACCGGCCCGGTCGGGAAACGGCGCACCCGTGGCACCGCGCCGGGCGGTGCGTAGAAGGCGTACCCCAGACACGGTGCGTCGCTGAACACCTCGGGCCGATCGGGATCCTGCTCGCCGGGTAGCGCGGCACCCTGCAACGCGACCTGTGCGCACGAGCCCCACTCCAGCATCACCATCGACAGCCAGGCTTCTTTTTCGAACTCGGGGTCGGCCAGATGGTCCTCGCCTTGCACCGTGGTCGGGTCGACCTCCCAGAACACGCACCGCCGCGCGTGCTTGGGCAGCTGATCGAAGGCTTCAAGCCGAAGCGAGCTGATTCGCGCTGACACTCGTTTCCTCAACCTTCAGTTCTGGGAGCCCACGGACTTCCAGGATAGGCAACGCGGCGCTGCGGAGCCCAGTGCGGCGCCCGATGCCCGGGATTTCCGACTTTGATGTCAAACACGTTGTGAGACATGCCATCTCCGCTGGATACCGGATTTCTGCGGGTTGACGCGGCACCAGTGTCACAGTGACGTAATTCGCCGGTGTCACCGGTCATGGGAAAACCGCGCTGAAACGGCCCGTTCATGGCTTGGTGGAGTTCATCAGTTCGACGATGCGCTGCAGATCGTCCACCGATCCGAACTCGACGACGATCTTGCCCTTACGCTTGCCCAGGCTCACCGTCACGCGGGTGTCGAAGGCGGTGGAGAGTTGCTCGGCGACATCCTGCAGCCCCGGCATCTGGATCGGCTTGCGGCGCGGTGCCGGCGGTTCGGCCGGACCGTTGCGATTGGCCAGGGTGACGGCCTCCTCGGTGGCCCGCACCGAGAGTCCCTCGGCGACGATCCGGGCCGCGAGCTCCTCCTGCTTCTCCGGTCCACCCTCCAACGACAGCAGCGCGCGCGCATGACCGGCCGACAGGACGCCGGCGGCGACGCGACGCTGCACCGCGATGGGCAGACGCAACAACCGGATCATGTTGGAGATCAGCGGCCGGGATCGGCCGATCCGGGACGCCAGTTCATCGTGGGTGACCCCGAACTCATCGAGCAGCTGCTGATAGGCGGCGGCCTCTTCCAAAGGGTTCAGCTGGGCGCGGTGGATGTTCTCCAGCAACGCGTCCCGCAACATGCTGTCATCGGCCGTCTCGCGGACGATCGCGGGGATCGCCGTCAGACCGGCCTCCTGGGAGGCGCGCCAGCGGCGCTCCCCCATCACCAGCTGATAGCGCGGCGCACCATCGTCGGCGGTCAGTGCGCGCACGACGATCGGCTGCATGACGCCGAATTCCTTGATCGAATGCACCAGTTCAGACAGTGCTTCTTCATCGAAGACCTGTCGGGGCTGGCGCGGATTCGGTTCGATGTGCTGCGGGTCGATCTCGCGGTACACCGCGCCGAACTCGGCGACGGCAGCCACTTCGGCCGCGGTCGGCTCGGCCGGTGCGGGCGCCCCGCCCATCAAGACATCGGCGGCGCTGTCACCGATGCGCGGGGCGCCGAGCGCCTCGCCTTCGGCGGGTCCGGTCGGGATCAGCGATGCCAACCCTCGTCCCAGTCCGCTGCGCTTCTTCGCTTGGCTCATCGCCGGCTCCTCCCGATGTACTGCTGTCCTACCCGTGTCACTTGGCTTGGCGTCCGCGTTCGGCGATCTCGCGGCTGGCGTCCAAGTAGCTCATCGCACCGCGGGATCCCGGATCGTAATCCAGGATGGTCATGCCGTAACCCGGCGCCTCGGACACTTTGACGCTGCGCGGAATGACGGTCCGCAGCACCTTCTCGCCGAAGTGGGCGCGCACGTCCTCGGCCACCTGATCCGCCAACCGGGTGCGGCCGTCGTACATCGTCAGCACCACGGTGGTCACGTCGAGTTCGGGATTGAGGTGTGCCTTCACCATCTCGATATTGCGCAGCAACTGCCCGACACCCTCCAGCGCGTAGTACTCGCACTGGATCGGGATGAGTACCTCGGGCGCGGCGACGAGCGCATTGATGGTGAGTAGCCCGAGCGAGGGTGGGCAGTCGATGAAAACGTAATCGAAGTTGTGCTCGCGCAGTCCGGCCAGCGCCGAACGCAACCGACCCTCGCGCGCCACCATGCTGACCAACTCGATCTCCGCGCCGGCCAGGTCGATGGTCGCCGGCACGCAGTAGAGCCGATCGTTGTGCGGGCTGCGCTGCAGCGCCTCGGCCAACGGGATCTCACCGATCAGCACCTCATAGGACGACGGTGTCCCCTGCCGGTGCTCGATGCCGAGCGCGGTGCTGGCGTTGCCCTGCGGATCGAGGTCGATCACCAAAACCTGCAACCCCTGTCGCGCGAGCGCCGCCGCGACATTCACCGCGGTCGTCGTCTTGCCGACGCCGCCCTTCTGATTCGCGATGGTGAACACGCGTTGACGCTCGGGTCGCGGCAGTCCCCGCTCTCGGTTGTGTAGCAGTCGGCTGGCCCTTTCGGCCTCGGCAGCGATCGGGGTATCGACCGTCGGCCACGCGTCGGGCTCGGGCGTCCATGTTTCACGTGAAACATCGCGCTGGCCGGTCATCGCTTCCTCCTGCCGGGTCGCCCCGTCCTGTTGTCCACCGCTGCGCGTCGTGCGACGACCACGGTGGCGGGCGGATTCAAAAACTCCACGCCACATCTCACCACCCTCACCTCTGTCGCACCAAGCGAACGCAGCGTCCGCTCATGCGCCTCGACTTCCTCCACCGCTCGCTCCCCCTTCAGAGCCAGCATCCGGCCGCCCGTCCGCAACAGCGGAAGGCTCCAGCGCGACAATTTGTCCAACGGGGCGACCGCCCGCGATACCACTGCGTCCATCTCGCCGGCCTCGTCACGAACGGCGCGATCCTCGGCCCGGCCACGCACCACGGAGACTTCGATACCCAACTCCGCGATCGCCTCGCGCAGGAACTCGCTGCGTCGCAGCAGCGGTTCGATCAGCGTCACCTTCAGATCGGGGCGCGCCATCGCCAGCGGGATACCCGGCAACCCGGCGCCGCTACCGATATCGGCAACCCGCTCCCCCGGCTCGAACAACTCGGCCATGGCCGCGCTGTTGAGGATGTGGCGCTCCCACAAGCGGTCGACCTCCGCCGGTCCGATCAGACCGCGTTCGATCCCAGCCCCGGCCAGGATCTCTCCGTACCGCTGTGCGGTGGCCAACTGCTCGCCAAAGCAAAGAGCCGCCGCCTGGGGCGCCGGACTCAATTCACCATGTTTCACGTGAAACATCCTCCGGTTCGCTCCAGGACGACGGCCCCGAACACTGTCGCTCGAACTACATTCGTGTAACTCGCCTATGCCGGCAGCACGACGACGCGGCGCGACGGCTCGGCGCCCTCGCTCTCGCTGCGCACGCCGTCGACCGCCGCGACGGCGTCGTGCACGATCTTGCGCTCGAACGGCGTCATCGGCGCCAGTTCCTCGCGCTGACCGGACTCCAACACCTTGCGGGCGATCTTGTCACCCAACGCGGCGAGCTCGTCGCGACGACGCCGACGCCAGCGCGCGATGTCGAGCATCAGTCGGCTGCGCTCACCGGTCTTCTGGTGCACGGCCAGCCGAGTCAGCTCCTGCAGCGCGTCGAGCACCTCACCCTTGCGGCCGACCAGCTTGTTGAGGTCGTTGCCACCGTCGATGCTCACCACCGCGCGGTCACCCTCGACGTCCAGATCGATATCCCCGTCGAAGTCCAGCAGATCCAACAACTCTTCGAGATAGTCGCCGGCTATCTCGCCCTCGGCAACCAGACGGTCCTCCAGATCGTCCTCCACCGCGTCGGTCGCGTCGCGGCTCTCCGGGTCGGTGTCGGCGGACTCGGCGTCCGTGCGGTCGGTGATTTCTGCGTCAGTCATATCGGTGTTCTCCTTACTTGCCACGTCCGCCTCCGGTCTGTTACCGGGTCGATCGGCTCTCGGCTTGGCTTCTAGCGCTTGCGCTTGTTGGGTCGGCTGCCCGGCCGTGGGGTGTTCCCGGGCGCGCGTGAGGACGCTGCGTTCTTGGCGTTCTGGTTCTTGGGCGCGCTCTGGGTTCTGCCGCCCTTGCCCTCGGTGCTCTCCTGAGCCGACTCGGGCTCGGTCAGTTCCTTCGCCGACGACTCCGCATTCACCTCGGTCGTGGAGGAATCCTTGGCGGGTTTGCGGGCCTTGTTCGGCTTCGCCCCAGGAGCCGGCGCATTGGCCGCGCGCCGTTCCAGCGCCTCGACCTTCTTGGCTTCCTCTTCCTTCTCGATCTTGCCGAAGACGATGTGCTGCTGGCCGAAGGTCCAGATGTTGTTGGCGAACCAGTACAGGATCACGGCGAGCGGCAGGAACGGACCACCGACGACGACACCCAGCGGGAACACGTAGAGCGCCAGCTTGTTCATGATCGCGGTCTGCGGGTTGGCCGCCGCCTCGGGGCTCTGCCGGGCGATCGACGCGCGGCTGTTGAAGTAGGTCGCGATGCCGGCCAGGATCATGATCGGGACACCGACACCGATCACGGCAATGCGACTGAACTCGGTGAAGGCGTCCAGACCGCTGGTCTGGATCATCGTGGCGCCCAGCGGCGCGCCGAACAGATTGGCGTCCAGGAAGTGCGCCACGTCGGTGGGGCTGAAGAAGTAGTTACCGGTGGCGCGGTTCTGCTCCACCGAGAGCTGGATCTGGCCGAAGCCGCCCTGGGTCCGGTTGAATGACCGCAGCACATGGAACAGACCGATGAAGACCGGCACCTGCGCCAGCATCGGCAGGCAGCCGAGGATCGGGTTGAAGCCGTGTTCCTTCTGCAGCTTCTGCATCTCCAGCGCCATGCGCTGGCGGTCTTTTCCGTACTTCTTCTGCAGCGCCTTGATCTGCGGTTGCAGCTCCTGCATCTGCCGGGTGGTGCGGATCTGCTTGACGAACGGCTTGTAGAGGATGGCTCGGAGCGTGAACACCAGGAACATCACCGACAGGGCCCAGGCGAAGAAGTTCGAGGGCCCCAGCAAGAAGGCGAAGGCCTTGTACCAGATCCACATGATCCCCGAGACGGGGTAGTAGATGATGTCCAGGCTGAACCAGTTAAACAACAGAATCGCTCCTGACGACTTCTCGGGAAGTCTTACCGCCGGCCTTCTCGCCGCGCTCGGGTATCGGGTCCCATCCTCCGCGATGCCATGGACCGCACTTGGCCAGCCGGACCACGGCCAGCCAACCTCCGCGGATCAGACCCCACTCGGTCAGGGCATCCACCGCGTACTCGCTACAGGTGGGCATGAACCGGCACGACGGCAACCGAAGCGGTGAAATCATAGTGCGGTACAGATTGATCACGAAGATCACGCACCGGGCAGGAAAGCCCCTCACGATCGCGCCTGCCCTCGTGCGTGAGAACGCTGCTGAATACGTGCCAGTGCCGAGCGCAACTCCGACTCCAGGCGCGCCGAGAGCGCATCCCGGCTGCTCGGCAGGGCGCGGATCACCACTCGGTCCGACGATTCCAGACCTGAGGTTCCTTCGCATAGAAGGTGATAGGCGGCATGACGCAACCGGCGCGCGACACGGTGCCGTTGCACCGCCGTCCCCACCGATTTGGACACCACCAGACCTATCTTCGGACCGGCGACGTGAGCGTCGCCGGCCGCGTCGCGCCAGGCATGCACCACCAGATCCGGCTGGGCCACCCGTACGCCTTGCCGCACCGTGACACCGAAATCCGTAGACCGTGTCATCCGGTACTGGGCCGGAAGCACCGCCTCAGACCTCGCGTCGAATCACGCAGTCAGAGAACGGCGACCCTTGCCGCGGCGTGCAGACACGATCGCGCGACCGGCGCGCGTGCGCATCCGCAACCGGAAACCGTGCACACGGGCCCGGCGGCGGTTGTTCGGCTGAAAAGTCCGCTTGCCCTTGGCCACGGCTGTCTCTCCTCATTCGATGTGGTACCGACATCATCGACCGCCACGCATGTCATGGCAGACGAAGACGCAAGCACCGTTGGTAAGCTCATCCATCCTGCGTACTTAGCCGCTGCGGTATCCGGATCTGGTCCGGGACCCGGTAGCGGCCGTATCGCCACGTGTGGGCGACTGCTCGAGGGTACTGACGAGAATTGTCTGGGTCAAACCTGGCCAGACCCGCCCCGACCTCGCCGGAATCGCTCACCACGCGGCACAAAAGTCACATACGTCACCAACGATCCTCCGCCGCAGAAGAACCCGCTCGCAATGTTGCAGAACGGTTGGCACTCCGAGAGAAAACTGTTAGCTTCTGGCAATGCCGTCTTGTACCTGAGGCGGCGCCGGACACAGAGCGGGGACGACCACCGGCCGCGAGCCCACAGACCGCCATCGGAATGTGACGAGCTCCGACACACGGCATCCGCGCCACCAGATAACGCGACAACTGCTACTGACCGCTGTCCACAGGCTGTGGATAACCATGTGGACAGTTTGTTACTGTCGCCCCCGGGACATCCCGAGGAAGCCATGAGGGGGTAGGCGTCATTGACCGCGGACCCAGATTCCTCTTTCGTCACGGTCTGGAACAACGTCGTCGCCGAACTCAACGGTGAAACACCGTTCGGCGAGACCGTCAACGGCGGACCGCGCGAATCGACACTCTCCGCACAGCAGCGGGCCTGGCTGAAACTGGTCAAACCGCTGGTGATCACCGAGGGTTTCGCCCTGCTGTCCGTGCCGACCGCCTTCGTCCAGAACGAGATCGAACGCGGCCTGCGCGAACCGATCATCGCGGCGTTGAGCCGGCAGCTGGGCCAACGCGTCGAACTCGGGGTGCGCATCGCCACCCCCGAACCCGACGACGACCCGGAACCCGAGAACCCGCAGGACTCGGCGGATACCGAAGAGGTCGACGATGATCTCGAGGCGCTGGCCAGCGCGGAGGCCAGTTGGCCGTCGTATTTCAACCGGTCCCAACAGGCCGCCACCGCCAGCGACAACTCCGTCACCCTCAACCGGCGCTACACCTTCGAGACGTTCGTCATCGGATCCTCGAACCGGTTCGCGCACGCCGCCACGCTGGCCATCTCCGAGGCACCGGCACGGGCCTACAATCCGCTGTTCATCTGGGGTGAGTCCGGGCTGGGCAAGACCCACCTGCTGCACGCGGCCGGCAACTACGCGCAGCGCCTGTTCCCCGGCATGCGGGTGAAGTACGTCTCCACCGAGGAATTCACCAACGACTTCATCAACTCGCTGCGCGATGACCGCAAGGCGTCGTTCAAGCGCAGTTACCGCGATGTCGACATCCTGCTGGTCGATGACATCCAGTTCATCGAGGGCAAGGACGGTATCCAGGAAGAGTTCTTCCACACGTTCAACACCCTGCACAACGCCAACAAGCAGATCGTCATCTCCTCCGATCGCTCCCCCAAGCAGCTGGCCACCCTCGAGGACCGGCTGCGCACGCGGTTCGAATGGGGTCTGATCACCGATGTTCAGCCGCCCGAATTGGAGACCCGGATCGCGATCCTGCGCAAGAAGGCGCAGATGGACCGTCTCGATGTGCCCGACGACGTCCTCGAACTCATCGCCAGCCGCATCGAACGCAATATCCGCGAACTCGAGGGTGCGCTGATCCGGGTGACGGCCTTCGCCTCGCTGAGCAAGACCACCATCGACAAATCGCTGGCCGAGATCGTGCTGCGCGACCTGATCGCCGATACCAGCACCATGCAGATCAGCACCGCCACGATCATGGCCGCCACCGCCGAGTACTTCGAGACCAGCGTCGACGAACTGCGTGGGCCCGGTAAGACGCGTGCGCTGGCCCAGGCCCGTCAGATCGCCATGTACCTGTGCCGTGAGCTCACCGACCTGTCGCTACCGCGCATCGGTGAGGCCTTCGGCCGCGATCACACAACCGTCATGTACGCCGAGCGCAAGATCCGCGACGGAATGGCCGAACGACGTGAAATCTTCGATCACGTCAAGGAACTCACCACCCGGATCAAACAGCGCTCCAAGCGCTGACCGACCCTTTCAGAATCCGCTCGAGCCGCCGCGGTCGCGGCTCGGCGCCCTCTCGTGTGCCCCGTGAATGCCACCTTCGGCCGAAAAACTTTGGTCACTTCCGCATCGATATTCACAGTTCACCGGTGTGGATGAGGCTGTGCACAACCTGCGCGAAACCTCCGGGCAACCCGTTGTGCACTGCACAGCCGCGGACTTGTCCACAGTGGCGCCGAAACCATTCATGACTGCTCCACAACCGACCCACAGTCCGCCGCCGCCCGCCACCAGCACCAGCGCGGGTTCATCCACAGAATGCACAGCCCCTAATACTGTTGCTTTTATCTCTATGAAGTTCATCTTCTAAAAGCAGGCTGTTGGGGACAGAGCACCGCATGCCCGGTCGGCACCGGCCCGTGCCCTGTCCTCAGCCCGGGCGAATAGCTTTCAAGTTTGTCGCCGACGCTCTACGGTTGTGATTCGATACGCCGGTGCGGTCGCACACCAGAACGCGACTACGCTTTCGTGAGTACACGGGGAATCCGCTGCTTGATGCGTTGACGCGGTAGATCGAAGGGACGATATGGACGTGGTGACGACGAATGTTGGTCTCACCGATTTGAAGTTCCGTCTGGTGCGCGAGGATTTTGCCGACGCCGTCGCCTGGGTCGCACGCAGCCTGCCCAGCCGACCCACGGTCCCGGTCCTTGCCGGCGTGTTGCTCACCGGCTCCGACGACGGTCTGACCATCTCCGGATACGACTACGAGACCTCGGCCGAGGTCCGGGTCGCAGCTGAAATCGCCTCTCCGGGAAGCGTTTTGGTGTCGGGTCGGCTGTTGTCCGATATCACCAGGTCGCTGCCGGCCAAACCGGTCGATGTCACGGTCGAGGGCACCCGGGTGTCGCTGAGCTGCGGCAGCGCACGTTTCTCGTTGCCGACGATGGCCGTCGAGGACTACCCGTCGCTGCCCGCCCTGCCGGACGAGACCGGGGTGGTCTCCGCTGATCTGTTCGGGCAGGCGATCGGTCAGGTCGCCGTCGCCGCAGGTCGCGACGACACGCTGCCCATGTTGACCGGCATCCGCGTCGAAATTTCCGGTGACAAGGTCGTTTTGGCCGCCACCGACCGATTCCGGCTGGCGGTCCGCGAGCTCACCTGGTCGACCGATTCGGCAGGGGTCGAGGCCGCGGTCCTGGTCCCGGCAAAGACGTTGTCCGAGGCCGCCAAGACCGGTACCGATGGCACCGAGGTGCATCTGGCACTCGGCGCCGGACCCTCGGTCGGCAAGGAAGGCCTGCTCGGTATCCGCAGCAACGGCAAGCGCACGACCACTCGGCTGCTCGACGCCGAGTTCCCGAAGTTCCGCCAGCTGCTGCCCACCGAGCACACCGCCATCGCGACCGTCGGCGTGGCCGAGCTCACCGAGGCGATCAAGCGTGTGGCCCTGGTGGCCGACCGCGGCGCCCAGGTCCGCATGGAGTTCAGTGGCGACGGCCTGCGATTGTCGGCCGGCGCCGACGATGTCGGGCGCGCCGAGGAAGACCTGCAGGTGGAGTTCGCCGGTGAGCCGCTGACCATCGCCTTCAACCCGACGTATCTCACCGACGGACTGGGTTCGCTGCATTCGGAGCGCGTGACGTTCGGGTTCACGACACCGAGCCGTCCCGCGGTCCTGCGCCCGGCAGGGGACAATGACGGTGAGGTCGGTTCGTCGGGCCCGTTCCCGGCCGCGCAGACCGATTACGTCTATTTGTTGATGCCGGTGCGGCTCCCGGGCTGACCGGCCTAGGAGGGACGCGTTATGCAGTTGGGTTTGGTCGGCCTGGGCAAGATGGGCTTCAACATGCGGGAACGCCTGCGTGCCGGGGGCCACGAGGTGATCGGTTACGATCCGCGTCCGGAAGTCACCGATGTCCCGACGTTGGCGGCGTTGACAAAGGCGCTCACCGGACCGCGTGTGGTGTGGGTGATGGTGCCCTCCGGTGAGATCACCCGCCAGACCATCGCCGAACTCGCCGACGTGCTCTCGGTGGGCGATCTCGTCATCGACGGCGGCAACTCGCGCTACACCGAGGATGGCCCACACGCAAAACTACTGGGCGACAAGGGTATTTCCTTCATCGATGCGGGCGTGTCCGGCGGTATCTGGGGGCTGACCGAGGGTTACGGCCTGATGGTCGGCGGCAGTGACGCCGATATCGACCGCGCCATGCCGATCTTCGACACGTTGCGTCCGGCCGGTGAGAAGGCCGACGGATTCGTGCACGCCGGACCCGTGGGCGCCGGCCACTTCACCAAGATGGTGCACAACGGCGTCGAGTATGCACTGATGACGGCCTATGCCGAGGGATACGAGATGCTGGCCGCCGAGGAGCTGGTCAAGGACCCGCAAGCGGTGTACCAGGCGTGGACCAACGGCACCGTGGTGCGGTCATGGTTGCAGCAACTGCTGGCCAAGGCGCTCAAGGAAGACCCGGGCCTGGCCAACATCTCCGGCTACACCGATGATTCGGGTGAGGGCCGCTGGACGGTGGAGGAGGCCATCCGGCTGCGGGTGCCGGTGCCCAGCATCGCCGCCTCCCTGTTCGCGAGATTCCTCTCTCGACAGGACGATTCGCCCACCATGAAAGCCGTTGCCGCCCTGCGCAACCAGTTCGGTGGACATGCGGTCAAGCGGATATCGGAGTCCGGCTGAGGGCCGGAATTGGTGGGATAGCTCTTGTACGTTCGCCATCTGGCACTGACCGACTTCCGATCTTGGCCGCGGGTCGACCTCGAGCTCGGCCCCGGACAGACCGTGTTCGTGGCGCCCAACGGTTACGGGAAGACGAATCTGGTTGAAGCGCTGTGGTATTCGGCGACCCTGGGTTCGCATCGGGTGGCCAATGACGCCCCGCTGATCAGAGCCGGTGCCGAACGGGCGGTGGTGTCGACGATCATCGCCAACGACGGCCGCGAACTCGCGGTCGATCTCGAGATCACCACCGGACGCGCGAACAAGGCCCGGTTGAACCGATCGCCGGTGCGCAGTCCGCGGGAGATACTCGGGGTGCTGCGCGCGGTGTTGTTCGCGCCCGAGGATCTGGCCCTGGTGCGCGGCGACCCCGCCGAACGTCGACGCTTCATGGATGAGGTGGCCACCTCCCGACGCCCCCGGATCGCGGCGGTGCGCGCCGACTATGACAAGGTGCTGCGGCAGCGGACCGCGCTGCTCAAGACGGCCGGTCCGGCCCGCCACCGCGGGGACAGCAGCGTCCTGGACACCCTCGAGGTGTGGGACGGACACTTGGCATCGCATGGTGCACAGCTGATTTCGGCACGTGTCGATCTGGTCAACCAGCTCGGACCCGAGGTCGAGAAGGCCTATCAACTACTTGCGCCGGCCTCTCGACCCGCCGCAATCCGGTACCGCAGCAGTGTGGACACCGTCGAGGCCGAGGCCGCGCACGCCACGGTGGATCCCGACGTCTACGAGGCCGCTCTGCTCGCCGAATGTGCCCGAAAGCGCAGTGCCGAGTTGGAACGTGGCGTATGTCTGGTCGGTCCACACCGCGATGATCTCGAGCTACGCCTCGGGGATCAACCGGCAAAGGGTTTCGCCAGCCACGGCGAATCATGGTCAATGGCACTGGGTCTGCGCCTGGCCGCCTATGAACTACTGCGTGCCGAGGGCACCGACCCGGTGCTGCTGCTCGACGACGTGTTCGCCGAACTGGACAGTGCGCGCCGGCAGGCGCTGGCCAAGGTTGCCGCCTCGGCCGAGCAGGTGCTGATCACCGCGGCGGTGCCCGAGGACCTGCCCGCGGACTGGGATGTCCGCCGTATCGAGGTCACCATGCGTGATGCCGACACCGGGCGGATCTCGGAGCTGGTCTCATGACGGGGGACCGTGACGACGAACAGGGCCCGCCCGAGCATCTCGAGGGCCTGCCCGGCATGGACATGGTGCGCCGTGCGCTGGAGGAGGCCCGCGGCGCCGCGCGCAGTCAGGGCAAGGATGTCGGCCGGGGCCGTTCGGTCCCGGCCCCGCGGCCTGCCGCCGGCACCGGCCGCCGCCGCTGGTCCGGTCCGGGACCCGATGCACGCGATCCCCAGACGTTCAGCGCGGCCACCCGCGACCTGGCCCGCACCAGGGGCTGGACCAGACAGGTCGCCGAGGGTGCGGTGCTCGGCCAGTGGACGACGGTGGTCGGCGAGCAGATCGCCGATCACGCGGTGCCGGTCGGGTTGCGTGACGGCGTGCTGACGGTGTCGGCCGAGTCGACCGCATGGGCGACCCAGTTGCGGATGGTCCAGGCCCAGTTGCTGGCCAAGATCGCGGCCGCAGTCGGCGACGGGGTGGTGACCTCGCTGAAGATCCAGGGGCCCACGGCGCCGTCGTGGCGAAAGGGCAAGTACAACGTGCCCGGCCGCGGCCCGCGCGACACCTACGGCTGAGCGCCCCTCCTCGGCGACCGTGCGTGTCTGTTGCCCAACACGCCGTCGTCGGGCAGGAGTTTGCGCACGCTCGAGACGGTGCACTGAGACCGCCGAGACGCCGGAAATCGGCCGTCTTGAGCGTCCTGACTTTCGGATAGGCCGAAAATTCCGCGCACGGCGCAGTTAGATAGGTGAAAACGCCGCCGCAGAATCAGTCCTGACGGTACCTAGCGGTAGACTGTGGGGAGCTTTTGCAGGCGGTGACGGAACCGCCTCAGCGCAACCCCAAGGAGACGCGTCCAACGTGGCTGCCCAAGACAAGAACGCTCCGGCCGAATACGGCGCCGATTCGATCAAGGTACTCGAAGGCCTGGAAGCGGTCCGCAAGCGACCGGGCATGTACATCGGGTCCACCGGCGAGCGCGGTCTACACCACCTGATCTGGGAGGTTGTCGACAACGCCGTCGATGAGGCGATGGCGGGGTTCGCCACCAAGGTCGATGTCCGCATCCTCGACGACGGCGGTGTCCAGGTCACCGATGACGGTCGCGGTATCCCGGTGGCCATGCACGCGACCGGCATCCCGACCGTCGACGTCGTCATGACGGTGCTGCACGCCGGCGGCAAGTTCGAAGAGGGCGCCTATCAGGTGTCCGGCGGTCTGCACGGCGTGGGCGTCTCGGTTGTCAACGCGCTGTCGACCCGGCTCGAGGCCGATATCCACAAGGACGGTTTCGAGTGGCACCAGACCTACGACCGGTCGGTGCCCGGGACGCTACGCAAGGGCGAGCCCTCGAAGAAGACCGGGACGACCATCCGATTCTGGGCCGATCCCGACATCTTCGAGACCACCACCTATGACTTCGAGACCATCGCCCGGCGCCTGCAGGAGATGGCTTTCCTGAACAAGGGGTTGACCATCGAGTTGACCGACGAACGGGTCACCGCCGAAGAGGTCGTCGACGAGATCGTCAGCGATCACGCCGAGGCACCGAAGTCCGCCGAGGAGAAGGCGGCCGAGGATGCCGCGCCGCAGAAGGTCAAGCACCGGGTGTTCCACTACCCCGGCGGCCTGGTCGATTTCGTCAAGCACATCAACCGCACCAAGACTTCGATCCAGCCCAGCGTCATCGACTTCGACGGTAAGGGTGAGGGCCACGAGGTCGAGATCGCGATGCAGTGGAATGCCGGCTATTCCGAGTCGGTGCACACCTTTGCCAACACCATCAACACCCATGAGGGTGGTACCCACGAAGAGGGTTTCCGCGCGGCCCTGACCACGGTGGTCAACAAGTACGCCAAGGACAAGAAGCTGCTCAAGGACAAGGATCCCAACCTCACCGGTGACGATATCCGCGAGGGCTTGGCGGCGGTCATCTCGGTGAAGGTGTCCCAGCCGCAGTTCGAGGGTCAGACCAAGACCAAGCTCGGCAACACCGAGGTCAAGTCGTTCGTGCAGAAGATCTGCAACGAGGAGCTGCAGCACTGGTTCGACGCCAACCCGGCCGAGGCCAAAACCGTGGTGAACAAGGCGGTTTCGTCGGCGCAGGCACGCATCGCGGCGCGCAAAGCGCGTGAGCTGGTGCGGCGCAAGAGCGCCACGGACATCGGCGGACTGCCCGGCAAGCTCGCCGACTGCCGCTCCACGGATCCGGAGAAGTCCGAACTGTACGTGGTGGAGGGTGATTCCGCAGGCGGCTCGGCCAAGAGTGGTCGAGACTCGATGTTCCAGGCGATCCTGCCGTTGCGCGGCAAGATCATCAATGTCGAGAAGGCCCGTATCGACCGGGTGCTGAAGAACACCGAGGTCCAGGCGATCATCACCGCGCTCGGTACCGGTATCCACGACGAGTTCGACATCGCCAAGCTGCGCTATCACAAGATCGTGCTGATGGCCGACGCCGACGTCGACGGTCAGCACATTTCGACCCTGCTGCTCACCCTGCTGTTCCGTTTCATGAAACCGCTTGTGGAGAACGGGCACATCTTCCTGGCCCAGCCGCCGCTGTACAAGCTCAAGTGGCAGCGCAGCGAGCCCGAGTTCGCCTACTCCGATCGTGAACGCGACGGTCTGCTCGAGGCAGGGCGGGCGGCGGGTAAGAAGATCAACGCCGAGGACGGTATCCAGCGCTACAAGGGTCTGGGTGAGATGGACGCCAAGGAGCTGTGGGAGACCACCATGGATCCCTCGGTCCGGGTGCTGCGCCAGGTCACGCTCGACGACGCCGCGGCGGCCGACGAGCTGTTCTCCATTCTGATGGGTGAGGACGTCGAGGCACGCCGCAGCTTCATCACCCGTAATGCGAAAGACGTTCGTTTCCTTGATGTTTAAGCATCTGACGGCTTAGGACTGAAACCACATGACTGACACCACCCTGCCGCCAGGCGACGAAGCCGGCGACCGCATCGAACCTGTCGATATCCAGCAGGAGATGCAGCGCAGTTACATCGACTATGCGATGAGCGTCATCGTCGGTCGTGCGCTGCCGGAGGTCCGCGACGGCCTCAAGCCGGTGCACCGCCGCGTGCTGTACGCGATGTACGACTCCGGGTTCCGTCCGGATCGCGGTCACGCGAAATCCGCACGCTCGGTAGCCGAGACGATGGGTAACTACCACCCGCACGGCGACGCCTCGATCTACGACACCCTGGTCCGCATGGCCCAGCCGTGGTCGCTGCGCTACCCACTGGTCGACGGGCAGGGCAACTTCGGTTCGCCGGGTAACGATCCCCCGGCCGCGATGCGCTACTGCGTCACCGGTGATGCGATGGTCCGCCTGCCGCTGGGACAGTCCGTCCGCATCGACAGCATCGTGCCCGGTCAGCGTGCGAACTCTGATGCCGTGGTCGATCTCAAGGTCCTCGACCGGCACGGCAATCCTGCAGCGGTGGATCGTGTCTTCCACTCGGGCGACCACGAGACGTTCACCGTCACCACCGCCGAGGGCTTCTCGGTGACGGGTACGTCCAACCATCCGTTGCTGTGTCTCGTGGATGTGGCAGGTGTCCCCACCCTGCTGTGGAAGTTGATCGAGGAGATCCGTCCGGGCGATACCGTCGCGCTTCAGCGCACTCCTGCGACCGAGTTCGGATTCGATGACTGGCAGGACGTGATGGAAGGCCTGCTGGCAGGTGCTTTCATCAGCGAGGGGTTCGTCTCTGACACGCGAGCCGGCTTCAACAACCTGGACCGGCAGTTCTTCGATGTGGTGGTCGCAGCGTACGACGCCGTCATCGGCGGACCTCGGTACCTTTGCTCTCGGACAATCGCGTCCGGCTCGCTGTTGCATGAGCTGGATATCCACAACGTCTCGGCTCTCAAGAACTCGCGCCTGGGCGAATTGTGCAGTCAGCGGTCGGCTCAAAAGAGCGTGCCGCAGTGGATGTGGAATGCGACGACCGGAGTCAAACGCGCGTTTCTGCAGGCGCTGTTCGAGGGCGATGGCTCCTGCTCGAGCTTGCCCCGCAACACGGTGCAGATCTCGTATTCGACACGCAGCCGCCAACTCGCGGTCGACGTCCAGCAGTTGCTGCTCGAGTTCGGTGTCATCTCGCACCGATATCGGCATACAACGGGTGAGCACAAGGTAGTTGTCACCAATCGCGGACACGCTGAGATGTTCGCTGCGCAAATCGGATTCGGCGGGGCGAAGCAGGAGAAATTGCGCGGGATCCTCGATGACCTTCCTGCGATCGCCGGCGGGCTCGACCGCGATCTCGTTCCCGGCCTCGCTGCGTTCATCCGCGAACATGGTGGCGGTCGGTGGACCGACAAGGAATGGTTGCGTAAGCACAACATCGACCGTCTGTCGCGGTGGCGTAGCGGCGGCGCCGAGATCCTGTCTCATGTCGCCGATGCGGATGTGCGGGCCATCGCAACGGATCTCACCGACGGACGCTTCTACTACGCAAAGGTCGCCGCTGTCACCGAGGCGGGAGTGCAACCCGTCTACAGCCTGCGGGTGCAGACCGACGACCACGCTTTCATCACCAACGGATTCGTCAGCCACAACACCGAGGCTCGGCTCACTCCGCTGGCGATGGAGATGCTGCGCGAGATCGACGAGGAGACAGTCGATTTCATTCCCAACTATGACGGCCGGGTGCAGGAGCCGACGGTTCTGCCGAGCCGGTTCCCGAACCTGTTGGCCAACGGTTCCGGCGGTATCGCGGTCGGCATGGCGACCAACATCCCGCCGCACAACCTGCGCGAGCTCGCCGAGGCCGTGTACTGGTGCCTGGAGAACCACGAGGCCGACGAGGAGGCCACCCTGGCGGCGGTCTGCGAGCGGGTCAAGGGCCCCGATTTCCCCACCCATGGCCTGATCGTCGGGTCCCAGGGAATCCAGGACACCTACAACACCGGTCGCGGGTCGATCCGGATGCGCGGTGTGGTGGAGATCGAGGAGGACTCCCGGGGCCGCACCTCGATCGTCATCACCGAGTTGCCCTATCAGGTCAACCACGACAACTTCATCACCTCGATCGCCGAGCAGGTGCGCGACGGCAAGCTGGCCGGTATCTCGAACATCGAGGATCAGTCCAGCGACCGCGTGGGTCTGCGAATCGTCGTGGAGCTCAAGCGCGATGCCGTGGCCAAGGTGGTGCTGAACAACCTCTACAAGCACACCCAGCTGCAGACCAGCTTCGGTGCCAACATGCTGTCGATCGTCGACGGCGTGCCCCGCACTCTGCGGCTGGACCAGATGATCCGCTACTACGTCGCGCATCAGCTCGACGTGATCATCCGGCGGACCCGCTACCGGCTGCGCAAGGCCAACGAACGGGCCCACATCCTGCGCGGTCTGGTCAAGGCGCTGGACGCACTCGACGAGGTGATCGCGTTGATCCGCGCCTCGGCGAGCGCCGACGTCGCGCGCACCGGTCTGATGGAGTTGCTCGACGTCGACGAGATCCAGGCCCAGGCCATCCTCGACATGCAGTTGCGTCGTCTGGCCGCCCTGGAACGTCAGCGCATCGTCGATGATCTGGCCAAGATCGAGGCGGAGATCGCCGATCTCGAGGACATCCTGGCCAAGCCGGAACGCCAGCGCGCCATCGTCCGCGACGAACTGAAGGAGATCGCCGACAAGTACGGCGACGACCGGCGGACGCGGATCATGCCGGCCGACGGCGAGGTCAGCGACGAGGACCTGATCGCCCGCGAGGACGTGGTGGTGACGATCACCGAGACCGGCTACGCCAAGCGCACCAAGACCGACCTCTACCGCAGCCAGAAGCGCGGCGGTAAGGGCGTGCAGGGTGCAGGGCTCAAGCAGGACGACATCGTCAACCACTTCTTCGTGTGCTCGACGCACGACTGGATCCTGTTCTTCACCACGCAGGGCCGGGTGTACCGAGCGAAGGCCTATGACCTCCCGGAGGCCTCGCGTACGGCGCGCGGCCAGCACGTGGCGAACCTGCTGGCCTTCCAGCCCGAGGAGCGCATCGCCCAGGTCATCCAGATCAAGGGCTACGAAGATGCGCCGTACCTGGTGCTGGCCACTCGCAACGGCCTGGTCAAGAAGTCCAAGCTGGTCGACTTCGACTCCAACCGCTCCGGCGGCATCGTCGCGGTGAACCTGCGCGACGGCGACGAACTGGTGGGTGCGGTGCTGTGCTCGGCCGAGGACGATCTGCTGCTGGTCAGCGCCAAGGGTCAGTCCATCCGGTTCTCGGCCACAGATGAGGCGCTGCGGCCGATGGGCCGGGCGACCTCGGGTGTGCAGGGCATGCGGTTCAACGCCGATGACCGGCTGCTGTCGCTCAACGTCGTCGAGCCCGAGAAGTACCTGCTGGTGGCGACGTCGGGTGGCTATGCCAAGCGCACCGCCATCGACGAGTACACGGCGCAGGGCCGCGGCGGCAAGGGCATCCTCACCATCCAGTACGACGCCAAGCGTGGCAACCTGGTGGGAGCGCTGATCGTCGACGACGAGACAGAGCTGTACGCCATCACCTCGGGCGGAGGCGTCATCCGGACCGCGGCACAGCAGGTGCGCAAGGCGGGTCGGCAGACCAAGGGCGTCCGCTTGATGAACCTGGGTGAGGGCGACACACTGATTGCGATTGCGCGGAACGCCGAAGCAAGCGAGGAGGCGGAGGTCGTCGCCGACTCCGCCGACGACGGCGACCAGCCCGATGGTGATGAGACCGACGCAACGTGACGCAGCAGCCCGTCCAGGGCGTGAGACAAGGAGCCGCTAGGTGACCTCACCGAACGAGCCCGGCAACCCGACACCCGGGCCCAAGGGCGCGTCGCAACCGGACGGCGGGACACCCGCTCGCCGGGCGCAGGGCGCCGAGAACAGTGAGGTGCCGCCCTGGCAGCGTGGCCCGGCCGCTCGGGCCGCCAATCCGCAGCGTCCGACTGAGCCGGTCCGCTCCGGTGAGCCGTCTCGGCCACCGGCTCGCTCCCCCGGCACCGCCGCCCAGGTCGGCCAGTTCCTGTCCGGCACCGCGGTGACGCCGACGCGCGAGACCCGCGAGCCGGCGCGCGAAACCCGTGATACCGAGGTGGTACAGGCCCGGACGCCGGACCGGCCCGAAGGCCAGCGACCGGAGAACTACGCCAGCGAGCTTCCGGACCTGTCCGCCCCCGCGTCGCGACCGGGCCGGCCGCCGGCACCGGCCGAGGGCCGCCCGCCGGCCCCGGCAGGGCGCGTTCAGGTGGGCAAGAAGCACCACGGCCCGGTACGGGCCAGCATGCAGATCCGGCGCATCGATCCGTGGAGCACGCTGAAGGTGTCGCTGGTGCTGTCCGGTGTGATGTTCTTCGTCTGGATGATCGCGGTCGCGTTCCTCTACCTGGTGCTCGGCGGCATGGGTGTCTGGACGAAGCTGAACAGCAATGTGGGTGACCTGCTCACCAGCGACACCGGTGCCGGCGGCGAGTTGATCTCCAGCGGAACGATTTTCGGTGGCGCCACGCTGATCGGGTTGGTCAACATCGTGTTGTTGACGGCGATGGCGACCGCCGGTGCGTTCATCTACAACCTGATCACCGATCTGGTGGGCGGGGTCGAGGTCACGCTGGCCGATCGGGATTAGATCCTCGCGGTTTGGGTGATGGGCAGTGCTTACGGTAATCTCGTCGCTCGGCCGTACTGGTCAGACGGGCCTATAGCTCAGGCGGTTAGAGCGCTTCGCTGATAACGAAGAGGTCGGAGGTTCGAGTCCTCCTAGGCCCACGGAAGGGTTTGCACCATGAAGCTGTTTTTCGTGGCCGCGATCGCCGCCATCGCGGTGATCGTGTATCGGTCCCGCCACGGTGTCGAGATCTGGCACACCATCGAGGACCAGCCCGCATAACCCCGCAAGGGGCCTTAGCTCAGTTGGTAGAGCGCTGCCTTTGCAAGGCAGATGTCAGGAGTTCGAATCTCCTAGGCTCCACAATCGATAGCCATGCCCAACATTTCGCTGCGCGACGGACGCCTGCTCGCCTACCGCGAGTACGGCAGCTCCGATGGCACACCCCTGATCTTTCTGCCCGGCGCCGGATGCGGCCGGCTGATGCATTTCGCCGACGATGATCTGCTGGCCGCCAGAGGCGTCCGGCTGATCTCGGTGGACCGGCCCGGCCTGGGCGCCTCGACGGCCGACCCGGACAAGACCCTCGCCAGTGTGGCCGCCGATGTTTCCGAGTTGATCAAGGCGGTGACGGTCGATCCGGTCACGGTGCTCGCGAACTCACAGGGCGCGCCATTCGGTCTGGCGCTCGCCCGCCACGCGATGGTGCGCGCAGTGGTCCTGGTCTCCCCCATCGACGACCTGGGCCATCCCCCGACGACCGCGCTGCTGGGCACCCCGCACCGGCTGTTCGTCCGCGATGTGGTGGCCGATCCGGATGCCGCGGAACGGCAGCTGCGCGATTTCGGGGCCGAGGAACTCTTTCGCATGGTGCTGACCGGATACCCGGCCTCCGACTCCCCCGTCTATGACCGACCGGACTTCAAGGAACTGTTCCGTTCCGCGCTGCACGACGGTTTCGCCTCCGGCGCAGCCGGTTACGCCCGCGACACCGTGCTGGCCATGTGTCCGTGGCCCGATGAGCTCTACGAGCAGCGGGTGCCGGTCACCGTCCTGTACGGCCGCGATGACGACGCGCACTCCCCCGATCAGGCGACGATCCTCTCGAACCGTCTCGGCGCCCGTCGGCACCTGGTGGACGATGTCGGCGGGTCGCTGTTGTGGAGGCTCCCCGAACTGGTGCTCGACGTGGCGGGTTTCGGCCCTTGCGTTGACACTGCGGAGACGGCGCCCGTCACTCGCACGTGTGGGCCGTCAGCGCTGAGTCAGCGCTAGTGATACGCCACGTGCACCTGGTGGATATGCCCCTCGAACGGGAACGGTGCCCGCTCGCGGTAGTCCAGCGACACCGGTGACCCGAGGCAGGTGCCGATGTCCAGACAGTCGTTCGCGGTGAACAGCAGTGGCGCGCTGACCGGAACCTGCCCCGACGCGACCTCGGAGCCGTTCACCGACAGCGTGATGTCCAGCGGTCCGCCGGGTCGCACCTCGGCATAGTTCGTCTCGACGACGATGATGTGGCGTCCGGCCGCCAAAGGCTGTGCCGACCGGATCTTGGTCCGCATCAGGATGAACAGGTTGTACTCGTAGCAGAGATATCCGCCGTCCAGGTAGCACGTCAGCCCGCCCGCCGCGCCGCCCAGCGCGTACAGCACCCCGCTGCCGTTCTCCGGGATGTCGACGTCGATGGTGACGGTGTTGTTCTTGTTGCCCAGCGCGGGGGCGCAGAACTCGGGCATCCGCACCATGTCCCCGGCAAAGGTCCACTCCCGGTAGGGCGGTGCGATCCGCAGTTCCGGGTGGTAAACGGGCACCCACAACCCGCCGCCGACGGGCAACACGGCATTGCGAGCGGCCTCGATGGCGAATAGCTCGCGCATCTGGGCCAGCTTCTCCGGTTCGTCATGGGCCAGATCGTGTGCCTGTGACCAGTCCGCGTCGAGGTGGTACAGCTCCCAGCGGTCCTGATCCGGTGTCCACGTCGCGATACCCTCGGGCGCGCCGGGCACCCATGGCAGCCGCGGTCCGCGGGCGCAGGCCAGCCAACCGTCGTCGTAGATCGCCCGGCTTCCCATGATCTCGAAGTATTGGGTCTTCTTGCCGCCCGGGGCGGACCGGTCGGCCATGGTGCGCGCGAAGCTTGCTCCGGCGATGGCCATCTGCTGCTCGCCGGCGACCGTGTGCGGTGGTTCGATACCCACCACCTCGTAGATGGTCGGGACGATATCGGTGCAGTGCAGGAACACATCTCGGGGGACCGGATCTGCGGCGACCTTCGCCGGCCAGCGTAGCGCCAGCGGGTTGCGGGTACCGCCCAGGTGCGAGGCCAGCAGCTTCATCCCCTTGTACGGTGTACTGCCCGCCCACGCCCAGCCGGCGTGATACTGGTTGTCCACCAACGGCGAACCCAGCACGTCGAGGCCGCCGAGCTGATCGAGTGCGTCGATGTGTTGGCGCACGGTGGTGGGAATCCCGTTCTGCGCCAGCAGTTCCGCGATGGTGCCGTTCTGTCCCTCGCCGGAGGATCCGTTGTCACCCCAGATGTAGAAGAACAGCGTGTTCTCCCCGTAGCCCAGGGCGTCGAGTTCATCGGAGATCCGGCCGACCTGGACGTCGACATGCTCGGCGTACCCGGCGGCCACCTCCATCAGGCGGCGCTGAAACGGCTTCTCGTCCTCGGGGATGTCGTCCCAGGCCGACAATGTGGCGTCACGTTCGGTCAGCTCGCAGTCCCGCGGGATCCAGCCCTTGTCCTTGGCGCGGGCGAAGACCCGCTCCCGGTAGGCGTCCCAGCCGTCGTCGAACTTGCCGGCGTACTTGTCGGCCCACTCCTTCATGATGTGGTGCGGGCCGTGCAGGCAGCCGCTGGCCCAGTACATGAAGAACGGCTTGTCGGCGTTGAAGGCCTTGTGCCGGCGCAGCCAGCCGATCGCGTCATCGGCCAGGTCCTCGGAGAGGTGGTAGCCCTCCTCCGGTGTCTTCGGAGGTGCGACGACGGTCGTGTTGCGCACCAGATGCGGTTCGTACTGGGACGCCTCACCGGCCAGGAACCCGTAGAAGTACTCGAAACCCAGTCCGGTGGGCCAGTTCTCGAACGGACCCGCCGCGGTGGTCTCCTCGGCGGGCGTGTTGTGCCACTTGCCGAAGGCCGAGGTGGCGTAGCCGTACTGCTTGAGCACCTCGGCGACCGTCGCCGCCGACCGCGGGATCTTGCCCGAATAGCCGTCCCAGTCGTTGGCCAGTTCGGCGATCTGACCGTTGCCGATCTCGTGGTGATTGCGCCCGGTCAGCAGCGAGGCCCGGGTGGGCGAGCACATGGCGGTGGTGTGAAAGCGGTTGTAGGACACGCCCTCTGCACAGAACCGGTCCAGCGTCGACGTGGTCACCTCGCCACCGAAGGCCGTCGGCAGACCCGGACCGGCATCGTCGATCAGGACGATGACGATATTGGGGGTGTCCGGATGCAGCCGACGCGGGATCTGTCGCTGCGCATAGGTCGACTCGGCGAGGGTGCGTCCCGCGATGCTTGCGGACGGCACCGGCGGGAACGGCAGCACGCCACCGTCGGATAGCTTCTCGGCCACGACGTCATCGGTCATCGACGGTCCTCTCAGCGCACGTTATATCCCATAAGTGATACACCGTGGCGAGCGTCGTGGCTGCCTATCCGCGCCGTGTTCACCGGCGCTTCAGGGTTTGGGGGTGATCTCCACACTCGGTGGCAGCGTGGACGGCTCGGGCCGCATCGATCGCCGCACGATCGAGAATGTCACCCCTCCCAGGGCGAGCACGCCGGCGCCGATGAGCAGGTAGAGCCACGGGCGGCGCTTGGGCGGCGCGGGTTCCTCGGCGCGCAGTCGACGGCTCAGCCACGACGCGCCGGACGCCGCCGACGACATACCGAGCCCGACGGTGCCACGGGTGACATCCACCGGGCCGATGACCGAGTAGCGCAGGCCGCGACTGAGCCGCTCGGTGGGGGTCAACTTCTCGTCGGTCCTGGTGCTCATGGCCCACCTCTTTCGTGACGTCCGGAACTTCCCCACAGCGTGCCACTAACTGCGGGGCCGTGATGGGCAGTACGTGACGGGGTGGCAGACTGAATTTCGTGACGAGCCCAATTCAGACAGCCACCGCGACGCTGCACACCAACCGCGGCGATATCAAGATCGCCCTGTTCGGCAACCATGCCCCCAAGACGGTTGCGAACTTCACCGGCCTGGCACAGGGCACCAAGGACTACAGCACCGAGAACGCCACCGGCGGTTCGTCGGGCCCCTTCTATGACGGCGCGGTCTTCCACCGCGTGATCGACGGCTTCATGATCCAGGGCGGTGACCCGACCGGCACCGGCCGCGGCGGCCCGGGTTACCAGTTCGCCGACGAGTTCCACCCGGAACTGCAGTTCGACAAGCCCTACCTGCTGGCGATGGCCAACGCCGGGCCGGGCACCAACGGCTCGCAGTTCTTCATCACCGTCGGCGCGACGCCGCACCTGAACCGCCGGCACACCATCTTCGGTGAGGTCGTCGACGCGGAATCGCAGAAGGTCGTCGACGCCATCGCCACCACCGCGACCGATCGTGCCGACCGGCCGACCGATCCCGTGGTGATCGAGAGCGTCACCATTTCCTGACACACACCTGAAGCGCACGCTTACCGATCATTCGGTGAGCGTGCGTTTTCTTGTGTGCGGTGGCGGCGTGTTGAGGTGCAAACACGCACGCTCGCCGTTTCTAGCGGGTATAGCCGGCGGCGGTCAGGGCGTCGAGAACCTCGACCGGATTGCTGCCCAGATCCCAGCGGGTGAACACGTAGAGCCGATCATCGGCCGTGTCGATCTCCAGTAGGCGCTGTTTACGGGCCAGCCGACGGAACTCGGTGATCCGGATCAGGGTGATGTCGTCGCGCGACAGCAGCCGATCACTGACCCAGCCGCGCACCCGCAGACCCTCGGCGGTGATTGCCAGCTTGGGACGTGCGCGCCAAGAAACCGTTGCAAACAACAGCAAACCCAGGCCGGCAACGATGCCGAGAACACGACCCGGGAAGTCTGTGACCACGGTCACAGCAAAAATCGTCATGACCAGACCGCTGATGGCGATCCAGACGATGCCTACCGTCTTGGGTGCCCAACTTGTTTGCTGCACGGCCTCAGCACCCCGTCTCACCGGGGACTTTGGAGTTATCCACAGACGCTATCCCCAATGGGGATGAATCACAACGGTGTGATTGGGTTACGGACAGGTTGCGGGACGGGTAACGCATCGGCACGAAAATGAACTCATCCGCAGGCGCGCAGCACGTCAGCGCCACCGCATGGTGAGCAAAAGCCCGGTGATCATGAAGGCAAACGCGATCGCGTAGTTCCACGGACCGAGATCGGCCATCCACCCCAGCCAGGTCGGCGCGTTCAGGCCGGTCGCGCCCAGCTGGAACACCAGCAGCCAGAACAGACCGAAAAGCATGAGGCCGACGAACAACACCACGAACCACACGCTCGACGGGCCGGCCTTGACCTTGACCGGGGTCCGGCTCACCGGATTGATGGTGAAGTCGTTCTTCTTGCGGACTTTGGACTTGGGCATGGTTAACCTTTGAAGACGATGGTCGAGGCGGTGAACTCTGAGCCTAACGCAGTGCCGACCCCGAAACGGTCGCTGTGGCGCTTCGGGGTCCCGATCGTGTGCGTGTTCGCCGGTCTGTTGTTGTCCACCACCCACGGGGTCTCCGGTGGTGACGAGATCCGCCGCAGCGATGCCCCCCGTCTGGTCGACCTGGTCCGCGAGGCCAGTGCCGGCGTCGACCGTCTGACCGCCCGGCGCGATGCCTTCGTCACGGCGCTGGAGAGCCATCACGGCGGCTCCCCCGGTGCCGGCGCGGCGCTGGCCGCCATCACCCGACGCGCGGACACCCTGGCCGAACAGGCGGGCCTGGACCCGGTGCGCGGTCCCGGCCTGGTCGTCACGCTCAACGACGCCCAGCGCGACGCCGACGGCCGCTACCCCGTCGACGCCTCCCCCGACGATCTGGTGGTGCACCAGCAGGACATCCAGGCGGTCCTGAACGCGTTGTGGAGCGCGGGGGCGGAGGGCGTCCAGATGCAGGACCAGCGGATCATCGCGACATCGGCACCGTTGTGTGTCGGCAACACCCTGCTGCTCAACGGGCGCACCTACAGCCCGCCCTACGTCATCACCGCGGTCGGTGACCCGGCCGCCATGCAGGCCGCGCTGGCGGCCGCTCCCCTGGTGACCCTCTACAAGCAGTACGTGCTGCGGTTCCAGCTCGGCTACTCCGAAGAGGTCCGCGAGCAAGTCGAGCTGCCGGGGTATCCGGCGCCGGTGCGGATGCGCTACGCCGAGGCGGCCGGCCCGCTCGGCTACTGATGCAGATGCCCAGCGCAGTAGCCTGATCGCATGCAGGTTCTGGTCGTCGACAATTACGACAGCTTCGTGTTCAACCTGGTCCAGTACCTGGGCCAGCTCGGTGTGGACGCGCAGGTCTGGCGCAACGACGACGACCGGCTGGCCGATCCGGCCGAGGTCGCCCGCCAATTCGACGGCATCCTGCTGTCCCCCGGCCCCGGCACGCCCGAGCGCGCCGGCGCCTCGATTCCCCTGGTGCACGCCAGCGCGCAGACAAACACGCCGCTGCTCGGGGTCTGCCTGGGCCACCAGGCCATCGGGGTGGCGTTCGGTGGCACGGTGGACCGCGCGCCGGAACTGCTGCACGGTAAGACCAGCGTCGTGCATCACTCGGATTCTGGTGTGTTGCACGGGCTTCCGGACCCTTTCACGGCCACCCGGTACCACTCGCTGACCATCCTGCCGGACACTCTGCCCGGCGTGCTGGAGGCCACCGGCCACACCGACAGCGGCGTCATCATGGCCGTGCGGCACACCGAACTACCGATCCACGGGGTGCAGTTCCATCCGGAGTCGATTCTCACCGAGGGCGGGCACCGCATGCTGGCCAACTGGCTGGGCTTCTGCGGCGCGGCCCCCGATGAGGGGCTGGTGCGGAAGCTGGAAACCGAGGTCGCCGACGCGGTGCGGGCGGCGACCGCCCGGGTCTAGTACAGCTAGGACGCGAAGCTCAGCGTGATCGAGTCGCGGTAGCCCACCCCGGTGCCCGGTGCCGGGCTCTGCGTCACCACGGCATTGGTCCGCTGACCGCTGTTGTCGACGTTGGCGCCCTTGATCAGCACGCCCGTCCAGCCCAGCGCCCGCAGATTGGGTTCGGCGTCCACCCAGAACTGCCCGGTCAGGTTGGGCATCACGAACTGGTTGCCGCGGGAGACCTGCATCTGCACCACGGCATCCTTGGGGGCGGGCTGGCCCGCGGCCGGATTGGTGCCGACGATCTGTCCGGCCGGTGCGGTGTTGTCGACCTCGACGGGCAGCACATTGGTGAAGCCGGCCGCGGTGAGCAGCTGCTGGCACACCTCGACGCTCTGCCCGACGCAGTCGGGAACGTTGACGCTGCCCGGACCGGATCCCACGATCACGGTGATGACATTGGTGATCGCCGAGGTCGCATTCGCCGGCGGATTGGTGCCCAGCACCTTGCCCTTGAGCTCGGGGGTGGACTCGGACTCCGAGGGCTGGACACGGCCGAATCCGGCGTCGAGCAGTTCACTGGTGGCCTGGGCCAGCGTCATGCCCTTGACCTCGGGGACGGCGCGCTGCTCGGGACCGGTGGACACCACGATGGTGATGTCCTCGCCGGCGCTGACCTCGGTGCCTGCGGCCGGCTCGGTCCCGATGACGCGCTCGGGGCGCACGGTCGAGTCGGGTCGCAACTCGGTACGGGTCTTGAAGCCCCGGTTCTGCAGGGTGGCAATCGCATCGGCGGAGGGCTGGCCGGCGACATCGGGCACCTGCACATCCCGCGGACTGTTGCCCAGGGTGTTGATGGCGATGGTCGCCACGACGGTGAGGATCGCCAGCACCGCTACGGCCACCAGCCAGCGTCCCACCGATCTGTTGTTCGACCGGTTCGGGTAACCGCCCGCCGTCGGGATGTGCTCGGTGGGCAGCGCCCGCGCATGCGGGGCGGCCACGTTGGTGAGCATGGTGGTGCGCTCGGCATCGGTGAAGATCTTGGGCGCCTCGGGCGCCTCGCCGCTGTGCACCCGGATCAGGTCGGTGCGCATCTCCGCCGCGCTCTGATACCGGTTCTCCGGGTTCTTCGACAGCGCCTTGAGCACCACGGCGTCGAGTTCGGGGGAGACCCCGGAGTGCCGTGTGGACGGCGGCGCCGGGTCCTCGCGCACATGCTGATAGGCCACCGCGACGGGGGAGTCGCCGACGAAAGGTGGCTCACCGGTGAGGATTTCGTAGAGAACACAGCCCAACGAGTAGACATCGGAGCGGGCATCGACCTTCTCGCCGCGGGCCTGCTCGGGAGACAGATACTGCGCGGTGCCGATCACCGCGGCCGTCTGGGTGACGCTGTTGCCGGCATCGGCGATCGCGCGGGCGATACCGAAGTCCATCACCTTCACCGCACCGGACTTGCTGATCATGATGTTGGCCGGTTTGACATCGCGGTGGATGATGCCGTGCTGGTGGCTGAAGTTCAGCGCCTGGCAGGCGTCGGCGATGATCTCGATCGCCCGCCGTGGCTCGATCGGCCCCTCGCTGTGCACGATGTCGCGCAGGGTGACCCCGTCGACGTACTCCATCACGATGTAGGGCAGCGGACCGTGGGGGGTCTCGGCCTCACCGGTGTCGTACACCGCCACGATGGCCGGGTGGTTCAGCGCAGCGGCGTTCTGCGCCTCGCGCCGGAACCGCAGGTAGAAGCTGGGATCACGGGCCAGGTCGGCGCGCAGCACCTTGACCGCGACGTCCCGGTGCAATCGGGTGTCCCGGGCGATGTGGACCTCGGACATGCCACCGAAACCCAGGATTTCTCCGAGTTCATAGCGGTCCGAGAGGTGCTGGGGGGTGGTCACGGGTTCTCGCTAGGGGCATCACCGGGGGGTGGGGCGGGCGGCACACCGATGACCGTGGTGCTGGTCGACGTCTCCGGTTGCACCTGATTGTCCTGCTTGTCCTGTGCGTTCACCACGATCAGCACCGCGATGATGATGGCCAGCGCGCCGAGCACTCCGGCCGCCCACAGCAGCGCCCGCTGTCCGGGCGAGAAGGTGCGCCGCGGTGGAGGCGGCCGGTGGCTGCCGGTGTTGGCTCGCGGGCGCGACGTGGTGGCCGGCGGGCGGTATTCGGCGGCGGCCGCGGCACGGGCCTGGGTCACCGACGGGATCGCCGCGGGAGCGGCCCGCCCGATGGTGGGTGCCGAATTGGGCCGCGGGGGACGCCGGCCGGCGCGGACCGCCGCGACGGCATCGGCGAACGGTCCACCGGAGCGGTACCGGTGATTGGGCTCCTTGGCCAGCGTGATCTCGATGAGCTCACGGACATTGGGCGGCAGATCCGGCGGCAGCGGGGGCGGCGCCTCCTTGATGTGCTTCATCGCCACCGTCAGGGCACCGTCGCCGGTGAACGGGCGCTTGCCCGACACCGACTCGTAGCCGACGACGCCGAGCGAATACACATCGGAGGCGGCGGTCGCGTCGCGGCCCAGCGCCTGCTCGGGCGCAATGTACTGGGCGGTGCCCATCACCATGCCGGTCTGGGTGACCGGGGCTGCGTCGACCGCCTTGGCGATGCCGAAGTCGGTGAGCTTCACCTGCCCGGTCGGGGTGATCAGGATGTTGCCGGGCTTGACGTCGCGGTGCACCAGACCCGCGGTGTGCGCGACCTGCAAAGCCCGGCCGGTCTGCTCCAGCATGTCCAGGGCATGCCGCAGCGACAGCCGTCCGGTGCGCTTGATCACGGAGTTCAGCGGCTCACCGTTGACCAGTTCCATCACCAGATAGGCGGTGCGGCCTTCACCGGCGTCCATCTCCGTCTCGCCGTAGTCGTAGACGCTGGCGATACCGGGATGGTTGAGCATCGCAACGGTGCGCGCCTCACCGCGGAACCGGTCCACGAACTCGGAGTCCTCGGAGAACTCGGCCTTGAGCACCTTGATCGCGACCTGACGGCCGAGCCGGGTGTCGAGTCCCTCCCACACCTGTCCCATACCGCCGGTGGCGATGAGTCGCTGCAGCCGGTAGCGGCCCGACAGCGTCACTCCCACCCGGGCCGTCATGATGCCTCCCGGAGTGCGGCGGCGATGGTGGCGCGCCCGATCGGGGCGGCCACTGCGCCGCCGGTGGCGGACAATCGGTCACCGCCATTCTCCACGAGCACGGCAACGGCCACCTTCGGGGCTTGTGCCGGCGCGAAGGCGATGTACCACGCGTGGGGCGGAGTGTTGCGGGGATCCGTGCCGTGCTCGGCGGTGCCCGTCTTGGATGCGATCTGCACGCCGGCGATGGCTCCCTTCTGCTGTGTCACCTGCTCGGCGCCGACCATCAAATCGGTAAGTGTAGCCGCGACCTGCGGTGACACCGCTCGTCGTAATTCGCTCGGAGCGGTGGTGGCGATATTGGACAGGTCCGGTCCCTTGAGGGTATCGACCAGATACGGCGACATGGTGACGCCGTCGTTGGCGATGGTCGCCGCCACCATCGCATTCTGCAGCGGGGTGACCGCGACGTCACGCTGGCCGATGCTGGACATGCCCAGCGCGGCGGCATCACTGATCGGTCCCACCGTCGACTCGGCCACCTGCAGCGGAATGGACACCGGCGGCGTGTCCAGCCCGAACGCCCGGGCCGTCGCCTTGAGCTTGTCGGCGCCCGTGTCGAGGCCGAGTTCGACGAATGCGGTATTGCAGGAACGGGCGAACGCCTCGCGCAGCGGTGCGGTCGGTCCGCCACCGCATGTCGCGCCGCCGTAGTTCTCCAGCGTGGCGGTGGTGTCGGGCAGCGGCACGCGGGCGGCCGCGGTCAGCTGGCTGTCCGGCGTGGCACCGGCCTGCAGCGCGGCGGCGGTGGTGATGACCTTGAACGTCGAACCCGGGGGATAGGTCTCGGCGATCGCGCGGTTGACCAGCGGGGCGTTGTCGTCGTCGCGCAGCTGCTCCCAGGCCCGGGTCTGCACGGTGCCGTCATGGCTGGCCAACCGGTTCGGGTCGTAGGACGGCGCGGACACCATGGCCAGGATCTTGCCGGTGGACGGCTCCAGTGCCACCACGGCGCCCTTGCACGGGCCGTCGCAGCCCTCTTCCATGGCCTCCCAGGCGGCTTCCTGGACATCGGGTTTCACGGTGGTGTCGACATTGCCGCCGCGCGGGTCGCGGCCGGTGAAGAAGTCGGCCAGCCGGCGGCCGAAGAGCCGCTCGTCGGAGCCGTTGAGCACGGGGTCCTCGGCGCGCTCCAGCCCGGTGCTGGAGTAGCCCAGCGAGTAGAAGCCGGTGACCGGTGCATAGGCCTCCGGTTTCGGGTAGACGCGCAGGAACCGGAACCGTCCGTCGGTGGACACCGAGTAGGCCAGCAGCTCGCCGCCTGCGGTGATCTGTCCACGCTGGCGTGAGTATTCGTCGAGCAGCACCCGCTGGTTGCGCGGATCGGTGCGGTAGCGGTCGGCGGTGAACACCTGGGTGAACGTGGCGTTGGCCAGCAGCAGCACCACCAGTGCCATGAAGCAGACCGAGAGTCGGCGCAGCGAGGTGTTCATGCCTTCCCGATCACCTCGGTGGACGCGGCAGCGATGGGGCCGGGGTTCGGGCCGGTGGTGGGCCCGATCGGGCGGCGCGCGGCGTGCGAGATGCGCACCAGGATTGCCAGCAGCACATAGTTGGCCAGCAGCGAGGAACCGCCGTAGGACATCCAGGGCGTGGTCAGCCCGGTCAGCGGGATCAACTTGGTGACACCGCCGACGACGATGAACAGCTGGATCGCCAGCGTCGAGGCCAGACCGGCGGCCATCAGCTTGCCGAAGCTGTCGCGCACCGCGACCGCGGTGCGCAGACCCCGGGTGATCAGAATGGTGTAGAGCATGAGAACGCCTGCCAGACCGACCAATCCGAGTTCCTCGCCGATCGCGGCGATGATGAAATCGGTGGAGGCGGCAGGCACGGTGCCGGGCTGTCCATTGCCCAGACCGGTGCCGAAGATACCGCCGGTGGCGAAGCTGAACAGCGACTGCACCATCTGGTAGCCGGCACCGTCGGGGTCGGCGAACGGATCCAGCCAGTTCTGCACGCGCACCCGCACATGCCCGAAGAGTTGATAGGCGATCAGGCTGCCGACCGCGAACAGGCCCAATCCGATGACGACCCAGGCCAGCCGACCGGTGGCCACATACAGCAGCACCAGAAACGATGCATACAACAGAAGTGAAGTGCCCAAATCCTTTTCGAACACCATCACACCGACCGAGGCGATCCAGGCGACCAGCAGCGGGGCCAGGTCGCGGGGCCGCGGTAGGTCGACGCCCAGGACGTGCTTGCCGGCATTGGTGAACAGCTCCCGTTTGGACACCAGTACCGCGGAGAAGAAGATCAGCAGCAGGATCTTGGAGAACTCGGCGGGCTGGATCGAGAAGCCTTCGAAGCGGATCCAGATCTTGGCACCGTACTGCTCGGAGTAGCGCGCCGGCAGCAGCGCCGGAATCACCAGCAGCACAAAGCCGACCAGTCCGCAGGTGTAGCCGTACCGGGCCAGCATCCGGTGATCGCGCAGCACCCCCAGCATGGCCGCGAAGGCCACCACGCCGACCAGCGTCCACAACATCTGTTGGGCGGCGTTACCGCCGACATCGTCCTGACTGAGCTCGCGCTGGGCCAGGTCCAGGCGGTGAATCATGACCAGCCCCAAGCCATTCAGCAACGCGACCACGGGCAGCAGCAGGGGATCGGCATACGGCGCGAATCGGCGGATGGCCACGTGCGCGCCACCGAACAGCGCCAGATAGCCCAGCAGGTACTGGGCCAGATCCCAGCTGAGCCCCTGCTCCTGATTGGCCTCGACGATCAGCAGGGCGACGGTCGTGATGACTGCGGCGAAAATCAGAAGGGCCAGTTCGGAGTTGCGCCGATTCGGCAGTGCAGGGGTGACGGATACCGGTGACTGAGGTTCGGTGCTCATGACGCGGTCCGGCAATTGGTGCCCGGCTCCGGCGGTGGTGGCGGCAGAGCCGTGACGGTGGGGGACGGTGTCGTGGAGCGTGGTGGTGCCGGGGCCGGTGGTGTCTCGGGCGCGGGCTCACCGGGACGGGTGGTGGTGGCCGGGGGAGGCGGGGTGCTCGGGCGGGGGGCTGCCGACGGGGTGGGCGGAGCGGGCGGACGCGAGGTCGGCGCGGGGCTCGGCCGGGGCGAGGGCGTCGGCGTGGGGGAGGCCGTGCGGGTGGGCACCGTGCAGATGGGCAGCAACGAGGTGCGCGAGAGTTCGTTGATCTGGCGGATCGCATCGTCCAGGGTGCCCGAGGGCAGACCGGCGGCGACCTGCGCGCGTTCGGATTCACGGATGTCGTCGACGCCGAGCAACTCGCAGTCCAGGCCGTCGGTGGACTGGCCAAAGCTGATCAGCGACAACTCATTTCGGGAGTTCAGGCACCCGACCAGAAAAGGCTCCTGCAGGGAGAGGCCCAGAAACGAGCCCTGAACACCGCGCATGATGGCGACGGTGCCGTCCTCTTCACTGACGTAATAGTTGTTGCGAACGATCTCGCGGGCGATGGTCAGCCCCGCCACCACTACCAGAAGAACCACCACTGCGGCGATCAACATCCGGCGCTTGGAGCGGGGCGGGCGTTGCTCCTCGGGTTGTGTGACAACCCTTTTGGGCTGGTTGCGTTTCGGGTTGAAGGCCGAGGCGCGCCCGGCCGCGGTGTTCGGGGGAGCGGTGTCGTTGTCCTCGCCCGATACCGCGCCGGCCAGGATCGGCTGGGTCTGCCCGTAGTCGTAGTCCACGACGTCGGCGACGACGACGGTGACGTTGTCGGGTCCGCCGCCTCGCAATGCCAGTTCGATCAGCCGGTCGGCGGCGTCGGTGACGTCCGGGATCTGCAGCGCCTCGGCGATGGTGTCGTGGCTGACCGGGTCGGACAGGCCGTCCGAACACAGCAGGTAACGGTCGCCGACGCGGGCCTCGCGCATGATCAAGGTGGGCTCGACCTCGTGACCGGTGAGCGCCTTCATGATGAGCGAGCGCTGCGGGTGGCTGTGCGCCTCCTCGGCCGTGATGCGGCCCTCGTCGACCAGGGTCTGGACGAAGGTGTCGTCCTTGGTGATCTGGGTGAGCTCACCGTCGCGCATGAGGTAGCCGCGGGAGTCACCGATGTGCACCAGACCGATCCGGCCCCCGGCGAACAGGATCGCCGTGAGCGTGGTGCCCATGCCCTCCAGTTCGGGGTCGGCCTCCACGTGCGCGGCGATGGCCGAGTTGCCTTCGTGGACCGCCACATTGAGCTTGTTGAGCAGATCGCCGCCGGGCTCGTCATCATCGAGGTGGGCCAGCGCGGCGATCACCAGCTGCGAGGCCACCTCACCGGCGGCGTGCCCACCCATCCCGTCGGCGAGTGCCAACAACCGGGCGCCGGCGTACACCGAATCCTCGTTGTTGGCGCGCACCAGTCCGCGGTCGCTGCGTGCCGCATATCGCAATACGAGCGTCACGGGCGCAACTCGATCACCGTCTTGCCGATCCGTACCGGCGTCCCCATCGGAACCCTTACCGCCGTAGTCACCTTCGCCCTGTCAAGGTATGTACCGTTGGTCGATCCTAGGTCCTCGACATACCATTCCGAGCCCCGTGGTGACAGCCTGGCGTGCCGTGTCGATGCGTAGTCGTCGGTGAGCACCAGCGTGGAGTCGTCGGCGCGGCCGATGAGCACCGGCTGGGTGCCCAGCGTGATGCGGGTACCGGCGAGGGCTCCCTCGGTGACCACCATGTGTCTGGCGATATGGCGCCGATCGCCGCGGGGCAGCAGCGATCCGCGCAGCGCCAGGCCGCGACGCACCATGACCGCGCCGGTCGGGGCGTAGATGTCGGTGCGCAGGATGCGCAGCACCCACCAGATGAACAGCCACAGCAGCAGCAGGAATCCGACGCGGGTCAGCTGCAGTACTAGCCCCTGCATCTGACGTCCTCTCCAACGCGCTCAGCTACCGCCGACACGATACTGGGACGGGTGGGAATGCGCCGATGAAGCGCCGAGCCCGATTCCGGACCGTTACTCCCCGTTGCCCCGGCTACCGCGGCGCTCAGTGGACCCGGACGATGATCTCGGAGTGGCCCAACCGGATCACGTCACCGTCGGCGAGCTGCCACTCCTGCACCGGCGCGTTGTTCACGGTGGTGCCGTTGGTCGAGTTCAGGTCCGACAGCAGCGCGACCTGACCGTCCCACCGGATCTCCAGGTGGCGACGCGAGACGCCGGTGTCGGGCAACCGGAACTGGGCGTCCTGACCGCGGCCGATGACGTTGGCGCCCTCACGCAGCTGATAGGTGCGGCCGCTGCCGTCGTCGAGCTGCAGGGTGACCGTCGCGGCGGCACCGTAGCCACCGCCGTAGCCGGCCGGGGCCGCGGGCTGCTGACCGTAGTCCTGTTGCCCGTAATCCTGCTGACCGTAGTCCTGCTGACCGTAGTCCTGCTGACCCTGGCCGTAGTCGTAGCCGGCGGGCTCGCCGTACCCGGCGTCGGGATAACCGCCCTGGGCCGGCGCCTCGCCGTAGCGGCCGTAGTCCGGTCCGGCCGGTGCGGCGGGCGGAGCGGCGTAGTCGGCGCGGCCGTACTGTTGGCCGCCGTAGCCGCCCTGATCGGGATAGCCGCCCTGGTCCGGGTAGCTCGGCGCCGGGGGCGCCGGCGGGCGGCCATATCCCTCGTCCTGGCGGGGGCGGCCGTAGTCGTAGTCGCCGTATCCCGGCGGTGGGGCGCTCGGCGGTGCCCCGGCGGGCTGGCCGTAACCGGCGGGCGGCTGCTGGGGGCGGTAACCCTGATCGGGGTAACCCGCGGGCGGCTGGCCGTATCCGGCGGGGGGCCGCTGCTCATAGGACGGCGGCGGGTAGCCCTGATCGGGGTAGCCGCCTTGCTGCTGCTCGGGGTAGCCGCCCTGCCGCTGCTGATAGCCCTGGTCGGGGTAGCCGCCCTGATCCTGGGGGTATCCGCCGCGCGGATCCTCCTGCTGGCGGTACCGGTCGTCGTACTGGTCGTCGCCGGGCCGACCCTGTCCCTGGCCGCGGTAGCTCGGGTTGTCGGTCATCGCTGGTACTCCTGGTTCTGCCGTAGACGCGCGGTTGCGTGCTGCTGGGGCGGGTTCGCCGGTGGTGTCGGGGTTGACCGCTCCACGTGTGCGGAACTGGCCGGTGTGCAGGCTCGGCGATGGCTCAAACCTGACGACCACATCACCATACGTTTGCCACCCCTGGTCGGAAATGAAACCCTCCAGGTGACGGGCAAAAGTAGTCGATGTGCGGACGGGGTCCGCGCTCACCTTCCGGTAATCGGCCTCACTGAGGGTAATGATGTAGTCGTTGGGGGCCAAGATGCGGCCACCGCCGACATTGCGGGCGTGGGCCTCGGCTTCCCGTCGCAGCAGCGCCTCGACCTCCTGCGGGACGATCGACCCACCGAAGACCCGGGCGAAGGCGTCACCGACGGTCGATTCGAGGCGCCGTTCGATACGGTCGGCCAGACCCATATCACCGCCCCTTCGTCCTCGTCGTGAAGCCTGCGTTCCCCGTGCTGCGTGTCGCTCTGGCCACACTGCTCACAGCATGTTATCGGCCCACGGCGTCGATGCGTGACCAACAGATCTCTGAGAATCGGATCACGGCAGGTCAGCGCGCCTGAGACGGCCCGAGTTCCGGTGAACGAGCGCCTGCAGTGGGGTCTGCGTTCCTGGGGTTTCACCGCCCGCAACGTTGCTCCCGGGACGAGTTTGGGTCCGATGGGCCGGTGGTGATACTGTTGCGCGGTCATTCAGGGCGAGTGGCGGAATGGCAGACGCGCTGGCTTCAGGTGCCAGTGTCCTTCGGGACGTGGGGGTTCAAGTCCCCCTTCGCCCACAGATGCTCACGGGGCCTCGGTTGATCCGAGGCCCCGTGTGCTTTTCCGGACGGCAGGATCGGCGCGCACCTGACCATCGGCTGCGGTCCGTAGGGTCGACACGGTGACGGGTCTGCTGCTGGCGTTGCTCGGCCTCGCCTTCCTCGACTCGCTCAGCGTCCTCAATGTCGGTGTGGTCTCGGCGGTCGTCTACGGCAGCCGGCTGAATCGGCAGTCCCCGTTGCCGGGCGGGCTGAGCTTCATCGCCGGGGTGTTCCTGGTGACATCGACCTTCGGCATCTGCGTCGTGCTCGGCCTGGACTTCCTGACCGAGCTCACTAGCTTCGAGATCACCCCGACGATCCGGTACTGGGGTGAACTGCTCATCGGCTCGGCCCTGATCGCCTTGGCGTTCTTCCCACTGGTCGCCCAGTCGGCGGCGCCCGGCTGGGCGATGGCGGTGATGAAACAACGGCCCTGGTTGCTCGGATTCGTCGGTATCGCCGTGGGATTGGGCCAGGCGCCGACGGCCGTGCCGTATCTGGCCGGGTTGGCGATGATCGCCGCGCGCGACCCGCTGCCGGCGCTGTGGCCGCTGATCGTCATCGTGTACTGCGCGCTGGCGCTGCTGCCCTGCATGCTCGTGCTGGGCCTGGCGACGTTGCGCAACCGGCAGGCCGATCAGATCCAGCGGCTATTGGTGCGCGCGCTGACCCGCTACGGACCGATCGGCGTGCGCATCCTGTTCGTCGTCGGCGGGGTCGCGCTCGTCGCGGACGCCCTGATGCACCGCAACATCTGGTGGTGACGCCGGTGCGCCGAGGCCCGCGAAATCGGGACTGAGGCGGCGCACAGTACCCCGGGGTACGGGGGTTCGCGCGAAAGGCGCTACCGCTTCTCGGCTATCGCCTCGTTGGCCTCGTCGATGATGGCGCGCATGGCGCGCTCGGCGGCCTCGGGGTCACCCATCCGGATGGCCCGGGCCACCTCGTCGTGCAGTTCGATCGCCTCGGTGACCGGTACCGTCGGCATCATGCCGTGGTGGGTGCGCCCGGCCAGCAGTTCGGCGACGACGCCGCTGAGCGCGCGGAACATCTCGTTCCCACTGGCCTCCAGCATGGTCTGGTGAAAGATCTTGTCCGCCAGCAGGTATGACTCCAGATCCCCGGAGCGGCCGTGCACCACCATGTCCGATACCGCGGCGGCCATGATCCGGCACTGGTGCGGATTGGCCCGCTTGGCCGCCAGCGCCGCGGCCGCCGGTTCGAATCCGCGGCGCAGTTCCGAGAGCGACACCAACTGGGCGGCGCGGTCGCCGGCCTCCAGCCGCCACCGGATCAGTCGGGGGTCGAAGACGTTCCATTGGTCGGCCGATTGCACGGTGATGCCGACCCGCCGTCGCGACGAGACCATGCCCATGGACTCCAGTACCCGCACCGCCTCTCGGGCGACGCTGCGCGACATCCCGTGCTCGGCGCTCAGCGCCTCCAGCGTCAGCACCTGTCCCGGTCGGTACATCCCCGACACGATGGCCGTCCCGAGCGCGTCGAGCAGGGCACCGTGTAGCGCGCTGGAAACGGAATGGGCCACGGATACATGGTGTCATATGGCGAGTTCAACGGGTTTAGATGCGCTTTATCAACACAGGCACTTGAAATAGGCATACCTTTGAGCCATGCTGTGTGACAGCAAGCACAACAGGGTAGGTGGAGCGCATGAGGTCGCCAATCGTGGTCATGGGAGTTTCGGGCTCCGGCAAGTCGACCGTCGGCGCGGCATTGGCACAGCGGCTGCGCGTGCCCTTCGCCGACGCCGACGACTTCCACCCGCCGGCCAATATCGAGAAGATGTCGGCCGGGCACGCGCTCGACGACGACGACCGTTACCCCTGGCTCGAGGCGATCGGGGCATGGCTGGCCGAGCACCCGAACGGCGGCGTGATGAGCTGCTCGGCGCTCAAGCGCCGGTACCGCGATCAACTCCGCAACCATTGCGCCGATGTCGAATTCCTGCACCTGAGCGGCACACTCGACGTGATCGGTGCCCGTCAGGCCAGCCGGCCCGGCCATTTCATGCCGGCTTCGCTGCTGAGATCGCAGTTCCAAACCCTGGAGCCGCTGGAGCCCGATGAGTTGGGGCTCGTCATCGACGTCGATCGCAATATCGACTCGATCATCGAAACCTACGTCGCCGCAAGCGATATCACCACCGACTGATACATCCCGACATCCAACGGAGGACTAGTGGAAGCCATCGACCCGGCGTACGGCGCCACCACGCTGTTGCTGATCGCCGCGGGCGCCGTCGCCCTGCTGCTGTTTTTGATCATGAAGGTCAAGTTGCACGCCTTCGTGGCGCTGGTGCTGGTGAGCCTGCTGACCGCACTGGTGGCCGGTATCCCGATCGCCGATGTGCCCAGCGCGCTGAGCTACGGCTTCTCCAACACCCTGGGATCGGTGGCCCTACTGGTCGGTTTCGGTGTCATGATCGGGCGCCTGCTCGAGATCACCGGCGGCGCCCAGGTGCTGGCCGACACCCTGATCGGACGCTTCGGTGAGAAGCGGGCACCGTTCGCCCTCGGCGTGGCCGCCCTCATCTTCGGTCTGCCCATCTTCTTCGACGCCGGTCTGGTGGTCTTCCTGCCGATCATCATGACCGTCGCGCGTCGCTTCGGTGGCTCACTGCTGCTGTACGGCCTGCCGACCGCCGGCGCGTTCGCCGCGATGCACGCGCTGGTCCCGCCCCATCCCGGGCCGGTCGCCGCGGCCGAGGCCCTCGGCGCCAACATCGGACTCACCCTGCTCATCGGTGTGCCGGTGGCGATCGCGTCGTGGTACATCGGTGCCTACCTGGTGTCGCAGGCCATGGGCCGGCGCTTCGACGTCGACATCCCCGCCCTGCTGTTCGGCGAGATGAACGGCGGACACGAGGACGAGGCCGGCGTGGGCACCAAAACCCGCACCGCACCCGCCTTCTCGACCGTTCTCGGCGTTCTGTTGTTGCCGTTCGTGCTCATCTCGTTCAATACCGTCATCAGCACCCTGGTCACCGCGGGCGTCATCGCCGAGGACGCCACCTGGGCCCAGTACCTCAAGATGCTGGGCAACACGTCGGTGGCGCTGCTGCTCACGGTCCTGGTGGCCACCTTCGTATTGGGCCGGGGCCGCTCGATGGCCGATATCAGCGACATCCTGGACAAGGCGCTCGGACCGATCTGCGCCATCATCCTGATCACCGGCGCAGGCGGCATGTTCGGCGGGGTGTTGCGGCTCAGCGGTATCGGCGACGCGCTCAGCGACTCGCTGTCCAACCTCGGCCTATCGCTGATCCTGCAGGCCTTCATCATCGCCACCCTCTTGCGGGTGGCTCAGGGGTCGGCCACCGTGGCGCTGACCACCACCGCGGGTCTGCTCGGTGCGGCCGCGGCCGAGGCCGATCTCAGCAGCATCCAGTTGACGGCCATGGTCTTCGCCATTGCCGCCGGCGCGACGGTGCTCTCGCACGTGAACGATTCGGGCTTCTGGTTGGTCAGCCGCTTCTTCAACATGGACGTGAAGACCACACTCAAGACCTGGACGGTGATGGAAACGACGCTCGGGGTGAGCGCCTTCGGGTTCAGCGTGCTGTTGTGGGTCGCGGGTTGACCTAATCGCAGCTGGCGCAGACGCCGGTCAGCGACAACTCGAGGCCGCAAGAGCAGCGTTGGGCGGCCCGGCGCACATCGCGGGACCGGGTGTTGGTCGAGTAGATCCGGTTCGCCGGATGCTCGACGTACCAGGTGCCCCTCGGCGAACTGCTCGGCTTGCGCCCGACGGAGTCGCCCAACAGCCCGACGATCTCCTCCTCGGAACCGAAGCCGACCGTGTAGCCGTAATAGATGTGCAGATCACGTCGTCCGTCACGGCGGGTGGCGACGACGTGTGGTTTGGCGGTGTCGACAGCCCGGTAGGTCGTGATGCCCACGGCCTCGGTGATCTGCCGGATGAACGCGTGATTCTCGGTGGTGATCCGCGCCTTCGTCAACGCTTCGACGAGCGAGTCGGAGGCTTCGCCTGCTGACGTCACATGCTCGACGGTAGTCCGCAGCACCCGACAAGGCGCGCAACGCAGGTTGAAATCCGCACCAACGGAACGTATTCCGCGGTCGTCGTGCAAGCGACCAAAGGGAAACCTACAGAGCCTTCCACCACGCGACGGGCGCGCCGGTCTCGTCCCAGGGAGCACGAACCGGTGTCGTCGGACGCGAACGCCACCGCAGATGCGGCAGATGAAGAGCCGGCCATCGGTGTGAGGAGTGCATCGCATGCTTGGACAAGGTTCCCCCTAGCGTCTCCTGTGATCGGCCTCGTCGCCGATCTTGAGGTGCGGCCGTGTACCCGGTCGGTGCGAATCAAAACCCGTAGCAGACCGGCCGGGCCGCGTTGTGCGCGGGATGGAGGGTCACTTTCGCGTGGTGGACAGAAGTCAGGACAGTAGTGAGACGAGGGCGCCGGCGCCGGTGATCGTCGGCGCCAGGGCCCGGCGCACCGGTGAGTCCAGCCAGTCGTCTGCGGACAGCTCGTAGATCAGTTCGGTAAGGGGGCGACCGTTCTCGACGAAGGACTCGCTGCCGACCATCCGGTAGCCGAGTCGGGTCGACACCGCGGCGCTCGCCACGTTCTCATCGAGCGCCCAGGATCTTGCGCTCGCGGCCCGCAGGTGCGCGAACGCGAATTCCAGGACCGCAGCGCGCGCCGCGGTGCCCAACCCGCGGCGTTGATGGCTCGCGATCAACCACGAGGTGGTGCCCACGACCCGATGCCGCGGCCACTGCTCGAAGCCGGAGATGCTTTGCAGCCCCACCGGCCGGCCGTCGACCAGCACGGCGAGATCGAGTGTCCAGCCCGGGCCCGCGGACAGGTCCCGATTGGACCTCACCCGCGCGATCCGTTGCTGCTCGATCTCCGTGGGGGTCCGGCCGTCGATCCACTTCACGAAATGCGTGTGCGCCGCGGGCAATACCGCTTCCGGTGTGGCGGCGTACCGGGCGAGCACGGCCAGTTGTGTGTCCGTGGGCGCCGCGAGTTCGACGTCTCTCACGGCGATGCGCAGCGTGCTCCGCTCCATCACGCCGACAGTAGACCCGAGCCGACGCCGAACAGTTCGGCGACAGCCTGCCGTCGTGCACCCGTCGATCCGGGCGATCGGCAGAGCAACAGTTGCTCAACTTTGCTGTAATCCGATACGTCGGTACCGACCGTATGGCCGGGCACAGCAGCGCCCAAGCCTGGCAAATTCCAGAAGCGAATTTTCCGCCGGCAACAAACAAGCAGACTCCCGGGGATGAGTCGAGCAAACTGCACACCGTAACGAAGATCAAGCAACTGGTGACCACAGGTTGTCAACCGATTGAAATGCGGTGACGTCGACCGATCCAGTTTCGGCAAAACTGACATAAAGCCGCACTTTCGCTGACGCACTCGTTAATATACGGCTGGCTGTGAGCGCATTTCAGCGAAAAATCACGGTGACAACTGATAGCGAAGTGGGGACTTCAATGACAGGTGGGCATCGGTTGCCGAAAGGCGCCAAGGTCAATCGTTCCGGCAAGCGTAAGGGGCGCGGAACGCATCGCGCCAAGCCCGCTCGCCCCGAGCCGTACGCCTGGCTGGGCGTCGGCGCGGTAGCACTGGGCCTGGGCGCGGCGCTCACGACCGGTACCGGCGTCGCCTACGCCGACGACGGCGCGGGATCGACCGCCGGCCAATCGTCGTCCCAGTCGACGCAGGGCGCCTCGGGCGACCAAGAGTCGACGGACAAGCCGTCGACCGGGCCTTCGGCGCCCGACGGTAAGGACACCTCGGGCGCACCGGGACAGCCCGATGACGACGAGGACGACGACGACACGACGAGTATCGGTGGCGACACCACGATCGACCCGGGCGAGGACTCCGCTGACGAGGACGACGAAGATGAGCTCGATCCGACTCAGCCGGAGGTCATCGAGCCGCGCGGCAACAAGCCGGTGACCACGAAGAAGCATGCCGATCTGAGCACCACCGCCGAAACCTCCGAAACCGCGGACGTGACGACGGATGGTGAGGCGACCGACGTCCTCGATGGCCCGGATTCACCGGGATCCGAATCGAGGGGCGTCGAGCCGATCTCGACACCGGATGTCACCACCACCCAGACGTCGCACACGTTCCGGTCGGCGGCGATGACAACCTCCTCGAATCTGACCACCGCGGACGAACCGGCCCCGGCGCCGATCCCGAAGGCCATCGCCATCCCGGTGCTGAAGTTCGTCGGCGGATTCCTGAATCTGTTCGGCGTCAACACCAATTCACCGCTGCCACCGCTGGACCTGGGACTGGCCGCGGCGTGGACGTGGTTCCGTCAGCTGCAGACCGAGTGGGGTGTTGCGCCGCCGACCGGGGCCGGCACCACGACATCGGAGCCCGATCCCGACACCGGCGCGGTCTCCGGCGTGCTGAACGCCAACAACCCCTCGGGCCTGCCGTTGACCTACAAGGTGGCCATCAACCCACTGCTGGGTGAGGTGACCGTCGACGCCAACGGAGCGTTCACCTACACCCCGTCGGAAGCGGCACGACTGGCGGCGATTCTGGCGCCGATCAGTGATGTCTTCACCATCACGGTCTCCAACGGCATGGCGTCGAACTACGCAATCGTCACCGTGCCGATCGGCGCGACGACGGCCGGTACCCCGAGTGTGCCCGCGACGGTGTCGCAGAGCACCAATACCACCACCGGACTGGTGACCGGCAAGGTCGGGTCCACGGGCCCCACCGGTCACACCATCACCTACCAGGTCATCACCTCGACATTGGGTGGTCAGCTGACCTTCGACAGCGCCACGGGTGAGTACACCTACCAGCCGTCGGCGTTGTCGATGGCGCTGGCCAGCCTGGGCCTGGGCAGTCTCACCGACGTGTTCACCGTGGTCGCCAAGAACGGGTCGTTGACCAGCCTGCCCGGCATCATCACGGTACCGATCACGGCGGGCAATGCCACGCCGACCGCGCCCGCGTCGTTGTGGCAGAACACCAACACGACAACGGGTTTGGTGACCGGGCAGGTGGGATCCACCGATCCGGCCGGACAGTCGCTCACCTATACGGTGATCACCTCGACCCTGGGCGGGCAGCTGACGTTCAACAACGCGACCGGTGAGTACACCTATCAGCCGTCGGCCCTGGCGATGGCGCTGGCCGGTGCCGGCCTGGGCGACCTCACCGACGTGTTCACCGTGGTCGCCGGCAACGGGTCGCTCACCAGTGCGCCCACCATCATCACCGTGCCGATCACCGCAATCGATGGTAAGCCGGGCACTCCCGTGGGCGGGTCGCAGACCACGAACGTGGTGACCGGTGTGGTGACGGGCAGCGTGTCGGCCAACGATCCGATCGGTCAGGGCGTCACCTACGACGTCATCACTCCGACGCTGCAGGGCACGCTGAACTTCGACGAGGCGACCGGTGCGTACACCTACACGCCCTCGGCTACCGCCCGCGCTCTCGCCAGCACGGGCGTCACCGTCCCGGATGTGTTCACCGTGGTCGCGCGTAACGCCGCCGGCACCAGCAGCATCGCCACCATCACCGTGCCCGTGGCACCGAACCCGGCGCCACCGAGCACGCCGGTCAAGACGAACGAGCAGGTCGACAATGGAACCGGCCGGGTCACCGGCAAGCTGGTGTCGACCGACCCGAACGGTTTGCCGCTGACGTACACGTTGACGCTGGCCGGTATTCAGGGCAGTTACACGGTGAGCGCAAACGGTGACTTCACATTTCAGCCGACGAGTGCCGCGCGCGCTGCGGCATACACCGCGAGTTTGCTGGGTCGGCCGTATAACGACGTCTTCACGGTGACGGTGTCCAACGGCGTCTCCAGTTCGACCGCCATCATCACGGTGCCGGTCAGTCCCAAGCGGCCCTTCTGATCTGACATCACGGGCCGGTTCGACCAGCACGGTCGAACCGGCCCGTTCGTCGTTCAGGAACTCAGAAGTCGCCCCAGCCGCCCTGCACCATGGTCTGGAACTTCCACGCCCCGTCGATCTTGACCAGCAGATCGCCATAGCGGACTCGCTGTGAGAACTCGCCCATGGTGATCGTGGCGTCGGTGATCACGAAGACCAGATTCTCGTTCAGGAAATGCGGCGTGCGTATCGATTCCATCGAGACGTCCCCGTCGCCACCGAGCTGTTCGGTCATCTGCGCGATGTATCGCGACCTGTCACAAGATTCGGCCTTGTGGTCGGTCACCTCGTTGATGGGGAACATGGCCTGATCGGCCATCCCCTCGACGTCCTTGGCCGCCGCGAGCGCGTCGAAGTTCGCGAACCAGGCCAACACCTCGGCGACGGCGGCATCGGTCGGGTCGAACTCGGCGGCTTCGGGCACGGTGCGGGCCTGCTGGGACATGAGACCTCCTCGATCAGAAACTACATACAACGTACAGTGTACAGAGTACGCGACGAGGCACCGGCGCTGTCTAAACTCGGATCGTTGAGCAGAAGGGATCGACATGCCCGGTGACAGGCCGCGTAGCAGTGCCGGCGATCCCGCACGCACGCTGGAACTGCTGTGGCGTGAGCAGCGAACGCCGGCGCGGGGCCCGCGTCAGCGGATCAACGTCGAGCAGGTCATCGCGGCGGCGATACAGATCGCCGACACCGACGGCCTGAGCGCGCTCACCATCCGCGCGGTCGCCGCAGCACTGGGTGTGGCGCCGATGGGCATCTACACCTACGTGCCGGGCAAGGCCGAGCTGCTCGACCTCATGCTCGACACCGTCTACCAGCAGATGCCTCGCTCCGATCTGGTCGGAATGCTCTGGCGCGAAAGGGTTTCCGCGATCGCGCAGGAGAATCGAGCAATGCTGACGCGGCATCGGTGGGTCATCGATCTGCCGACCACCCGACCGCCGCTGGGACCGGGGCTGATCGCCAAGTACGACCACGAACTTTCGGCCTTCGACGGGTTGGGGCTCAGCGACCTGGAGATGGACGCCGCCTTGACCCATCTGCTGGGTTTCGTGGCCGCGGTCGCCCGGATCGCGAACGAAACCCGGTGGGCCGCCCTCGACAGTGGCCAGACCGACGCGCAGTGGTGGCAGCGGGCGGGACCACTGCTGGACCGGGTGCTCGACGCCGACCGCTACCCCTTGGCGGTGCGGATCGGCGCGGCCGCCGGGCATGCCCACAACAGTGCCTATGATGCCGACCACGCCTATCAGTTCGGCCTGGCACGTGTGCTCGACGGCCTGGCGGTCCTCATCGACACCTAGGCTGCAGACATGGCGACCGAGATCACGGTGCGAGGATCGTTTTCCACCTCCGCGCCGCCCGAGCGCGGCATGGTGCGCGCAACCATCAGCTACGAGGGGCCGGAGATGGCACCCGTTTACGACCGGGTGGCCCGCGATGTCGCCACGGTAAAGGATTCCATCGATCGCTTGCAGCGCACCGAGCCGTCGCCGATAATCCGATGGTCGGCCGAGCGGTTACGTACCTGGTCGGACCGACCGTGGAACTCCGACGGTGAGCGGTTGCCATTGGTACATCACGCCGCTGTCGGAGTCGAGGTGGAGTTCGCCGACTTCAGCGTGCTGTCACAGTGGGTCGGCGAACACACCTCGGGCACCGAGGGATTCGATACCAACCACGTGTCCTGGGCGCTCACCGATGAACGGCGGGAGGCGCTCATCGCGGAAGCGCGCGCAGATGCCGTGCGGGACGCGGCGGCACGCGCGCAGCAGTACGCCGACGCCCTGGACCTGGGCCCGGTGCGGCCGGTGGCCATCGCCGATGCCGGGATGCTGGGGTTGCAGGGTCCCGCGGCCGGGCGCGAGATGTTTCTGGATGCGGCGCCGACGGGTGGCGCGCCGGACGTGGAACTGGTGCCGGCCGACATCCACGTGGCCGTGACGGTGGAGGCCCGCTTCCTCGCCGGGGGCTAGTCGGCGAAGGCGTTGCGCAGAAACGGTGTCGAGTCGGCCAACGAGGCAAGCACGGTACCGCTGTGGTCCTCCTCCGGATAGACCCGCAGCTCCACGTTCTGGTTGTTGGCCACCAACTGGTCATAGAACGCCAACGTCGACTGGGGCGGGACGTCGCGGTCGAGCAAGCCCACGCCGAGGAAGATCGGCCGGTCGTAGCCGGTGACCGGGGTGCCCATGAAGTCGTTGAGGGCGGCCTCGATCCCCGGGATCGACAGCAGCGGCCGACTGAACATCGCCGCCGGGGACAGGTGGGCCAACTCGTCGGTGAGTGGGTGCACGCACACCGTCTCAGCGCGCGCCGCCGCGTGCAACCCCGCCGGGGACAGCACGCCGTTGATGTCGAGGTCCGGCCGGGCCTCGCGCAGTGCCGCGATGATGTAGGCCGTGTAGGCGTTGGCGACCGGACCCAGCTCCGGCAAAGTCAGATCGGGTCCGGCCTGCGCGACGAACTTCTGGATGTTGGCCGGGGTGCCGGTCGCGACCACGCCGCGGTAGTCCAGGCCACTGCCCGCGCTGAACTCGGTCGCCCACCTCGCGCTGGCGACGGCCGCCCCACCGCCTTGGGACTGCCCGACGATAGCCCACTTCGGTGACAGGGGCAGCGACATCTGGTGCGCGGCGATCACGGAATCGATGACACCGTGCGCGGTGGTGACACTGTTGAGGTAGCTCATCAGGCCGGGCGTACCCAGACCGGCATAGTCGCTGGCGACGACGGCATAACCCTGATTCAGCCAGTGCGACAGGTACTCGTCGTCCCGGGGTGTGCGCGGCACCGCCGAAGGTGTGCAGTCATCGCCGAGCCCGACGGTGCCGTGCGCCCAGGCGATCACCGGATAGCCACCCGCCGGCGCAGGCTCACGGGGAACGAAGACGGCCGCCGTGCTGACCGCGCGCGCGTCGTGCTGATCGGTGGTGGCATACAGAATCCGGTAGGCGCTGCCCGCGCCAGCCAGCGACAACTCCGGTGCGAGCGGCACGGTCTGAATCAGCCTGCCGGGAGCGGGGATTGGCGCCGAATAGAACCGGGCGTCCAGACCTGACCAGTTGGGCGCGACGGCGTGCGCCATCGCGGGAATGGCGAATGCGATTGCCAGGAAGAGCAATACGAGAATGCGCGCAGGTCGCCTAAGTGCCATGGCGTCAACCCTAGCGGCGCATCACGGTCGCGGCGCGCGGGGTAAGGTCGTTTGGCGCCGGATCCGTGTGGTCCGGCCCTTTGCCAGATCCTGCCTGGCGCACATGACGAGACGATGACGAGGGGGCTCATGGCCCGCGATGCGAGATCCGCGACACCGAGGGCAACACCGCTATCGCGATCCGGTCGAGGCGCCATGAGCCGGACGCGGCGGTGCACCGTGCACCTCATCGCCTGGCTGCTGTCGCTGTGGGGTGCGGCGATCGTGGTCGCCGGGCATGCCGCGGCCGAGCCGCCGGCCGATCCGCAGCCAGAGCCACGCTCGGTATCCGTGGCGGTGCACACGTTGGAGCCCTTCGTGATGCGCGCCGGCGGCGGTGACCTCACCGGGTTCAGTGTCGATTTGTGGAACGAGATCGCGCAACGGCTGGGCTGGACGACGGAATACCAGGACGTCGGCAATGTCCGGGGACAGCTTGACGCGGTCGGATCGCGGCGCGCCGATGTGGCGGTCGGTGGCATCTCACTGACCGCCGAGCGCGAGCGTTCGTTCGACTTCTCCCACCCCACCCTCGACGCCGGGCTGCAGATCATCGTGCCGGTACACGACACCCGACCGTCGGTACCGGGTCTCGGGGGCTACCTGGACCTGTTGCTGTCGCGCACGATGCTGATCTGGCTCAGCGCGGCGATCGTGGTGAGTGTGGTGCCGGCGCACATTTTCTGGCTGATCGAGCGACGCGCCGCCGAGCCGGTGGTGTCGCGGTCCTATCTGCCCGGGATCGTCCAGTCGTTCGGGTGGGGTATCGGCTCGCTGGTGGGTAAGAACGCCACGTCGGCGACCCGGACCGTGACGAAGGCCATGGCGATTCTGTGGGGATTCGCCGGCATCGTCTTCATCTCGTTCTATTCGGCGAACCTCAGTGCCAGCCTCACCGTCGCGAAGTTGGATGCCAAGATCAGCGGGCCCGCCGACCTCTACGACAAGTCCGTTGCCACGGTCTCCGGCACCACCGCCGCGGAGTACCTGCAGGGCATGGGCATCGATGCGACCCAGACCGAGACCGTCGAGAACGCGTATCACCTGCTGCGCGAAGAGGGCTATGACGCCGTGGTGTTCGACGCGCCGACGCTGCGCTACTACGTCGCCCATCGCGGTGCGGGTGTCGCGGTGATGGCCGGCCCGGTATTCCACGAGGAGGACCAGGGTTTCGTGATGGCGCTCGACAGTCCGCTGCGCAAACCGATCAATCAGACCCTGTTCCGGATGCGTGAGGACGGGACCTACAACCTGATCAGACAGAAGTGGTTCGGCGACGACGTCGCCACGACCGCCGGCGACGCCAACTGAACTGCTCGACAGTGCCTATCGCCTTATCTTGACTAATTCCAGAAAACCGGCAACACTCGGGATGTGGCTACTGCAGAAGACTTCCGGCGGATGCTGCGGGGTGCCGCACTGCGGGTGACTCGCCCGCGGCTGGCGGTGCTCGACGCCGTCCACCGGCATCCGCACACCGATACCGACGCGGTGATCCGCACGGTGCGGGCCAATTTGCCGGATGTGTCGCACCAAACCGTCTACGACTCGCTCAGCGCATTGACCGCCGCTGGTCTGGTCCGCCGGATCCAGCCGACGGGTTCGGTGGCGCGCTATGAGTCGCGGGTCGGTGACAACCACCACCACGTCGTGTGCCGATCGTGTGGGGTCATCGCGGATGTCGACTGCGCGGTCGGGGCAGCGCCCTGTCTGACCGCAACCGACCCGTCGGGCCGCCTCGACGGATTCGCCATCGACGAAGCCGAGGTCATCTATTGGGGTCTGTGCCCTGATTGCCTCGGCGCACCGAAGTTTCAACCCAGTTCGCAATAACCAGTCCGACAGCCCGGAAAGGAACCACGTGTCAGAGACAAGTCCCCCCATCGGTGAGGCGCAGACCGAACCCACCGAGGCCAAGTGCCCGATGATGATCAAGCCGCCGGTAGAGGGAGGCAGCAACCGTGACTGGTGGCCCAACGCGGTCAACCTGAAGATCCTGCAGAAGGATCCCGACGTCATCAACCCGCTCGACCCGGACTTCGACTACCGCCAGGCCGTGCAGACCCTGGACTTCGAGCAACTCGCCGCCGACGTCGACGCGGTGATGACCGATTCGCAGGACTGGTGGCCGGCCGACTTCGGGCACTACGGACCGTTTTTCATCCGGATGTCATGGCATGCCGCGGGCACCTATCGGGTCGTCGACGGCCGCGGCGGGGGCGGCAAGGGCATGCAGCGGTTCGCGCCGCTGAACAGCTGGCCCGACAACGTCAGCCTGGACAAGGCACGCCGGTTGCTGTGGCCGGTGAAGAAGAAGTACGGCAAGAAGCTGTCCTGGTCGGATCTGCTGGTCTACGCCGGCGACCGCGCGCTGGAGAACATGGGCTTCAAGACCGCCGGATTCGCGTTCGGTCGCCCGGACTACTGGGAGCCCGAGGAGGACGTCTACTGGGGTGCCGAGCACGAGTGGCTGGGCAGCCAGGAGCGCTATGCCGGCGCAGACGGTGACCGCACCAAGCTGGAGAACCCGCTCGGTGCCAGCCACATGGGCCTGATCTACGTGAACCCCGAAGGGCCGGAGGGCAATCCGGACCCCATCGCCGCCGCCATCGATATTCGCGAGACCTTCGGCCGGATGGCGATGAACGATGTCGAGACCGCCGCGCTGATCGTCGGCGGGCACACCTTCGGCAAGACCCACGGCGGTACCGACGTCGAGAACGGTCCCGAACCCGAGGCTGCGCCGCTGGAGCAGATGGGATTGGGTTGGAACAACGCCGGTTTGGGTAACGACACCGTCAGCAGCGGTCTGGAGGTCACCTGGACCCACACCCCCACCAAGTGGGACAACTCTTTCCTGGAGATCCTGTACGGCAACGAATGGGAGCTGTTCAAGAGCCCGGCCGGTGCCAACCAGTGGCGGCCCAAGGACAACGGATGGGCCAACTCGGTGCCCAAGGCGCACGGCAGTGGCAAGACCCACCCGGCCATGCTGACCACCGACCTCTCCATGCGGATGGACCCGATCTACGGTGAGATCACCCGCCGCTGGCTGGATCACCCCGAGGAACTGGCCGAGGCCTTCGCCAACGCGTGGTTCAAACTGCTGCACCGCGACATGGGCCCGGTGGCCCGCTATCTCGGCCCGCTGGTGCCCCAGCAGACCTGGCTGTGGCAGGACGTCGTCCCCGCCGGTACGCCGTTGTCCGGTGCCGACGTCGGCACCCTGAAGGCGGCCATCGCCGACTCGGGACTGACCGTGTCACAACTGGTTTCGACAGCCTGGAAGGCGGCGGCATCCTACCGCGACAGCGATATGCGCGGCGGTGCCAACGGTGGTCGGATCCGGCTGCAGCCGCAGTTGGGCTGGGAGGCCAATGAGCCCGACGAGCTGGCCCAGGTGATCGCCAAGCTCGAGGAGATCCAGGCCTCGGCAGGCGTGGCGGTGTCCTTCGCCGATCTGGTGGTGCTCGGTGGCGTGGTGGGCCTGGAGCGGGCGATCAAGGCCGCCGGCTTCGATGTGCCGGTGCCGTTCACCTCGGGCCGCGGCGACGCCACGGCCGAGCAGACCGATGTCGAATCGTTCGCCTACCTGGAGCCCACGGCCGATGGCTTCCGCAACTATGTGGGCAAGGGTCTGGCGCTGCCCGCCGAGTACCAGTTGATCGATCGGGCCAACCAGCTGAATCTGTCGGCGCCGGAGATGACGGTGCTGATCGGCGGCATGCGGGTGCTCGACACCAACTTCGGCGGGACCACGCTGGGCGTGCTGACCGACCGGCCCGGCCAGCTGAGCACGGACTTCTTCGTGAACCTGCTCGACATGAGCACCAAGTGGGCGCCGTCTCCGGCTGACGACGGCACCTATGTCGGTACCGACCGTGCTACCGGCGCCGAGAAGTACACCGCCAGCCGGGTCGATCTGCTGTTCGGGTCGAACTCCCAGCTGCGCGCGCTGGCCGAGGTGTACGCCGAGGACGATGCGAAGGAGAAGTTCGTCAAGGACTTCGTCGCCGCATGGACCAAGGTGGCCGATGCCGATCTCTTCTAGGCCGAACTGAACCAATCTGCAGCCCTCAATCCAGGCCGGCCCCTTCGGGGGTCGGCCTGGTTGTGGTTTTGCCACCGTTGACACCGCGCCCACGGCGCACACGTACGAGAGGCGCGCGCCGTCAGCGCAGAGTCAGTGGGCCTTCTTGCCGAAGGGCAGGAAGTGCACGATGGTCGCGACGATCGCGCCGATGACCAGGCCGACGATCGCGGAGATCCCGGTGTTGACGATCCAGGCCACCCCGCCCTCGGCGAATCCGATGGCATGCGACACCCAGTGCTCGGCGTCGTGCACCAGAGCGTACGGCGGCCGCAGACCGGCCTCGTAACTCTGCGCCAACAGGATGTGCCCGCCCACCCACAGCATCGCGACGGTGCCGATGATCGACAACGCCGAAAGCACCTTGGGCATCGCCGCGACCAGACCACGACCCAGCTTCTGGGCGAAGGTCGAGGTGCGCTGGGCCAGCGCCAGTCCGCCGTCGTCCATCTTCACGATGAGCGCGACCACGCCGTAGACCGCCGCGGTGATCACGATGGCGACCACGATGAGGCTGGCCAGTCGCATCCAGAAAGTCTGTTCGGCCACCTCGTTGAGCGCGATCACCATGATCTCGGCGGACAGGATGAAGTCGGTGCGGATGGCGCCGGCCGTCATCGTCTTCTCGGCGTCCTGACCCTCGACGGCCGCGGGCGCGGCATGGGCGTCGTGACCTGAGATCCAGCCCCAGACCTTCTCCGCACCCTCGAAACACAGGAAGGTCGCACCCGCCATCAGCAGATAGGGCAGTGCCCACGGCGCGAAGATGCTGAGCAGCAACGCCGCGGGCAGGATGAACACCAGCTTGTTGCGCAGCGACCCGATGGCGATGCGCTTGATCATCGGCAGTTCACGATCGGCCGTGATGCCCTGCACGTACTGCGGTGTCACCGCGGTGTCGTCGATGACGACGCCGGCGGCCTTGGCGGTGGCCTTACCCGCGGCGGCACCGATATCGTCCACCGATGCGGCGGCCAGGCGGGCCAGGGCAGCGACATCGTCGAGGAGTCCGAACAGGCCTGCGCTCATGTACCGAAGGCTAGCCGCTGGGCCCGCGCCATGCGATGCCCGGCCGGCAAACTCGCAGCAATAACAGAGCGAGTGCTCTGTTATCATTGGACGATGCCGCGCCCCCGCGTGTACGACCTAGACTCGGTGCTCGACACCGTGGAGTCGCTCGCGGTCCGAACCGGCCCGGCAGCGGTGACCGTGCGCGCCGTCGCATCGGCGGCCGGGGTGTCCAACGGCGCGCTGTACCACAACTTCTCGTCGCGAGCCGAGTTGCTCGGGCGAGCCTGGGTGCGTGCGGGCACCCGGTTTCTGTCCATCCAGCGTGCTGCCGCCGAGTCCGCATCGGGCCGCGAGGCGGTGGTGGCCGCCGCGTACGCACCCGTGCTGTTCGCCGAGCGGCACCCCGATTCGGCTCGGCTGGTGCTCACCGTGCGGCGTGAGGAGATCCTCGGGCCCGGCCTGTCCGACGAGCTCACCGCGCAACTGCACGGACTCGACCGGCGCCTGGTCACCCTGCTGATCGGCTTGGCCGAGGGAATGTGGGGCCGCGGTGACGCCGCCGCGGTGGACACCATCACCACCTGCGTCGTCGACCTGCCGACCGCAATCCTGCTCAACCGCGACCGGCTGGGCGACCCGACCGCCCGCGCCCAGCTCGGCGCCGCCGTGCGCGCGGTCCTCGACATCGGCGCACCACTACGGAAGGAACGACAATGATGACGGCTACTCTCGACACTGTGGACGGAATCGCCGTGCTCACCCTCGGCGATGACGAGAACCGGTTCGCCCCAGAACTTCTGGAGACCGTGCACAGCCTGTTGGACCGCGTGATCGTCGAGGGGGCAACGGGACTGGTGACGACGGCGACGGGCAAGTTCTTCACCAACGGATTGGACCTGGACTGGCTGGCGGCCAACGGTGAGCGCACCGCCTGGTACGTCGGCCAGGTGCAGGACCTGCTGGCGCGGGTGCTGACACTGCCGGTGCCGACGGTCGCCGCGATCGTCGGGCACGCCTTCGGCGCCGGCGCGATGCTGGCGGCCGCCCACGACTTCCGGGTGATGCGCGCCGATCGGGGTTACTTCTGCTTCCCGGAGGCCGATATCCGCATCCCGTTCACCGACGGGATGGCTGCGTTGATCCAGGCCAAACTGACGCCGCAGGCCGCCGTGGCGTCGATGACCACCGGCCGTCGGTTCGGCGGCCAGGATGCGCTCGCATACGGGATCGTCGACGCCACGGCCGCCGAGGGGGCGGTCACCGACACCGCGCTTGAGCTGGTGCGCCCGTTGGCAGGCAAGGATCCCGGCACCCTGGGGGCCATCAAGACGACGATGTTCGGGCCGGCGGCCGAGGCGCTCAGGGCCGCCGCAGCACCCCGTTGAGCACCAGTGCGGCCAGCTGATCGGCGGCCGTGTCGACATCGGCGACCCGACGCACACACACGGCATACCAGGCGCCGCCGGCGATGACGTCCATCAGCGTGTCGGCGTCGACGTCGGCGGCCGCACCGTCGGCAACGGCGGCCGACAGCCGACCGGCCAACTGCGCACGCGCCGTCGCCTCCAGCCGGTCGCTGATCACGCGCCGCATGTCGCGATCATTGCGCAGGTCGGCCAGCAGTCCCGGAATCGATTCCCGGACAACGGGATCGCCGTACATCCGGATCGCGCCCCGGCACAACCGGATGATCTCGGCGGTGAACTCGTCCGCCGGCGCGTCGGGGCCGAGATCGGGAAAGACGGCCTCGTGCACCAACTGGGCCTTGGAGCGCCAGCGCCGGTAGACGGCCGGGCGGCTGACACCTGCGGTCGACGCGATCAGGTCGATCGTGGTCGCTGCATAGCCCCGCTCGACCAGTAGCGCACGGGCGGAGGCGAGCACGGCGGTATCGATGGCCGGGTCGCGGCGCGATCCCTGCCTGCGGTGGCGCGGTGCGGTCTCGTCGATTTCGACCTCCCGATCCAGAATTGTCGTTACAGTCTGTCACAACAAAGTCCGGCGGGAGGCGTTTCATGGATCTCGAACTGGCCCCGGTCGGGGCGGACGGTCATCACCTCTACACCTGCCCGCTGTGTGAGGCGATGTGCGGCTTGGACATTCATGTCGAAGGCGGCAAGGTCGCCGGTATCCGCGGTAATCCCGACGACACCTGGAGTCGCGGGCACATCTGTCCCAAGGGCGCGACCCTCGGCGCTGTGCACGAGGACCCCGATCGCATCCGCAGGCCCATGATCAAGGTCGACGGGGACTGGCGCGAGGTCGACTGGGACAAGGCCTTTGCGCGCTGCACCGAACTGCTGGCTCCGATCATCGCCGAACACGGCATCGGTGCCGTCACCGCCTACACCGGTAATCCACTCGCGCACTCGTTCTCGCTGGCCCGCTATGCCGCCATCCTGCTGGGTATGTCGGGGATACCGTTGACGTACTCCCCGGGCACCGTCGACCAGTGGCCCAAGAACCTGACCAGTCATCTGATGTACGGCGGTTGGTGGTCGATCCCGGTTCCGGATATCGAGCACACCGACCTTTTCGTCGTGATGGGCGCCAACCCGGCGGCATCGCAGGGGTCGCTGATGGCCGCACCGAATGTGATGGGCTTGATCGACGGTATCCGCAACCGCGGCAGGGTGATCGTCATCGACCCGGTGCGTACCATGACCGCGGCGCGCGCCGACGAATGGCTGGCCATCACCCCGGGCACCGACGCGGCACTGCTGCTCGGTGTGGTGCACACGCTGTTCGACGAAGACCTGGTGAACACCGGCGCCGTCGGCGCACATCTGCACGGTCTCGACGTCATGCGCAAGGTCGCCACCGAGTGGGCACCCGAACGGGTGGCCGGGGTGACCGGAATCGGAGCCGAGCGCATCCGTGCCCTGGCCCGCGAGCTGGCGGCCACACCGCGCGCCGTGGTCTATGGCCGAATCGGCCTGTGCAATCAGGAATTCGGCAGCCTGGCGAGCTGGCTGGTAGACGTGGTCAACATACTCAGCGGGCACTTCGACACCCGAGGTGGCCTGATGTTCCCGCAGCCGACGGCGTGGTCCATCACCACCCAGCCATTGCCCGGACTGGAGGACGGGGCACCGGAATTCGGCCGGTACCGCACCCGGGTCCGCGGCGCGAAGGAGGTCCTGGGGCAGGTGCCGGTGTCGTGTCTGGCGGAGGAGATCAGCACGCCCGGCGACGGGCAGATCCGCGCGCTCATCACGGTGGCCGGCAACCCGGTGCTGTCCACTCCGGGCGGACACCGCCTCGACGAGGCACTGCCCGGACTGGACGCCATGATCTCGGTTGACCTGTGGCTCAACGAGACAACGCGCCATGCCGACGTCATCCTGCCCGGCCTGTCCCCGCTGGAGCAGCCACACCATGACGACCTCATCCTCAACTTCGCCGTCAACAGCATCGCGAACTACTCCGCACCGGTCTTCGCTGCCGAGGACCGTCCGCAGGAGTGGGAGATCCTGATCCGGCTGACCGGATTGTGCACCGGCACACCGGCGCAGGACGTCGACGTCGCCGCCATCGACGACGGTTTCTTCGACTACCTCGCCTTCACCCAGGGTCTCGACGGCGCCGAGATCAGGAAGCGGTACACCCATGGCGGCCCCGAACGGGTGCTCGATCTGACGTTGCGCACCGGTCCGTTCGGCGACCGCTACGGCGAGAACCCGGACGGGCTCACCCTGGCGAAGCTGAAGGACCAACCAAACGGCATCAACTACGGTCCGATGCAGCCACGGCTACCCGATGTACTCGGCACCACGGATTCCAAAATCCGTTTGGCGCCACAGTATCTGCTCGATGACCTGCCGCGGCTGGCGGCGCGGTTGGATCGCGCCCCGGACGAACTGGTCCTGGTGAGCCGACGGCATCTGCGCTCCAACAACTCCTGGCTGCACAATGTCGGGCCGTTGATGAAGGGGCGCGACCGCTGCACATTGCTCATGCACCCGTCCGACGCGCAGCGCTGCGGCATCGTCGACGGCACCGTGGTCGAGGTTTCGTCCGAAGCGGGGCGGCTGCGGGTACCGGTGGAGGTGACCGAGACGATCCGCGCCGGTGTGGTGTCGATGCCGCACGGGTGGGGCCACGGAGTGCCCGGCACCCGGATGGCGGTGGCCAACCGGTCACCGGGGGTGAACACCAACATCCTGTCCCCGCCGACGTTCCTAGACGAGCCGTCGGGCAACGGCGCGCTGAACGGCATCCCGGTGACCGTCACCGCCGCGGCATCCTGATAAGGATTGATCATGGGAACCAATCAGCGCGCCAACATCGTCATGGCCGACGACGAGATCGCCGAGTTCATCGCACGCAGCCGCACCGCCACGATGGCCACGGTGCTGCCGAACGGCCGGCCGCACCTGGTGGCCATGTGGTACGCCGTCCTCGACGGCGAGATCTGGTTCGAGACCAAGGCGAAATCGCAGAAGGCGGTGAACCTCCGACGCGATCCGACCATCACGGTCATGATCGAGGACGGTCACACCTATGACACCCTGCGCGGCGTGTCCATCGACGGCACCGCCGAGATCATCGACGACCCGGAGACCAATCTGCGGGTCGGGATCAGCGTGTGGGAGCGCTACACCGGTCCCTACAGCGCGGACATGAAACCGTTCGTCGACCAGATGATGAACAACCGCGTCTGCGTCCGCGTGATCCCGAGCCGGACCCGCAGCTGGGATCACCGCAAGCTCGGCATGCCCGCGGTCCCGCTCGGCGGCAGCACCGCCCAGTATCTCGGCTGATCACCGCCCAAACGAACATACGGGCGCCAAAGTGCGAGACGACGCCACCCGAACGTCGATCTCGGCGCGCTAGGGGTTCTTCGCCAGGTACTGGGTGACCATCGAGCAGTAGGACTGGATCTGCAGACCCGCGGCGCGGGTGGCCGCGACGGTCTCGGCGACGAGCTGGGTGCCCAGACCGCGGCCGCCGAATTCGGGATCGATCTCGGTGTGGGTGAACACCCGCACGCCATCGCGGTCGTGAAAGTCGATCAACCCGACCTGTCGGCCGTCCAGCGCGATGGTGAAGCGATTCTCGCCGGGTGTCACCACGGCCGCACTCTGTTCAGCGCTCACGAGGTTTGAGTCTAGTGCCGGGCATGCCCGGGGCCGGGAGTCGGTCGACCGCCCCGCGGTAGCCGACGACGTTCCCGAACTGATCGGTGCCGTCCTGCCACGCCTGCCGGTAGGCGACGATCTCGTCGTGGTTGCGGCCGACGAAGTTCCACCACATCAACAGCGCCTCGTCGAACGGCGGTCCGCCCAGCACGATCATCCGGGCGGGCTGGTCCGCCCGATTCACGATCGTCAACCGATCGCATCCGGTGCCCTGATAGGCCAGATCCGCCCGCGCCGGCGTGTGCGCACCGACATCGACGCTGCCACTGTCGAGCAGCACTCCGTGTTCGAAGGTCGGGTCCACCTCGAGGTCCACGCGCGCGTGCGGCGCCAGATCCAGCTGGGCCCCCAGCAGTGGGGTGAAGGTGTGCACGGACGAACGCTCACCCGCCAACTCGCCGAGGAATACCCGCACCGTCGCGCCGTCGAAGCGGCGGGGCCGCGGCACGAAGTGCGCGAAATCGCGAGCGGTGTGGCGATCACTGCCGGGCAGCGCCACCCAGAGCTGGACTCCGTGCAGTGTCCGCGTCGCCGCGGTGGACACCTCGGAATGGCAGATACCGGCGCCGGCCGTCATCAGATTGAGCTCGCCGGGACGGACCAGCGTATGGACACCGCCGCTGTCGCGGTGCTCGATCTCGCCGCTGAAAAGCCAACTGACGGTTTGTAGTCCGGTGTGCGGGTGCGGCGGGACGTCCATCCCGGCCTGTTCGCGCACATCGTGCGGACCGTAGTGGTCAGCGAAGCACCAAGCGCCGATCATGGACCGTTCACGCGACGGCAGCGTGCGCCGCACCGGCATGGCCCGCGGTCCACCCAGCGGTACCACCCGTGAATGCAGCACACCGGTGGCCAAATTGGATGCACCGCAAGCGACTTCGTCAGGCGCAGACTCGTCGTTGCTCACCGGTTGAGTTTAGTCGGATTTGGGGACGGTGCCGGCATGTCGCCTCTCGGCAAGTGGTCGCTCGAAGCGACGGATTACTAAGTGGTACCCGGGGCATGTCCGGCACCGTCGGAACCTTCAACACCATTTCGAGCCCACGCTATTCCGCGTGGGGCGGGGTGATCAGTCTCACCCCGGCGGCACGTCAAAATTGACGTTCCGGAAGCTAGTGTCGTACCGACGAGTAACTTGCGAAGGGTGTAGCGATGAGGGCGCGTCGGGGCGCAAAAATACTGGTGGCGGCGTTGGCTGCGCTGGCTGTCAGTGGCGGTGTCGCCGCCGCGGCACCTGCGGGGGCGGCCGTCATGCCGATGACGAGCATCGTGCGGGCCTGCGATTACAGCGTGTCCCCACACACCTGGCGCACGGGCAACGCCCGCGCCGTCGCGTTCGTGCACCCGGCGACGGCCGATGCAATCTCCATCGACGTGCAACTGCAGACGGCGCTGCCCAACACGAACTATTACGTGAAGGTCTTCCAGATGCCGCGTGGTTCGGCGGATTGCGGTGTCGCACCGATCGGTGTGCGCACCGATGCCGTCGGGGCCGTGACCGCAACGGTCACCACACCGATCAACGCCGACACCACCGGTGTGTGGGTGTCGGTCGAACGTCCCGACCCCTATTCGCAGTTGCCTACCGAGGTCTATACCTCGGACTTCATCGCCGAGGTCTGACGGACCTTCGGCAGAGGTTGAGGTGCCGCTCCCGCTGCCGGCCCCTCGAAAACGGCAGCGGGAGCGGACCGTTCTAGGCGGACTCCAGAAAGAGTCGACGCAGCCGCACCGGATAACCGTTGCGTTCGGCCAGCGAGCGCAGTTGCTTGAGGGCGAAGGTGCGTCCGCGGCCCGCCTCGGGAATGACGATCCCGGCCCACAGGCCCTCGGCGCGGGGGAGTTCACAGGCTTCCCTAGCGCAAGCCCACCGGCGCGGGCACATCCGGCAGATCGCCTTGGCCTCTTCGTCGGCGGTGCTGGTCCAGCGCTCGGGATCGCGGGTGCATTCGCCGACCGGCAGTCCGTCCAGGCCCAATGCGTTCATGATGTGTCTCCTCGTACGGCGGCGGCTCAACTGCCGCATTGCAGACGAATGTAGAGCACAAACCGTAGCGATGCAACAGTTATGCGTGATCCGACACTGCGGTGGGTGGGTGGCGGACACGGGCGTAAGTGCTGTGCAGCGTCGTTTATCAGCGCAGACTGCGATCCTTGGCGATTCGCTGCAACGGTTTTGCCATTGCATTGATACGGTTCTCCCGATTGCAGTGCAGCGACTTCGAGACCCCAATCCATAGCACTGCTCCAGGTTTCGTTACGATCGGCGGACCCAGTTCGGGCACGGAAGGGACATGGCGTGGTCGAGACCGGCAGCGACTCCGCTGACGACCCCGGCATGGTGCGTGCCGGTGCCGCGGCCGCCGCCCGTCGCCGCGAACTGAATGTCAGCCAGCGTCGCCTCGCCGCGGACGGCATCATCAACGCCGGAGCGCTGATCGCGTTCGAGAAGGGCCGCAGCTGGCCGCGGCTGAGCACCCGGACGAAACTGGAGTCGGTGCTGCAATGGCCGCCGGGCACCATCGAGCGGATCCGTCGCGGAGAGCCCGCCGTCGCGCCCGCACCTCCGCGCCCGCCCGCCGCAGCGCCCGAAGAGGTCCCGCTCATCGCCCAGGCGGTGGTGGCGGCGGCCAACACGTTCACGGCCACCATCGAGGCGTTGCCCCCGATCGGCGATCCGGGCTTCACCACCCGCGCCACCGGCATCCTGGCCGATCTGCGTCAGCTCGAGGCGGTGGCGGCCAGGGCCGCGCGGATCCAGGTGACACCGGAACTCATCCGCGCGCTCAGCACGGTCCGCGGCCGCATCGACGAGCTGACGCTGCGCGCGGCCGATGCGCCGACAGCGACGCTCGGGCAGCGGCTCTATGCCGCGCGGCGGCGTGCCAACCTGACCGTCGGCGAGACGGCGCAGGTCGCCGGGGTCGGCGAGGACATCATCACCGGTGCCGAATCCGAGCAACCGTTGACCGCGGCCGATGCCGAGGCCGTCGAAGCGGTGGTCAAACAGATCGACTGGAGCTGAAGCCGCTCAGAACCGTTCCCGGTGGCGATCGTCATGGGTGGGGAAGTGCGCCGCCAGCGCGGCCGCGATCTCGATGAACTTCCGACGTGTCGGTTCGGACATCACGCCGGTGCCGGCGATGACGCCACCGGGACGCAGCTGACCGTCGAAGGGCACCTCCACGACCGCCTGACCCTGACCCGCGAACTGCTGTGCCAGGATCCCGCGGGTGCGCTTGTCGGCGTGCCCGTCGGAATCGTTGAGCACCACGACGGTGCGTTGCAGCAGGCTGGTCAGCCCGCGCGCCGCCAGCCAGTCCATCGTCTGCCCGGCTGCGGCCGCTCCGTCCACCCACGGTGAGGACACCACGATCAGCGCGTCGAGGTCACGCAGCACCTCCTGGGTGACCGGACTGTCCATGGTGGAACTGCAGTCGACGATGGAGATGGTGAAATGCCGATCCAGTCGTGCGGTGGCCTCGCGATAGATCGCGGGGTCCAGCACCCGGCGCCGCGCCGGAGTGCCCTCCCCGGCCAGGACGAACAGCCCCGCGGCGTTGTTGCCGACTCGGCTGCGGATATCGGCGAACGTCTCCAGGTGCTGGTCAGCTGCCAGCTCCCAGTACGAGCCGATGGCCCTGGGATCCACCCGGCTGCCCAGTTTGCCGAAGGCGGTGTCGGCGTCGATGGCGACCACCCGGTCGTCCTGACGCAACTCGGCGAGCACCGAACCGACACAGGCCGACACGGTGGTCTTGCCGACCCCACCTTTGCCGAGCACACCGATCTTGTAATGCCCGCGCAGTGCACCCCGGATGCCCGCCTCCAGATCGGCCTGGTGCACCTCATCCGGCGACGGGCCCAGATTGATCAGCCCGAACGACGCCCGGAACAACAGCCGGCGCCACCCGCGCCCCGGCGGGGTGCGTCGGGCAGGTACGAGGTCGTGGACCGGAATCCGGTCGGCGTAGGAGGCCGGCGGCGCCGGCGGGGTGACTCGTCCCGGTGGCGGACCTTGCTGCGACCACGGCTGCTGCGGATAGGGCTGCTGCGGCTGTCCGGGCGGACGGGTCGGCGGGGCGGTTGGCCGGGGCTGCGGGGTCCACGGTGGCTGCGGTGGCTGCGGCTGCCGCGCCGGGATCGGCCCGGTGTCCAGGCCGGGCCCTGCTCCTTGCGGCGCGGGTGGCATCCCCGGCTTCGCGGCGGGCTCGTAGTCGGAATCCTCCGGGCCGGTCCAGCCCAGCTCGCGGCGCAGTGCGTCATCGCGGTCGGTCAACGCGTCCTCCTTGCGAATGTCACCCCAGTATCAACCACGGCCGCCGTGGCGTTGCATGAGCTCACCCGTCGGCAAACGGTGTGGCCTGCCGAAATTGGTGCATCTGCGGTACTGCAGGCGCTGTTAATGTCATCTGGGAATTTTCCGGCGAATCGGCCCGCGCGGCCCGCCGCGAAGCGACGATGAACTTTCCAGGGGGAGGGGTTGCAGCCGATGACCAGTTCGTTCGCCAGTCACGGCGAGCCCACGCACTATGACGATGTGGTCGCCGTCGAGGTGACCATCGACGGCATGTTGGTGATAGCCGACCGTCTGCAGCTCGAGGAGTTTCCGCCCTCGCTCGGGATCCGCCCCAACATCCCGCAGCCGGAACTGCGGGACAAGGTCTGGGACCAGGTCGCGCGCGACCTCACCGAGCAGGGCGTGCTGGACGCGTTCGGCACGCCGCATCCCGAGGTGGCCGCGATGACCGACACCCTGTCGCGTCCGGACCGCACGCTGGAGGGACGGTGGTGGCGCCGCGACATCGGCGGCAAGATGGTGCGATTCGCGGTGTGCCGCAAGGGTGACCGGCACGTGATCGCGGCGCGTGACGGCGATCTGCTGGTCCTGCAGCGGGTGGCCCCGCAGGTGGGACTGGCCGGCATGGTGACCGCGGTGCTGGGTCCGGCCGAGCCCGCCGACGTCGAACCGATGACCGCCGTGTCCACCCGGCTGGCCGAGTCGCGCACGCCGAACCAGTTGGCGCAGTTCGGTATCACGCCCGCATCGGCGCGCACCTACGCCGAGGCGACAGGCAATCCGAACAGCTGGGTGGAGATCACCGCGTCCGAGCGTCATTCCGGCGGCACCTTCACCCAGACCGACGTCGCCGCCGGCGTGCTGGATTCAGCGCAGGGCCGCATCGTCTCGATACCGCGCAAGGTCAACGGCGAGTTGTACGGCAGCTTCTTGGCAGGTACGCAAGACAACCTGCAGCGGGCGTTGGACGGGCTGGTGTCCTTCCTGCCCGCGGGCGCCTGGTTCGAGGCCAAGCCGGAACCCACCTACTACGACGACGGGGACTGAGCACTTCCATGGTGGGCAACGAGCCCTTCGACGATGACGACGAGGTCGACCCGGCGGACCTGGGCAGCGATCTCGCCGCGTTCGACGCCATCTTCGACGTACCGAACGGTGACGGGCCGTCGTACCTCGACGCTTTCGCCGACCCTGGCGTTGTCGCCGAGGACCACCCCGAGGAGCCGCTGTACACGGTGACCAATCCACCGGGAACCGTCACGGTTTCGGCACTGCTCGACGGCCGGGTCCACCGCGTCGAACTGTCACCCGAGGCGACCACCACCGTCGAGACCGAGGGTGAGTTGGCCGCCGAGATCGTGGTGATCGCCGATCTGGCCACCCAGCAGGCGCGCTCCGCACAGTTCTCATACATGCTCGAGGGCATGCAGAGCCACGGCCATGACAGCGTCGACACGCGTGACTTCCTGACCCGCAGTGTCGGTCTGCCCTCACCGGAGCAGGCCCGGGAGGCTCAGGCACGCGTCTTCTCCACAAGGTATGCAGGTGGGCATGACTGATCATCTGGCGGCTCTGTTCGGATCGGCGGTCGGCATGCTGCCCAGCGCACCGGCCCGGTCCCTGGAATTGTTCACCGAGATCACCGCGGCCGACGAAACGGCCTGTGATGCCTGGGTCGGCCGAATCCGGTGCGGTGATTCCGACCGGGCGACGTTGTTCCGAGCGTGGTTCTCGCGGAACAACTTCGGTCAGCTGGCCGGTGCGGCCGAGATCTCGATGAACAGCCTCGGTGCACGCATCCCGATCGGTGGGCTCTTCGGTGACATCACCTATCCGGTGAACTCCCCGCTGGCCATCACCATGGCCTTCGCCGTCCGCGAGGCGGCCGAGGGCAACCACGCCGACGCGATGGAGGCGCTCGACGACGCCCCGGCCATGGGCGGCGAGTACCTGGTGTCCTGGATCCGAGCGGTCATCTACGGGGCCGCCGAGCGCTGGACCGACGTCATCGACGAGGTCCGCGGCGCGGGCAACTGGCCCGACAAGTTCCTGGCCGCCGCGGCCGGCGTGGCCCACGGTGTCGCGGTGACCAACCTCGGATTGTTCACCGAGGCCGAGCGCCGACTCACCGAGTCGAACTCCTCGCCGGCTGGTGAGGCCTGTGCTCCGGCCATCGCCTGGTATCTGGCGATGGCACGCCGAAGTCAGGGCAACGAGGATGCCGCGATGGCCCTTCTGGAATGGCTGCAGGCCACCCACCCGTCACCCAAGGTCACTGCGGCACTTCGCGATCCGGCTTACCGGTTGGTGACCACGACGGCCGAGAAGATCGCCCAGCGCACCGATCCCTGGGATCCGGGCAGTGTGGTGGCCGATACCTCGGGGCGGGACAAGTTGCTTGCCGACGCGCAAGCCGAACTGGACCGTCAGATCGGGCTGAGCCGGGTCAAGGAACAGATCGAGAAGTACCGTGCGGCAACCCAGATGGCCAAGGTCAGGGCCGCCCGCGGCATGAAGGTCGCCCAACAGTCCAAGCACATGATCTTCACCGGCCCGCCCGGCACCGGCAAGACCACCATCGCCCGCGTGGTCGCCAACATCCTGGCCGGATTGGGCGTGATCGCCGAGCCCAAACTGGTCGAAACCTCCCGCAAGGACTTCGTCGCCGAGTATGAGGGCCAGTCCTCGGTCAAGACATCACGCACCATCGACCGCGCCGTCGGCGGCGTGCTGTTCATCGATGAGGCCTACACCCTGGTGCAGGAGCGCGACGGCCGGGCCGACCCGTTCGGCACCGAGGCGCTGGACACGCTGCTGGCCCGCATGGAGAACGATCGTGATCGGTTGGTCGTGATCATCGCCGGCTACAGCAGTGACATCGACCGGTTGTTGGAGACGAATGACGGTCTGCGGTCCCGGTTCTCGACCCGGATCGAGTTCGACTCCTATTCGCCCGATGAGATCGTCGAGATCGCGAAAGTGATCGCCCAGGCCAACGATTCCCAGCTGAGCGAGGAGGCCGCCAAGCGCGTGCTGGAGGCCGCGACGCTGCTGCACGACCGGTCGCTGGGCGGCAAGCCTGCCCTCGACATCGCCGGAAACGGTAGATACGCACGGCAATTGGTGGAGGCAGGCGAACAGAGCCGGGACATGCGCCTCGCGCGCTCGCTTGATTTCGAGAGCTTGGGGGTCGAACAGCTCAGTGAGATCAGTGGTGAGGACATGACCGCGGCGATCGACGCCGTGCACAGCCGGCTGAACATCGGCGGATAGGCCAGGGGCGAGGATGGCAGGTTTCCGGCTCACCACCAAGGTTCAGGTCAGCGGTTGGCGCTTCCTGCTGCGCCGCGTCGAGCACGCCATCGTGCGCCGGGACACCCGGATGTTCGACGACCCGTTGCAGTTCTACAGCCGTGCGGTGATGTGCGGTGTCGTGATCGCGGTCGTCATCTGCCTCGGCGCCGCCCTGCTGGCCTATTTCAAGCCGCTGGGTAAGCGCGGCTCCGACACGCTGTTGGTGGACCGCACCACCAATCAGCTCTACGTGGTGGTGCCGGGTTCGGACGGTATCCGACCGGTGTACAACCTGACCTCGGCCCGGTTGGTACTGGGCAACCCGGCCAACCCCTCGGCGGTCAAATCCGAGGAACTGAACCAAATGCCCAAGGGGCAGCCGATCGGCATCCCGGGTGCCCCGTACGCGACGCCGGTGGGTGCGCCGAGTTCGACATGGACGTTGTGCGACAACGTGATCAAGCCGGACAGCGTGGCACCGGAAGTCCAGACCTCGGCGCTGGTGATGCCGTTGGCGGTGGACGCCTCCGTCGGGCCGATGCGGGACAACCAGGGGGTGCTGGTCACCTTCAAGGACCTGACCTGGTTGGTGACCAAGGACGGCAGGCATGCCATCGACCTTGCCGACCGCGCAGTGACTTCAGCGGTGGGTATCCCCGTCACGGCGCGGGCCACGCCGATCTCGGAGGCGCTGTTCAACGCGTTGCCCAACGTCGGGCCGTGGAAGCTACCGGCGGTGCCCGGCGCGGGTGCGCCGAACACGCTCGGGTTGCCGCCGAACCTGGTGATCGGCTCGGTGTTCCGCACCCTCAACAATGACGTCGAGCAGCGGTACGTGGTGTTGCCCGACGGTGTCGCGAAGGTCAACGGCACCACGTCGGCTGCGCTGCGCGCGACGAACAGCTTCGGCCTGATCACTCCTCCGTCGGTGGAGGCCAGCGATGTCGCCAACATCCGCGAGCAGGTGTTCGTCTCGCCGCTGCCGGATGAGCCGATGGACATGCGGTTGCGTCAGGACGCACCCACGCTGTGCTGGTCGTGGCAGCGCGATCCCGGCGACCAGGGGCCGCGCCAGACCGTGATCAGCGGTCGTCATCTACCCGTCCCCGCCGATCGGATGAACGGTGGGATCGACCAGATCTCCGGTGAGGTGACGGTCTTCATCAACGGCGGGCAGTACATCCGGTTGCAATCACCGGACCCCCGCTACGGCGAAAGCCTCTACTACATCGACCCGCAGGGCGTGCGCTACGGACTCCCGAACGAGGACACCGCCGCGTCGCTGGGTCTCAGCGGACCGCTGACCGCGCCCTGGCAGGTGGTCAGCTGGCTGATCGACGGTCCGGTGCTGTCCAAGCAGGCGGCCCTGCTGGAGCACGACACGCTGCCGCCGAGCCCGAACCCGCGCAAGGTCAACGACGAGTTGGCGGCCGGCGCTGCCGCACCGGCGCCCGGCGCACCGGCACCCGCGCCGGGCGGCAATCTGCCCGCCCCGGCGCCGGGATCACCGCTGCCCCCAGAAGGAGCAGGTGGATGACCACCAAGAAATTCACCCCGATCATCAAACGCGGCCCCCGCCTCACGCCGGGCGAGATCAACATCGCCGCACCGGATGACCTCGGCATCGACATCCCGCCGTCGGGCATCCAGAAGGCGCTGCCGTGGGTGATGGGTGGCGGCATGCTGGGCATGATCGCCATCATGATCTTCACCGGCATCCGGCAGCTCTCGCCGTACATGCTGATGATGCCGCTGATGATGATCATGGCGACGGTCGGATTCATGGCCGGCGGCGGACCGGGCGGCAAGCGGGTGCCCGAGATCAACGCCGACCGCAAGGAATACCTGCGCTATCTCGCCGGTCTGCGGACCCGCGTGACGACATCGGCGGCCGCGCAGGTGACGTTCTTCAACTATCACGCACCGCATCCCGAGGATCTGCTGTCGATACTCGGCACCAACCGGCAGTGGTCGCGTCAGTCCAATGCCGATTTCTTCGCCGCCGTCCGCATCGGCGTCGGCTCCGAACCCGCGGTGGACCGGCTGCTCAAGCCGTCGGTGGGCGGTGAGTTGTCGGGTCCCTCGGGCGCGCCGCAACCGCACCTGGAGCCGGTCAGCCACATGTGGTTGATCAAATTCCTGCGTACCCACGGCCTCATCCATGACTGCCCGAAACTCGTTCAGCTGCGCACGTTTCCGACGATCGCGATCGGCGGCGACACCGAACGCGCGGCTGCGCTGCTGCGCGCGATGGTCTGCCATCTGGCGGTCTTCCATCCGCCGGACCTGTTGCAGATCCGGGTGCTCATCGACAACCCGGAGGACCCGGACTGGTCCTGGTTGAAGTGGCTGCCGCACGTGCAGCATCAGACCGACACCGACGCCGCCGGATCGACCCGACTGGTGTTCACCCGCCCAGACGGACTGTCCGATCTGACCGCGCGTGGCCCGCACACCGCCGATGCCGCGCCCACCGGTCCGTATGTCGTGGTGGTGGACCTGACCGGTGGTAAGGCCGGCTTCCCGGTCGACGGCCGAGCCGGCGTCACCGTCATCACGCTGGGCAACCACCGCGGGTCGGCCTATCGCATCCGGCTGGATCCCGATGGCAGCGCCGACGACCGGCTGCCGAACCAGACGTTCCGGCTGGTGGCCAACGCGGCCGACGCGATGACACCCGGACAGGCGGGACGGGTCGCCCGCAAGCTCGCGGGTTGGTCGATCACCGGCACCATCATCGACAGAAGCACCCGGGTGCACAAGAAGGTCGCCACCGAATGGCACCAACTGGTGGGAGCGCAGTCGGTCGAGGAGGTGACCCCGGCGCGCTGGCGGATGTTCACCGATACCGACCGCGATCGGCTGAAGATCCCGTTCGGTCACGAGCTCAAGACCGGCGACATCATGTACCTGGACATCAAGGAGGGCGCCGAGTTCGGCGCGGGTCCGCACGGCATGCTCATCGGTACGACCGGCTCCGGTAAGTCGGAATTCCTGCGGACGCTGATCCTGTCGCTGGCCGCAACCCACCATCCCGACCAGGTCAACCTGCTACTCACCGACTTCAAGGGTGGATCGACCTTCCTCGGCATGGAGAAGCTGCCGCACACCGCGGCGGTGGTGACCAACATGGAGGAAGAGGCCGAGCTGGTCAGCCGCATGGGCGAGGTGCTCTCAGGTGAGCTCGACCGCCGTCAATCCATCCTGCGCCAGGCCGGTATCCAGGTCGGTGCAGCGGGGGCGCTCTCGGGCGTGGCCGAATACGAGAAACACCGCGAACGCGGTGCGGATCTGGCTCCGTTGCCGACCTTGTTCGTCGTCGTCGACGAGTTCGCCGAGCTGCTGCAGAACCATCCCGACTTCATCGCGCTGTTCGACCGGATCTGCCGTGTCGGGCGGTCGTTGCGGGTGCACCTGCTGCTGGCTACCCAGTCGCTGAACACCGGCGGGGTCCGCATCGACAAGCTCGAACCCAACCTCACCTATCGGATTGCGTTGCGTACCACCAGTTCTGCCGAGTCGAAGGCGGTGATCGGCACGCCGGAGGCGCAGTACATCACCAACAAGGAGAGCGGTGTGGGCTTCCTGCGCGTCGGCATGGAGGACCCGGTGAAGTTCCGCAGCGTGTACACCGGCAACAACTACGTGCCCGCCTCGGCGATCAACGCGGGCGGCGACTCGTCCCCGCGGATCCAGGTGCCCAGTCGGCTACGGATCCAACCGTTCACGGCCGCACCGATGATGGATGCCTCGGGGGTGACACAGTGACATCGACCGAATCCGAACCGCGCGTACTGCGCGAGGTGGTGCTCAATCAGCTGACCACCGGCGAAATCCGTGCCTACAAGATGTGGCTGCCGCCGCTCACCGATCCGACACCGGTCAACGAGCTCATCGAGCGTGACCAGCGTCAGCCGCTACGGTTCGGTCTCGGCATCATGGATGAGCCGCGCAGGCATCGCCAGGAAGTTTGGGGGATCGATGTGTCGGCGGCGGCGGGCAATATCGCCATCGGCGGCGCCCCGCAGACCGGCAAGTCGACCTTCCTGCAGACGCTCGTGCTCTCGGCGGCAGCCACCCACACCCCGCGACAGGTGCAGTTCTATTGCATCGACCTCGGCGGCGGCGGCCTGATGTATCTCGAGGATCTGCCGCATGTTGGCGGGGTGGCCACCCGTTCCGAGCCCGATCGGGTCAACCGCGCCGTCGCGGAGATGAAGGCCGTCCTGCGTCAGCGGGAGGCGATGTTCAAGCAGTACCGCGTCGGGTCCATCTCGACCTACCGGCAGATGCGCGAGGATCCCAACCACCCCGCGTCGGCCGATCCGTTCGGTGACGTGTTCCTGATCATCGACGGCTGGCCGGCGTTCGTCGCGGAGTTTCCCGATCTGGAGCCGGTGGTGCAGGACCTCGCCGGTCAGGGACTGGCCTTCGGCGTGCACACGATCATTTCGACACCACGCTGGACCGAGCTGAAATCTCGGGTCCGCGATTATCTGGGCACCAAGGTCGAGTTTCGGCTCGGCGATGTGAACGAGACCCAGGTCGACCGGATGACCCGCGATATCCCGACCAACCGTCCGGGACGGGCCATCTCGGGCGAGAAGCACCACCTGATGATGGGTGTGCCCCGTCTGGACGGTGTGCACAGCGCCGCCGACATCGTGCCGGCGATCACCGCCGCGGTGGACCACATCGCGTCGCTACACACCGACGAGGCCCCGCGGGTCCGGGTGTTGCCCGAACGCATCCATCTGCGCGAGCTGGACCCGGCGCCGCCCGGGCCGGACGCCGACTACCGGTCGCGGTGGACCATCCCGGTGGGGATCCGGGAGTCCGACCTTTCGGTCGCCTACAACAACATGCAGATCACGCCGCACATGTTGATCTTCGGGGCGCCCAAATCCGGTAAGACGACCATCGCCCACGCCATCGCCCAGGCGATCTGCGCCCGCAACAGCCCCCAGCAGGTCCGGTTCATGCTGGCCGACTACCGGTCCGGCCTGCTGGATGCGGTACCCCAGAGCCACCTGCTCGATGCCGGCGCGGTCAACCGCAACAGCACCTCCTTGGACGAGTCGATAAAGGCGTTGGCGGTCAATCTGAAGAAGCGGCTGCCGCCGCCCGATCTGACCACCGCGCAGTTGCGGTCCCGGTCGTGGTGGAGCGGCCCTGATGTGGTGTTGCTGGTCGACGACTGGCACATGATCGTCGCTGCCGGCGGAATGATCCCGCCGATGGCCCCATTGGCGCCCCTGTTGCCCGCCTCGGCCGATATCGGCTTGCACATCGTGGTGACGTGCCAGATGAGCCAGGCGCATCGAGCCACCATGGACAAGTTCGTCGGCGCCGCCTACGGCGCGGGTTCGCCGACGCTGTTTCTCTCCGGCGAGAAGACGGAGTTCCCGACGAGCGAGTTCAAACTCAAGCGCAGGCCTCCTGGCCAGGCACTTCTGGTCTCGCCGGACGGGAAAGAGGTCGTCCAGGCCGCCTATATCGATCCCCCCGCAGAAGAAGTGTTCGGAGCACCCCCAAACCACGGTTAATATGGATTCGTAGCCACTCAGCAAAATTTACGACGGCTAGCTGGCAAACGGGTCGGGGGAACGATTCTTATGCGACAGAGCAACTTTTCTGTCCTCCTTCTCAGGTTCAGCGTCCAGGCTTTTCGGAAACTGTGAGGAGGAATCGCAAATGCAACCGATGGCACACAACCCTGGGGTTCTCGGTGTCGGCAACCAGGTGATCGCAAATGGGTCCCGGGGCCTGGCTACCGGTACCGCCGCAACGACCGAGGCAGCAGCCCTGCTGCCGGCCGGTGCGGAGGAAGTTTCGGTGCAAGCCGTCCTGTCGTTCGCCAGCGAGGCCGCCCAGATGGCGGCTCTCAATGCGTACGCGCAGCAGGAATTGGCCCGGGCCGGGGCCGCGTACCTGGAAGCCACCGGCATCTACACCACCGCCGACGGCCAGGCCGCGGCGACGTTGTCCTGACCGAATTCGAAACACGCTTCGTTATCGAGACTGAGTCCAGCAAACAATGACCACTGTTCCCGCAATTGTGCCGATGATCTACGGCGCGCTCCCACCGGAGGTGAACACCGGCCGGTTGATGGCCGGTGCCGGTGCGGCGCCGATGTATCAGGCCGCCGCGGCCTGGGAGGCGCTGGCCATTGCCCTGGAGACCCAGGCCGAGGAGTTGTCCGCCAGCCTGGCCGCGCTCGCCGGATCTTGGCAGGGCGGCGCCAGCGAGCGCGCGGTGCAGGCGACCACTCCGATGGTGGTGTGGCTGCGGACCAGTGCGTTGCAGGCGCAGAAGCGGGCGATGCAGGCGATCGCGCAGGCGAACACCTATCTGCTGGCGATGGCCGTCACACCGCCACTGGTCGAGATCGAGGCGAATCACGTCACGCACGCGGTGCTGGAGGCGACGAATTTCCTCGGCGTCAACGCCGTGCCGATCGCCGTCAACGAGTTCGATTACTTCGTCCGGATGTGGACCCAGGCGGCCGGCGCGATGCACGGCTACCAGGCGGAAACCGCGGCGAACACGGTGTTCGAACCGATACCGCCGTTGAAGCCGATCGTCATGCCGGGTGTCGGAGAGGCCGCCCTCGGGTTTGCCTCGGGGCGCATTGCCGCGACGCTGCCGGGGTCGGCGATGCGTGAGGCCGCTTTTGCGCATGTCACCGCCCAGGCCACCATCGAGTCGGCTGCCTTGCACGCCGGCCGGGCTGCCGCGCAGAGCAATCAAGCCTCGGTTGCTGCGCAGACTCAGGCGCGCAAGGCGGAGAACACCGCGCAGCAGGCCCAGGGTGAACCCGAGCAGTTGATGAACAGCGTGCAGCAGGGTGCGCAGATGGGGATGCAGGTCGCCTCGCAGGTCGGTTCGATGCTCGCCCAGGCGCCTCAGCAGATGCTGCAGTCGGTGACCCAGCCGGTTCAGCAACTCGTGGCGCCGCTGCAACAGGTCAGCTCGATGTTCGGCCAGCTCAGCGGGGGATTGAACAAGGGAGCGCAGTTCGGTCTGGTGGGCGCCAGCCCGTTCTCGAATCATCCGTTGGCCGGCGGTACGGGTGCCGGAGCCGGTGCGGGATTGGTCCGGGCGGCGTCGCTGCCCGGTGCGGGCGGCACGCTGGCCAGCACCCCGCTGATGAGTGGGCTGCTGGGACAGACGCCCGCCGGTGCTGCGGGGCCGGTCGGTGCCGCGGCCGGCGGAGCCGGTGCCGGACTGGCACCGGTCGGTGGATCGGGCGCCGGTGGTCCGATGGGCGGCATGGGGCAGGGCGCCAAGCGCGGCACCCACCGACAGAGCCTCGCGGCGCCGGCAGCACTGGCCCACGACCTGGGTGAAGATGAAGAAGATGTTGACGATTGGTGAATCGTCAACCGTCACAAGACTTCCCGGCCGAGGGGGCTGGAAGACTCGCCATCATCTGGTGAGGACACAGGAAAACAGAAAGAGTACCGAGCATGGCACAGATGAATACAGATGCCGCTGTCCTCGCCAAGGAGGCAGCCCACTTCGAGAGCATCTCCGGTGAATTGAAGGGCGTCATCTCCCAGGTGGAGGCGACCGGCGGCGCGCTGGCCGCGCAGATGGTGGGCCAGGCAGGCACCGCCGCCCAGGCCGCGCTGCTGCGCTTCCACGAGGCCGCCGCGCGTCAGGTTCAGGAGCTCAACGACATCTCCCAGAACATCCAGACCTCCGGCATGCAGTACACCACGGCAGACGAAGACCAGGCCGGCACCCTGTCGTCGGCAATGAACCTCTGACCCCAGAATCCACAGAACGGAGATAAGACATGTCACAGCAGGTTTGGCAGTTCGGCGGAATCGAGGGCTCCGCCGGTGAGATCCACGGCGCAGTCGGCGTAACCCAGGGTCTGCTCGACGAGGGCAAGGCCTCACTCGCCTCGCTGGCCTCGGTGTGGGGCGGCTCGGGCTCGGAGGCCTACCAGGCCGTCCAGATGCGTTGGGACAGCACCTCGGCCGAACTGAACGCCGCGTTGCAGAACCTCGCGCAGACCATCAGCGACTCCGGTCAGCACATGCAGCAGATCGAGCACGGCGTCACCGGGATGTTCGCCTAGAACGACCGCACCAACGGGTGGGCGGACTAGCCTTTGGGCGTCCGCCCACTCTGTGCGTTACTGCAACAGCACGACCTTGAGAGGTGCTTATGTCGGCCGACTATGACCGGTTGTTCCACTCCTCCGGCGCGTCTGATGCCGCCGATGAGGACGCGGCGGCCCACCGCGACAGCGCTCCGCCGATGCCCGTCAACGCATCCGGCGCCGGCGGCTCGGGTTACGGCGGTGATCGCACGCCGCCACCGATGCCGATCACGCCCGCTCAAACCCAGGCGTCGGCGGCTCCGCCACAGACCGGCTCGGCGGTACCTCCGCCCCGCGCCTCCGAGATCACCAGCCAGATTCCGGTCACCGGGCCGCAGCACGTGCAGAACGGCATGATGCGCAGCCCGCAGGCCGGTCAGTCCACCGGCGCTCGATATGAGGAGCAGAAGTTCGCGCCGCCGGCTTCCGCGCCGCGCACGGCGCCGGCACCGGCGCCGAGTGCGCACTACAACGAGACACAGGACGTGTCGTGGACGCCGTCGAGTGCGCCGGCGCCGACCGGGCAGCCGGCTCCGACATCGCCCGCCACCATGGGCAACCATCGCGCCATCGACGCCCTCTCGCACGTGGGTGTCCGCACCGCGGTCAAGATGCCCTCCCAGCGCGGCTGGCGGCATTGGCTCTACATGTTCACCCGCATCAACATGGGCCCGTCGCCCGACGAGCTCTACGAGATGGACCTACAAGCTCGCGTGCGGCGCAATGCGCGCGACTCGTACCAGATCGGTGTCTTCGGTCTGAAGGGCGGCGTCGGCAAGACCGCGGTGACGGTGGCTCTCGGATCGGCGTTGAGCCGCGTCCGCGGTGACCGCATCCTGGCCATCGACGCCGACCCGGACTGCGGCAACCTCGCCGATCGGGCCGGCCGGCAGTCCGCGGCCACCATCGCGGATCTGTTGTCGGACAAGGAGTTGTCCCGCTACAACGACATCCGCGCGTACACCAGCATGAACGCGGCGAACCTGGAGGTGCTGTCCTCCGAGGAGTACAGCGCGGCTCGTCGCGAATTCAACGAAGAGGACTGGAAGGGCGCCGTCAGCGTGGTGTCCCGGTACTACAACCTGGTGCTGGCCGACTGCGGTGCCGGGTTGTTCCAGCCGGCCTCGCGCGGTGTGCTCGCCACCGTCTCGGGCATGGTCATCGTCGCCAGCGCCTCGATCGACGGTGCCCGGCAGGCCGCCGTGACGATGGACTGGTTGCGCCAGAACGGTTACCAGGACCTGCTCGGTCGGTCCTGCGTGGTGATCAACCATGTCACCCCGGGCAAGACCAACATCGATGTCGAGGACCTGGTGCAGCAGTTCGAACGGCACGTGCCACCGGGTCGCGTCGTGGTGCTGCCCTGGGACAAGCACATCGCGGCAGGCACCGAGATCCAGCTGGACCTGCTCGGCAAGACGTTCCAGCGCCGGATCCTGGAACTGGCCGCGGGGCTGTCCGACGACTTCGACCGGCTCGAACGGCGTTGACCGCGACCGCGGCGCCGTCGGGGGCGACAAGTACATCGTCGGTGACACCCGGGCGGCCTTCCACCACTCGGGTCACCATCCTGACCGGACGTCGAATGACCGATCTGGTGCTGCCCGCATCGGCGCCGATCGAGACCTATATCGATGAGACGGTCTCGGTGCTGGCCGAACTGCTGGACGATTCACCGCCAGATGTGCTGGCGGGCTTCGACTTCAAGGCCCAGGGCGTCTGGGCCTTTGCGCGTCCGGGTGCACCTCCGATGAAGGCGAGCGAATCCCTCGACGACGCCGGAGTTGTCGATGGCGCGTTGCTGACCCTGGTGTCGGTGAGCCGCACCGAGCGGTACCGCCCCCTGGTCGAGGACGTCATCGACGCCATCGCGGTGCTCGACGAATCTCCGGAGTTCGACCGTCGCGCCCTGAACCGCTTCGTCGGCCTCGCCATCCCGGCGGTATCGATCATCGCCACCGTGATGTCCCTGGTGGCCTGGACGCAGTCGGGCAAGTCCTGGTGGTGGGCGGTCGCCTTGGCGGTGCTGGGCCTGGGTCTGTTGACCGGCGGTCTGGTGTCCCGCTCGCGATATCAGAACGTGCAGTTGGCCGAAAGCCTGTTGGTGGCGGCGCTTCCCGTGCTGGCCGGTGCCGCGGCGCTGGCGGTGCCGTTGCCGCGCGAGGCCGACGGCCTGGGTGCGCCGCAGGTTGCCGGTGCCGCCGCGGTGGCGTTGTTGTACATCCTGGCCACGCGGGGCGGTCCGCGGAGGCGGGCCAGCATCGCGGCCTTCGGCGCGGTGATGACCGTGGCGATCACCGCCGCGGCCGTCGCTTTCGGTTACGGCGGCCAGGCGTGGGTTCCCGCCGGTGCGATCGCCTTCGGACTCATCGTGGTGACCAATGCCGCCAAGCTGACCGTCGCGGTCGCGCGCATCGCGCTACCGCCGATCCCGGCCCCAGGTGAAGCGGTCGCGAACGACGAACTACTGGACCCGATTTCGCGGCCGGACATCGCAGACGAGGAAACCCCCACCTGGCAGGCGATCATCGCCTCGGTCCCCGATTCGGCTGCGCGACTGACCGAGCGCAGCCAGCTGTCCAAGCAACTGCTCATCGGATTCCTGACTGCCGGCGCCGTGGTGCTGGCCGCCGGTGCCGTCACCGTGGTCGTGCAGGGCCACTTCTTCGTGCACAGCATGATCGTCGCCGGGCTGGTCACCGTCATCTGTGGTTTCCGTTCCCGTCTGTACGCCGAACGGTGGTGCGCCTGGGCGTTGATGGGCGTGACGGTGGCGGTCCCGACGGGTGTGATGATCCGGTTGTGTCTGTGGAACCCGGACCGGGCATGGCTGGTGATGGCGATCTATGTGCTGCTCGCCGCGGTCGCCTTGATCACGGTGGGGGCCACCGACAATGTCAACCGTCTGTCGCCGGTGACCAAGCGGATCTTCGAGCTGCTCGACGGGGCATCCATTGCCGCGGTCATCCCGTTGCTGCTATGGATCGCCGGCGTCTACGACATGCTGCGCAACCTGCGCTTCTAGTCCGCAGTGATCTCCGCGACCGCATCGTTGAGCCGATCACGGTCGGCGGCAACCGATTCGGCGGCCACCTCGGTGGCGTTGCGCAGCGCCTCGTTGATGCGTTCTTCCACGGTGTGTGAACCGAGCCGCAACACGCCGTCGGCCAGATAGACGTCGACCAGGCGGTGATGGCCGTTCAGGGTGACCTCGACGGTGTCGGATTCATCTGTGGCGGTGAATTTTTCGGTAGCCATCTTGTGTAGCTGCTGATCCATCAGTTCCTGAAGCCGACCTGCTTGACGCAGGACGGCTGCCACCTCCGGATGCATCTGCTCGCTCACTTGGGCTCCTTGTCCTGCACGTCCTTGCGCCGCCGGTTACCGATGACCGGCTCGGTATAGGGACGGTCCTCGGTGTACAGCTCCTCATCGGGAGCGAAGCGCGGGTCGCGGCGCTTCTGCTGGCCCTGTTGGGCGCCGCCGTGGCCCATGCCCCCCATACCGCCCATACCCATCCCGCCACCCATGGCCGAGGCCGGGATGGCACCGGAACCGGTGCCTGCGCGCGCGCCCCCGTTTGCCGGCGCCGGTGCAACCGTCTCGGCTCCGACGTTGGGCTGCAACGGCATCGACGGAACACCACCGCCGCCACCACCGCCCGAACCCCCTGCGGAACCGCCGCCGAGACCGGCCGGGGACACCCCGGGGTCGTCAAGGCCGAGGTCGGGCAGGCCCGTCTCGGGTGAGCCGCCCGGCAGACCTCCACCGGGCAGGCCCCCGCCGGGTAGGCCTCCGCCCGGCTTGCCGCCACCGGCCGGGCTGCCACCGCCGGATGGTGCTCCACCGGAGGGAGCGCCGCCCGAGGGAGCGCCCATCCCAGCCGGCGATCCGGCACCGGACTGGGCCGGATCGGGCTGTGGCTGCGCAGTCGGTGGCAGACCCGTCGGCTGCTGTGATGGGGGACCACCTGTTCCCCCGCCGGCGCCGGATCCACCATCAGTACCAGTTCCCGGACCCTGCTCCTCAAGCATGTTCGCTTCGACGTCCGGCCCGCGGTCGAATGTCTTCTTACTCTTGCCGCGGTCACCCTTTCGCGGACTCAACGCCTCTCGGATCGGCGGTGTCGGCGGATTGACCGCCTTGATCGCCGACTGCGCGGCGTACTCGCCGAGCACCTCCTCGGAGCGTGCCTGCAGCTTCTGATACTCCGCCATCAACAACGACATCTGCGCTGCGTCGGTGGTCATGCGCAGTTGCGCGCTGATTGCCTGAACTTCGGCGACGGTCGGGTGCTCGGCGACCGCCTTGCGGTGTACTTCGGCGAGGTCGCGGGCGTGCTCGGCGATCTCGGTTGCGGCAGCAGCCATTTGTTGCAGCCACTCCTTGTGGCGACGCAAAGCGGTACCGGCCATCTCGGCGGCGGTGCCCTCCCAGTTCACGGAGTCGAGGTCGAAATCCCCTGCACGCTCGGTCAGCTTGGCGCCGTAGCCATTCCATTCCTGGGCGACCGCATCCAGCGTCGCGGCCTGGTCCGGCTGGGTGATCTGCTGCGCAGCCGTCTCGACGTCGAGGTATCCCGGCGGCGCCGGACAGGCTCCTATGGGCATGTGTGGTTGCGGGATCGAGATGTCGGGCACCGGTATGTCGACGTTCGCAATCTGCCCCGCGGTGCCCTCGATCGCCGCGCGCCCGGCTTCATCAGTTCGCTCGTAGACATCGGCGGCACCGGCCAACGCCTTCGACAGTAGCTGTGCTTCCTGCTGGCCCGCTGCGATGAAGGCCTTCATCCCGTCACCCTCGGCAGTGATCTGCGCGACGGCGACACCGGCAAGGGCCAAACCGCATGGCGGTTGCGGGTTCTCAGGGGCGGGCGGCAGCGGCACGTCGAGAGTGGCGGCCTTACCCCGCAGGTCTGCGGGTTCGACATTCAACGACCCCGTCATGACACCCCCTCCAACGCCATCTGATAGCGACTCTCCTCGCGCGGGTTGATCAGCCGGATGGGCAACTGACTGTGCCGTGGGGTCTCGATGAAGTTGCTGCGCAGCACAACCCGTCCGACCCCAGGATGCGGGCCGAGGTAGGTCGTGGAGTTCGGCCAGGAGACCTTGGCCACCTGCCCGATGCGGCCGTTGACGAAGCCGGTGAACTCTCCGAATTGCGGACTCAGCGTCACTACGCCGCCCGCCGCCGCCGACCGGATCACGAACTGGGTGAACAGTCGGGCGTCACCGAGGTTGATACTGACATCCACATCGTCGAACGGCATGTACACCGGATACCGATCGGCGGTCTCACCGATCAGCACGCCGGCCGAACCGATGGGCAACTCGTAATGGCGGTCGGTCACCGGACTCTCGCCCAGCAGCGCCGCCCGTTGCCCACCGAACAGACACGAGAAGCCGCGCGGGGTCGTCGGATTGGCAAGCGTGGTCAACAGGACCGTGGTGGTGGGTGCGTGCCCGGGACGGATGCGGACCCGGGTGAGGGTGTGATCGGCGCGTGCCGACCACCACACGTCGGGCCCGCCCGGTGCGACGTACGCAACGGTGAAGCTGCTGCGGCCCTTGATCGACGACCAGGACTCGCGCTCGAAGCTGATCTCGGTGGCCCGGTCGAAGTCGTCGAAGCTACGCCCGCATCGCGCGTCGACGCCGTTGGCCGCCAACTGATCTGCGATGCGGGTGGCCGAGGACACCAGATAGCGGGCCAGACCGGACACCCCGGTATCGCGGCGCAGGGCAGGCCGACGGGTCTTCTCCGGGTCGGCACGCAGCACGATCCAGGTCCGCCGGTTCGCCGGCGCCGGGTACGGGCCCACCACCTGGTCGTAGAGCGCCACCAGGTTGGCCGGCGCGGTCTTGCCGACCCGGTATCCGGCAGCGACGACGTCTGCCTCCAATTCCGGGCAATGCGCCGAGATCAACTGTTCGACGACTCGGGTGTCCACCACGTCATCGGTGAACGCCTCACCATCGACGAGCACGGTCGGTGTGAACGGCCGCGGGACGAGTTCGATCAGCGCGATCAGGTAGTCGTCCTGCCAGCGCACCGCGACGTGATCCCCGGGCAGCACGGTGGCACCGACTGCGGGTTCCGACGGCGGTACCGGCGGCGTGGCCAACCGTCGTCGCCAGGAGAACAGGGCGGCGATCCAGCCGGTGAAGCGTCGGCCCCGGACGGTCAGCGTCGTCGCGATCGCCAGGACGACGCTCAGCGTGATGCCCACCCACAGTAGATCGAGGGTGTTGAAGACTCCGATCAACGCCGGGATGAGCACCGCCGCCCACAGCAGATGCCCGGTGGTGAACCGAAATCCGAACTGACCGAGGAACTCCTTCATCGACGCCTCATCGCGCGCCTGGCCACGGCCCCGATGCCCAGCACCAGCGCAAGGCCGGCCCCGGCCAGCACGACCATGGTGATCGGTCCGCGGTCCGGCGGCACGACCACCACCGGCGGCGGCAACTGCTTCACCCGGTAGGGAGCGACCTTCGGACCGGCGGGCACGTCCCAGGTCAGTGCCGCGACCGGGTCGATGACACCGGCCCCGACGTAGTTGTCCACACCGCCGCCGGGATGGCGTGCCGTCGCCGTGATCCGGTGCATGATCTGCGCCGGGGTCAGCTCCGGGAAACGCTGTTTGAGCAGGGCGGCCAGCCCGGACACGTAAGCCGCGGCGAACGAGGTGCCGGCGATCGGGATGGGCCCGTCTGCACCGGCCAGGGCGTTGACCGGGTTGCCGTCATAACCCAGCGCGGTGATGTTCTCCGCCGGCGCGGCGGCATCGACCCACGGACCCGACATGGAGAACGTGCTGGGCTGGCCGGTCTGCCCGATCCCGCCGACGGTGAGAACCAGCGGCGAGTACCAGGCCGGCGACACGATGGTCTGGACCTGACGCCAACCGCGCGGATCATCGGGTTCGTCGGCCTCCGGAGGCGGGTTCTGCGTACAGTCCTGACCGGTGTTGCCGGCGGCGACGATGACGATGGCGCCCTTGATGTTCACCGCGAAGTTGATGGCCGCCCCGACGGTGGCCTCATCGATCGGGCGGGTCGCCTTGTAGCAGGCCGCCTCGCTGATGTTGATGACCTGGGCGCCGAGATTGGCGGCGTGCACGATCGAACGGGCAAGGCTGCGCAGCGATCCCGCGGTCTGGGTGGTGTTCGGGTTGTTCGGGTCCTGTCGCGCGCCCACCGGCTGGAAGTTGTCCGACGTCTGGCGCAACGACAGGATCCGCGCCTCGGGCGCGACGCCGACGAAGGCATCGGTGGGCGCCGGCCGACCGGCGATGATCGCCGCGGTCAGCGTGCCGTGCGAGTCGCAGTCGGACATGCCGTTGCCGGCCTTGTCCACGAAATCGCCGCCCGGTTCGGCTGGCACCCGGGGCGATCCGTTCACGCCGGTGTCGATGACCGCCACCGTGACCCCGGCGCCGGTCGCGAACTTCTGCGCATCGGCCAGTCGCAGATACTCGCTGGCCCACGGCCTGTCGGTGAAGTTCGAGTTCGGGAACACGATCGGCGCCGAGCACTGACGACGTTGCTCGGTGGGCTGGTCCGGACCTGTCTCGTCGGGGGGTACGGCCCCCGCATCGATGACCGGCGGCTCGATCGCCGCCGCCGGCGGAGCCGCGACGATCAGCACTGCGGGCGGTGCCGTCAGCAACACCAGCGTCAGCGTGGCCAGCAGCACACCGATGCGTCGCACGGTCTGTTCACTCCCCTTTGCAGTCCCCGGGTGCGGGTGTGCCGGCACACCTGCAGCAAAGCGAAGGCCGCCGTTCGGCGACGCATCGTGTCACGTCAGCCTAGGTCGGCCTTCGTCAGAGCAAGTTTACGGGGGTGTAGGCGGGGTGCGTTCCGCTTTCTTGTCGGCGACTCAGGCGTCGAGATCCTGGGTCACCAGGTCGGCGATGGTCGCCAGTGCGGCCTCGTCATCGGAGCTGACCGTCACCTGGGCACCGTTCCCTGCGCCGAGGGTCATGATCATCAGTGCCGAACCGGCGTCCACGGGTTCGCCCCCGTCCATCGACAGGGTCACTTCGGCGCCGGAGTTGACGACGGCCTCGGCGATGATGGCGGCCGGGCGGGCATGCAGTCCGATCGAGGATCCGACGGTGACGGTCTTCTCGGGCATTCGGTGTCTCCTTCTATTGGGGTTGGGTGCTGCAGGATCAGGCCGCGACGGGCTGGCGCGGCTTGGCGAACTGTTTGGCGGCGACGACGGCGGCGGCGGCAGCCGCGGTGCCGATGGCCAACGAGATCAGGAACCAGGCCAGGTTGCCCATGGCGAAGAACACGAAGATGCCGCCATGCGGTGCACGCAGCGTCACACCGGTTGCCATGCACAGCGCCCCGGTGATCGCACCGCCGAACATCATCGACGGGATCACCCGCAGCGGGTCGGCCGCGGCGAACGGGATGGCGCCCTCGGAGATGAAGGCGGCACCGAGCAACCAGGCGGCGCGACCGTTCTCCTTCTCCGGTTCGCTGAACAGGCTCGGCCGGACGGTGGTGGCCAGCGCCATGGCCAGCGGGGGCACCATGCCCGCCGCCATCACCGTCGCCATCACCTCGAACGATGCCGTGGTGGCGGCCGCCAGGCCTGCGGTGGCGAAGGCGTAGGCCGCCTTGTTCACCGGTCCGCCGAGGTCGAAGCACATCATCAGGCCCAAGATCACGCCGAGCAGGATGGCCGACGTGCCGGTCAATCCGTTGAGCCAGTCGGTCAGGCCGGTGTTGATCAAGGCCAGTGGCCGGCCGATGAGCAGGAACATGATGAGACCGACGACCAGGGACGCCACCAGCGGAATGATCACGACCGGCATCAGGCCGCGCAGCCAGCGCGGGACGTCGAGGCGGCTGATCCACAGGGCGGTGAAGCCGGCGATGACACCGCCGACGATGCCGCCGATGAAACCGCCGCCGACGAAGACCGCCAGCGCTCCCGCGGTGAAACCCGGTGCGATACCGGGCCGGTCGGCGATCGCGAAGGATATGTAGCCGGCCAGCGCCGGCACCAGGAATCCGAATGCCAGTCCACCGAGGCTGAACAGGATGGCGCCGAGGTACTGGGCCAGTCCGCCGTCGGGCAGGTTGGTCAACGAGTTGTTCAAGGCGATGTCGTTGGCGACATCGGAGATCTCATATCCGCCGAACAGGAAGCCCAGGGCGATCAGCAGACCACCGGCCGCGACGAACGGGATCATGTAGCTGACGCCGGTGAGCAGGATCTGCCGGGTGCGCGTGCCCCAACCGACATTCGACGATCCTTCGGTGGCAACGTCGGCCGGCCCGCTGCCCTCGACCCGAGCCGCCGTCGGATTGTCGGCGGCGGCAACGGCCTCGGAGATCATGACGTCGGGCTCGTTGATGGCCCGTTTGACGCCGGAGGCGATGACGGGCTTACCGGCGAACCGGCCGCGGTCCTTGACCCCGACATCGGTGGCGAAGATGACGGCGTCCGCGGCGGCGATGGTCTTGGCAGGCAACGGTGTGCTGCCCGAGGACCCCTGAGTCTCCACCACCAGGTCGACGTCGGCGCGCTCGGCGGCCAGCTTGAGCGCATCGGCGGCCATGTAGGTGTGGGCAATGCCGGTCGGGCAGGCGGTGATCGCGATGATGCTCTTCTTGCCGGCCGGCTCGGCGGGCGCCGCCGGCGCCGACGGTGCAGCCGCAGGCCCGGCCGGGGCCGGATTCACCACCCCGTCGACCAACCCGACGAGTTCTTCGGGAGTCCCCGCCGCGCGCAACTGCTCCACGAACTCCTTGCGCACCAGCGCACGCGCCAGGCTGGACAGCAGCTTCAGATGATCGGATCCGCCGGATTCCGGTGCGGCGATGAGGAATACCAGGTCGGCCGGACCGTCCGGTGCGCCGAAGTCGACGGCCGGCGCCAATCGGGCGAAGCCGATCGTCGGCGTGTCCACGTGCGGGGACCGGCAGTGCGGAATGGCGATACCGCCGGGCAGACCGGTCGCCGACTGTGCCTCGCGATTCATCGCGGCGGCGATCAAACCGTCGGCGTCGGCGGTTCGGCCGGCGTCGGCGAGCAGTCCGGCGAGCCGGCCGATCACGGCCTCCTTGTCGGTGCCCGCGTCGACGTCGAGCAGGACCAGATCGGTGCTGATCACCGGGGATGAACTGGACATGGAGTGGACTTTCTGTGCGGGTCAGGATTCGGTGTGTGCGGGTGAAATGGCCCGCACCGGAACGGCATCGAGATCGAGCTGGTCGGGTGAGGGCAGTGCGGAGCCGGGCAGCGCCGCCGCGGCGCTGCCATAGGCCACGGCCATCCGCAGCCGGTCGGCGGGGGCGGCACCGGCCTGTTCGGCCCGTACGTAACCGGCCAGCGAGGAGTCGCCGGCACCCACGGTGCTGCGCGGCGTGATCGGCGGCGGGGTTGCCAGCCAGCTCCCGGACGGTTCGACGAGCACGGCGCCGGCGGCGCCGAGGGTGACCAGGATGCTGCGGGCGCCGCGCTCGATAAGTTGCTGGGCCGCGGTCACGACAGGCCCTGGATCACCTTGTGCCACAGCATCTTCGAGCTCCTGACCGGACGTTCCGGTCAGGCCGGCGAGTTCCTCGGCATTGGGTTTGATGACATCGGGCGCCGCGGTGCCGAAGGCGGCGGCCAACGCGGTCAGCGGGGCGTCGGAGGTGTCCACGGCGACGCGACAGTCCAGGCCGGCCAACTCGGCCACGACGTCGGCGTACCACCCGTCGGGCACGCCCGGCGGCAACGACCCCGACAAGATCACCCAGGATGCCGTGCGCGCCGAGCCGACGACGGTGCGGGCCAGCGCCTCCAGCGCGGCGGCGTCCATCCGCGCGCCCGGAGCGTTCAGTTTGGTTGTGGTGCCGTCGTGTTCGGTCACGGTGAGGTTGGTCCGCACAGCATGGGACACGGGCACCGCGGTGAAGGGGACCCCGGCAGATCGCAACGCGGCCAGGATCGCGTCGTCGTCGGCGGCGGGTAGGACGGCGACGGTCTGCAACCCGGCCAGCCCGAGCGCACGCGCGACGTTGACACCTTTGCCGCCGGGCTCGTCGGTCACCGAATTGATCCGGTGCACCGCCCCACGGGTCAACGTCCCCGGCAGGGTGAGGGTGCGGTCGATGCTGGGATTCGGGGTGACCGTGACGATCATGCGTTGGCTCCTGCGCAGGTGATGTCGATGCCCAGGCCGGTGAGTTCGGCGCGGGCGTCGGTGTCGAGTTCGGTGTCGGTGATCAGCGCGTCGACGCAGGACAGCGGTGCGAAGCTGTGGAGCTCCTCGCGACCCATCTTGGTCGAATCTGCGACCACCACAACGTAGTTGGCGCATCTGACCATGGCCCGCTTGATGGCGGCCTCATCGGCGTCGGGGGTGGACAGGCCGTGGCGGGCGGACATTCCGTTGGTGCCGATGAACGCGATGTCGACGCGCAGGTTCTCCAGGGTCTGCAGGGCCTGCTCACCGACGCATGCCTGGGTGAGCCCACGTACCCGACCGCCGAGCAACTGCAGTGACACCGACCGTACGGTCGACAGTCGGCCGGCCACCGGGATGGAGTTGGTGACGACCACCAGATCGCGGTCGGTGGGGAGCAGCGCGGCGATGCGGCTGGTGGTGGTGCCGGCGTCGAGCAGCACGCTGCCACCGCCGACGGGAAAGAACTCGGTCGACGCCGCGGCGATGGCGTCCTTGTGGGCCGCGCGGGTGGCGTCGCGTTCGTCGACGTCCTGCTCGACCAGATGCAGGGCGCGCGCGGGCACCGCGCCACCGTGCACCCTTCGCACCAGGCCGGCCTTGTGCAGCACCGCCAGGTCGCGGCGCACGGTTTCGGTGGTGACGTCATAGGCGGTGGCCAACTCTGCGACCGAGGCGCGTCCCTGCTGGATCACCAAAGCGGCGATCGCATGCTGGCGTTCCTCGGCGTACATCGCACTCCGTCCGGCACGAGCTGCTGAAATGTTGATATGTGTGGTTTTACGCCTGGTTCTGTTGACTTGTCAATGCTTTTCTGTAATCTGAATCACATGAGTTCTTCTCCCGTGACTGACTCGAAGGTTCTGACGGGTGTGCCGGTGGTCGCCGGTGTCGCCTACGCACCGGTGATCCGCCCCGGCGCCCGGCCGACGGTCGCCGCAGAGGCCACCGTCGATGTGGCCGAGGCTGACCGGCCCGCCGAGGTCGAGCGCCTGAAGGACGCCGCGGCCACCGTCGCCTCGCGCCTGCGCGACCGGGCCGCGCACGCGACCGGGGTCGCCTCCGAGGTGCTGGCGACCACCGCGGCACTGGCCCAGGACCGCGCCTGGCTCAAGGACGCCGAGAAGCGCATCACCGCGGGTAGCCCGGCCCAGCAGGCCGTCGGCGGGGCGATCGGCAAGATCGCTGATGCGTTGGCCAAGGCCGGTGACCTGATGGCCGAGCGGGTGACCGATCTGCGCGATGTCCGCGACCGCGTGCTCGCGCAACTGGCCGGCCTTCCGGAACCAGGTGTGCCGATGCCCGACGTGCCCTCGGTGCTGTGCGCCGAGGATCTGGCCCCGGCTGACACCGCCGGGCTGGACCCGGCGCTGGTCGTCGCGTTGGCCACCACCCTCGGCGGGCCGACCAGTCACACCGCGATCATCGCGCGGCAGTTGGGGATTCCGTGCGTGGTCGCCGTCGACGGACTCGACGATGTGGCGGCCGGCGTGCCGGTCATGGTCGACGGTGCGCGCGGCACGGTGACCGTCGCCCCGGATGCCGCCGAGGCCGAACGCGCCGTGGCGACCTCGCGTGCCGAGGCGCAACGGGTCGCGCGGTGGAAGGGGCCCGGTGCCACCGCCGACGGTCACGTGGTCGCGGTGCTGGCCAATGTGCAGGACGGCGCCGCGGCGCGGGCGGCACGGGAGACCCCGGCCGAGGGCGTCGGTCTGTTCCGCACCGAATTGTGCTTTCTGAACCGCGATTCGGAGCCGTCGGTCGAGGAGCAGGCCCGTATATACGGCGAGGTGTTGACGGCTTTCGAGGGCCGCAAGGTGGTCATCCGCACACTGGACGCGGGCTCGGACAAGCCGCTCAAGTTCGCGGGGCATCCCGATGAGGCCAACCCGGCGCTGGGTGTGCGCGGGGTCCGGATCTCCTTCGGTAACCCCGGATTGATGACCCGCCAGCTGGAATCCATCGCCGCCGCAGCCGAGGCGACCGGTAGTGACCCGTGGGTGATGGCACCGATGATCGCCACCCCCGATGAAGCGAAAAACTTTGCCGATCAGGCGCGTTCGCTCGGTCTGACGCCCGGGGTCATGATCGAGATCCCGGCGGCCGCGCTGCTGGCCGGCCATATCCTGGAACACGTCGACTTCCTGTCCATCGGGACCAATGATCTCGCCCAGTACACGATGGCCGCCGATCGCATGTCGGCCGAACTGGCGACACTCACCGATCCCTGGCAGCCGGGTGTCCTGCGCCTGGTGGATCTGACCGCACGGGCCGGTGCCACCGCAGGCAAGCCGGTGGGCGTGTGCGGTGAGGCCGCGGCCGATCCGTTGCTGGCGTGCGTGCTGGTGGGTATGGGCGTGAGTTCGCTGTCGGCCGCGGCGACCGCGGTCCCAGGTGTGGGTGCGGCGCTGGCGGGAGTGACCCTGGAGGAATGTCAGACCGCAGCCCAGGCCGTGTTGTCGACCGCCAGTGCGGCCGACGCCCGGGCCGCGGCGAACGCGGTACTGAGCTGAAGCAGGCTCGCCGCGAGCGTGCGTGGGGTGACACGGCTCGCGGCGAGCAGGGGTGATGCCGGGGTTAGTACCAGGCTTTTCGGCCGCCGACCGGGCGGCCGACTGCGCCGAGAATCCAGAGCACCACGCCGACCACGACCAGAATTCCCCCGATCGTGTACAGGATCGACAGGCTGGTGAAGTAGCCGATGATCAACAAGATGACGCCGAGCACAATCATGGTGAGTTCCATCTGTCGTAGGGCAGAAGCGCTGACGCACGGGGGAATTGCCCGTTCCGTCAATCCTCAAACAATCGAGCGCGGAATGAATCGGACCGCAGTCCGGTTACATGGGGCATGCCTGCCATCACAGCCGACACCTTGACCCTTCCCCGCATCGCCGGGCCGAGCCCGGCCGACACCGACCGCCCCGTCCGTTCCATCACCACCGGCCCCCGCGGATACGAGGGTGAGGGCTTTCCCGTCGTACGCGCCTTCGCCGGAGTGAGCGCCACCGACCTCGACCCGTTCATCCACATGGACCAGATGGGCGAGATCGAATACCAACCCGGTGAGCCCCGCGGCACCGACTGGCATCCGCATCGCGGTTTCGAGACGGTGACATACATGCTGGACGGCCGCTTCGCCCATCAGGATTCGCATGGCGGTGGCGGATTGATCGCCGACGGCGCCACCCAGTGGATGACCGCCGGTGCCGGCATCCTGCACATCGAGACACCGCCTGCCGAACTGGTCGAGAGCGGCGGCCTGTTCCACGGCGTGCAGTTGTGGGTGAACCTGCCGCGCACAGACAAGTTCGCCACGCCGCGCTACCAGTCGATCGAGGGGCCGGAGGCCAAGCTGCTGTCCTCCGACGACGGCGGCGCGCTGGTGCGCGTCATCGCCGGGGATCTTGACGGGCATGTCGGTCCCGGCGCCACTCATACGCCTATCACGTTGGCGCACAGCACCATCGAGCCAGGCGCTCGGCTGAGCCTGCCGTGGGACCGGACCTTCAACGCGCTGGTGTACGTGCTGTCGGGCCGTGGCGCCGTCGGGCCGGTCGGGCACCCGATCCAGCAGGGTCAGCTGGCCGTGCTGGGACCCGGGGACCGCATTGTCGTCGGTGCGGACTCCGGTCAGGACGGCAACCGGCCGGCACTCGAGGTGCTGCTGCTCGGCGGGCGGCCGATCAGGGAACCGGTCGTGCAGTACGGACCCTTCGTGATGAACTCCAAGTCGGAGGTCCTGCAGGCGCTGGAGGATTTCAATGCCGGCCGCTTCGGATCTCTCCCGCCGGACGCGTTGATGCCGCACCGGGTCCGCTGAGTGTTTGCTGAAGTCGCCGTGAACGGTCAGTGTGCAACCATTCGGTGATGGTGGGCCCGGTGATCTGTGGCACAATTTGACTGTGCCGCATATAGCCAGCAGGGGTCCGGGTCGTCCGCCGGCCGCCAAGGCCGCCGAAACCCGTGAGCGGATCCTGCAGGCTGCCCGCGAGGTGTTCAGCGAACTGGGTTATGACGCAGCAACATTCCAGGCGATCGCCGTCCGGTCGGACCTGACCCGGCCGGCCATCAATCACTACTTCTCGAGCAAGCGCGTGCTGTACCGAGAGGTGGTCGAGCACACCAATGCCGGTGTGCTCGAGGCCGGTATCGAACGGGCCAGGTCGGAGCCCACCCTGCTGCGGCGGTTGTCGGCGTTCTTCTCGATCGCGGTGCAAGCCGACAGCAAGGATCGGTCGGTCGCGGCCTTTTTGGTGACCTCGGTGCTGGAGGCCCAGCGGCACCCTGAGCTCAGCCAGGACGACCATGACTCGTTGGCCAATTCCCGGGAGTTCGTCCGCTGGGCGGTCAAGGAGGCCGTCGACAACGGCGAGCTAACCACCGATACCGATGTCGAGATCTTGGTCGAGATGTTGGTCGCGGTGATGTGGGGAATGGGTTTCTACGCCGGTTATGTCGGCACGCACGACCAGTTGCAGGCCGTCATAGCTCAGTTGGAATTGCTGTTGGCAAACAAGTTGTGGAAGCCGGCCGAGTAACTGGGCCGCAGTGCCCGTTGAGGGGCGTATAGCCGACCTAACTAGTCGGTAGCATGGCGTCATGAGTTCATTGCGCACGCACGATGACAGCTGGGACATCGCCACCAGTGTCGGTACCACCGCGGTCATGGTGGCCGCGGCCCGCGCCGCCGAGACCGCGGCGGCCGATCCGCTGATCTCCGATCCGTACGCGCGCACCCTCGTCGACGCGGCCGGCGGCGGGCCCTGGAGCCTCATGATGGACGACGAATTCGTCACTCGGGCCACCGAGATCGACCCCGAGGCGGCGCTGATCTTCACCCACATGGGCAGTTACCAGGCGGTGCGCACCAAGTTCTTCGACGATTACTTCACCGCGGCCGCCGACTCGGGCATCCGGCAGATGGTCATTCTGGCCTCCGGTTTGGATTCGCGCGCATACCGGTTGGACTGGCCGGTCGGCACCACGGTGTTCGAGATCGACCAGCCCAAGGTGCTGGAGTTCAAGGAGACGGTGCTGACCGAGCACGCCGTGCAGCCGACCGCGACCCGTCGCGAGGTGGCCGTCGATCTGCGACAGGACTGGCCGACTGCCTTGCGTGACAGCGGATTCGATGAGTCAGAGCCGACGGCCTGGCTGGCGGAGGGCCTGCTGATGTACCTACCGGCCGACGCGCAGGACCGGTTGTTCGAACAGATCACCGCACTGAGCGCTGCCGGCAGCCGCATCGCGGCGGAGACCGCTCCGGTGCAGGCCGAGGAACGCCGCCGGCAGATGAAGGAGCGGTTCGAGGAGATCCGCGAGAAGTTCGGTTTGCCCGACAGTGTCGATGTCGCCGAACTGATGTACCACGACCCTGACCGCGCCGATCTGGCCGCCTGGCTGGCCGAGCACGGCTGGGATAGCGCCGGTGTGAAGTCGGCCGACGAGATGCGCAGGCTGGACCGGTGGGCGCTGCCGGACGGCCCGGACACCCCCGACGATGACGCCTTCTCGCAGTTCGTGACTGCCACGCGACGTTGACCGCGGGCTTGTCGACGGTCGGAATCGGGTCTTACGGCTCGACCGACCAACTGGTTAGGATCAGGATTCCTCTCCTCGGAAGGACGATCCGATGACCATGCACGCCGATGTGCCCGTGTCAGCCGCAAGGACCGATATCCCGACGGTCGTCGCCGGGCTGCGCGCCGCCTACGCCGGCGGCCGCACCCGTGACCTCGACTGGCGCCGTCACCAACTACGCGCGCTGGAAAGCCTCGTCGTCGACAACGAGGACGCCATCGCCGCGGCGCTGAAGTCCGATCTCGGTCGCCAGCCGTTCGAGGCCTGGCTGGCCGACGTCGCCAGCACGGCGGCCGAGGCGGCCGACGCCGCCAAGAACATCGGTAAGTGGGCCAAACGCCGCTACCGACTCCTGGAGTTGTCGCAGTTGCCCGGCATGGGATGGGTCGAATACGAGCCCTATGGCACCGTGCTCGTCATCGGCGCCTGGAATTTCCCGTTCGCGCTGACGCTTGGTCCGGCCGTGGGCGCTCTGGCCGCCGGCAACACGGTGGCACTCAAGCCCTCGGAATTGGCGCCTGCATCGTCTGCCCTGATGGCCGAACTGGTGCCCAGGTATCTGGACCCGGAGGCCGTGGTGGTCGTCGAGGGCGATGGCGCGGTCAGCCAGGAGCTCATCGATCAGGGCTTCGACAAGATCTGTTTCACCGGCGGCACCGAGATCGGCCGCAAGGTGTACCAGGCCGCCGCGGCGCACCTGACCCCGGTGACGCTGGAACTCGGTGGGAAGAGCCCGGTGATCGTGGCCGCCGACGCCGATATCGACGTCGCCGCACAACGCATCGCCTGGACCAAGCTGATCAACTCCGGTCAGATCTGCATCGCGCCGGACTATGTGCTGGCCGACGCCTCGATCCGCGACGAACTGGTCACCAAGATCAAGGCCGCCGTGCAGACGTTCGAGTCCGAGGCGACCGGCGGTAAGCGGATCGTCAACCGTCGCCACTTCGATCGGCTGGCATCCGCGGTGGCCGCCACCGAGGGCGACGTCGTCATCGGCGGCGGTTCGGACCCGGCGGCGCTGGAACTCGACGCGACGGTCGTCGTCGACCCGTCGTTGCACGAGCCGCTGATGACCGACGAGATCTTCGGTCCGGTGTTGCCCATCGTCACGGTCCAAAACCTCGATGAGGCAATCGAATTCGTCAACGCACGACCCAAGCCGCTGGCGGCCTACCTGTTCACCAGGGCCAAGGCGGTACGCGAGCGGGTGATCCGCGAGGTGCCCGCCGGTGGCATGGTGGTCAACCACTTGATCTTCCACTTCGCCACCACCAAGCTGCCGTTCGGCGGGGTCGGACCGTCCGGTATCGGCGCTTACCACGGCCGTTATGGTTTCGAGGAGTTCAGCCACCGAAAGTCGGTGCTGACCAAGCCGACTCGTCCGGACCTGGGCAAGTTGATCTACCCGCCGTACACACAGAAGGCGTGGAAGCTGGCCCGCAAGCTGTTCTGAGTCGGTGACCCGGGTCACCACGGCCCAGCCCCGCGACGTATACAGAGATGGAACGTCTCGGTACGTCATGCCTGTCAGTCTTTGAGAGAGGAATCCCATGCCCGGAGTGCAGGATCGCGTTGTCGTCGTCACCGGTGCCGGTGGTGGACTCGGTCGTGAGTACGCCCTGACGCTGGCCCGCGAGGGCGCCAGCGTCGTGGTCAACGACCTCGGTGGTGCCCGCGACGGCACCGGTGCCGGACACAACATGGCCGATCAGGTGGTCGAGGAGATCAAGGCCGCCGGTGGTCGCGCGGTCGCCAACTACGACAGCGTCGCCGAATCCGAGGGCGCGGAGAACATCATCAAGACCGCGATCGACGAGTTCGGCAAGGTCGACGGCGTGGTCAGCAACGCGGGAATCCTGCGCGACGGCACCTTCCACAAGATGACCTTCGAAGCCTGGGATGCCGTGCTGAAGGTGCATCTCTACGGCGGCTACAACGTCATCCGCGCGGCCTGGCCGCATTTTCGTGAGCAGAGTTTCGGACGCGTCGTGGTCGCCACCTCGACCAGCGGCCTGTTCGGCAACTTCGGCCAGGCCAACTACGGAGCGGCCAAGCTGGGGCTGGTGGGATTGATCAACACCTTGGCCCAGGAGGGTGCCAAATACAACATCAAGACCAATGCCATCGCGCCGATCGCGGCGACCCGGATGACGCAGGACATCCTGCCGCCGGAGGTCTTCGAGAAGCTCACGCCCGAGTACGTCGCCCCGATCGTGGCCTACCTGATGACCGAGGAACTGGCCGACACCGACTCGGTCTTCATCGTCGGCGGCGGCAAGGTGCAGCGCACCGCGCTGTTCCAGAACGACGGTGTCACCTTCGGTGAGGTGCCCTCGGTCGACGAGGTGGCCGCCAAGTGGGGCGAGATCACCGACCTGTCGGCGGCGCAGCAGGCCAGCTTCAAGCTCGGATGAAAGCTCTTGTAGCGCAGGATCTCTCAGGGCCGGCCGGACTGGTCTACACCGACGTCGACGCTCCCGCACCCGGTGGTGCGGTGATCGTCGACGTCGGTGCGGCCGGCGTCTGCTTCCCCGACCTGCTGCTGACCCGCGGCGAGTACCAGTTGCGGCTGGAACCGCCGTTCACCCCGGGCCTGGAGGTTGCGGGCACCGTGCGGTCCGCCCCCGCGGACTCCGGGTTCAGCGTCGGGCAGCGGGTTTCGGGGTTCACCATGATCGGCGGCTACGCCGAACAGGTTGCCGTGGCTCCGGATTCGCTGCAACCGGTGCCCGAGGGCATCGACGACGCCTCGGCGGTGTGCCTGCTGGGCAACTACACCACCATGTACTTCGCGCTGACCCGCCGCGGTGCGCTGCAGCCCGGCGAAACGGTACTGGTGCTCGGCTCCGCCGGCGGCATCGGGGTGGCGAGCATCCAGATCGCCAAGGCCCTCGGTGCCACGGTCGTCGCCATGGTGCACCGTCCCGACGCCATGGAGTTCGTGGCGGGCCTGGGTGCCGACGTGGTGCTGCCGCTGGCCGACGGCTGGCGGCAGGCGGTGCTGGAAGCCACCGGCGGCCGCGGGGTTGACATGGTGGTGGATCCCGTCGGTGGCGATCCGTTCGACGAGGCCGTGCGGGTATTGGCGCCCGAGGGCCGGCTCCTGGTCATCGGGTTCGCCGCCGGCGCCATCCCGACCGTCAAGGTGAATCGGCTGCTGCTGCGCAATATCAGCGTGGTCGGCGTCGGCTGGGGCGAGTTCGCGCGGGTGACGCCGGGAGCCGGTGCCGAGATGGCGGCGGGTTTGGCCGAACTGGTCCGGGCGGGTCTGCGTCCACCGCCACCGGTGCGGTATCCGCTGGCCGACGGCGCCGCCGCGTTACAGGCGCTCGCCGACGGCAAGATCCACGGCAAGCTCGTCCTGGAGCCCTAGACGGCGCTTACCACGTCGAAACACGCGTATCCGTTGCGTCGTAGCGGCATCGTGCAACGGGTAGGCGTCTTTCGCGTGTCGTGCGGCGCCGCCAACCGGGCGTGCACCACGTAGATTCGTGCCGTGAGCACCCTGGGGATCATCCTGGTCGCGCTGGCCATCGCCGTCGGTCTGGTCGGCATCATCGTGCCGATCTTGCCCGGCGGGCTGTTGGTCATCGGTGCGATCGGGGTGTGGGCCTACGTCGTGGGCACCACCACCTCGTGGGTGACGTTCGGTATCGCGGCCGCGTTGTTCGTGGCGGCCGAGGTCATCAAGTACACCTGGCCGGTGCAGCGCATGCGGCGGGCCGAGGTGCGCACATCGGTGTTGCTGCTCGGCGCGATTGCCGGCATCGTCGGGTTCTTCGTCATCCCCGTCATCGGACTGCTCATCGGGTTCGTGCTCGGCGTGTACCTGGCCGAGCTGGCGTTGCGCCGTGACCCGACGCGTGCCTGGGCGTCGACGGTGCATGCGCTCAAGGGCGTGGCCCTGTCGGTCGGCGTGGAATTGGCCGGCGCGCTGCTGGCGACGATCACCTGGGTGGTCGGCGTGGTGGCCAGTTAGCGAAAACGATTGCGGTACACGCACGTTCCGAATCGTCGATTGACGGGCGTGTAAGCGCTCAGGTGACCGGGTACTCCCCACGCGCGTCGATGTGGTGTGCTTCGACAAGACCGGCACCCTGAGCGAGAACCGGCTCAAGGTCTCCGACGTCGAACCCGCCACCGGAGCGTCCGCGGGAACAGGTCTTGACGTGCGCGGCCCGCGCCACCCCTGTGCGCGATGGTCGGTGACGGAGCCAACGACGCGGCGGCGATACGTGCGGCGACCGTGGGTATCGGTGTGGCCTCACGCGGCAGCGATCCCGCCCGCAGTTCGGCCGACGTGCTACTGCTCGACGGCCGGATCGGTTCCCTGGTCGATGCGCTGGACGAGGGTCGCCAACTGTGGCGCCGGGTCCAGGCAGCCGTCGCGGTCCTGCTGGGCGGCAATGCCGGAGAGGTGGTGTTCTCGATCGTCGGCAGCGCGCTGACGGGGCAGTCCCCGCTGAACACCCGGCAACTGCTGTTGGTCAACATGATGACCGATGCGCTGCCGGCGGCGGCGCTGGCGGTCAGTCCGGCCACCGGGTCCTACAGCGGCACCGGGCACGGCCCCGACAGGTCGGCGCTGTGGCGGACGGTGACCATCCGCGGCGCCACCACGGCCGGTGCGGCCAGCGCGGCGTGGCTGGCCGCCGGATACACGCTGGCACCGCGCCGGGCCTCGACGGTGGCTCTGGTCGCGTTGGTGTCCACGCAGTTGGGGCAGACCCTGATCGATTCGCACAGTCCGCTGGTGATCGCCACGGCGGCAGGCTCATTGGTGACGCTGGGGGCGCTGATCAGCACCCCGGGGGTCAGTCAGCTGCTCGGCTGCACACCGTTGGATCCACTCGGCTGGGCGACGGCACTGGGCACTGCAGGTGCTGCCACCGCCGTGGCGGCCGTGGCGCCACGCGTGCTGCAGAGGCTGCAGTCGGATCAGTCGTCGATCTCGACGACGCCGCAACGCCACAACACCGCGTACACCTCGCGCAACGGTACGGCCAAGAAGCGCGTCACGACGTCGGTCAACGGATCCGCCGAAACACCGGAACTGGTCACGTCATCGACGATGGGAAGCCGAGACGTCGAACAACCGACAGTGACATGACGGAGAGGTAACCGATGGCCGAAGATTTGCGTCAGGACACCAGCCACCGCGATGCCGTCGAAAGAGTGCGGCAGGGCCCGCGGTTTCACGGTGTCGCTACCGGTGCTGGGTAAGGTGTGCATACCTCGGCCCAAGCAGCTCGCCTACTACGGGACGCTGGGTCTGCTGGCGGCGACCGGGGTGATCGAATGGCCGATCGCGCTAGTGCTCGGCGCCGGGCACGTGCTGCTGCAGAACGAACACGGCCGGGTGGCCGAAGAGGTGGGCGAGGCGCTGGAAGAGGCCTGACCGGACATCTCTGCTAGCCGATGAGGACGGACCGCAGCCGGCTCAGCTCGTCGTCCGAGACGGCAGACGCCTGCAGGAATCCGCTCGGCGATCCGTAGATCTCGTCGACGCGCCGCCAGGCGGCCTGCAGGTAGTCCTCGTGCACGCCGAGCACCGCATCGGTCAGTCGGGCCTCGGCGAACGTCAGCACCTCCGGCGTCTCCCCGGCCCGGGCCTTCACCGATTCCATGATGCTCATCCGCAACGGGCCGATGGCGTCGTTGCTGCGCAGGAAGTCGGTCAGGATCGCCTCGCGGGACACTCCCACGGCCTCGAGCACGGTGGCGACGGTGAATCCGGTGCGGTCCTTGCCCGCGAAGCAGTGTGCGATGACGGGCTTGCCGTCGGCGAGCAGTGAGATGACCTGGCGGACCGCGACCTGCGCGCCGGTGAGCGAGGGGAACTCCTCGTAGACCTCGGTCATGTACCGCTTGGCCGACTCGGTGACGTCCTCGCCCTCGGGGGACTCCGACATCACCCGCTGAAACGTCGCCTCGTGCGGTGCGTCCTGGGCGGAATCGTCCTCGAAATGGAACGGGAGGTGGTGCAGGGCCACGGTAGGCGGCACCTGTCCTGGTCCACGACGGTCGAGTTCACGGCGCGACCGCAGATCGGCCACATCGTTGATGCCGAGTTCGAGCAGCGCTGCACGCCCCTCGTCGGTGAGCCGGCTCAGCTCACTGGAGCGGAACAGCAGCCCCGGTCGGATGCCGGCGGATTCGGCGACGTCGCGAAAGTTCCAGGCTCCTGTCAGCTCCACGGTCTCTACTGTGTCACAGCAGCGGCGAGGGCCGATTTCTCCCTGCCGAGTTCGGCACGGGCGATGGTGCGCATGTGCACCTCGTCGGGACCGTCGAACAATCGCATGGCGCGGTGCCATGCGTAGAGGCGGGCCAGTGGGAAGTCGTCGCTGACGCCGGCGCCGCCGTGTACCTGGATGGCGCGGTCGATCACGTTGCAGGCGATCTGCGGGGCCACCGACTTGATCTGCGACACCAGCAGGTGCGCCGCCTTGTTGCCGTTCTGGTCGATGGTCCACGCGGCCTTTTCGCACAGCAGGCGGGCCTGGTCGATCTCGTTGCGCGACTTGGCGATCTGCTCGCGCACCACACCTTGTTCGGCCAGCGGCTTACCGAACGCGATGCGCTTCTGCACGCGGTCGACCATGAGGGCCAGCGCCCGCTCGGCGGCGCCGAGGGCGCGCATGCAGTGGTGGATGCGGCCCGGGCCCAGCCGCGCCTGGGCGATGGCGAAACCGCTGCCCTCTTCGTGCAGCAGGTTCTCCACAGGCACGCGGACGTTGTCGAAGACGATCTCGCAGTGGCCGTGCTGGTCCTGCCAACCGAAGACCGGCAGCGAACGCTGGATGTCGACGCCGGGGGTGTCGGCTGGGACCAGGATCATCGACTGCTGCTGGTGCGACGCGGCGTCCGGATTGGTCCGGCCCATCACGATCAGGATCTTGCAGCGGGGGTCGGCCGCGCCGGTGATCCACCACTTGCGTCCGTTGATCACGTAGTCCGCGCCGTCGCGCAGCATGGTGGTCTCGATATTGCGGGCGTCGCTGGAGGCCACCGCGGGCTCTGTCATGGCGAAGGCGCTGCGGATCTCGCCGTTCAGCAGCGGTTCGAGCCACTGCTTCCGCTGCGCCTCGGTGGCGAACAGGTGCAGGGTCTCCATGTTGCCGGTGTCGGGGGCGGCGCAGTTGAACACCTCGGGAGCGATCTCCATGCTCCAACCGGTCAACTCCGCCAACGGGGAGTACTCCAGGTTGGACAGCCCGGACTCCGAGGGCAGGAAGAGGTTCCACAGGCCGGCGGCCTTGGCCTTGGCCTTGAGTTCCTCGACCACCGGCGGCACCGTGTGGTCCTTCGGGCCCTTCTGCTCGCGGTAGGCGTGGTAGGACTCCTCGGCCGGGAAGACGTTCTCGACCATGAAGTCCGAGAGGCGCTTGTGGTACTCAGCTGCTTTGGCCGACATCGCGAAGTCCATGACGGCCACGATATGCCACTAAGTTAGATAACTGAAACCCCGGCCTCGGGTGCCGGAACAATCCTCGGGCCGTCCGCGTCTGACACGTCATGACCGAAAGCCGTCCGCCCGCGCCCCCGTTCACCCACGAGACTGCGGTGCAGAAGGTCCAGGCCGCCGAGGACGCCTGGAACACCCGCGACCCGCACCGGGTCAGCCTCGCGTACACGCACGATTCGGTGTGGCGCAACCGTGACCAGCACATCATCGGCCGCGAGCAGATCGTGGCCTTCCTGACCGCCAAATGGGAGCGCGAACAGAACTACGTACTGCGCAAAGGCCTCTGGTCATTCAGCGACAACCGGATCGCGGTGCGGTTCCATTACGAGTGGCACGACGCCGCCGGGCAGTGGTTCCGCAGTTACGGCAACGAACTATGGGAGTTCACCGGCGAGGGACTGATGGCGCGCCGTGAGGCGAGCATCAACGACGTGCCGATCACCGAGTCGCAGCGGCGACTGTTCGGTCCGCGGACCGATGCTGATCGCGGCACGGATTTCCCAGTCTGGTGAGGGCCAGCGTTCCGGCCAGTACGGCGAGCCCGATGACGACGCCGGCCACCGCGGTCCAGCCCGCCGCGTCGAAGGCGACGCCGCCGAACCAACCGACGGCGCTCGATCCCGCGTAATAGAACAGGTTGTACAGCGCCGAGGCCTGCGCCTTGTTGGCACCCGCGGCGGCACCGACCCAGCCCGACGCGACGGCGTGTGCACCGAAGAAACCTGCGGTGGCGATCAGCAGGCCGACGAGCACCACCATGAGCTGTGAGCTGATGGTCAGCGCGGTGCCGACGACCATGGTGGTGATCGATGCCAGCAGCACCGGTTTGCGTCCGAACCGGCCCGCCTCGGCGCCGGCCCTGGCCGAGGCCCAGGTTCCGGCCAGGTAGGCCAGGAAGACGAGGCTGACCGTGGTCTGCGGCAGGTCGAACGGCGCGGCGGACAACCGGAAACCCAGGAAGTTGTAGATCGCCACGAAACCGCCCATCAGCAGGAAGGCCTGGCTGTAGAGCACCAGTTGGCGGGGTGAGCGCAGATTCTCCAGCAGGCGTCGGCCCAGGCCGCTCGCGCGGGCGGGACGGAAGCCGCGCGCCGGCGGGGCCAGTTTGACGAAGGCGAAGGCCGACAGGCCGCAGAGCACGGCGACGGTCACGACACCGACGCGCCAACCGGCGAACTCGGCGACCGGACCGGTGATCAAGCGTCCGGTCAACCCGCCGATGGTGCTGCCGGCCACGTAGCTGCCCGCGGCCCGGGCAGCGTGGCCGGGATCGATCTCCTCGGACAGGTAGGCGATGGCGATGGCCGGGACCCCGCCGAGCATCAAGCCCTCAAGGAAGCGGCCCGCGAGCAGCAGCTCGGACGTCGAGGCCAGCGGTACGAGCAATCCGAGAAATGTTGCGGCCGTGATGGATAGCGTCATCGCCTGGACGCGACCGATGCGGTCCGCGAGCGAGGCCCACGGGATGACGCCGATGGCCAGGCCCACGGTCGCGGCCGATACCAGCAGGGCTGCGTGTGCGGCACCGGTGCCCAGGTCGGTGGCGATCATCGGCAGTACGGCTTGCGGTGAGTACAGCTGGGCGAATGTCGCGACGCCGCCGAAGAACAGCGCGGCCAGCAGACGCCGGTATTCGGCTGAGCCACGCGAATGCCCCGGCCAGTTCGTGGGGGTCAGGGTCGTGGTCACCCGGACGAGGTTAGGACTGCGGTTGCGATTCGTCCAATGTATGGAGTTACGTCAGTTCATGAAGATTATGCATGACGAAGTCGGCCATGCGCGCCGCCGCGGGCGACAGTTCCCGCTCCGGGTTCCAGGTCAGGCCGAGCTGACGTTTGGCCGACTGTTCGGTCAGCGGGACATAGGCCGCACCGGTGTCGGCGCGGTCCGGATGGGGAATCGGTACCACCGCGACGCCGAATCCGGCCGCCACCAGACCCTCCACCGTCGGGATCTCCATCGCCTCGAACACTACCGACGGGCTGATACCCGCGGTCGCGCACAGTTCGTCGGTGAGCTGTCGTAGGCCGAAGCCGGGGCGCAGGGCGACGAACGGCTCGTTGCCGGCGTCGGCGAGGCGGATCCGGCTGCGGGTGGCGAACCGGTGGTCGCCGGGTACGGCCAGGCACAGCCGTTCCACGTACAGCACCCGCCAGGGATACCCGGTGGGGCGCGGTGACGTGATCGCGAGGTCCACATGCCCGCCGCTCAGTCGATCCAGGATGTCGAGTGTCGCGCCCTGGAACAACTCGAACTGCACGCTCGGCGCCTCGGCGCGGAAGCGGCGCAGCAGTTCGGGCACAAAGCCACCGGCCTGTGAGTGCAGGAAGGCCAGTCGTACTGTGCCGGTGTCCGGGTTGCGCAGCGCCGCAATGCGTTCGGTGGCGCTGGTGATCTCGCCGATGCTGCGACGCGCGTGCTCGAGCAGGATGGCGCCGTAGCTGTTCAGCTGGAGTCGACGGTTGACGCGGTCGAACAGCGGTGCGCCGACGCGCGCCTCCAGCCGGCTCAGTGCGCGTGACAGGGTGGGCTGGCTGATGCCCAGTTCGGCGGCGGCGTCGGTGACATGCTCGGTCTCGGCGAGGACGACGAACCAGTGCAGCTCGTCGAGGTCCATACCGGGATTCTAAATTGGTTGGCTCCTGCTGTGCCGCTACCACCACACCCAGATCCACCACGGCGGCTGGCAGGTTTACCTCGGCCCCGATCGGCATCCCTGGTTCATCCCACCACACGACCCGACCGGACCCGAACCAGCGCACCTGCGCTCGCATGCCCGCCGCACCATGACCGACCTACCGGCCGCCGCGTAACCCAAGCCTCAGTGCACCTTGCAAACTACACAGTGAACCCTGGCCGGGCCGCGGCTGCCGAGATCGCGTGGCGTGGCTACGCGGTGAGTCCACGGGCGATGACCAACCGTTGAATCTGGTTGGTGCCCTCGAAGATCTGCGTGATCTTGGCTTCCCGCATGTACCGCTCCACCCGGAGGTCGCGGGTGTAGCCGACCCCGCCGAGCACCTGCACGGCATCGGTGGTCACCTTCATGGCGGCGTCGGTGGCCACCAGTTTGGCCACCGACGCCTGGGTCGAGTACGGCAGCCCGAGGTCGCGGCGCCGCGCGGCATCCAGATACGTGGCGCGTGCGCTCACCACCGCGGCAGCCATATCGGCCAGCACGAAGCCCAGTCCCTGATGGTCGATGATCTTGCGGCCGAACGTCGTTCGCTCGTGGGCATACCGTGTCGCCTCGTCGAGGGCGGCCTGGGCGATGCCGACGGCCACGGCGGCAATGCCGAGGCGGCCTGAGTCCAGCGCCGAGAAGGCGATCGAAAGCCCTTGTCCCTCAGTGCCGATCAGGCGGTCGGAGTCCAGGCGGGCGTTGTCGTAGAACGCGGCGGTGGTGGGCACGGCGTGCAGGCCCATCTTCTCCTCGGGCTTGCCGAAGCTCAGTCCGTCGAGATCGCCGGGAACCAGGAAGCAGGAGATGCCCTTCGACCCCTCGCCGGTACGCGCGAACAGCGTGTAGAAGTCGGCGACCCCACCGTGAGTGATCCAGGCCTTGGAGCCGTTGAGCACGTAGGCGTCACCATCGGCAACCGCGGCGCAGCGGAGCGCGGCCGCATCGGAACCGGCCTGCGGCTCGGACAGGCTGTACGCGCCGATCTGCTCGCCGGAGAGCATGCCCGGCAACCATCGGGCCTTCTGCTCCTCGGAGCCGAACGCCAACAGCGGATGCGAGGACAGGCTGTGCACGCTGACGGCCACCGCGACCGCGGCCCACCGGGCCGCGATCTCCTCGAGCACCTGCAGGTACACCTCGTAGGGCTGGCTGCCGCCGCCCCATTGCTCGGGCTGGGGCAGGCTCATCAATCCCGCGGCGCCGAGCTGAGCGAAGACCCCCTCGGGGTAGGTCTCGGCCTTCTCGTGCTGGTCGACGATCGGGTCGAGCACCTTGTCCGCGATATCACGGGTCAGGGCGATCAGTTCGGCGGCGTCCTCGGTGGGGAGCAGGCGGTCGACGGGCACTGGTGTCACCTCTCGCAAAGCAGTACTCATGACGGAGTCGCAGTATCGTCCAAAGGGTACTGGAGGATCGCCTGCAGTACTATTGCTGAATGTCCGAGCTGGTAGACGGTGGTTTCGCCACCCGGCGGCAGACCAAATTATTCGATGATCTGCTGGTGTTGTTCCTGGCCGACGGCTTCAGCCGGTTGACCCTTGACGAGATCGCGGCCCGCCTGCGTTGCTCGAAGTCCACGCTGTACGCCCTGGCGTCCAGCAAGGACGAGCTGGTCCGGCGGGTCACCGTGCACTTCTTCAAACGCGCCACCGCCGCGGTGGAGGCGACCCTCGCCGACACCGCGACCGCGAGGGATCGCGTTGCGGCGTATCTCACCGCGGTCGGGACCGAGTTGTCCGTCGCATCCGAGGCTTTCATGGCGGACATGAACGCGTTCGCGCCGGCCCGCGAGGTCTACGAAGCCAATACCGCTGCGGCCGCCGCGCGCGTGCGGCAACTGATCGAGGAGGGTGTCGCCGCGGGCACGTTCCGTGATGTCAACGCCGCCTTCGCCGGCCACCTGATCGCCACCATGATGGTGCGCATTCAGCAGCGCGAGGTCACCGGGGCGACCGGCCTGAGCGATGCCGAGGCCTATACCGAATTGGCGACACTGCTGACCAACGGCCTGCGTACCTAGCCTCCGACCGGTCCGGGCGCCGGTTGCTGCCCGCCCGCGCTGACGACCAGAGCCGCCATGACGAGCACAATTCCGGCGATCTCCGCCGCCGTCGGCACCTGCCGCAGCATCACCGCACCGACCAGCGCCGCCGTCGCCGGCAGCAGGGCAAGCAGCAATGCGAAACGGGCCCGGCTGATCCTCGTCAACACGAACTGGTCGAGCGCATAGGGCACCGCCGTGGACAGCACGCCCACCCCGAGCCCGAACAGCCACGTCCGCGGCTCGGCGAAAACCGTGGCGTCCGACAGCAATTGCCCGGACAGCAGCGGCAGCGCCAACACCACCGCCGCCACGCCCATCCCGACTGCCAGCGAGTCCAGCCCGGCACCTGCGTCGGCGACCCGCTTACCGAGCAGGATGTAACCGGCCCACAACGCCGCCGCAAGTAGCGCGAATCCGACACCGGGCAGGTCGGCGTCGACCTGCACCCCGGCCAGCAGCACCACACCACCGGCGACCATGACGACCGCCAGGATGTCGCGTGCCCTCCGCGACCCGAGCGTCGCCACCGCCACCGGTCCCAGGAACTCGATGGCGACCGCGGTGCCCAGCGGAATGCGCGCGATCGCCGCGAAGAACGCGACATTCATGGCCACCGTCACGATCCCGAACCCGCTGGCCACTGCGATACCGCGGCGCGTCCACGTCTGTCGCCATGGCCGGCGCCATGCGATGAGCACCAGCGCCGCCGCGGCGGCGCGCAACCACGCGACGGCGGCGGGATCGGTCGTCTGGAAGAGAAAGACGCCCACCGCCGCGCCGATGTACTGCGATATCGCACCGGCGATGAAGAACAGCGGGACCACCGCCAAAACCTATGCCCCGAAACGCGAGATGGCCGCCGCGGGTGCCCGCAGCGGCCGTCTCCGGTGCGGATTACAGCGCGGCGTTGATGGCGTCGACGCGGTCCTTGGCGTCGCCGAACAGCATCTGGGTGTTTTCCCGGAAGAACAGCGGGTTCTGCACACCGGCGTAGCCCGACGCCATGGAGCGCTTGAACACGATGACGTTGTCGGCGTTCCACACCGTGAGCACCGGCATACCCGCGATGGGGGAACCGGGGTCCTCGGACGCCGCGGGGTTGACGGTGTCGTTGGCGCCGATGACGAGCACGACGGTGGTGCCGTCGAAGTCGTCGTTGATCTCGTCCATCTCCAGCACGATGTCGTAGGGCACCTTGGCCTCGGCCAGCAGCACGTTCATGTGCCCGGGCAGCCGCCCGGCGACGGGGTGGATGCCGAAGCGCACCTGCACACCGCGGTCTCTCAGCTTGCGGGTCAGATCGGCGACGCCGTATTGGGCCTGGGCCACGGCCATGCCGTACCCGGGGGTGATGATCACCGAGCTCGCGTTCGACAGCAGTTCGGCCGCGCCGTCGGCGGTGATCTCGCGGTGCTCGCCGTAGTCCTTGTCCTCGGCGGGGCCGGCCTCGATGCCGAAGCCTCCAGCTATTACCGAGATGAAGGAGCGGTTCATCGCCTTGCACATGATGTAGGACAGGAACGCACCCGAGGAGCCGACGAGGGCACCGGTGATGATCAGCAGATCGTTGCCCAGCAGGAAGCCCGACGCCGCGGCCGCCCAGCCGGAGTAGCTGTTGAGCATCGACACCACCACCGGCATGTCGCCGCCGCCGATGGACGCGACCAGATGCCAGCCCAGCAGCAGCGCCAGCACGGTGACCGCGATCAGCAACCACAGCTGCGGGTCGATCACGAACCACACCGTCAGCGCGAAGAACACCAACAGTGCACCGACATTGAGGAAGTTCTTACCGGGCAGCATCAGCGGTGCGGACTTCATGCGCGCAGACAGCTTCAGGTTCGCCACGATCGACCCGGTGAAGGTGACCGCGCCGATGAAGACGCCGATGAACACCTCGGCGGAGTGGATGCCGAGCATGCCCTCGGCGGCCAGATGTGCGGCCTCGGCACCGTCGAGGTGGGCCTCCACATGCAGGTAGCCGTTCCAGCCGACCAGCACCGCGGCAAGGCCGACGAAGCTGTGCAGCAACGCGATCAGCTCGGGCATGCCGGTCATCTCGACGATCTTGGCCCGCCACAGGCCGATTGCCGCACCGATGGCCATGGCACCGACCAGCAGCGCGAGGCCGAGCGGTTCGATACCGCGCCCGATGGCCAGCACCACGGTGGCGATCAGCGCCACCGCCATGCCCGCGATGCCGAAGGTGTTGCCGGCCTTGGACGTTTCGTGTTTGGACAGGCCCGCCAGGGCCAGGATGAACAGCAGCGCCGCGACCACATAGGCCGCGGTGGCCGCGGTTTCCAGAGAAAGCATGGGGGATCCGTTCGGAGAAAGTCGTGAAAGTGGGGGCAGCTCTAGCTGCGGGAGAACATCGCGAGCATGCGGCGGGTCACGGCGAAGCCGCCGAAGACGTTGATGCTGGCCACCAGGATCGCCACACATGCCAGCACCGTGATGGCCAGATCACCCTGGCCGATCTGCAGCAGCGCGCCGACGACGATGATTCCCGAAATGGCGTTGGTCACCGACATCAGCGGGGTGTGCAGCGCGTGGTGCACACCGCTGATCACGTAGTAGCCGATCACGATCGCCAGTGCGAACACCACCAGGTGCACCTGCAGCGCGGCCGGCGAGATCGCGATCAATGCGAACAACGCGGCCGCGGCGGCGAAGGTCAGCCCCAGTCGGCGCTGGGCCGACATCGGCGCCTTGGGCGCGGGCTTCTCGACCGGGGCGGCCTTGGCGGCGGCCGGCGCCGCGGACACCTGCACCGGTGGCGGCGGCCAGGTGGTCTCACCGTCGCGCACCACGGTCACCGAACGCTGCACCACGTCATCCCAGTCGAGGGTCAGCTGACCGTCCTTGCCCGGGGTCACCAATTTGAGCAGGTTGACCAGATTGGTGCCGTACAGCTGCGATGCGGTGGCGGGCAGGCGGCCGGCCAGATCGGTGTAGCCGATGATCGTCACCCCGTTGGCGGTGACGACGGCCTGATCCTTGACGGTGCCCTCGACGTTGCCGCCGTTCGACGCGGCCATGTCGACGATGACGCTGCCGGGCTTCATCGAGGCCACCATCTCGGCGGTGATGATGCGCGGGGCGGGCTTACCCGGGATCAGCGCGGTGGTGATGATGATGTCGACGTCTCGGGCCAACTCGGCATACAGCGCGGCCTCGCGGGCCTTGTAGTCCTCGCCCATCTCCTTGGCGTAGCCGGTGGCCGACACCTCGCCGGCGTTCGGGTCCACCGACACGTACTCGCCGCCCAGTGACTTGACCTGATCGGCGACCTCGGGCCGAGGGTCGGTGGCCTTGACCACCGCGCCCAGACTGCCGGCGGCACCGATGGCGGCCAGCCCCGCCACACCGGCGCCGACGACGAGCACCTTGGCCGGGGGCACCTTGCCCGCCGCGGTGACCTGGCCGGTGAAGAACCGACCGAAGCTGTGCGCGGCCTCGACCACGGCGCGGTAGCCGGCGATATTGGCCATCGAGGACAGCACGTCCAGTGACTGGGCCCGCGAGATACGCGGTACCGCATCCATGGCCAGCACGGTGATCGGCCGGGCGGACAGCTTCTCGACCAGTTCGGGCTTCAGCGCCGGGGAGATCAGGCTGACCAGCGTCGCGCCGTCTTTCAGCGCGGCGATCTCGGTGTCATCAGGGGCGTTGACCTTGAGTACCACGTCGGCCGACCAGGGAGCACCTATCTGTGCGCCGGCTTCTACATAGGCGGTATCCGAGAAGCTGGAGGCCTCGCCGGCGCCGGATTCGACGACGACTGAATAGCCCAGCTTGATGATTTGGCCGACGGTCGCCGGCGTGGCCGCCACCCGCGTCTCGCCCGCGTGAGTTTCGCGCGGAATCCCGATGATCATCGGAAGAGTCTCGCATTTGCCCGGAAATTGTGTGCGTGCCCCTCGGACGGTGAGCGGTCTGCTTACATCGCCCAACGTCGGGAAACACACGAGAATCGGCGTCGCTGCGTGCGCTACCTCACACTCTTCGCGGCGCTACAGCCAGTCTCGACGGCGGAACACCACGTACAGGATGGCCACCAGCACGACGATCAGCGCCGTGCTGGTGATGAAGCCGGCTGCGGTCTCGATACCCGGGTAAAGCACGTTCTGGCCGTAGAAGCCGGTGATGGCGGTCGGTACGGCGATGATCGCCGCCCAGCTGGTCAGCTTCTTCATCACAGCGTTCAACCGGGCGTCCTGCAGCGACAGGTTCGTCTCGAACACCGTGGTCACCATGTCGCGCAACGACTCGGTCCATTCCGAGGCCCGGAGTACGTGGTCGTACAGGTCGGCGTAGAGCGGGTCGAGCTCGGGAGAGGTCCTGGCGTCGAGCCTGCGATGCTGGATGGCGCCGACGACCTCACGCATGGGCAGCACCACTCGGCGCAATTCGACCAATTCCTTGCGCAGCCGGAATGTCCTGCGCTGCAGTCCCTTATGTGGACCGCGGTCGTCGAACAGCTCGTCCTCCAGGTCCTCGATCGAGTCGTCGAGTGTCTGCACCGCGTCGAAATGCCCGTCGACGACCACGTCGAGCAGGGCGTGCACCAGCGCGCCGACGCCGTGCTGCTGGCCGCCGAGCTCATCGAAGCGCTCCGAGACGGTACCGATGTCGAAGTGGGTGCCGTTGCGGACACTGCTGACCGAGGGCAGCCGCACGGTGATCAGCCCGCGCGGTAACACGAAGGCCGAGATGCGGTGCTTCACCAGCGTCGAGGCCAGCGCGTCGTCCTGTGCGGACCCCAGGATGTCGACCGCGTATACGGTGAAGAAGGTGTGGGTGCGGTACACGGTCGCCTTGGTCCGCTCCATCGGCGCCACCGCGTCCTCGACGGCCCAGATATCGAGATGCAGCTCGGCGGCCAGCGCCTTGAGCGCGTCGTGGTCGGGATCGTAGATATCGGCCCAGACCAACTGGTCGTCGGCGGCCAGACACTCCGAGATGCCGTCGAAGGTGAACTCGTCGTCGCGGGGTTCGCCGTTGCGCCACAGCCGGCCGGTCACCTTGGTCACCCGGCCATCATTCACCCGGGCAGGCGGCCTTCAGGAAACAGACAGGCTGATGTCACATGATTTCGGGGTACACGCCTGACGAAGGAGTGGCATGTCCGATATCGAGACCATGGTCGTCATCATCGCGGCGCTTGTTGCCGTCGCGGTCGTCGTGACATTGATCGCGACAGCGCCCAAGGGGCGCGACAGGTACCGCCGCTGAGCCTGGGGGTTTCGGTCTCCGTTCGGCTGGGAACTCGCAATTAGCGCACGCGTCGATAAGCGTGGATCCGTTCTCAGCAAGGAGCGAAGATGTCTGACACCAGCACACTATGGATCATCATCGCGGTGGTGGTCGTCGCCGCGATCGTCGTGGGCCTGGCCCTCGTCGCGCGCAAGAAGCGGCGCCGGGTCGAGGCGCAGAAGATGCGGACCGAGCTGGAAGGCGAGCGCGAACAAGTCGCCAAGCGGCAGGCGCTGGCCGACGAGACCGACGCCCGTGCGCGGGCGGCGGCCGCCGAGGCGGAGGCCAAGGCGGCCGAGGCGCGTCGCCTCGCCGAGCGGGCCACCTCGCATCAGCAGACGGTGGCCGAGCACCAGGAGGATCTCGACAAGCGCCGCCAACACATCGACCGCATCGACCCGGACGTCAAGACGCGCAAGCGCGATCGAGGTGATGACGAGCCCGACCGGCAGGTGATCAACGAGCCGCCCCGACGCGTCGAGAACCCTCGTTAGGCGGTCTCGGTTGCGCAGCGAACACGTATCGACATGGGACGACGGGTCCCCTGAGGTGTCGGACGGACCGACCATGTTCTGCATGGAGATGGTGATCGAACGCGGCAAGGCTCGGTGCCCCTTCTGTGTGGCCGTGGCCGACTACCGCTTCATCGAACGGGAACGCGATCTGGTGCGCTATGAGGTGCACTGCGACGGTTGCGGACAGCGATACCGCGAGAAGCTCGGCGTGGCAGCGCCGAATCTGCCCGTCCTCGTCGACGACTGGGTGCCCGTCGAAAGGCAGCCGGGAGTGCCATTGTCAGAACGGCTGCGGGCCGGTATGGCGGCCGCCCGAGCACGGTCGCTGGCGCTGTCGGGCTCGGCGGCCGGGGCTTGGCAGGGGCTGCGGGCGCGGCGCCGGGATGCCGCCCCGGCCGAATCCGTCGTCTGATCGGGGCGTTTTCGTTCGGTACCCTCGGCGGGCATGACGGATGCTCCGCTCGATGGTCTGCTGGCTCGCGCGGGTGGCGTCCGCGGATTGATCTATTCGGGGCTGCCGGTCACGGTCTATGCCGTCACCGCCGCCCTGGCCGGACGGGTGCCGGCGGTCGTTGCCGCGGTGAGCGTCGCGGCCGCGGTCCTCGTCTGGCAATTGGTGCGGCGAGAGTCCCTGCGGCCGGCGCTGTTCGGGTTCGTCGGCGTCGCGGGCTGCGCCGGGCTGGCTCTGGTCACCGGCGAGGCGAAGGACTTCTACCTGCCCGGTATCTGGATTGCGCTGGTCGTGGCGGTCGCGCTCACCACCTCGATTCTGCTGCGCCGCCCGCTCGTCGGCCTGGTCTGGGCTTGGATGACCGGACGCGACGGTAGCTGGCGCCGGGTGCCGCGGGTACGACTGGCCTTCGATGTGGTGACGGCGGTGATGGCGGTGGTGTCCTGGTCGCGGTTCGTCGTCCAGTACCACCTGTACGACAGTGACCAGGCCGAACTGCTGGCCGTCGCACGGTTGGCGATGGGGTGGCCGCTGTTCCTGGTGACCTCCGCGGCGCTGGTGATCGCGGTCCGGTACGCCATCCGGGTCATGCCGCGGACCGTGGCATAAGACTCACGGCGATTTCAGATCTTCACCGCCGGCACGCGCCCCGGTAGCAATACCCGGGTGAACCGAACGCGGGCCGACCTCGAGTGCTGTTGCTGCTGAACGTCTCCCGTCAGCCGCAACCCAGCAACAGAAAGTCGGGCAGCCGTGTCTGTCTTCGTCGATATAGCGCCCGGTGAGTCGTCCACCGACTCGCCGCGTCCCGCCTCGCCCCGCAACCGGTTTCGCGCCATGCTCATCAAGGCCGGGCTGCCGCTGTTGTCGGTGTTCGTCTTCTTCGCCGTCTGGCAGGCGGTCGCCGCAGCGGGAATCTGGAATCAGACCTTCGTTCCCTACCCCAGCACCGTGTGGCGCGCGTTCGTCGACGTCTCCACCACCCACGACGGCGTGCGCGGGTACGCCGGATACCTGCTGCACGAGCACCTTTACATGACGCTTCGCCGGGTGCTGGCCGGCGTCATCATCGGTGTGGTTCTCGGCGTCCTACTCGGACTGGTGATGGGATCGGTGAGCTGGCTGCGCAGCGTCTTGGAGCCCTGGCTGACCTTCTTGCGGGCGTTGCCGCCGCTGGCCTACTTCTTCCTGCTGGTCATCTGGCTCGGCATCGACGAGGCCCCCAAGATCACCCTGCTGGCGCTGGCCGCGCTGCCGCCGGCCGCTGTCGCGACCACCGCGGCCGTCGTCGCGGCCCCGGTCGGTCTGCAGGAGGCCGCCCGTGCGTTGGGGGCGACCCGCACCCAGGTGATCCGCGATGTGGTGGTGCCCTCGGCGCTGCCGGAGACCATCACCGGGATCCGGTTGGCGGTCGGCATGGCTTACTCGTCGGTGGTCGCGGCGGAGTTGTTCAACGGCATCCCCGGTGTCGGCGGATTGGTCAAGGACGCAAGTAATTACAACAACACCCCGGTTGTGTTGGTCGGGATCTTCGCCATCGGGTTCTCGGGCCTGGTCATCGATGGATTACTGCGGGCGCTGGAACGGCGTGCCGTCCCTTGGAGAGGAAAGATATGAAGTTCAGGTCTCTACTGATCGCTGCGGCAAGCGTTCTCGCGGTCGCCGGTTGCGCAGTGGACAACTCCGGGTCCGACGGCGGTGGCGATGCCGACAAGCCCACCCTGCGCATCGGCTACCAGACCTTCCCCAGCGGCGACCTGATCGTCAAGAACAACAGGTGGCTGGAAGAAGCGTTGCCGGACTTCAACATCAAGTGGATCAAGTTCGACTCGGGCGCCGACGTCAACACCGCGTTCATCGCCAAGGAACTCGACTTCGGTGCGCTGGGCTCCAGTCCGGTGGCCCGCGGTCTGTCCGCTCCGCTGAACATTCCGTACAAGGTCGCTTTCGTGCTGGACGTCGCCGGTGACAACGAGGCGCTGATCGTGCGCAACGAGGCTGACGTCAACACCATTGCGGAGCTGCGCGGCAAGCGGATCGCAACCCCGTTCGCCTCCACCGCGCACTACAGCTTGTTGGCTGCGCTGTCACAGAATGGTGTGTCTCCCAATGATGTTCAGCTGATCGACCTTCAGCCGCAGGCCATCCTGGCGGCCTGGGACCGCGGTGACATCGATGCCGCCTACACCTGGCTGCCGACACTTGATCAGCTACGCGAGACCGGCAAAGACCTGATCACCAGCCGCCGACTGGCCTCTGACGGCAAGCCGACCCTGGACCTCGGTGTTGTCGCCGATGAGTTCGCGCAGGCGCATCCGGAGGTGGTCGACACCTGGCGCGAACAGGAGGCCCGCGCGCTGGACATCATCAAGGACGATCCGGCGGCTGCCGCCAGGGCGATCGCCGCCGAGATCGGCCTGCCGGAGAGCGAGGTGACCGGCCAGCTCAAGCAGGGTGTGTACCTGACGCCGGCCGAGGTGGGCTCGCCCGAGTGGCTGGGATCCGAAGGCGCGCCCGGCAATATCGCCACCAACCTGCAGAGTGCGTCACAGTTCCTGGCCGACCAGAAGCAGATCCCGGGGGCGGCCGATCTGAAGACGTTCCAGGACGCCATCTACGTGAAGGGACTTCCCGATGCGATCACCGGCAGCTGACGGACGACGCGGCCTGCGGATCGCCAACGTCGCCCACCGCTACGGCAGCGGCGCCGACGAGGTGACCGCGCTGGGCCCGGTGGACCTCGATGTGGAGCCCGGCGCGTTCCTGGTCCTCGTCGGTGCATCGGGATGCGGCAAGAGCACGCTGCTGCGGCTGATCGCCGGATTCGAGTCACCCAGCGAAGGGCAGGTGCACGTCGGCGGATCGGCGCCCACGCCGGGGGTGACCTCCGGCGTCGTCTTCCAGCAGCCGCGGCTGTTCCCGTGGCGCAGCGTCGGCGGCAACGTGGATCTGGCCCTCAAGTATGCGGGGGTGCCGCGCGAGCAGCGCGCCGAGCGCCGCGATCAGCTACTCGAGCGGGTGGGACTGCAGGGCACCGCGGGCCGCAGGATCTGGGAGATCAGCGGCGGGCAGCAACAGCGCGTGGCGATCGCCCGGGCGCTGGCGGCCGAGACACCGCTGTTCCTACTGGACGAACCCTTCGCCGCGTTGGACGCCCTGACCAGGGAGCGGCTACAGGAGGACGTGCGTCAGGTCAGTGCCGAGTCGGGTCGTACGACCGTCTTCGTCACGCACAGTGCCGACGAGGCGGCATTTCTCGGGTCGCGCATCGTGGTGCTGACCCGGCGCCCCGGCAAGATTGCCTTGGACTTGCCCTCGGAGCTGCCGCGCACCGGTGTCGGCGCCGACGAGTTGCGGCGATCTCCGGAGTTCGTGCGGCTGAAGAACGAGGTCGGCGAGGCGGTCAAGGCCGCCGCGGCCTGATCGGTTGGCCCGCGAGTGACCGCAAACGGTCATCGATCCCGGCGTGTCGATGTCCAGACACGGTCGCTCGCGGAAAAGAAAAGGCACCCGTACGCGGGTGCCTTTTGTTGCAGGTTCGCTAGACCGGCGGGTAGGCCGGCGGCGGGTACACCCCGCGCAAACCCCAGGCCAACCAGCTGAAGAAGAACTCGCCCTCGTCACTGATGTCGTAATCGGGATTAGGATCCATAGTCGCCTCCGCAGCAGCCCTGTTTGGCAGGAGTCTAGTCCCAGTAGCCGATCCCGGGACAGCCAAACCATCTCATTGCCTACACTGGCCAACCAGTTGATTGGTACCGGGCACGCCCGGTCTGCAGATAGTGAGTAGCCATGTCCACCGAATCCGCATCCCCCGGGGTGTCCAACGGCTCGACGCGGCGCGACGAATTGCTGGCCGTCGCCGCCAAGCTGTTCGCCGCGCGCGGTTACCACGGCACCCGGATGGATGACGTGGCAGACGCGGTCGGACTGAACAAGGCCACCGTCTACCACTACTACGCCAGCAAGTCGCTGATCCTGTGGGACATCTACAAGCGCACCGCCGACTTCACCGTCGACGCGCTGCACGACGATCCCACCGCCTCGGCGCGCGAAACCATCTATCACTTCACCCGGCGCCTGCTCACCGGCATCGCCAATGACCTGGAGGCCGCCGCCGTCTACTTCCAGGAGGGCCCCTACATCTCCGAGTGGTTCACCGAGGAGCAGGTCGGCTACATCCGCAAGGCGGAGGCGACGGTGTACGAGCATGTCCGCGACGTCATCGACCGCGGGATCGCCAGCGGCGAGTTCTACGACTGCGACTCCCACGTGCTGGCGCTCGGCTATATCGGGATGACCCTCGGCGCCTACCGGTGGCTGCGGCCGCACGGCCGACGCACCGCCCAGGAGATCGCCGTCGAGTTCAGCACCGCGCTGCTGCGCGGCCTGATCCGCGATGAAACGGTCCGCAATGAGCAGCCCCTCGGTGGCGCCGACAGATGACCGATCTGTTCCGACTCGACGGCAAGGTCGCCGTGGTCACCGGCGGCGGTCGCGGCATCGGCGTGATGATCGCCCGCGGACTCCTGCAGGCCGGTGCGGCCAAGGTGTACCTGTCGGCGCGCAAGGAGGCCGAACTCGCCGCCGCGGTCGACGAACTGTCGCCGCTGGGTGCCGTCGAGGCCATCCCCGCCGACCTGGGCACCGCCGAGGGAGTGCAGGCCCTCACCGCCGCGCTGACCCAGCGCGAGGATGCCATCCACGCGTTGTTCAACAACGCCGGCGCCAACTGGGGTGAACCGTTCGACACCTTCCCCGAGTCCGGTTTCGACCGGGTCTTCGACGTCAACGTCAAGGGCGTCTTCATGCTGACGCGGGCGCTGGTGCCGCTACTGACCGCCGGGGCCACCGACGACGACCCTGCCCGAGTGATCAACACCGGCAGCGTCGACGGTTTCCACATCCCCGAGCGTGGCCGCAACAACTTCTCCTACGCCGCCAGCAAGGCCGCCGTGCACGCGTTGACTCAGCACCTGGCCGGTGAGCTCGCCCCGCGCATCCTGGTCAATGCCATTGCGCCGGGCCTGTTTCCGTCCCGGATGACCAAGGTGCTGCTCGCCGCCGGGGAGGATGCGGTGGGCGCGGCGCTGCCGCTGGGTCGTGTCGGTCAGCCCGATGACATGGCCGGTATCGCGGTGTTCCTGGCCGGCCGTGCCAGCAGTTATGTCACCGGCACGGTGATCCCGGTGGACGGTGGAGTCAGCACCATCCGCTGATCACGAAATCCAGGTGTGAGATCCGCCGCACGTGGGTAGTTGGGTGTACATGTGTTCACTTAACTTCCGCGGGCTAGTGCGCTGGAGTGAAGCACCCGCACGCGACGTCGCCACCGCGACCACACCGAAGATCAACTTGCTGCGCGGGCTGGCGGCCCGCGTCACCACGCCGCTGCTGCCGGACGACTATCTCAAGATGCTCAACCCGCTGTGGACGGCTCGTGAGCTGCGCGGCGAGATCGTCGAGGTGCGCCGGGAGACCGAGGATTCCGCCACCGTCGTGATCAAACCCGGGTGGGGTTTTTCGGTCGACTATCAACCCGGCCAGTACGTCGGCATCGGCCTCCGGGTCGACGGGCGCTGGCACTGGCGTTCCTACTCGCTGACCTCGGTGCCCGAGCGCGACGGCAAGCAGATCTCGATCACCGTCAAGGCGACCCCGGAGGGATTTCTGTCCACCCACCTGGTGAACGGCGTCGAGCCGGGAACGATCGTTCGCCTGGCCGCGCCCAAAGGCGACTTCGCCCTGCCGGACCCGCCGCCGACGAAGATGCTGCTCGTCACCGCGGGCAGCGGGATCACCCCCGTGATGGCAATGCTGCGGTCGATCGAGCAGCGTGGCCAGACCGCCGATATCGTGCACATCCACTCCGCGCCGTCACCGCAGGACGTCATCTTCCACGACGAACTCGTTGCGTTGCAGGATCGGCGGGCCGATTACCGCCTGCACCTGCAGATGACCGACCGGATGGGGCATCTGGACTTCGACGACCTGGACAAGATCGTTGCCGATTGGCGCGAACGCCCCACCTGGGCATGCGGGCCACCGGCGATGCTCGACACCGTCGAGCAGGTGTGGACGGCCGCCGGCGTGCCCGAAAGCCAATTGCACATGGAACGTTTCGTCATCGCCCGCACCGACAAGGGTGGTGAGGGCGGCACCGTGACCTTCGCCATCTCCGACAAGACCGTGCAGGTAGACGGCGCCACCTCGCTGCTGGAGGCCGGCGAACAGGTGGGCATCCAGATGCCGTTCGGATGCCGCATGGGCATCTGCCAAACCTGCGTCCTGCCATTGGAATCCGGGCACGTGCGTGATTTCCGCTCGGGCACCGAACACGGCGAGGGTGACCGCATCCAAACCTGCATCTCGGCAGCGTCCGGGAACTGCACCATCAACGTCTAGGAGGTATCGACATGGCCATCACCGACATCAAGGCATACGCCCACCTCACCGCCGAGGACGTGCGACAGCTCGAACGCGAACTCGACGCCATCCGCACCGATATCGAGGACTCCCGCGGAGAACGGGACGCCCGCTACATTCGCCGGTCCATCCAGTTGCAACGCGCACTGGCCGTCGGCGGACGCATCGCTCTGTTCAACAGCCGCAACAAGATCGCGTGGGCCGCGGGCACCGGAATGCTCGCGCTGGCCAAGATCATCGAGAACATGGAACTCGGGCACAACATCATCCACGGCCAGTGGGACTGGATGAACGACCCCGAGATCCACTCGACCGAATGGGAGTGGGACACCACCTCCCCGGCCGTGCACTGGAAGAAGTCGCACAACTACATCCATCACAAGTACACCAACGTCGTGGGCCTCGATGACGACATCGGTTACGGCATCATGCGGCTGACCCGCGACCAGCCCTGGGAACGGTGGATGATCGGCAACTCGCTCTACAATTTCCTGTTGGGGACGCTGTTCGAATGGGGTGTCGCCGCACACGGTTTGGAGACGACCAAGTACCGCAAGGGCGAGAAGTCGATGGCCGAGGTCCGCAAGGACCTCCGGGTGATCGGCCGCAAGGTCGCCAAACAGGTCGGCAAGGATTACGTGATCTTCCCGGCGCTGGCCGGCCGTAACTGGAAGCACACCATGGCCGCCAACGCGGTGGCCAACCTGATCCGCAACTACTGGGCGTATGTGGTGATCTTCTGCGGGCACTTCCCCGACGGGGCGGAGAAGTTCACCAAGGAGGAGTTCGAGCGGGAAACCCGCGGCGAATGGTATCTGCGACAGATGTTGGGCTCGGCCAACTTTCACGCCGGACCCGTCATGGCCTTCATGAGCGGCAACCTGTGCTACCAGATCGAGCACCACCTGTTCCCCGATCTGCCCAGCAACCGCTACGCCGAGATCGCCGCCCGGGTACAGGCGCTGTGCGACAAGTACGACCTGCCCTACACCACGGGATCGCTTGCGCGACAGTACAGTCAGTCGTGGTGGACCATCGCCAAGCTGGCCCTGCCCAACAGGTTCCTCAAATCCGGCTCCGACGACGCCCCCGAGACGAACTCCGAGCTGAAGTTCCGGATCCGCGAGGGTATGCGCGAAGCCTTCGAAGTCGACCCTGCCACCGGCAAGCGCCGGGGTCTGCGGACCGCGCTGCGCCAGCTCAACGCACCGGCAGCATGAATCGTCCCCAGGCCAAGAACACGAACATCGCCAGGAAGGCGATATCGCCGGCCAGATAATTCCATTCGCTACGGCGGAAACGCGTCGTCGCCGCGCCCGCCATGAACAGCGCCATACCGCAGGCGGCCAGCGGGACCAGGGCCGGCACCAGCAGCCCGCCGGCGCCGGTCAGCTTGATCGCCGCGATGGCTTTGAGGTGGCCGTCGGAGAAGTCGTCGACCCAGCGCTGGCTGTCGGCCAGCGACCGGTACCGGTCGCGGGACATCAACAGCAGGCTGAGTCCCCCGGCCAGATAGGCGACGGCCGCGGCACAGGCGACGATCCACAGCGTCATGTTCAAGGCGGTCTCCGTTTCGTGGTTACGTCGGTGGGTCCCGACTCGTCATGGGTATGACGGATGCGCGCGACGAGAGGTAACCGATGACTGCGATGACGTTCGAGCAGCAGCGCCCACGGCTGCTCGCGTTGGCCCACCGCCTGCTCGGTTCACGAGCCGACGCCGAGGATGCGGTGCAGGAAACCTGGCTGCGGCTGAACCGGCACGACGCCGAGGCGATCGACAACTTGCCCGGCTGGCTCACGACGGTTCTCGGCCGTGTCTGTATCGACGTTTTGCGCGCGCGTTCGGCCGGCGCGCAAGTCGCCCTGACGCCGGAACTGTCCGAACTCGTCGTCGCCGAGGATGACGAGACACCGGAGGAGGTCGCGGTGCTCGCCGATTCGGTCGGACTGGCACTGTTGGTGGTACTCGGCTCATTGCGTCCCGAGGAACGGCTCGCCTTCGTGCTGCACGATATGTTCGCCGTGCCCTTCGCCGAGATCGCCGAGATCTTGAACAAAAGCGCCGATGCGACCAAGATGTTGGCCAGCCGGGCGCGCCGTCGCGTTCGCGATGTGCCGGTTCCCGATCCCCGTCGCCGCAAGGAGCAACGTGAGGTCGTCGATGCTTTCCTGGCCGCCGCCCGCGACGGTGATTTCACCGCGCTGTTGCGCGTGCTCGATCCCGACCTGAGCTGGCAGCGGTACACCGCACACGGGCTCACCGCAGGCACCGGTCGCGAGGCTGTCCTCGACGCCGTCCGGCGTGGTCAGGACGCGCGGGTGACGGCCCGGCGCGTCCTGGTCAACGGTGAGCCGGGCATCGCGGTCTGGGGACCGACCGGACGACCGCTCGGCCTGATGGCTTGCACAGTCGAGCACGGCCGCCTGACCGCGGTCTTGTCGATCCTCGATCCAGCGCGATTGGCACAACTGGCACTGCCCGACCCGCCGCCGGTCGAGGATTAACCTGACGCCATGAAGTCGACCATCCTGTCCCGCCGCGACCTGGACTTCCTGCTCTACGAATGGCTGAACGTAGAAGATCTGATCGCGCAGCCGCGGTTCGCCGAGCATTCGCGGGAGACCTTCGATGGGGTGCTCGATCTGTGCGAACAACTGGCCGAACGCTATTTCGCCCCGCACAACAAGCTCAGCGATGCCAACGAGCCCACCTTCGACGGCACCACGGTGACGGTCATCCCCGAGGTGAAGGCGGCCCTGGAGGCGTTCGCCAAGGCCGATCTGCTGGGCATGACCTTCGATGCCGAATTGGGCGGTGCGCAGCTGCCGGTGACCATCGCCCAGGCGGGGTTCGCGTGGATCTCGGCGGCCAATACCAGCACCTCGGGCTATCTCATGCTGACCATGGCCAACGCGAACCTGATCGCGGAGTTCGGTAGCCCCGAACAGATCGAGACGTTCGTCAAGCCGATGCTGGCCGGCCGGTTCACCGGGACGATGGCGCTCTCGGAGACGCAGGCCGGTTCGTCGTTGGCCGATATCACCACCCGCGCCGAACCCCAACCCGACGGCAGCTACCGGCTCTTCGGCACCAAGATGTGGATCTCGGGCGCCGAGCACGAACTCTCGGAGAACATCGTCAACCTCGTGCTGGCGAAGATCCCCGGTGGGCCCGCGGGCACCAAGGGCATCTCATTGTTCATCGTGCCCAAGTTCACCGCCGACGGCGCACGCAATGCGGTGGCGATCTCCGGGCTGAACCACAAGATGGGCCAACGCGGGATCACGAACACGGTGCTCAACTTCGACGGAGCCGAGGGCTACCTGGTGGGTGAGCCGCATCGCGGACTGGCCTACATGTTCCACATGATGAACGAGGCCCGCCTCGGTGTCGGGATGGGTGCGGTGGCCCTGGGATACACCGGCTACCTCAAATCGTTGGACTACGCCCGGCAGCGGCCGCAGGGGCGTCGGGTCAAGGACCCCACCACACCGCAGGTCCCGATCATCGAGCATGCCGACGTCAAGCGGATGCTGTTGTCGCAGAAGGCCTATGTGGAGGGTGCGCTCGGCCTGGCGTTGTACTGCGCACGGTTGACCGATCTCGGTGAGCACGCGCTGCTCGACATCCTCACGCCCGTCGCCAAGAGCTGGCCGTCGCAGTGGTGTCTGGAGGCCAACAGCCTGGCGATCCAGGTGCTGGGCGGTTACGGCTACACCCGCGAGTACGACGTCGAGCAGCACTACCGCGACAACCGGCTCAACCCCATCCACGAGGGCACGCACGGCATCCAGAGTGTGGACCTGCTGGGTCGCAAGGTCACCCAGAACGGCGGGGCGAGCCTCGCCGCGCTCGGCGAGCGGATCGCGGCGACCGTCGCCCGGGCCGGTGATGACCCGCTGGGCAGACAACTCGATGCGTCCTGGCAGCGGTTGCTGTCGGTGACCGCGGGCCTGTTCGCCTCGGGAGACCTCGAGGCGGCCATGGCCAACAGCGCGATCTACCTGGAGGCGTTCGGACACATCGTCATCGCGTGGGTGTGGCTCGAGCAATACCTGGCCGCGTTTGCCAAAGATGGTGATTTCTACGAAGGTAAGCGGCAGGCGCCCGATTCTTCTTCCGCTATGAGTTGCCGAGAACGACTGCGCAACTTGATTTGTTGGAGAAGATGGATCGCACGACACTCGACATGCAGGACAGCTGGTTCTGAGTGCGGCCCGATCGGGCACGCGGTTGCTGACGGCCGCGTAGGATCTCCAGGCGAACCGTCAGGCAGTCGGCGGTCGGCACACAGGAAAGATATCTTCATGGCGATCGCGGCCTCCCATCTCCGTCCCCGGGCCGCGCTTGCGGCCACCGCCGCGCTGGTGGTCACCGCCTGCGGGGGCGCCCCGGAACCGAAGACCACCGACACCGCCGGCGGCAGCTGGCCGTCCGGCGGGGTCGAGATGCTGGTCGGCTACGCCACCGGCGGATCCAGTGACGTCATCAGCCGTGCCATCGCCAAGGGCCTCACCGCCGACCTGGACGCGCCGTTCCGGGTGACCAACCGCGAGGGCGGCAACGGCGCTGTCGCCGCGGCGGATATCGCCGAGGCGCCGGCCGACGGCTCCATCATCGCCATCCAGAACGCCTCGCTGTTCGCGATCACCCCGCTGGCGGTGAGTCCCGACGAGGTCACCCGCATCGAGGACTTCGACGTCGTGCACGGCATCTCGAGCGAGAACTACGCGCTCGTCGCCAACCCCGACAAGGGATTGCGCACCGTCGAGGACATGAAGACGGCCAATCGGCCGATCCGCTACGGGACCACCGGAGTGGGCACCGGCGCACAACTGTCGGGCGCCCTGCTGATGAAGGGCGCCGGTGTGCTGTCCGAGAGCGTCCCGTTCGCCAGCGGTGCTCCCAACCTGGCTGCCGTCCTGGCCGGTGAGGTCGACGTCTCGGTCATCCATGTCGGCGAGGCGATCGAGAACATCCAGTCCGGCAAGCTGATGCCGCTGGCGGTGTTCAGTCCGGAACGGGTCAGCTATCTGCCGGATGTGCCGACGGCCAGGGAACAGGGATACGACATCGTGGTGACCCAGTACCGGTTCATGACGGTGCCGAAGGGGACACCGCCCGAGGTGACCGACACGCTGGTCGACGGGCTGCAGACGACATTCGCCACCGAGGCGTACCAGAAGTTCAACGCGCAGAACAGCCTGACCCCGATGGAGATACCGGGTGATCAGGTGGTGGCGAAGCTGACCGCCGACCAGCAGCGTTACGCCGATATGGTCGCCCAGGGAGGCATCGACCTGCACAACGTGGGCTGACACCGCTCGCGGCGGTGTGTTTCGCATCTCATGTGCGTGCAAAACGCACGCGATCAGCCGACTCAACAGTCGAGTGGGTTCGAAGGAGATGACCATGATCGGCACCGGGCTGTTGTCACCGGGTGAGACGTGCTGGCGGACCGTCGAGGCCGATCGGTACGCCCCCGTCATCGACGGCGCAGACTATCTGCGGCAGGTGAAGTCGGCGATGCTCGGCGCCGAGAACCGGATCCTGCTGGTGGGATGGGACTTCGACGCCAGGATGACCTTCGAGCCCGGCCGCGCGACGCTGCCCGGCCCCAACCAGCTGGGGCCGTTCCTGTTCTGGCTGCTGTGGCGGCGCCCGCACCTGAAGGTCTACGTTCTCAAGTCGAACTTGCGCCTGCTGCCGGTGTTCGAGCGGTACTGGTACAGCATCGTGCCGGTGCAGTGGCTCAACCGGATCACCTCGCAGCGCATGCATTTGGCAGTCGACGGAGCCCATCCCACCGGTGCGGTGCACCACCAGAAGATCGTGGTGATCGATGACGCCGTGGCCTTCTGCGGCGGAATCGACCTGACACTGGGCCGTTGGGACACCCGCTCGCATGACGCCCAGGACCCCGGTCGGCGCGCCGCCGGCGAGACCTACGGTCCCCGCCACGAGGTGGCGGCGGTGATGGACGGCGAGGCCGCGCGGTCGTTGGCCGAGGTGGCCCGCGACCGGTGGGAGATGGCGACCGGTCGGGCATTGCCGCCGGTGGGGCCCGGAGCAAGCGTCTGGCCCAGGCACTGCGAGCCGGCGTTGCGCCACGTGCCGGTCGGCATCGCCCGCACGTTGCCGGCGCTACCGGAGCGCGACGAGGTCCGTGAGGTCGAGGCCCTGAACCTGGCCGCCATCGCCGCCGCCCGCGCCGTCATCTATCTGGAGAACCAGTACCTGGCCGCGCGGGGGATCTGCGAGGCGCTGGCGGATCGGCTGCGTGAACCGGACGGCCCCGAGGTCGTCATCGTCCTGCCGCGCACGTCGGAGAGCCCGCTGGAGCGCGAGTCGATGGACAGCGCGCGGGCGCGGATGCTCGAGCTGCTGTGGGACGCCGATCAGCACGGCCGGCTCGGTGTCTACTGGCCGGCGGTGCCCGGCGGCCAGTCGCTGTACATCCACTCCAAGATCGTGGTCGCCGATGACCGGTTCCTGCGGATCGGATCCTCCAACCTGAACAACCGGTCGCTCGGCTTCGACAGCGAATGCGATGTGGCGCTGGATGATCCGGATGGTCGCGAGGATGTGCGCACGCATATCGCGGACATGCGCGATGGTCTGCTGGCCGAGCATCTCGGCCTGCCCGTCGACGCGCTGCGCGCCGAGATCGCCAAGAGCGGCTCGGTGGTCGCCGCGGTCGACTCGCTGCGCGGCGCGGGCCGCTCGTTGCGTAAGTTCACCCCGCTGATGGTCTCGGCCGACGCCGGGCCGTTCGCCGAGAACGACCTCATGGACCCGGTCCGGGTGCCGGCCTCCATCGCGGTGAGCGTCTGCGCGGTGGCCGTCTCGGTGATCACCTGGCCGCTGGCCAAGGGAGCGCCGGGGCTGTGGTCGGTGGTGCGGGCCGCCGGCGAGCGCGTCGGCCTGACCGTCTGAGCGCGAGGCTCAGAACTCGATGATCTGCCGGACCGCCCGGCCGTCGGCGAGCTCGTCCATACCGGTGTTGATGTCGTCGAGCGCGATGGTCGCCGATACCAGCCGCTCCACCGGCAGCCGCCCGGCGCGCCACAGCTCGACGAATGCCGGGATGTCACGCGCGGGCACGGCCGAGCCCAGGTAACTGCCGATCAGGGAGCGGCCCTCGGCCACCAACCCCAACGGCGACACCGAGATCCGGGCGTCGGGGGCGGGCAGTCCCACCGTGATGGTGCGGCCACCGGGCGCGGTCAGCCCGATGGCGGTCTCCAGGGCGGCGGCATGCCCCACCGCCTCGATGACCACCTCGGCCTTGAGCCCGTCGGCCTGTTCGGGTGTGAACGTCTCATGCGCGCCCAACGACTCGGCCAACGCCAGCTTGTCCGGCATCCGGTCCACCGCGACCACCCGGACATCGTCATAGGCGAGCGCGGTGAGCACGGCGGCCATCCCGACGCCGCCGACCCCGACCACGGCGACCGTCTGACCCGGCTGCGGTCGTCCGGCGTTGCGCACCGCGCCGCCGCCGGTGAGCACCGCGCAGCCGAGCAGCGATGCCACCACCGGGGGGACGTCATCGTCCACCGGCACCACCGAACGCCGATCCACCACCGCATGGGTGGCGAACCCCGACACCCCGAGGTGGTGCAGCACGCCGCCGCCGAGGCGTACCGCCCCGCTGAGCAGGGTGCCCGCGCCATTGGCCGCGCTGCCCGGGATGCACGGCGCCAAACCGTCGGTCGCGCACGCGCTGCACTGTCCGCACCGCGGCAGGAACGTCATCACCACCCGCTGCCCGACCGTCAGATCCGAACCGCCGCCGGTCTTCTCGACGATCCCGGCGGCCTCGTGGCCCAGCAGCATGGGCACCGGCCGCACCCGGTTGCCGTCGACAACGGACAGATCGGAGTGACACAGGCCGGCCGCCTCGATCCGCACCAGCAGCTCACCGTCACCGGGATCGTCGAGCTGCAGTTCCGTCACGGCCAGGGGCCGCGACGCGGAGTACGGACGGGCTGCGCCGATGGTTTCCAGGACCGCACCGCGAATCAACATGGTTCAAGCCTGACATGCTTGCCGGCATGGAGTACACGAGCGCGGACTTCGGGGTGCACTGGCCGGTGCAGACGCGGTGGACCGACAACGACATGTTCGGTCATCTCAACAATGCCGTCTACTACCAGTTGTTCGACACGGCGATCAACGCCTGGATCGGCACCGCAGCCCACGTCGACCCGATGACCGTCCCCTGGCTCGGCGTGGTGGCCGAATCGAGTTGCCGCTACTTCGCCGAATTGCAGTTCCCGTCCGATCTCGTGGTCGGTCTCGCGGTGACCCGGCTGGGCAACAGCAGCGTCACCTACCGCACCGGGTTGTGGGCCGTCGGCGGCCAGGTGGCCGCGGTCGGCTCGTGGGTGCACGTCTACGTCGACCGCGAAACCCGACGCCCGATTCGCATCCCGGACGAAATCCGCAGCCTGCTGGGTACCGCAGTCCACGACACGACTCCCTGACCGAGCGCTCGTTTCCGCCCCACCAAAGTGGGTAGCCGCCGTGCGTCCGCCACTTGAGGAGGCAGCATGCGCGCAATGGTCTACCGCGGGCCGTACAAGGTGCGGGTCGAAGAGAAACCGATGCCCACGATCGAACATCCCAACGATGCGATCGTCCGCGTCACGATGGCCGCCATCTGCGGTTCCGATCTGCACCTCTACCACGGGATGATGCCGGATACCCGGGTCGGTATGACGTTCGGCCACGAGTTCATCGGCGTGGTCGAAGAGGTCGGACCGTCGGTCCGCCACCTGAAACGCGGTGACCGTGTCATGGTGCCGTTCAACGTCTACTGCGGTTCCTGCTACTTCTGTGCGCGCGGGCTGTATTCCAACTGCCACAACGTGAATCCGAACGCCACTGCGGTCGGCGGCATCTACGGGTACTCGCACACCTGCGGGGGGTATGACGGCGGACAGGCCGAGTTCGTGCGGGTGCCGTTCGCCGATGTCGGGCCCTCGATCATCCCGGACTGGATGGACGACGAGGATGCGCTGCTGTGCACCGACGCATTGGCCACCGGTTACTTCGGTGCGCAGCTGGCCGATATCGCCGAAGGTGACACCGTCGCGGTGTTCGGTGCCGGACCGGTCGGGCTGTACGCCGCGAAATCCGCGTGGCTGATGGGCGCCGGCAGGGTGATCGTGATCGATCATCTGGAGAACCGGCTGGCGAAGGCCCGTGTTTTCGCGCACGCCGAAACCCGTAACTTCGCCGAGTTCGACGACATCGTGGTGGAGATGAAGAAGGCGACCGGATGGCTCGGTGCCGACGCGGTGATCGACTGTGTCGGCGCCGAAGCGGACGGAAACTTCCTGCAACACGTCACGGCTGCCAAGTTCAAACTACAGGGCGGATCGCCGATCGCACTGAACTGGGCCATCGACTCGGTGCGCAAGGGCGGCACGGTGTCGGTCATGGGTGCCTACGGCCCGATGTTCAGCGCGGTCAAATTCGGCGACGCGATGAACAAGGGGCTGACACTGCGGATGAACCAGTGCCCGGTGAAACGGCAGTGGCCGCGGCTGTTCTCCCACATCCGCAACGGCTACCTCAAACCCAACGACCTTGTCACCCACCGAATCCCGCTGGAACACATTGCCGATGGTTACCACATCTTCTCCGCCAAGCTCGACGACTGCATCAAGCCGATCGTCCTGACCTCGGCCGGCTGACAGGAGCACACACCATGGTCTACACCGCTGATCACCCTCCGGTACCCGACAGCGACGATCTGCGGGCGCGGATCCCGGGCTGGGGCGTCGATCTCGATCCCGCCGACCGGCCGGCCGTGCCGCGGATGCGGTTCGACAAGACCGCCTCCGGCGCGCACTGGGATCTCCCGGAGCAGCAGCCTGAGCAGCGACCCCGTGAACGGTCCATCGAACACGCCAGGCTGACACCGGTTTTCGGTACGTCGACACCGCTGCGTGGACTGTCCGGCATGGTGCGCCGGTTCGCCTATCGTTACAGCGAGGGTCGGGCGGCGCACTGGCTGTTGTTGATCGGTGGTGATCGGATCGACGCCGTCGAGAGCCACCTCGCGTCGATGTTCACCCTGCGCCCGGACAACCCCATCACCCAGACCGGGATCAGAAGCGAATTCACCCACCACGGTTGGCGATCCCGGGTCGGCACCACCCGCGTGGACAACGCGCACACCTGGATGGATCCGCTGCTGGTCGCCGGGCCGTGGGTGCTGGCCGGGGTTCTGGCGGCCAAGGCCGCCCGGCGGACGGCGCGCCGATGGATTTGAGCGTCACGTTCGTCGGCAACGCCACGACGCTGATCTCGGCGGGCGGGATCACGGTGCTGACCGATCCGAACTTCCTGCACCAAGGGCAACACGCCTATCTGGGATATGGGCTGGTGTCGCGGCGGCGGCATCCGCCGGCGCTGAGCATCGATGAACTGCCGCCCATCGACGCCATCGTGCTGTCGCACATGCACGGGGATCACTGGGACCGCGTCGCCCAGCGCGACCTCGACCATTCGCTGCGGGTGCTGACCACACCACATGCCGCGAAACGACTGGTGCGCAGAGGATTCGACGGTGCGCGCGGCCTGCTGACCTGGCAATCGCGCGATATCGTCAAGGGCTCCACGACCTTGCGCGTCACGGCGCTACCCGGTCGGCACGCGCCGACCTGGACCCAGCGCCTGCTGCCGCCGGTGATGGGGTCGATGCTCGACTTCGGCACGGTCGACGACCCGGTGCAGCGTCGGCTCTACATCTCCGGGGACACGCTCTACATCGAGGACCTCAAGGAGATACCGGTGCGGTTCAGTTCCATCGAGGCGGGCATCGTGCATCTCGGGGGTACCCGGTTGCCCGCGGGCGGCAAGCTGCCGTTCGGCCTCACCGTGACGATGGACGGGGAACAGGGTGCCGCAGCCGTCGCGGCACTGGACCTGCCGAAGGTCATCCCGGTGCACTTCGACGACTACGGCGTCTTCGCCTCGCCGCTGAGCGAGTTCCGCGATGTGATGACCCGTCGTCAGATGGATGACCGCATCGTCGAACTGGGCCGCGGCGAGACGGTCCAGATCTGACGCCGGCCCCTTCCCGTTGACTCTGCGCGCAGGGCGGCAAAGTGAGAGTGGCATGCGCCGCCACCGCCAGCGTCGACGCGCTGTGCCGGGTCGATATGCTCGCCGGATGCCGATCGTCAGCAAGACCGTCGAGGTGTCCGCCACCGCCGCCACGATCATGTCGATCGTTGCGGATTTCGAGGCGTACCCGCAGTGGAACGAAGAGGTTGTCGGCGCCTGGATCCTGGCCCGTTACGACGACGGCCGGCCCAGCCAGCTGCGCCTGGACACCAAGGTGCAGGGTATGGAAGGCACCTACATCCAGGCCGTCTATTACCCCGCGGAGAACCAGATCCAGACCGTGATGCAGCAGGGCAACGTGTTCTCCAAACAGGAGCAGCTCTTCGCCGTCGTGGACATGGGCCCGACCAGCCTGCTCACCGTCGACATGGACGTCGAGGTGGACATGCCGGGCGTGCCGTCGATGATGGTGAAGAAGGTCGTCAACGATGCGTTGGAGCACCTGGCCGGAAATCTGAAGAAGCGCGCCGAGGCACTGGCCTAGGCTGGGATCCCCTGATACCGAGATCGACGTTTGGTCGGATCCCACTCGCACTTCGGCGCCCGTTTGTTCGATTGGGCGTGAAGAAGGGGTGTCAGGTCCACAGGCCCAGGTCGTCGAGCAGGCTGGTGAGCCGGCGGGCTCCGTCGTCGAACTGACTGCGCGTCAGCCGCACCACCTCGGCGGCGTCGCGGAGGCGCATCGCGGCGACGAGTTGGCGGTGATTGGCCACCGCCTCCACACCCCATTGCGGATCGGAGGCGTAGATGTGTGGCGGCAGGTAGCGCGCGGCGTTCAGCAGGAACCAGGCCAGCTTCATCCGATTGGTCGTCCGGTTGAACGCCCGGTGGAATCTGAACTCGGCCAGCGCGATCGCCTCCACCTCACCGGCCTGAACCGCAGTGTCGAGATCATCGGTCAGCCGCTCGAGCTCGTCGATATCGGCATCGGTGGCCCGCTGCGCGGCAGTGGCGGCCAACTCGGCCGCGATGGCGCCCTGCAACCAGAAGATGTCGGCGATGTCGTCGCGGGTGAACGGTGACACGACATGTCCGCGGTTGGGCTCCAGCTGCACCATGCCCTCACCGCGCAGCGTGCGCAGCGCCTCGCGCACCGGGGTGATGCTGACGCCGAGCGCAGCGGCGGTTTCGTCGAGGCGGACGAAGGTTCCCGGCCGCAGAGAACCGGACATGATCGCCACCCGTAGGTGGCCGGCGACCTCGTCGGAGAGCTGCTCGCGCCGACGCGCCGGCTGCAGCCGGACGGATGCGTTCATGTGGTCCTTGCTGTGCTGTCGGGAGGCTTGTCCCGGGGGCGGTGTCGTCATAGTGTGACCGGGACGACACAGGGTTTGATCAAATATAAACCTTGCTCAAAATTTGAACATGCGCAAGAGCGCACGGTATCCCCTGACGAAAGAGTGCTGCGTTGACCGTTCAGACCGCCCCGTCTCGCACCGAACAGCCGTATCTCGCCCGGCAGCAGAACTGGTCGAACCAGCTCTCCCGGCACGCCCTGATGCAGCCGGAGAAGACCGCGCTGCGCTTCCTCGGGCAGACCACCACGTGGGCCGAGCTCGATCGGCGGGTCGATGCGTTGGCCGGTGCGCTGCAGCGCCGTGGCGTCGAGTTCGGCGACCGGGTGCTGATCCTGATGCTCAATCGCAACGAGTTCATCGAGACCTTCCTGGCCGCCAACCGGCTCGGCGCCATCGCGGTGCCGGTGAACTTCCGGATGACGCCGCCGGAGATCGCATTCCTGGTCAGCGACTGCGCCGCGCGGGTGGTCGTCACCGAGGCGGTGCTGGCGCCGGTGGCCACCGCGGTCCGCGACCTGGACTCGAGCTTGACCACGGTCATCGTCGCGGGCGGCAACACCGAGGACGGCGTGCTCGGCTACGACGACCTGCTTGCCGAGCAGAACCCGTCCCCGGAGCCGGTGGACATCCCGAACGACTCACCCGCGCTCATCATGTACACCTCGGGCACGACCGGTCGGCCGAAGGGGGCGGTGCTCACCCACACCAACATCAGCGGTCAGGCGCAAACCTTCCTGTTCACCAACGGCGCCGACCTCAACCACGATGTCGGCTTCATCGGTGTCCCGCTGTTCCACATCGCCGGGATCGGCAACATGATCCCGGGGCTGCTTTTGGGCAGGCCCACCGTGGTCTATCCGCTGGGCGCCTTCGAGCCGGGTGCCCTGCTCGACGTGCTGGAGGCCGAGGTGGTGACCGGCATCTTCCTGGTGCCCGCCCAGTGGCAGGCGGTGTGCGCAGCGCAGCGCGCCCAGCCCCGCAACCTCAGGCTGCGGGTGTTGTCGTGGGGTGCGGCGCCGGCCTCGGATACGTTGCTGAAGGAAATGGCGCAGACCTTCCCCGGCGCCAACATCCTGGCCGCCTTCGGGCAGACCGAGATGTCTCCGGTGACCTGTATGTTGTTGGGCGAGGACGCGATTCGCAAGCTCGGTTCGGTCGGCAAGGTCATCCCGACGGTGTCGGCGCGCATCGTCGACGAGGACATGAACGACGTGCCGGTCGGCGAGGTGGGCGAGATCGTCTATCGGGCGCCGACCCTGATGGCGGGGTACTGGAACAACCCGGCGGCGACCGCCGATTCGTTTGCGGGCGGCTGGTTCCATTCCGGTGACCTGGTGCGCCAGGACGACGAGGGCTACATCTGGGTCGTCGACCGTAAGAAGGACATGATCATCTCCGGCGGAGAGAACATCTACTGCGCCGAGGTCGAGAACGTTCTGGCTGCTCACCCGTCCATTGCCGAGGTCGCAGTGATCGGCCGGCCGCACGAGAAGTGGGGCGAGGTGCCGGTGGCCGTCGTTGCGCTCTCCGCTGCCGGGCTCACGCTTGCCGAACTCGACGAATTCCTCACCGAACGGTTGGCTCGCTACAAGCACCCCAAGGCCCTCGAAGTGGTCGACGCGCTGCCTCGGAATCCCTCCGGCAAGGTGCTCAAGACCGAGCTCCGCACCATGTTCGGCGCTTGAGCGCCATTGACGCCGGCGAAAGATGCACTGGGGCAAGGTTTCCTATCACAGACCCCGCCCGGACGCGATCCGGGCGGGTTTGCTGACAGTTGCGATATGAATAAATCCCGATGCCGCACCGGGCCGGTTACGGATCGGGTACAGTCCTGTGGTCCGAGTTACTACCGACCGGTAGGTAGAGCACGATCACACGCAATGGAGACGGGGCTCCGAACAGTAGAGGAGGGGGCGTGCGACAGCTGAGTCTGCTGCGCGAAGATCTCGTCCCGGAGGTAGGCCTGTGACAGCGGGCAACGGTCTGGTCGACTACGTCAAGGACCAGCTGGACAAACCGCTGACCATGGTCGGCGGTTTCTTCAAAATGTCGGTGCTGACCGGCAAAGCGCTGCTCACGCGGCCCTTCCAGTGGAAGGAGTTCATCCTTCAGAGCTGGTTCCTGATCCGGGTGGCCTTCCTGCCGACGCTGGCCGTGTCCATCCCGCTCACCGTGCTCATCATCTTCACGCTGAACATCCTGCTTGCCGAGTTCGGTGCCGCCGACGTGTCCGGCGCCGGGGCGGCGCTGGGCGCGGTCACCCAGCTCGGACCGCTGGTCACGGTGCTGGTCGTCGCCGGCGCCGGCTCCACCGCCATCTGCGCCGACCTGGGTGCGCGCACCGTGCGCGAAGAGATCGACGCCATGGAGGTGCTGGGCATCGATCCCATCGAGCGGCTGGTGGCGCCCCGCGTGGTCGCGGCCACCTTCGTGGCGTTCCTGCTCAACGGCGCGGTGATCACCATCGGCCTGGTCGGTGGCTACTTCTTCGGCGTCTACATCCAGAACGTCAACGCCGGCGCCTACGTCTCCACGCTGACCCTGCTCACCGGCTTCCCCGAGGTCATGATCTCGGTCATCAAGGCCACCCTGTTCGGCCTGATCGCCGGGCTGGTGGGCTGCTACCGCGGACTCACCGTGGCCGGCGGGTCCAAGGGGGTGGGCACCGCGGTCAACGAGACCCTGGTGCTCTGCGTCGTCGCCCTGTTCGCCGTGAACGTGGTGCTGACGACGATCGGTGTGCGCTTCGGAACGGGAGGCTGAACGTGACGTTTGGCAAGAAGCCGAAGGCGGATTGCGCATGAGCACATCTGCCGTCCTGCGGACCCGCTTCCCCCGCGCCTTCGACCGCACCCGCGGATACGCCGGGGCGCCGGGCCGGTTCCTCGACAGCATCGGGCATGTCGCGTGGTTCGTCGTCCAGGCCGTCGGGCACCTGCCGCACGCCTTCAAGCACTACCGCCGCGAGTCGCTGCGCCTGGTCGCCGAGATCGGTATGGGCACCGGCGCGATGGCCGTCATCGGCGGCACCGTGGCCATCATCGGGTTCGTCACGCTGTCGGCCGGTTCGCTGATCGCCATTCAGGGTTTCGCCTCGCTGGGCAACATCGGTGTCGAGGCATTCACCGGCTTCTTCGCCGCACTGGCCAACATCCGCGTCGTCGCACCGGTCGTCACCGGCCAGGCGATGGCGGCCACCGTCGGCGCCGGCGCCACCGCCGAGCTCGGCGCCATGCGCATCAGTGAGGAGATCGACGCCCTGGAGGTGATGGGCATCAAGTCCATCTCCTATCTGGTGTCGACCCGGCTGATGGCCGGCGCCATCGTGATCGTGCCGCTGTACGCGATGGCGATCCTGCTGTCGTTCCTGTCGGCGCAGCTGGTCACCACCGTCTTCTACTCGCAATCGGTCGGCACCTACGAGCACTACTTCCACACCTTCCTGCGGGTGGATGACGTGATGTGGTCCTTCCTGGAGGTGATCATCATGTCGATCATCATCATGTTGAACCACTGCTACTTCGGATACTTCGCCAGCGGCGGCGCGGTCGGCGTGGGCGAGGCCGTCGGCCGGTCGATGCGCACCTCGCTGATCGCCATCGTGCTGGTCGTCCTGTTGGCTTCGTTGGCGCTCTACGGCACCGACCCGAACTTCAACCTGACGGTGTAGCCATGACGCAGCCCTCCGCACCCCTGGTCAAGCCGAAGACGCCGCCGTACAAGGTCGCCGGGCTCATCCTGCTGCTCGTCAGCGCGCTCATCCTGACGCTGACCTGGCTGCAGTTCCGCGGCTACTTCGAAAAGCGTGTGCAGCTGACGGTGATGGCCGAGCGCGCCGGTCTGGCCATGGACCGCGGCTCCAAGGTCACCTTCAACGGGGTGCCGATCGGGCGGCTCGCCGAGGCCGGTGTCGTCACCGTCGGTGATGTGCCGCAGGCCAAGCTGACCCTCGACGTCGACCCGAAGTACCTGTCGCTCATCCCGTCCAACGTGCAGGCCGAACTGCGGGCCACCACGGTGTTCGGCAACAAGTACATCTCGTTCCTGTCTCCGGAGAATCCGTCCTCGGAACGCCTCAGCAGCGGCGCCACGATCCAGGCCAGCGGCACCACCACCGAGTTCAACACCCTGTTCGAGACGATCATGAAGATCTCCGAGCAGATCGACCCGGTGAAGCTGAACCAGACCCTGACCGCGGCCGCCCAGGCCCTCGACGGGCTCGGCGACAAGTTCGGCCAGTCCCTGGTCGACGGCAACGACATTCTCGGGGAACTGAATCCGCGCATGCCGCAGATCCGCCGCGACATCACCGGCCTGGCCGATCTGGGCGAGGTCTACTCCGAGGCGGCGCCGGACCTGTTCGACGGGTTGGCCAACGCGGTGACCACCGCGCAGACGCTGAACGCCGAGCAGGGCAACATCGACCAGGCGCTGATGGCCGCCGTCGGGTTCGGCAACACCGGCGCCGACATCTTCGAGCGCGGCGGCCCGTATCTGGTGCGCGGCGCGCAGGATCTGCTGCCCACCTCGAAGCTGCTGGACTATTACAGTCCGCAATTGGTCTGTACGATTCGTAATTTTCATGGTGTGGCACCTAAACTTGCCGGTGCGCTGGGTGGTAACGGGTACTCGCTTCTCGCCCGCAGTTCTATTTTGGGCGCGGGCAACCCGTACGTGTTCCCGGACAACCTACCGCGCGTCAACGCCACCGGCGGGCCGGGCGGGCGCCCGGGTTGCTGGCAGCCGATCACCCGCGACCTCTGGCCGATGCCGTATCTGGTGATGGACACCGGCGCCAGCATTGCGCCGTACAACCACTTCGAACTCGGGCAGCCGATCATGCAGGAATACGTCTGGGGACGCCAGGTGGGGGAGAACACGATCAACCCATGAGTAACGCATCATGAGTATCAAGGGCACGCTCTTCAAACTGGGGGCCATCTCCGCGGTGCTGCTGACCTTCACCGCGCTGATCTTCGTGGTGTTCGCCCAGCTGCGCTTCGACCGGACCACCGGCTATTCGGCGATCTTCGAGAACGCCAGCGGTCTGCGCACCGGACAGTTCGTGCGCGCCTACGGCGTCGAGGTCGGCAAGGTGGAGGGCGTCACGCTGATCGACGGCGGCGAGCGGGTGCGCGTCGACTTCGAGGTCGAACGCAACCTGCAGCTGTTCTCCGAGAGCACCGCTGCCATCCGCTATCTCGATCTGATCGGCAACCGCTACGTCGAGCTGCGCCGCGGGGACAGCAACACCGTGCTGCCGGCGGGTGCCACCATCCCATTGGAACGCACCGAACCGGCGCTGGACCTCGACGCCCTCGTCGGCGGTTTCCGTCCGCTGTTCAAATCGCTGGACGCGGACAAGGTCAACAACATCGCGACCTCGATCATCACGATCTTCCAGGGCCAAGGTGGCACCATCAACGACATCCTCGACCAGACCGCCGAGTTGACATCGGCTCTGGCAGACCGTGATCAGGCGATCGGCGAGGTCATCACCAACCTGAACACCGTGCTGGACACCACCGTCAAGCACCAGAAGCAGTTCGACGAGACGCTGGTGAATTTCGAGACACTCATCACCGGCCTGAAGAACCGCGCCGACCCGATCGGCGAGTCGGTGGCCGATATCAGCAACGCCGCCGGATCGCTGTCGGATCTGCTGGCCGACAACCGGCCGCTGCTGCGAGACACCTTCGGCTACCTGGAGACCATCCAGCAACCGCTGATCGATCAGCTCGACCAGGTGAACGACATCGTGCAGAAGATCCCTGCCTCGCTGAAGATTCTGGGCCGTTCCGGTGGCATCTACGGCGACTTCTTCAACTTCTACGCCTGCGATCTCTCGCTCCAGCTCAACGGCCTGCAGCCGGGCGGACCGGTCCGTAACGTGCGGCTCACATCCCAGCCGACCGGGAGGTGCACACCGCAATGAGAACCATCCAGGGCAATGACCGCATCCGCAAGGGTGTGATGGGTGTGGTGACGGTGGCGCTCGTCATCGGGGTGGGATCCTCGATCACCAGCGTGCCGATGCTGTTCGCGGTGCCCGAGTACTACGCCCAGTTCAACGACACCGGTGGCCTGAACGTGGGCGACAAGGTGCGCATCGCCGGTGTCGACGTCGGCACCGTGCAGAGCATGGAGATCAAGGGCGACAAGGTCGAGATCGGCTACACCCTGGGCGGTATGCAGATCGGCACCGAGAGCCGCGCGGCCATCCGCACCGATACGGTGTTGGGCCGCAAGAACATCGAGGTCGAACCGCGCGGCAACGAGCTGCTCAAACCGCGCGAGTTTCTGCCGGTGGAGCAGACCCAGACGCCGTACCAGATCTACGACGCATTCCTGGACGTGACGCAGGGGACGGCCGGCTGGGACACCCAGGCGGTCAAGCAGTCGCTGAACGTGCTGTCCGAGACCGTCGATCAGACCTACCCGCATGTCAGCGCGGCACTGGAAGGTGTGCAGCGGTTCTCCGACACCCTCGGTCAGCGCGACGAGCAGCTCAAGCAGTTGCTCGCCAACGCCAACAAGATCGCCACCGTGCTCGGCGACCGCAGCGGCCAGGTCAACGCGCTGCTGGTCAACGCCCAGACCCTGCTGGCCGCGGTCAACGAGCGCAGCTACGCGGTGAACATGCTGCTGGAGCGGATCTCGAATGTCTCGACGCAGGTCTCCGGCCTGATCGAGGACAATCCTAACCTCAACAAGGTGCTGACCCAGCTGAACACCATCAGCGACACGCTCAACGAGCGCAAGCAAGACCTGGCCGACACCCTGTCCATCGCAGGGAAATTCATCACCTCGCTGGCGGATGCGTTCGCGTCAGGACCCTATTTCAAAGTGATGGTGGCCAACCTGTTGCCGCCGACGTTGTTGCAGCCCTTCGTCGACGCCGCGTTCAAGAAGCGCGGCATCGATCCCGAACAGTTCTGGCGCAACGCCGGCCTGCCGGCGTTCCAGTTCCCCGATCCCAATGGGGAGCGCTTCGAGAACGGGGCACCCCCGCCGGCGCCGCGGGTGTTGGAAGGCACCCCCGAGTTCCCGGGTCCTGCGGTGCCCAAGGGTTCGCCGTGCTCCTACACCCCGCCGGCCGACGGTCTGCCGCGGCCCAACGATCCGCTGCCATGTGCGGACCTGACGGTCGGCCCGTTCGGCGACAACCCGTACGGACCGAACTACCAGGGACCCGTCGGCGTGCAGACCTCCGACCCGAATGTGCACGGGCTCGGCCCGACACCGGGCATCCCGAGTGCCGCCATCCCCGGTCAGTTGCCGCCGAACGTGCCGGGCACCCCGGTGCCGCTGGTGCCCGGTCCGCCGGGGGCGCGCACCGTGCCGGTCGGTCCGCCCGGGGTCCCGGCACCGCCGGGACCCATCCCGAGTCGCGCGCCGCTGCCGCCGCCGCTGCCCGGACCGCCCCCGCCGCCGGGGCCGGGCCAGCAGCTGCCGCCGGTCGGAACACCGCCGCTGCCCGGCAATCCGCCGTTCCTCCCGCCCAATTCGCAGGAAGGGTAGGGCTGAACAGATGTCGACGATCTTCAACGTCCGCAACATCAAGCTGCCGCACTTCTCCAAGGCGACGGTGATCCTCACGGCCATCGTGCTGGTGGTCGCCGTCGGTGCGGCCGCGGTCGGCTGGAACGTGTACAAGAAGCTGACCACCACCACGGTGACCGCGTACTTCCCGCAGACCCTGGCGCTCTACCCGGGCGACAAGGTGCTCATCATGGGCGTCAAGGTCGGTGCAATCGACTCGATCGAACCGCAGGGCGACCGGATGAAGGTGGTGCTGCACTGGGACAGCAAGTACAAGGTCCCCGAGAACGCCAGCGCCTCGATCCTCAACCCGTCGCTGGTGGCCTCCCGCGTCATCCAGATCTCCCCGCCCTACACCGGCGGTCCGGAGATGAAGGACGGAGCGGTCATCGACGAGGACCGCACCCAGGTCCCCGTCGAATACGACCAACTGCGCGACCAGATCAGCAGGCTGCTGTCCGATCTGGGCCCCACCCCCGAGCAGCCCAAGGGCCCGTTCGGCGATATCGTCGAATCGTTCGCCGACGGTTTCGAGGGCAAGGGCGAGCAGTTCAACAAGACACTGCAAGGACTTTCGGACGCGCTGACCGCGCTGAACGAGGGCCGCGGCGACTTCGTCGGGATCGTCAAGAGCCTGGCCGTGTTCGTCAACGCGCTGCACCGCAGTGATCAGCAGTTCGTGGCGCTGAACAATGACCTGGCGCAGTTCACCAACTCGTTCACCAACACCGACCGCGAGGTCGCCACCGCGCTGGACGATCTGAACGAGGTGCTGGCCACCACCCGGCAGTTCCTCGACGAGAACGGCACGCCGCTCACCAACAACATCAACAACCTCTCCGACGTGACGACGGCGATCCTGCAGCCCGAGCCGCGCGACGGGCTGGAGACGGCGCTGCACGCCTTCCCGAACCTGGCGGCCAACGTCGTCAATATTGTCTCGCCCAACCAGGGCGGCATCGTCAGCCTGCCGGTGCTGCCCGGTGTCACCAACTTCTCCAATCCGCTGAACTTCATCTGCAGCTCCATCCAGGCCGGCAGCCGGCTCGGGTACCAGGAGTCCGCCGAGCTCTGCGCCCAGTACCTCGCGCCGGTGATGGACGCGATGAAGTTCAACTTCCTCCCGTTCGGCGCCAACCTGGCCGCCGGCGCGATGACCCTGCCCAAACAGATCGCGTACTCCGAACCGCGCCTGCGTCCGCCACCGGGATACAAGGACACCACCGTGCCGGGCATCTTCTCCCGCGACACCCTGTTCTCACACGGCAACCACGAGCCGGGCTGGATCGTGGCGCCGGGTATGCAGGGCGTCGAGGTGCAGCCGTTCACCGCGAACATGCTGACCCCGGATTCCTTGGCCGCGTTGCTCGGTGGGCCCGATATCGTGCCGCCGGCCGCGCCGCCGGCCTTCGGGGTGCCCCCCGGTGGCAACCTGCCCGGGCCGCCGAACGCGTACGACCAGAACAATCCGCTGCCGCCGCCGTGGTACCCGCAGCCCGGCCCGCCCCCGGTGCCCGCACCGGGTGTCATCCCCGGGGATCCGCCGCCCGCGGTGCCCGTCGGCGCACCGGCCGCTCCCGCGGCGCCGGCCCCGCCCGGGCCGCCGCTGCCCGCCGAGGCAGGTGCACGATGAACCTGAAGAAGATCGCGACCCGCACGGTGGCCCTGGCCGCCGCCGGGCTGATGCTCACCGGGTGCGGACAGTGGCGAGGCATCGCCAACGTGCCGCTGCCCGGCGGGCCGGGCACCCAGAACGGCAGCACCACGATCTACATCCAGATGCCGGAGACGTTGGCGCTCAACGCCAACAGCCGGGTGCGGGTGGCCGACGTGTTCGTAGGGCGGGTGCGCAAGATCGAGCTGAAGAACTGGGTGCCGTTGTTGACGGTCGACCTCGAACCGGGGGTGGAACTGCCCAAGAATGCGCTCGCCCGCATCGGCCAGACCTCGCTGCTCGGTTCCCAGCACGTCGAACTCGACGAGCCGGAGGATCCGTCCTCGGAGCCGCTACGCAACGGGGACACCATCCCGCTGCAGAATTCGTCGGCGTACCCGACCATCGAGCGGACGCTGGCCAGTATCTCCGGCATCCTCACCGGTGGCGGCATCCCGAACATCGAGACGATCCAGAACGAGGTGAACGCCATCCTCACCGGGCGTTCCGACGAGATCCGGGAATTGCTGAACCGGTTGGACACCTTCACCTTCGAGTTGAACCAGCAGCGCGACGACATCACCCGCGCCATCGACTCGACCAACCGGCTGCTCTCGATCGTCAGCCAGCGCAACGACACGCTGGACCGGGTGCTCACCGAGTTCCCGCCGCTGATTCAGCATTTCGCGGAGACCCGCGACCTGTTCGCGGATGCGGTGACCTCGCTGGGCCGGCTCAGCGATGTCGCGGACGAGACGTTGAGCAACACCAACGCCAACCTGAACACCAACCTGAAGAACCTGCAGCGCCCGCTGCGCGAGCTGGCCAAGGCCTCGCCGTACCTGGTGGGTGCGCTCAAGCTACTGCTGACGGCGCCGTTCAACATCGAGAATGTGTCGAAGGCGATCCGCGGTGACTACATCAACGTCTCTCTTACTATCGACCTAACGCTGAGCGCCATCGACAACGGATTCCTGTCGGGAACCGGTATCTCGGGCATGCTGCGGGCACTGGAACAGGCCTGGGGCCGCGATCCGGCGACGATGATCCCGGACGTGCGGTTCACGCCGAATCCGAACAGTGCGCCCAACGGCCCGCTGATCGAAAGGTCGGAGTGAGTCATGCTGCTGACCCGAATGATCAAGACACAGTTGCTCATCTTCGTCGCGCTGACGGTGGTGGCGCTGGTGGTGCTGTCGCTGGGCTACCTGCGGCTGCCGACCTACGCCGGGATCGGCATGTACCGGCTCTACGCCGAACTGCCGAACTCGGCGGGGTTGTACAAGACGGCCAACGTCACCTTCCGCGGTACCACCGTCGGCAAGGTGATCGAGGTCGAGCCGACCGAGACCGGTGCGCGCGTCACGATGGACATCGACGACGACACCAAGGTGCCGGTCGATGCGAGCGCCGACGTGCACTCGGTGTCGGCGGTCGGTGAGCAGTTCCTGGACCTGGTGTCGCCGGACAACGTGTCGCAGTACTTCAACAACGGCGACACCATCACCAAGGGCACCGTGCCGGCCGAGGTCGGTCCGGCGCTGGACGCCGCGCAGCGGGGTCTGGCGGCACTGCCCGAGGAGAAGATCGGCGTCCTGCTCGACGAGACGGCCAAGGCCGTCGGCGGGCTGGGCCCGTCATTGCAGCGCCTCGTCGACGCCACCCAGAACCTGGCCGGCGACTTCCGGGAGAACCTGCCGTCGGTGACCGACATCGTCGAGAACTCGGGCCCCATCATCGACTCGCAGGTGAACTCCGGGGATGCCATCGCCCGCTGGTCGGCGAACCTGAACACGATCGCCTCGCAGACCGCCGAGAAGGATGCGGCGTTGCGCAGCGGTCTGCAGCAGGCGGCCCCGACGGCCGATCAGCTCAACGCGGTATTCGGCGACGTGCGTGAGTCGCTACCCCAGACCCTGGCCAACCTCGAGATCGTCATCGACATGCTCAAGCGCTACAACAAGAACGTCGAGCAGGTGTTGGTGGTGCTGCCGCAGGCGGCCTCGATTAGCCAGGCCGCGACGATATTCGCTCCGCAAGCGTTGCTACACCTTGGCCTCGGCATCAACTCGCCGCCGCCGTGCCTGACCGGCTTCCTGCCGGCCTCGCAGTGGCGGTCGCCGGCGGACACCAAGACCGAGCCGTTGCCGTCCGGCCTGTACTGCAAGATCCCCAAGGATGCGCCGAACGCGGTGCGCGGTGCGCGCAACTACCCATGTGTCGACGTGCCGGGCAAGCGCGCGGCGACCCCGCGGGAATGCCGCAGCGAAGAGCCGTACGTGCCGCTGGGGACCAACCCGTGGTACGGCGACCCGAACCAGATCGTCGACTGCCCGGCCGCGGGCGCCCGCTGCACCCGCCCGGTGAACCCGGGACAGGTGATACCGGCACCGTCGATCAACAACGGGACCAACCCGCTGCCGGCCAGTCAGTTGCCTCCGCCGCAGACGACGCTGCCGACCAGTGATCCGCTCACCCCGCCTGGCCAGGGCTCGGTCACCTGCAGTGGACAGCAACCCAATCCGTGCATCTACACTCCGGCATCAGGTCCGGGTGCGGTGTACAGCCCGTCCAGCGGTGAGGTGGTCGGACCCGACGGCGTCAAGTACTCCGTCAACAACTCGAGCAATCCAGGAGATGACGGATGGAAGGAGATGCTGGCACCGGCCGGCTGAACCCCACCGACGACGAGATCGAGGCCACCGGGTCCGCGGCCTCCAAGGATGTGAAGGACTCCGAGGACTCCAAGGACAAGGACGCCGATACCGCTGAGCGGCCCGCGGACCCGGTCGACGCGGCACCCCAGGAGTCACTCGCCGAACCCGATACCGCGCAGCCGTCCCACGGCCGGCTCGGTGGTGGCTGGGTCGCCGCCATCGCGGTCGTGCTGATCGCCCTGGCCGCCGGGATGGGTGCGGTGGGTTACCTGCTGCTGCAGTGGAACGCTCGCAGCGATCAGATCGCCCGCGACGATGCGGTGGCACTGCAGGCCGCCAAGGACTGCGTCATCGCCACGCAGGCGCCCGACACCGCGTCGATGGGCGCGGCGCAGGCCAGGATCGTGGACTGCTCGACCGGCGACTTCGGCGCGCAGGCCGTCTTTTATAGCTCGATCATGGTCGAGGCCTACCAGGCCGCCAACGTCCAGGTCGAGGTCTCCGACCTGCGCGCGGCCGTCGAACGGCACCACGACGACGGGTCGGTGGACGTGCTGGTCGCCGTGCGCACCAAGGTGACCAACAGTGAGACCGCCGATCAGGAGCAGGGCTACCGACTGCGGGTGACCATGCAGCGTGCCGACGGTACCTACAAGATTGCCAACCTCGTGCAGGTCACCACGTGACGGCCGTTCTCGAGGAGGCAGCACAGCTGGACCCGGGCCCGGAGCCGGTCAAGGCCTCCTGGGGAGCACGGGTCGCTGCATTCGGTATCGACGTCCTGTTCGGTGCCGCGCTGAACGCGACGTTGGCGATGCTGGCCTGGACCGCACCCCTGATGGGCTGGTTGTGGTGGACCTACACGGTGCTCGCCGTCCTGGTCGGACTTGCACTGATGGGCAACCGCTGGGTGCTGCCGGTCCGCACCGGCTGGACGCTCGGCCGGGCCGTCACCGGCATCCGGGTGGTGCGCAGCAGCGGCGGCGCGAATCCCGATACCGGCCGGTTGATCCTGCGCGATATCGCACACCTGGTCGACACCGTGCCGGCCCTGCTGGGCTGGCTGTGGCCGCTGTGGGATCGGCGTGGCCGCACCTTTGCAGACCTGTTGCTGCGCACCGAGGTACGCCGGGTGGGTGAACCCCCGCGGGATGTCCGGCGCCCGGCGGCCATCGCGTTGATCACCGTGGCGCTGTTGTGCGCCGCGGCCGCGACGGCCGGCTATCTGGTGGTGTACCGGGCCGATCGCGCGCTGGACACCGCCCGCGCCGAGATCGCCGCCCAGGGGGCGGGCATCGTGGAGAAGATCCTGAGCTACACCCCCGACACCGCCGATCAGGATTTCGAGCGGGCTCGTTCGCTGGCCTCCGACGACTACCGGCCGCAGTTGGTGGCCCAGCAGGATGCCCTGCGCAAGGCGCCGCTGGTGTCCAACGAGTACTGGTCGGTCAACAGCGCGGTGCTGGAGTCGCCGGCACCGACCACGACGAGCGCGTCGATGCTGCTGGCCATGCAGGGCCAGCGTGGTTCGGATCCGAACACCATGCGGTTCATCACCGCCACCGTGCGGGTGGACTTCGTCAAGACCGGTGCGCAGTGGCAGGTGCAGAACCTGGCGGTGCTGACCCGCCCGCAACGGCAGGAAAGCGGCGGATGAGCCCGCGGCGCATGATCGATCCCGGCCGGCGGGAGTACTTCGTCGCGCCGGTTGATCCGCCCGTCCGCTGGGGCCTGCCGGTGGTGGCGGCGCTGTCGGCGGTGCTGGTGGCCGTCGCGCTGGGCTTCGCCTCGTACTTCACCGTGGTGCACGAGTCGGACCGGCAGACCCAGATCCGTGACGCCGACGCCCTCGGCTATGTGCGCGCCTTCATGACCGCCTACACCACACTGGATCCGTTCAACGCCAACGACTATGCGGATCGGATTCGCGCTCAGGCCACCGGCGAGTTCCTCCAGGTCTTCACCGAGAAGCAGAACCAGATCGTGCTGCAGGTGGCGCGGTTGGAACCCACCACCGGCGCGGTCGTGGAGGCCGGTGTGCAGCAGTGGAACGACGACGGCAGCGCCGACGTGCTGGTGGCCACCAAGAGCACCAGCACCACGCCGGACGGCAAGCAGACCATCGAGACCGGGAGCCGTTGGCTGGCAACGGCTATCAAGGAAGGACAACAGTGGAAGATCAGCCGACTGATCCAGGTGATCTGACCACCGAGTCCGAGGTCAGCGATCCAGATACCCCGGACGAGGCGGACACCACAGACAAGGCGGGTCCGTCGGACGATGCGGATGCGTCGAAGGAGGCGCCCGGTCCGGAGCTGGTGGCGCACCGCCCGCCCGGGCGGCGCGCGAAGGTATTCGCCGCGGCCGGCGCCGTGGCGTTCGTCGCGGCGGCCGCCTTCGCCGGCGCCACCTCGGCTCCCTACCTGCACGACCGGGCCATGGTGCAGGTCAAACTCGACATCGCCGGCACCGCCGCGGATGCCATCACCACACTGTGGACCTACACCCCCGAGGACATGGAGACGTTGCCGGACCGCGCCGCCAAGTACCTGGGCGGGGACTTCCAGAACGAGTACCGCAAGTACATCGACGCCATCGTCGCCCCCAACAAGCAGGCGCAGGTCACCAACAACACCCAGGTGCTGGGCACCGCCGTGGAATCGGTGGACGCCGGCAACGCGTCGGCAATCGTGTACACCAACTCAGTGGCCACCAGCCCGGTCACCAAGAACATCCCGTCACTGCGGTATCTGTCCTACCGGCTGACCATGGAGAAGAGCGGCACGGACTGGCTGATCACCCAGATGAACGCCATCACGTCGCTCGACCTCACGCCACGGCTCTAGCGGATACCGGGCATGCAATCGCCTGTCTCGCAGCGGCTCACGGTCACCGCGCTGCTGCTGCTGACCTTCGCCACCGGACTGGTCGACGCGGTCAGTGTGTTGGTGCTCGGGCACGTCTTCGTGGCCAACATGACCGGCAACGTCATCTTCCTGGGCTTCTGGTTCGTGCCACATTCAGGTGTGGATCTGTGGGCGGCCGTGGTCGCCTTCGGCAGTTTCGTCAGCGGTGCCGTCGCGGGTGGGCGGCTGGTCCGCCACCTCGGACCGTCGGTGCGCCGCTGGATGACGGTGGCTCTGTCGGTGGAGGTGTGCGCACTGGTCACGCTCGCGGTCCTGGCCGGGACCGGGGTGCTGCGCTACCACGACGACACCAAACTGATTCTGATCGCAGGGCTCGCGGTGACATTCGGACTGCAGAACTCTGCCGCCCGTCAGTTCGGGATCGCCGAACTGTCCACCACGGTGCTGACCCAGACCATCGTCGGGATCGGGTTCGACAGCAGGCTTGCCGGCGGCACCGGTGAACGCGAGAAACTGCGCTACGCCGTGGTGTTGACGATGTGTGCCGGTGCGGTGCTGGGGGCCACCATGACGCTGTTCGTGGTGGCGCCGGTGATCGGTGTGGCGGCGGTCGTGGTGGCCGCAGCGGGGTTGATCTTCGCGCTCGGACCGCCCGCGCCGCAGCCGGGATAGTCTGACCCCATGCCTACTGTCCTGGTGACCGGTGCCGGTCGGGGAATCGGCCGGACCATCGCCGAACAGCTGGCCGTGGCCGGCTGGGATGTGATCGCCGGCGTGCGCAACACCGTCGACGGCGCAATGCTGACAGCCACTCACCCCGAGCGGATTTCGGTGGTGGTGCTCGATGTGACCGAGGACGAGCACATCGCGGCACTCGACGAGGCGCTGCCGGCGCAGCTGGACGCGGTGATCAACAATGCCGGCATCGTCGTCGCCGGACCGATGGAGACCGTGACCGCCGATCAATGGCGTAAACAGTTGGACGTCAACGTGATCGGACAACTCGCCGTCACGCGCGCGGTCCTTCCGCGGCTGCGCCGGAGTCAGGGACGGGTGGTGTTCATCTCCAGCGTCAACGGCCGGCTGGCCACGCCGCTCATCGGGGCCTACGCCGCGTCCAAGTTCGCCCTCGAGGCCGCTGCCGACGCGCTGCGAATGGAGTTGCGGCCCTGGCGGATTCCAGTGGTTCTCATCGAACCGGCGCAGACCGATACCGACATGTGGCGAACCGCGGGCATCATGGTCGACGATGTGGAGCAGGCGCTGTCACCCGAGGACCGCGCACTGTATGCCCGGCACATCTCCGGTATGCGCAAGTCGGTGCCCGTCTCACAGCGCATCGCAGTGGCGCCCGAGAAGGTGGCCGCCGTGGTGCTGACCGCATTGACCGCTGCGCGTCCGCGCGCCCGCTACGTCGTAGGTGCCGGTCCCAAGATGCAAATCGCTTTGCTGACACGGCTTCCGGCAACCATCCGAGACCGATTGCTGCGCATCGTGATGCGCCAACCCTGATCGACGTTCCCGGACAAAAGCATCGGCCGCGCTCTTAGCCGGTGCTAAGTTTTCGCCAGGACCTAGCGGGGAGGCACGGCGTACATGGCTGGAAAACACCGGGTAGCGGAGCGCACCAGACGAGTGGCGATGGTCACGGCGGCGACCGCCACCGCGACGGCGATGACGGTCGGTGCGGCGTCGCCCACGCCGCCGCCGCGTCCTGAGGATCACTATCTGCGAGTGGTGGAGCAGCCGGTCGGTCTGACCGCCAGTGCGAGCCCGTTCGGGCCTCCGGGCAGCCTGCGCGATGTCACCGGCGGAGCGGGTCGGGTCGGCTATGACAGGCTGCAGGAGTTCATCGAGTCCTATGAGCGGGCCCTGGCCGGGATCAACATCGGCGGCGGATTCGGACTGAACATCGAGGATCTGCTGAGCCAGATCCCGACGGCCTTCCTCGACGACATCCTCGGTGCGATCCCGATCGGACTCGGTCCGGTGCTCACCCCGATCCTCGGCGGCCTCGTCACCCCGCTGCTGATCCAGATCCTGGATCTGCTCAACATCACCGACTCGCAGGGCAACATCACGCTGTCGGCGGTGCTGGGCCTGCTCGGTCTGGATCTGTCCGACCCGCTGAATCTCGCCGGTCTCAACATCCCCGGCGTCAACATCATCACCCCGGGTGAGCCGTTCACCTTGCTCAAGGCGCTGGCCGGGCTGGACCTGGGCTGGACACCGGGCACCGCCAACGCGGTGGCCGACGCCATCAACACGACGCCCTATCTCAAGGTCGGCGTCGAGACGTTGCTCGATGCCGTGCTCGGACTTGCCGGTGATGCGGTCGGCCAACTGCCGCTGCTCGGACCGCTTGTCGATGCCGTGCTCGACGGGGTGGCCGGTATCGATCTGCCCGACCTGAGCCTGATCGACGTGCGCATCCCGATCGTCATCGGATACGGGTTCGGCGCGATGGCTGCCGGCTCGGCCTATCAGCAGGCCCTCGACGATCTCGCCAACCAGCCGCGTATCGGTGCCAACGGCGGAGGCCCGCTCGGCAGCCTGACCCTGCTGCCGATGGTGTTGGCCAACAACGTCGGTCGCGCCAACGGCGGTATGCTCGCCCGGTTCTACCCACTGTTCGATCTGCTGGGCATCGACATCATCACCCCGGACGTCGCGACCACCAACGTGGGCACCGGAATTCCGGTGCTGGGCACCGGAATCGAGCTGGGCGCGGCCAACCTGGTGCCCATCAAGGTCGACGCCACGGTGCAGTATCAGCCCTTCTCCGATCTGGCGGCCTGGCCGAATCCGGTGTCGCTGTTCAACAACTTGCTCGCCGGCACCATCGGCGCGTCCTACATCCTGCGCGGAGTGGAGTTGGACAGCGCGCTGGATCAGATTCTGGGCGAGGTCGGCGAGACCGTCTCGGATGTGCTGGATCTCGGAAACCCGCTGAACGTCAACATCTATCTGACGCTCGCCACCACCACGTTGCCACTGCTGGAGCCGCTGTATCTGGTCGGCGATGTGTTGAACACCGTGAGCTTCGGGACGCTGGGCACGGTGGCCTACCGGCTGGCCAACGCGCTGGCGCCGGCGCTGACCAGTCTGGTCAACCTCGGTTACACCGATGTGGTGCGCAACGAGGACGGCACCTGGACCCGTACCCTCGACGATGCCGATACCGCCACACCCTTCATGTCGTTCCCGAAGATCGACTGGGGACAGGCCATGAATGATGTGTTCAACTCCCTGGTCAACGGTTTCCAGAAGGAGTTCTTCAGCGGCAATCCGACCGCGGCTCCGCCGAATGTGTTGGACAACCTCGGCAAGCTGATCCAGACGCTCACCGGTGGACTGAATCTCGGCGGTCTGCAAGCGGGCATAGACGATCTGCTGGCCGGCCTAACCGGTCAGGGCCAGTCGGCCGCCAACGCGCAGCGCACGCTCGCCGCCGCGGCGGGCGAACTGCCGGACTCCGATCCCAACCTGGTGACCCTGTCGGTCGACCCGGACGGCGACGTGTCGACGGGCAAGCATGCGGCGGATCCCGACGCACCGATCCCGCCCGATTCGGGGCTGCCGCCCAAGCATGCCGCCGAGGAGGAGCCGGTGACCGACGAGGTCGCCGAAGCAGAGCTGCCCACCGAGGTTGCCGAAGACGAGGTGACCGAGGAGATCGTCGAGGACGAGGTGACCGAAGACGAGGTCGCCGAGGAAGAGGCCGAGGAGGCGCCGGCATACCAGCGGCCGGTACCCCGGACCGCTCCGAAGCGGAGCGCCACCGGGGTGAGCGGACCCAAACAGGCCGCCCGAAGTGCTGCCTAGTTGAAGGCCAGCCAGCTCGGTAACGCGCGTTCCTTGGAGTCGCACAGCACCTGATAGGTGTCGCACGACCCCTTGGGCACGCCCGCGCCCGCCCACATGCCTCCGGTGTCGCGGCGCAACACGATGGCCGACGAACCACCCCCGTCGAGCAGGATGGCGGTGTCGGAGCCGAAGCCCCGGAACAGGTCCTGGATCTGGTCGGGGGTGTAGCTACCGCCCTGGAAGACGTAGAACTCATCGCGGTCGCGCACATAGGCCAGCGCGGTACGGGCCGCCGAGGGGCCGGGATCATTCAGCTGCCCGGTCTCTCCGGGAGCGAGTAGGCCCAGGCCGGCGACCGCCACGAACCGGGTGCCCTTGCCCATCAGGTCGGTGATCACCGGGGTGGCGGCGTCGAAATCGTCAGCCGAGCGCGGCATCACCATGAACGGTGTGCCCGAGGTCGGCAGGATCATCGTGGCCAGCGGCGTCCAGATCTCGTTGCCGCCGGACAATCCCTGTTTGCCGGCGTAGGCGATGGTCCCGGTGAGCGGCACGTTGAGCTTGCCGAGACCGCGGGTGTTGTCGACGTACGCGCCCAGCGGGGAACTGCACCCGGTGGTCTTCCACGATCCGCCCTGCTGACCGCGGATATCGAAGAAGTTGGCGTTCACCGCGATGGTCGGCTGGCCCAGCGCCTGCCACGCGGCGATGGGGGTGTAGATCTCGGAGGCCTGCACCAGCCCCTCACCGGTGCGCGCACCGGGCGTGCGCTCGCACCGGGATTGATAGCCGTTGTGCGTATCGACCAGAAGGCGCGGGGCCAGCCGTTGCGAGGCGCCCTTGATGATCATGACCCGTCCCCCGTTGGCGATCTCGTACCAGCGACCGCCGGCGTCGAGCATCGGTGCGGGATGACCGCCGCCGAAGTTGTACACCAGATAGGAACCCTGCGTGTTGGCGATCGCGGCGGCCAGCAAACTCCGCCCGTCGGCGGCTGCCGCGACCGGCGCGCCGGTGCTCGTCGCCAGCGCCGCGGTCACCGCGAGTGCTGCGCTACCAGCGGCTAAGCGCCGCAGACGGGTGACAAGGGTCGGCACGGTTCTTCCTTCGGACAGGGGCGAGCGATCGATCACTTTCAATCACAGCAGCAACACTGTCAACTTTCGTCACGAGCCCGTCACGGTTGGGCATCGGGTTGTCGGCTTCAGCGTCAGTGGAACTGGGTATTCCGGCCGGACCAGTCAAACGACTGAGCCACTCGATCTAGGAGCAACAATGATCGGAACCATCATCAGCGCCTTGTTCGTCGGTCTGATCGTCGGCGCGTTGGCGCGCCTGATCATGCCCGGTAAGCAGAACATCGGCGTGCTCATGACAATTCTGCTGGGCGCCGTCGGATCGCTCGTCGGCAGCTGGGTCACCTACCAGATCGGCTACGCCAACTCCAACGGCGGATTCGCCATCATCCCGTTCCTGGCCGGCGTCGTGGTGGCCATCGTGCTGATCGCCATCTATGTCGGAGCGACCGGCCGGCGCAGTACCACGGTCAGGTAGCAGGGGTCAGGCGGTAGATCGCGTCGGCGTAGTCGTCGGTGATATACACCGAGCCGTCGGGCCCGGCGACTGCGGCGACCGGTCTGCCCCAACGAGATCCGTCCTCGGCCTGGAAACCTCCGACAAGGGTCTGCTGATCACCGAGTACGCCGTCGCGCCAAGCGAAGAACGACACCTCGGGAGCCTGCGGATTCTGGCGGTTCCAGGAGCCGTGCACGCCGACGAGAGCGCCGCTGCCATACGGTGCTGGGAGTTGGCCGTCGGTGAAGCTCAGGCCCAGCGGGGCGGAATGGGCTGCGAGGCTCTGCTCGATGGGCGGCAGCGCGGCACAGTCCATGGCGGCGCCGTCGGCATTGGTCTGGACATCGCGGATCAGCGGCAGGTTCGCGGGTCCGCCGTCGGGATTGCAGTAGGGCCAGCCCAGTTCGCGTCCCGGAGTGAGTTCGGCGACCGACTCCGGCGGATGGTCGTCGACATAGTTCGGATCGACCTGGCCGGTGGCGGGGTCCGCGACGTTGTCACGATTGTTGACCGCCGTCCACACCGCACCATCGGGTGCGATAGCCAAACCCGTCCCGTTTCGCACACCAGTCGAGAAGGGCTGGGCCGGACCACCTTCGGTCGGCACCCGCATGATGGTGGCACGTGGTGGTGTGGCGGAGCGGTCCTCCTCGGAGATGTTGCCGGTGGAGCCGATGGAGAAGTACACCGCGCCGTCGGGACCGACCGCCACGCTCTTGAGCGCATGCGAGTACGCACCGCGCAGATCGGGGCTCCCGGCGTCGGGCAGGTTGTCCGCGATCGTCCGAGGTTCGGTTACCGCACCTGCGCGGTAGGTGTAGGAGCTGACCCGGTTGCTTTCGGCGATGTAGAGCCTGTCGGCGGCGAAGGTGATTCCGTGCGGTTGGGTGAGACCCTCCAATAGCACTGTCGATCCCTCGGGACGCATCGAAAGTACCTGACCGGTACTGGGAATCGTCACCAGCAGAGCACCGTCGGGCGCCCAGGCGGCCAGCCGTGGTTTGTCCGTGCGCGCCCATACCGACAACGTCCACCCCGCCGGAACCAGTGCCCGGCGGGGTTCGTCGAACGGTGCTTGTCCCATACCGTCGGGCACGGCCACCGCGACCTCGGTGAGCTCCGCGGTTCGCGGGGCCGAGGGGTTCTCACCGGTCGCCGATGTCTCGGCGGCGGTGGTCTGCGCTGTATCGTTCCCGGCGTCGGTGGCGCATCCGGCCACCAGCGCCGCACCGACCAGGCCGTACGCGATTCGTTGGCTAACCCGCCAGACCGGCATGCATCTCCCAGAGCAGTATTTCGGATGGTTCGGAAGCAGTGATGCGTTGGCCGCCCGTCGCGGTCAGCCGGGCCGCATCACCGGAGTGCAACTCGCCCGCGCCTTCCAGGGTGACCGCGCCGCGCGGCACGAACAGATGCAGATACGGCGCGTGCGGCAGTTCCACCGTGTCGCCGGTCTGCATGCGTGCACCGTGCAGTGCCGCGTATTTGTTGCCGATCGTGATGGCCGAGGCGTCGCGGTGTTCCGGCATGCCCGAGGCGATGGTGACCAGTCCGCCGCGCAGCAGTTCATCGTCGATCTCCAGCTGCTGGTAGCCCGGATCACGACCCGACTCATCGGGCACCACCCACATCTGCACGAAATGCACCGGCTCGCTGTGCGTTTCGCTGCCAGTCAACCGCCAGGAGTCGTTCTTCTCCGAGTGCAGGATGCCGCGGCCTGCCGACATGCGTTGCGCGAGGCCGGGATAAATGACGCCGGAGTTGCCGGTGGAATCCTGGTGGACCAGCGATCCCTGCATCACCCACGTGACGATCTCCATGTCCCGGTGCGGGTGGGTGTCGAATCCGGTGGCCGGCGCCACGCGATCATCGTTGTTCACCAGTAGCAGGCCGAAGTGGGTGTTGGCCGGGTCGTAGTGTCCACCGAAGGAGAAGGAGTGTTTGGAGTCCAGCCAGGAGATCTTGGTGGCCGCGCGATCGGCGGCGGGTCGGATGTCCACGGATGCGGTGCGGGTCATCAATGCTCCTCGAATTCAGATGCCAGCCTAGGTGGCGGCTATGGACATCTCAACTTGAATGATGTGTCATGTATTCCGTGTGGCTGAGTGCGCAGGAGCAGACATTGTGGCGGAGCCATCTGCAGATGACGGCTCGTCTGCAGGCGGCGATGAACCGCCAACTGCAGCGCGATTGCGGACTCTCGCTGGCGGACTATGACGTGTTGGTGGCTCTGGACGAGGCGCCGGGATGCCGGATGGCGGATCTGGGTGAACGGCTGGGCTGGGAGCAGAGCCGGGTGTCGCATCAGCTGACCAGGATGCGCCGGCGTGGTCTCATCGCACGCCGGGGTGCCGACGATGACCGTCGCGCGGCGGTCGTCGATCTGACCGCCACCGGCCGCGAGGCGTTGACGGCCGCCGCGCCGGGGCACGCCGAACTGGTCCGGACCGCGGTCTTCGAGGAGATGTCGGAGTCCCAGCTGCGTGCGGTGCAGCGCTGGGTGTCGACCGTGTTGTCGCGGCTCGATTCGGCGACCGGCTAACCTCGGCTCATGGGGGAGCCGGGCTACGAGGACCATGCCGACTACCCGGATTTCGACGATGACGACGAGATTCCGCCACGGCCGAGCAAGCGCTTTGCCGTGGCGGTCTTCCTGTTCGGCTGGTTGTTCCTGCCGACCGCAGCTGTCTTGATACCCGAGCTCGCCAGTCCATGGTTCGAATTCGCCGGCACGATCGCGCTGGCCTTCATCACGCTTTTCATCTGGGCCTGCGTGCGGGTGGTGAAGAACTTCTGAACAACCAACCGACCGGTGGATCGGTGGCGCTCAGGACGTTTTAGTCTGTCGTCGTGGATATCAATGGAGCTAGCGCAATCGTCACAGGTGGCGCGTCCGGCATCGGTGCGGCCACGGCCCGCCAGCTGGCCGCCAAGGGCGCCAGGGTCGTCGTCGCCGACCTCAACGCCGAACGCGGGCAGGAACTCGCGCACGAGATCGGTGGTGTCTTCGTCACCGTCGACGTCACCAACACCGACCAGATCATCGACGCCGTCAAGACGGCCGTCGATCTGGGCCCGCTGCGTGCCCTGGTGAACTCGGCCGGTGTCGGCTGGGCCCAGCGCACCATCGGCAAGGATGGCGAGTTCGGTTCTGCGCACGATCTGGATGCCTATAAGAAGGTGCTTGCCATCAACCTGATCGGCACCTTCGACTGCATCCGCCTGGCCGCAACCGCGATGAGCCGCAACGAGTTCACCGAGACCGGCGAGCGCGGCGCGATCGTCAACCTGACCAGCGTCGCCGCCTTCGACGGCCAGATCGGCCAGGCCGCCTACTCGTCGTCCAAGGGTGGCGTCGTGGGTCTGACCCTGCCGGTCGCCCGCGACCTGTCGGCTTCGGGCATCCGCGTCAACACCGTCGCCCCCGGCCTGATCGACACCCCGATCTACGGTGAGGGCGAGCACTCGGAGGCCTTCAAGGCCAAGCTCGGCGAGTCGGTGCTGTTCCCGCACCGCCTCGGCAAGCCCGAGGAGTTGGCCTCGATGGTGATCGAGCTGCTCACCAACTCGTACATGAACGCCGAGGTCGTGCGCGTCGACGGCGGCATCCGGATGCCACCCAAGTAGTACGCCGAAACGAAACCCCCTCGTCCGCCGTGACGAGGGGGTTTCGTGCTGTCTGTGGCGGAAACCGCGAACATAGACGAGCTAAGTGGCAGTAACAGTCAACTTTGCCGTTGTGTCAAAACTGAACAAATGCTGGCAGAGCCCGGACCGAAGATGTCCGATGTGCGAACAACTGCCGACAGATCTGGATATTCCAGCTCAAATGGCATTTTTGTGCGGTAAGTCACGTGTACAGTTCCCTTCGGTTTCCATTACTACCCAACGAGGGGGCGCGATCAAATTGGCGGGCAAGCGGCGGGCTAAAAATAGCCACACGATCAGGACCTCGTTGCTGGGTCTCACGACGGCAACGGTGACGGCGGCGGCGCTGACCATCACGGCGCCGGTTCCCACCCCACCCGCGCTGCTCGCGCAGGAACAACAGCTGACGGTGCAGCAGCGCAACGTCGGCCTGACGGCCGCAAGCACGCCCTATCAGCAGGTGCAGGACTTCATCAACACCGTGCTGCCGGCGATCGTGGATACCTTCGGCGCGCAGCCACGGGTGACCCTCGACACCCTGCTGGCGCAGGTCCCGGACAGCCTGCTCACCGATCTGCTCAACGCCAATGGCGGCACGATCAACGTGTCCACCTTGTTGAGCACCCTCGGACTCAACGATCCCGGTTCGGATCTGAACGCGGCCGTCACCGAGGCCATCAGTTCGGCGCTGACGGACTTCCTGGCGTCCGCGACGACGGGTGCCGGCGCCGACGCGTTGGAGGCCGAGTTGCGGACCACGATCGCCGCGGCGGTGGCGCAGCGGTTGAACGCATTGAGCATCACGGTCAACGTGCCGATTCTCGGCAACCGGACAGTCACCCTCTCCTCGGTCATCGGCAGCTCTGGAATCAACAACATCGCGAATGGTGTAGCCGGCTCTGTCGCCGACAGCGTGATCGGCAACATCAACGACATTCTGCCGACGGCCGACGAACTGACCGCCGAACTCACCCCACTGCTCCCCGACCTGTTGACCACGCTGTTCAACGCCGCCGATCTTGCCGATGCGCAGGGCAACTTCCAGCTCGGCAATCTGCTGGAGCTGGTGGGCCTGAACCTGAGCACACTGGCCGACAGCGGGGCGCTGACCATCACCTCGGCCGGTCCGCTGTTCACACTCGCACGGCTGCTCGCCGGCGTCGACCTGGGGTGGGTACCCGGCACCCAGTCCGCGATCGCCGATTCGGTCAACGGCACCGGCTACCTGGACCTCGGCACCTCGACGTTGAAGACCAATCTTGCAGCGGCGCTGGCTGATGCGCTCGCCGACGGCTCGCTCGCGGCCGACCTTGGCACGGTGCTGACGCCGGCGCTCAACAACATCGTCAACGACATTGTCGACAACGCCACAGCGACCCTGGAAGCGGATCTGCGTACCAGCATCAACAGCTCGTTGGCCGGGCTGAATTACACCGTCCGCGTTTTCGGGCAGAACATCACCATTCCGATCGGAAGTGCGCTCCAAAGCGCCATCTCGCCGGTGATCACCAGCTTGGCCAACAGTCTCAACGACGGCATCTCGGGCAACGTCGCGGAGCTGGTCGACGGTGTCGTGGAAAGCGGCACCGGCAGCATCGGGGATGCCCTCAACGAGGCCGTCAACGGTGCCATCGACGCCATTCCGGATCAGGAGATCGCCTCGGTTCGCATCCCGATCGTCATTGGCACCGGCATGGGCGCCTTCTCGGCCGGTGCGGCCTACCGCGACGTGCTGGCTCAGCTGTCCTCTCAGCCCGGCGGGGTCGACTACACCGGTGTCAATCCGCTGCTGGGCAGCCTGACCATCCTGCCGGCGATCCTGCTCAACAATGCCGGCCGCGCCAACGGCGGCTTCATGGCCAGGTTCGCCGACTTCTTCCAGATGCTCGGAATCGATGGTGTGACACCGGATGTCGCGGTCACCAGCAGCGGTGGCACGCCGATCGGTGACACCGGCCTGTCCCTGGGCGGCGCGAACCTGGTCCCGGTCAAGGTCGATGCCACCGTCCAGTACCAGTTCATGTCGGACTTCGCGGCGTGGGCGAACCCCTTCTCGCTGTTGAATAATGTGGCCGCCGGGGCCCTGCCGACGTACATGCTGCGCGGCCTGGATGCCGGCCCGGTCGCCGGACAGCTGACGGACGCGTTGGAGGATCTGGTCGGCGACCTCACCGAGCAGAACTCGCCGAACACCAACATCTACCTGACGGTTCGGGCCAACACCCTGCCGATGCTGGAGCCGCTGTATCTGGTGGGCGACGTGTTGCGGTTGGCGGGACTGGCGCCGGTGGCCAATGTGGTCAACGGCCTGGCGAACGCGTTGTCGCCGGCGCTGACCAGCCTGGTCAACCTCGGCTACTCGGATGCGTTCTTCAATCCCGAGACCGGGGCCTACGAGCGCACGCTGGACGCTGCGGCCACCCCGGTCCGGTTCGGCACCATGCCGGACGTGGACTGGGACCAGGTGTTCCCGAATGTGCTGCGCCAGTTGGCCAATGGATTCCAGACCGCGATGACGTCGGACAACAACACCGCGCCGAACGCTTTGTCGGGCGTCGGCGACCTGATCAACGGCAACTTCGACGATGTGCTCGGTGGGCTGCTCGACCTGCCCGGCGATGCCGCGGACGACCAGCTCACCGAGGGCGAGTCCGGGGAGGGTGCGTCCACCGCGGACGTGACCGTCACCGAGCTGTCGATGACCCGGACGGCTCGGTCGGCCGCACCGGCCGAGGACGCGACGCCATCGACGACCGAACAGCCGGTCGAGGAACCGGCGGCGCAGCCGGCCGAACCCGTTGCCGAGGAGCCGGGCGAACCGGTGGTCGAGGATGAGGTCGCTGAGGACGAGGTCGCGGAGGACGAGGTCATCGAGGAGGTCGTCGAGGACGAGGTCGTCACCCCGCTGACCAAGGCGCAGAAGCGTGCCGCCGAGCGTGCGGCCGCCAAGGAGGCCGCGGCCGAGGCGGCGGCCGAAGCGGAGGCAGAGGCCAAGGAGGACGCCAAGGACGATCCGAAGACCGTTTCCGGACCCCGGGGTAGCGACAGCCCGGCGGGCGGCAGCGGCTCGGACAACAACTCCGGTGACAGTGGTCAGAACGCAGCCTGAGTGAATGAACAGAACCGCCCACTTCCGGACAGGAAGTGGGCGGTTCTGCGTTTCGGGGTCTTACCAGTCGGCTTCGTCGAAACGGATGACGCCACGGATGTTGTTGCCGTCCAACATGTCTTGATAGCCGGTGTTGATGTCCTCAAGACGGTAGGTGCGGGTGACCATGTCGTCGATGTTGAGCAGCCCGGACTTGTAGAGGGCGGCCAGCCGGGGTGTCTCCACGTGTGAGCTGCCACCACCGAAGATGTTGCCCTTCAGCGTCTTCTGCAACATGGTGAACAGGAAGAGGTTCAGCTTCACATCGGCGTCCATCATCGAGCCCATCCCGGTCACCACGCAGGTCCCGGTCTTGGCGGTGAGGATCATCGCCTCTTCGATGTACTCGCCCTTCATATCGCCGACGGCGACGATCACCTTGTCGGCCATCAGGCCGTGGGTCACGTCGATGACGGGCGCGATGGCCTCGGCCATCGTCGGATACACGTGGGTGGCTCCGAACTTGATGGCCTGATCGCGCTTCCACCCGTTCGGGTCGATCGCGATGACCTGCTTGGCGCCCGAGATCACGGCGCCCTGCAGGGCGCTCATGCCGATACCGCCGACACCGACGATGATGACGGTGTCGCCGGGCTTCACCTCGGCGACGTTGGTGGCCGAACCGAAACCGGTCGGCACCGCGCATCCCATGATGGCGGCGGTCTCGAACGGGATGTCGTGGTCGATCTTGACGACGGAGTCCTTGTGCACCGTCATGTACGGCGCGAAGGTGCCGAGCAGGTTCATCGGTGACACCTCATGCGAACCCGCACGGACGCGACTGGTGCCGTCGGCGATGGCCTTACCGCCGAGCAGGACCGCACCGCGATCACACAGTGAACGGAACCCCTTCAGACACGGTGGGCACTCCCCGCACGCCGGGATGAAAGCGAGGATGACGTGGTCCCCCTCGGCCAGCCCGGTGACGTTCTTCCCGACCTTGGTGATGACACCGGCGCCCTCGTGACCGCCGAGCGCGGGAAGCCCGATCGGGGTCGCCCCGGTGGTCAGGTGGTAGTCGGAATGGCACATGCCGGCGGCATGCATCCGGATCTGCACCTCATCGGCGACCGGATCGCCCAGATCGATCTCGTCCACCCGGAACGGCGAGTTGAGTTCCCAGAGCAGAGCACCTTTGGTCTTCATGGACAGCGATAATAGAACACGTTACAAATCACCGGTTATATCGGCGGTGAACAGCGGGTTTCAAGACTTCATGGCATCATGAGCGCGCGCTGCGATGAGTCCGCCCGGCTTGCCCGGTCTATACCGGCATGACTGATATCAACGCCCGCATCATTCCCAACCTGTGGTTCGACCGACAGGCCGAAGAGGCCGCCGAGCACTACATCGCGGCCTTCGGCGGTAACGGCAGAATCCTGCGCAAGCAGTCCGCCCATCCCGATTCACCGGCTCCGCAGGATGTCCCGGTGGTCGTCGAGTTCGAGCTCGGCGGCCAGGTCTTCGTCGGCATCAACGGCGGCCCGCACTTCACCTTCACCGAGGCGGTCTCGCTCGAGGTGCGTGTCACCGGCCAGCAGGAATTGGACCGGCTGTGGGCCGCGCTCGTCGAGGGCGGGCAGGAACAACCGTGCGGATGGCTGAAGGACAAGTACGGGCTGTCCTGGCAGATCACGCCGACCGAGTACTACGACATGCTGGCCCGCGGCGACGCGGAGGCGAACAGGCGGCTGGACGCCGCCGTGCTGGCGACCGTCGGTAAATTCGACATCGCCGGCCTGGCAGCCGTCCATCGGTCAGAGTCGGGCGGGTAATCCGAACTTCGCGAACTGCCGGGTGTCCAGGAACGCCACCACGTGCGTGATGCCCGCGTCCGTCACATCCATGACGTGCAACTGGAACGGTTCGTGCACGCCGGTCTCGGGGTTGCGCAGATACATCCCCGCGGCCGTCTGCCCGTTGGCGGTCGTGGGCACCAGGCGCATATCGCCGGGACGCTCGGCCGGACACTTGTCCCGCGACAGCGCGCCGATGGCCGCCGGCCCCACGTACCAACCGTCGAACGGCGGCATCTCCCAGATCGCATCGTCGGTGAAGAGCTTCTCCAACTTGTCGATGTCATAGGCCTCGAACGCCGAGATGTAGCGGGTCAACAGCTCCTGCGCCTCCGGGGACTCGGGTGCCTGCAACTTCTGCTCATCGCTCGGCCCCACCGCATCCAGCTGTGCGCGCGCCCGCTGCAAAAGGCTGTTCACCGCGGCCGTCGACGAACCCACGGCGTCGGCCACCTCGGCGGCACGCCACTGCAGCACATCGCGCAACACCAACACCGCCCGCTGCCGCGGCGACAGATGTTGCAACGCCGCCACGAAAGCCAGCCGCACCGACTCCCGGGTGCCGACGACGGTCTGCGGATCCGTGGGATCATCCGCGTCGGGCAGCGGTTCCAGCCACGGCACCTCATGGCGCTCGTAGATATCGGCGTGCGGATCCGACGACTGGGTGCCCAATCCCGACGGCAGCGGCCGGCGCTGCTTGCCCTCGAGTGCGGTCAGGCAGGTGTTGGTGGCGATGCGATACAGCCAGGTGCGCACCGAGGACTTGCCCTCGAAGCGGTCATAGGACTTCCACGCGCGAAGATAGGTTTCCTGCACCAGATCCTCGGCGTCATGCGCCGAGCCGGTCATCCGGTAACAGTGCGCGAGCAGTTCTCGTCGGTACCGCTGGGCATCGGCGAGGAAGGCGTCTTTGGACTCGAATCTGTCGTCTACCGCTGAGAGGACGGTCACCCGGCTGAGCTTACCCACGGCCACCGACAAGGGCAGGGCCTCGCCGCCAGCCGATAGGCTCGTCGCGTGGCCACAACCCGCAGTGAGCGCAGTTTCGACGGTGTCGGGGGCACCCGCATCGTCTACGACGTATGGACACCCGCCACCGATCCGAACGGCGTCGTCGTCCTCTGCCACGGCTATGCCGAGCATGCCCGCCGCTACGACCACGTCGCGCAGCGGTTCGGCGAGGCCGGCCTCATCACCTACGCCTTGGATCTGCGGGGACACGGGCGCTCGGGTGGTAAACGCGTCTACCTGCGCGACATCTCGGATTACACCGCCGATTTCCACCACCTCGTCGGACTGGCCACCGCGGCCCACCCGGAACTGCGCCGCGTGGTGCTCGGTCACAGCATGGGCGGCGGCGTCGTGTTCACCTACGGCGTCGAACATCCCGACGACTACGCGGCGATGGTGCTGTCGGGCCCGGCCGTCTACGCGCACGACGCGGTGTCGCCGGTGATGATCGGGGTTGCCAAGGTCCTGGGCAGCGTGCTGCCGGGCCTGCCCGTGGAGAACCTGCCCGCCGACGCCGTATCGCGTGATCCGCAGGTGGTCGCCGCCTACGAGGCCGATCCGCTGGTGCACCACGGCAAGCTGCCAGCCGGTGTCGCCAAGGCGCTCATCGGGGTCGGTGAGACCATGCCGCAGCGGGCCGCTGCGCTGACCGCGCCGCTGCTGGTGGTGCATGGTGGCCAGGACAAGCTGATTCCGGTCGCCGGTTCGCAGCGCCTGGTCGATTGTGTCGGGTCCACCGATGTCAATCTCAAGGTGTATCCCGAGCTGTACCACGAGGTGTTCAACGAACCGGAACGCGGCGTGGTCCTCGACGATGTCACTTCGTGGATTGAGACCAGACTGTGAAGAACGTAGTCCGGCAGGTGGCGGCGGTATTGGCGGCGGCCTTGCTGGTGGCCGGGTGCTCATCCGGTGAATCCGGAGAGCCGAGCACGCAACAGGGGTGGGTCGAGGACGAGGTCTCGTTCACCGACGCCGCCGGCCTGACCATCCACGGCACCTACCGACACCGCGGGGACGACCCCGGGCCGGCCGCCCTGCTGATCTCCGAGAGCGGAGCCACCGATCGCAACGGCGACAACGCCGTGGCCGGGCCGGTCGGCAACATGCGCCAACTCGCCGAGTATCTGTCCGGCAAGGGAATCGCCTCGCTGCGCTTCGACAAGGTGGGCACCGGCAGGACCGGGCTCGGGCCCTACGCCACCAATCCCGCCGATGTCGGCAGCGCGGCCTACACCGCCGGGGCGCGCGCCGCCGTGCGTTACCTCGCCGGCCGGCCGGGCACCGATCCCGAGCGGATCTCGGTGTACGCCCTCGGTGAAGGAACCATCCACGCCATGACGTTGGCCGACGATATCGAGCCGGATGCGCCGAAGATCCACTCGCTCGGCCTCTTCCAGCCGCTGCCGGGCCGCTATCTCGACATCGTCAGCGACCGGGTGCGCACCGATGTCGAGGCCGCCAGGACCGCCGGCGCCAAGACACCCGAACAGGCCCAGCAGGTGCTCGACGCGTGGGGCGCGGCGGTGGCCGAGGCGCGCACCCGGGGCACCGCGCCCGCGCAGCTGCCCGACGGTCTTGGCGCAATCCTGAACCCGGGCAACGTGAAAGCCGTCGTCGAGGCCGATGCCATCGATCCGTTGGCGCTGGCGGTCAAGGTGCCCACGGCCACGCGGGTGCTGCTGACCTGCTCGGATTCCGACGGGCAGGCGCCGTGTCCGGCTGTGCGGCCGTTGGTCGACGCGCTCAAGCGCACAGCGCTGACCGTCGTGGAGCTCAGGGGCGTCAACCATGTGCTGCGCGATGACCCGACCGACAGCGTCGCCAACTACGCCAATCAGGACCCGCTGTCACCGCAGCTGATCGCCGCGCTGGACACCTTCGTCACCCGATGAGGCCGCCTGTGGATAACTTCGACGGCAGCGTCGGGTTCTGTCGGTTCGGATTCCTAGCGTGAGCGCATGAGCAACGACAAGATGTTGGCCCGCATCGCGGCACTGCTGCGCCAGGCCGAAGGTACCGACAACGCACACGAGGCCGATGCCTTCCTGGCCGCCGCGCAACGCCTGGCCACCGCGACATCGATCGATCTCGCGGTGGCCCGCGCCCACTCCACCCAGCGGACCGCCGCGCAGGCACCGGCGCAACGCACCATCAGCATCGGGGAGCCGGGCACCCGGGGGTTGCGCACCTACGTCCAGCTGTTCGTCGTGATCGCCATGGCCAACGACGTGAAATGCGATGTGGCGTCGAATTCGACGTTCGTCTACGCCTACGGCTTCCCCGAGGACATCGACGCCAGCCACGCCCTTTATTCGAGTCTGGTGATGCAGATGGTGCGGGCCTCCAAGGAGTACCTGGCCTCCGGTGACCACAAGCCGACGCCGACGATCACCGCCCGCATCAACTTTCAGCTGGCCTTCGGCGCCCGGGTGGGCCAGCGGCTCACCGAGGCCCGTGAGGAGGCCCGGCGATCGGCCACCGAGGGCATCGACCGCACCCCCGGAACCGCGCTGGCGCTGCGCAACAAGGATCTCGAACTCACCTCGTTCTACCGGCAGGCGTCGGCGGCGCGCGGAACGTGGCGGGCCACCAGCGCGACGGCGGGCTATTCGTCGGCCGCTCGCCGTGCCGGGGACCGGGCGGGTCGGCGGGCCCGGCTGGGGCCGCCCACGGAACTGTCCGGGGCGCGGGCCAAACTGGAGCGCTGATGCGCGATGCGCAGCGCGCAAAGGTCTATGCCGCGGAGGATTTCGTGCGCACGCTGTTCGACCGCGCCGTCGGGCGGGGTTCGCTCGACTTCTTCGGGACCGCGCTGACACTGCCGCCGGAGGCGCGGTTCGGCGCGGTCGAGGACGTGCAGCGCTACGTCGACGACGTCCTGGCGCTGCCGGCGGTACGCGAGCGGTGGCCGGATGCCGGCGCGTGCACGGTCCGGGCCCGGCGCGGGGTCACCGCCGCGCACTATGCGGACGGGACGATCGCCGTACCCGATCGGCACACCACCTGGGCGCTGCGCGAGCTGGTGGTCTTCTTCGGACACTTCGCAGCTGTTTACGCTCAGACGCGACGGTACACGCTCGACCTAAGCGTCGCGCGCGGCTCCCCAGTCTCGTATTTGTAGTCTTCGCGTTATGTATCTAGGCGACGTCGATCTGCCGGCGAACCTTATCGAGGCGCATGCGTCGGGCAACCTCATCATCTTTGTCGGCGCAGGAGCCTCCATGGCTCCCCCGTCGTCACTGCCTAATTTCAAGGACCTTGTAAGGCAGATTCGTGACGAGGGCAATCTTGCTGCCGTCATCACCGACGCCGACCTTGACGAGCAGCCCTTGGAGGAGATCCTCGGCAAGATCAACGACGAGTACAAGATCGACGTCCACCGTCGAATTCGTGAGATCAGCTCGCGCAGTAGTTCCCGGCCGACACCGCTGCACAAGGCCATCGCGGACCTTGCGTGCTCGAACACCGCCCGTTTGATAACCACCAACTACGACCGACACCTCGCCACACTGCTAGACCAACGAGGCGACCATGAGCAGTACCTCGCACCCGCTTTGCCGATGGGAGACGACTTCACCGGCCTCGTGTACATCCATGGTCACGTCGACCAGGACCCCCGTCGGCTGGTCGCGACCGACGAGGACTTCGGAAAGGCGTACTTGAATGATGCGTGGGCGGCACGATTCCTCGACCGGATGTTCCTCCGCTATCCCGTTCTCTTCGTCGGATACAGCCACAACGACACGATCATGAAGTACCTCGCCCGAGGGCTCGGTGGACGATCGGAGCGGCGCTACGCCTTCACCGCCTCGGACGACGACACCGCGTTTTGGCGACGCCTTGGTATAACGCCAATCATCTGTTCTCACGGCGACCAACCGAAGACCCTCAGCGTCTGGGCTACCCGCAGCTCGGAGGGTCTGATGGGCAGTCGAAGTCGGATCAAGGACCTCGTCGCAAACCAGGATCCCTCGCCCGTACCCGAAGCCGTCTCGTACCTCGAGACGGTTCTTGGGGATACGGACATGGTGCGATTCTTCTGCGAATACGCCCACGGCCCGGCGTGGCTGCAGTGGGTGGAGAGTAGACCGCAATTCGCGACGCTGTTCCACCCCTCGACGAACGTCGATCCGGAGATCACGCGACACCTCGCCATCTGGTTCGCCGACAACTACGTCAACGACGACGAAGTGTCGGACGCCGCGTTCCAGATCGTCGTCGACGTCGGCGGTCACCTCGGAAGCGATGCGCTGTTCTACGTCGGACGCCAACTTGCGCGCGCCAAAACGCCTCTATCCGAAAGAATGCGGCGATGGCTACTCGTGATCGCCAACAACCGCGACAATCGTTACACCGCGTCATTTCTAGGCTCGGTACTTAACGCATCGTCTATGAAGGAGGACCCCGACACCGCGCTGTTCGTGCTCGACTACTTGTCAGAACCAAGGATCCTTCCAGCCAGGAGCTACTCAACTTTCCTGGCCACAACATTCAGGCCGTCAATGCGGGATAGCGACAGAGCACTTCGGGATCTATGGGAACAGACCTACAGATCCTCACTGGACGCCTACGCGCCGCAGTTCATAGACATCGTCGAGCGGCACATTCGGCGCGCCGATCTTCAACTCGCTGCTTCAGGCGATTCCGATAGGCGGCTACCGAGTGACTGGCGGCCTTCGATCTCGGTCGCCGACGACGGCCTGGACAGGCCGCTCGGTTTCCTTGTCGATGTCGCCCGCGACTGCATCGACCACCTCGTAACCGCAAACGCATCGGACGCCGCCGCGCGGATCAATACCTGGGCCAACAGCAACGTGACGCTGTTAAAACGCCTTGCCGTGTATGCGTGGACGATTCGAAGCGACAAGAGCGAGACGGAGAAACTGCGCTGGCTTCTGGATTCCAATTGGCTCCAAGTCCGCGATCTGCGCAGCGAAACGACCAACCTCGTTGTAACCGCAAGTCCTGCGGCCGATGTCGATAGCCTCTCAGCACTGGTCGAGGACATCCGCGCCCATTCTGATGACGACCCATACGCACCGCACCGCGCACACAATCTGCTCACCATGATCGCTAGTGTCACCGAAACCGCCGCCGTAACAGACGCGTTGTCGGCACTCGTTGAGGCGCATCCGGAAGTGATCGTCTCTCCACCGGAGCCTCCACCAAACGAGGCCATCTGGGCAGCTGCGCCGCCGTCGGACAAAACCGGACTCCATCAGAGCCTGACCGATGAACTCGGTGCTACTTCGGCGGCTTTGATAGCGTGCGCTTCCGCCATCTCGAACTGGGACGATGAACGCCGCTGGGATTCCCTTGCGGGCGCGATCGCTGCAGTGAGCCAGGAGTGGCCCACCCTGGCTCTCGGGCTCCTCGACGCCATCGGATCGGGAAATTCTCTGATAGATCAAGCGGTCGTGAGAGGACTGGCGGCGTCAGCTCCGTCTGCAGAGACCGTCCCGCAGATTCTCACACGCGTCGCTGAACTCGAGTTACAGCCCATCCTGGATTGGGTGACCGTGATGCTAAGTGGCTTCGGATCGAACGGTTCGGAATCTACGAAGTGGCACGAGGTCGCGGAAAGTGAGGCTCTCGCAAAGAGGTGTTGGGATGCGACCCCGGCCGGCGACGCAGGCGCAACGGACCAATGGGCTGAAAGTGGCTATGCGGCAGCAGCGTTCAACCAGCCGGCGGGACGAATCGGAGAGTTTTGGGTCAGCCGCTTGGGTTTCCTTTGGCGCAGCCGATCCGAGTCATGGGGAGGCATCCCAGCGGACACGGCCGACTACCTCGCCGAATTGATCTCAGAAGACACCCCGAGAAGCGAAGCTGTGCGGATCGCATTCTGCAGATTCGTCCACTTCTTCCATCAGGCCGACCAGGAGTGGTGCGAGCAGTACCTATTTCCACTCCTCGACTGGGAGGCCAACCCTCGCGCCGGGGCAGTTTGGAGCGGGTTCTTGTCGCTCGGCAGCTTGAACCGCAATCTGCTTTCAGACGGTTTTCTGACGAGGTTGGTGTCAGCGGTAAGCCACGTTGACCAACTTGATAAAGAAGGCAGACGCAATCTACCGAACCTCCTGGCGAAGGTTGCCACCACCGCGGAGGGCGATCTGCGCTCGTGGATACGAGACATCATCACCACTGGGACCGACGAGGCAAATGTCGCATGGACGAGGGCAGTGAGATTTCAGCTCGCCGCGCTCGAACCCGAAGCTGTCGAAGCGCAATGGCAGCAGTGGATTCGCGACTACATGTCCGATCGCGCCAAGGGTGTCCCGCGGACTCTCGACCCCCGGGAGACGAGCGCACTAGCGAATTGGATTCTGTTCTTGACAGATTCGATGTCTGAGGCGATCGATTTGATCGTCGAAGCTCCGGCAGCTGCGGTGGACATACACGACCTGTTCTTTCATGACCTCTCCGCGACTCACGTCGAACGCGATCCTGAACGGGTCGCACGATTGGTTCTGCAGCGACTCGACGCGACGCCGGCTCCGCTTCAGGGGTGGATCGACCTGAAGGAACGAGTCGAAGAACTCAGGACCGCAGGAGCCGGAACGGAGATTCTGGCTTCTATTGCCGAAGCAGCATTGCGGTTGGGCATCAGCCTCGATTAGTTAATTGGACGTATAAACCGGGTCAGCCATCGCGTTGTGCAGCGTTGGCGACCCGAAGCCTTGTGTCGTTGAACCGATCGTGACCGTCGGTGAACGCGTAAGGCAGCAGCACCGTCCGCAACGCCAGCGTGGACCGATTGCCGCCGAGTTGCGTCTCCCCACAGCTGCGTCGCGGCCGACAGCACACTCCGACACGTGGCAGCGACGGGGTGAATGGCTCCCTGGGTGACAGGGACATCCCAGCCTCGCTCTCAGTCGACCGTCGGGTCGAACCAATCCGTGAGCTGCCAACAACTATCGGCATCGACGAAAAGCGTAGATGTTTTCCGAGCAACACCTCGGTGACTCTTAGACCGGGCATACAATTTCATTAGTACCTGCTCGGGCGCGGCCGGCCCGAGCGCCAAGTAGAACGTCGTCTCGTCATCGGACTCTGCGAGCAGATCTCCCACGCTCCAATTGACTTCGAAGTAGTCATCGTGCTCATCCACGACTGTGCTGTCGAACATTCGCGGGTCAACGAAGGGTGATCCGCCAGCTCCCGAAAGGGCAGGGATCGGCATCACGGGCACGGACGGGTGCATGCCGATGATTGAGGCCAGCGCGTCGCCTCGCGTCGGCCACTCGGGAGGTTCGGGCATCGGTCGAGCATCGGGAGCTGACGTGAACACAAGGATTCCAGGCGCCCTCTCGATCCGCGCCGTCACAACAAGATCACTGATCGGCTCGTCACTCTCGTTGACGACCGCGAGCGTGACGGCGTTTCTGGCGTCTCGCACTATGTCCCGAACAACATTGCGCAGCAGCCGCTTACGGCACAGCTCGAGATATTCCTTCATAGCCTCGTCGTATGCCGACTGCTTAGCTGGACCAGAGAATAACGCGTCCAAGATGCCCGCGTTGATGCTGCGGATACCAAACGGGTCGTCGGGCGATGCCTTCGCTGTCTGTTTCGGCTCGGGTTCTGGCTTCTCCACCGTCGCGCGTAGATGAGCCTCGCGTTTGTCGAGCCAGTCTTGCTGGGCTTCCTCGCTGCCGTTGAGGCGCATTAGCGGATGGCGAGCTTCGGCACGGAGATCGAGGCTGAGACCTGCCGGACGTAGTCCGGCAACGATGCGGTCGCTGAGCATCTTGATATCGTCCGGGTTGGCGGGGGCTGTGCGGCCGGCACCACGGTGGAAGATGGTCCCAGCATCGAACTTGTCAGTGCCCTTGCGGAGAGTGTGGATCGGATCGCCGCTGCGCGGCGCCTCGACGGTGACGACGAGGACAGTCTTATCGTCGTGGGCGACGTATTGCGGCGTCCACCGCACGCCCTGGACATACCGGTCCACGCCCTGTGAGAGGTCAGCGAAATCGACGGCCTTCACACCTGGCACCGACGCGGGGGCCGCACCGACAACTAAGTATGCGACGCCTTCGCACACCCGCGCTGCGCGCTGCGGGTCACGGTTGGCGAATCCGAGAATGGCGCGCGCGATGTGAAAGTGCCCCTCCTGCTTGTCGATGGGCAGCGGGCCTTTCCATTCGAGCCAGTGGGATTCCTGGCCGAGCTTCCCGTCGCTCGCGACGATCGCCTGGACCAGCTCGGCAAGCTCCGCGAGTGTCCGGTGTGCGCGCGCGGTGTCGACGCGGAGGCTCATGGCCGCGGAGCCTACGCCCCACACCCGACACCGCGCGGATGCCAACTATCCCAGGACGTATTCCAGATGGGTTCGTGTCTGCATGCGCTTCGTGGTCCGCGATGGCGTCACCGTTTGCAAGGACCGTCTCCCGGGCAGTTGGCGACGGTCCCACCAACGGGTTGGCCCACCGCGGTGTTCGCGCAGCGCGACTACAGTGTCGCTGCGATCCCGGCCTCGACAGCTAGGGCGACCTGCCACCTACGAGAATCGACTCATGGCTGGCCGCGCCGACTCCGAAGAGCTACATCCTCGACCTTTACGACGAGGTGCTCGGAATACGGGGACGTCGCCAGGAGAAGTACCACGGCGCCGCGGAGATGCGTCTCCCACCCGAAGTCGGGGGCGACTTTACCCGTGGATGGGAACTGGGCCGGCCGCCGAATAGTAGTAGCGACCGGTCGAGCGATGCCGGCATCAAACTCCTCGACCACCTAGTTGTACTGACCACGGACGTTAGGTACGGCGTGGCGTGGTGACATGACGAAGACCTCCGAGTGAAGTGCGAGCTGTCTAGGAACGCACCAACTCATCTCGGAGGTCTTCATGTCCCACCGTAATGCCCCTCTGTCAGAAACCGGTCGGCTGCGCCTGGCTCGTTGCGTCGTCGAAGAAGGCTGGACGCTGCGCCGGGCTGCCGAACGGTTCCAGGTCGCTGTCACCACCGCCCAGCGGTGGGCCCGGCGCTACCGCGAGCAAGGGCCGGCCGGCATGGTCGATCGCAGCTCACGGCCCCACCACAGCCCCCACCGGACGCCGACGCGCACTGAGCGTCGCATCATCAAAGTCCGGGTCACCCGCCGATGGGGAGCGGCGCGGATCGCCTACCTACTCGGTCTGAATGTGTCTACGGTCCAGCGTGTCCTGACCCGATACGGATTGGCCAGACTTCGGTGGCTGGACCGCCCGACCGGGCGCGTCATCCGTCGGATGGAGTCCGCCCATCCGGGCGACCTCGTGCATGTCGATGTCAAGAAGGTAGGCAAGATCCCGGCCGGAGGCGGGTGGCGGATGCTGGGCCGAAGTGCAGGAACTCGGCACTCTCGCGCGGACAAAAGCAGCGGAACTGGAGGCGACCGTAATGGACGGCGCGGCTATCACTTCCTGCACACCGCCATCGACGCCCACTCCCGCCTGGCCTACTCCGAGCTGCTTGCCGACGAACGCAAAGACACCGCCGCCGACTTCTGGCGACGCGCCAATTCCTGGTTCAATGAGTGCGGGTTCACCGTACAAAAAGTGCTGACGGACAACGGATCCTGTTATCGATCCCACTCATTCCGAGACGCTCTCGGCGAGATTGAACACCGCCGCACCCGCCCCTACCGCCCGCAGACCAACGGCAAGGTGGAGAGATTTCACCGCACCCTTGCCGACGAATGGGCATACGCCCGCCTCTACACCAGTGACGCCGATCGCTGCGCGGAGTTCCCACGTTGGCTGCACACCTACAATCACCACCGCGGCCACACCGCACTCGGCGGCCAACCACCCGGCACCCGCGTACCTAACCTCTCAGGTCAGTACAACTAGTCCTGCACGCCTGTTCAACGTTGAAAACATTCGCGCCGTGATCGGCCTTCAGGATCTCGATGACCTCAGAAAGCAGAGGTCGAGTTCGTCATGCGGTAGCGAGGATTCGCCGTATCCTCAAGTCAGCGGCATACTAGAGCTTAGGTGGCCGCTGCATCGCGAGGTATGCCTTTACTGCGGCAGATCGACGGTGGCCAGTGGGCACGACTCGGCCTTCCAGCTTGGCTGACGCCTTCGTGGCGCGCTTCCCAGCCCTCTTGATGGCAGCGCTCGACACCACGACCTTCTTCGGTGTTTTTTGCTCCATCGCGGCACCTCCCACGGGCTCAACCTGAAGTTGATCGTACCGGCCAGCACTGGCGGTGAACACGGCATTCAGCCGTGTCAGAAGTCGTCGACGATCCTTGCTCCACGAAGCACTCCCGATACCGGGACGGATGACAGCTGCCTGCGACTGTCTGGCCCTCTCTGAAACATCGTGACCTGGAATGCGGGCATGGCGCTCCTCCGGTGTCGCGCGTCAGACGGTTTGACCGCCTTCGACCGAAATTCCGGCGATGTCGCACCACGATGTTAGAAACTGGCTTCGTTGTTCGCGGCGCTGGCCATTCGGGGTGTCAAGCGCGCTGTCCCGGGGGGCATACATGGGCTTCAAAGACTTCTTCAACAGGCTTGGCGGTTCGTGTTGACGACGGTCCAACCCCAGGCCAAAAACGACGGTTGAAAAGTAGGCCACGTTGTCGTGGTTATTGTGCCGTGTTGTCTGCGCGTGCGGAGGGCAAGGTGTCGATTCCGGTGTCCTTGAGTCGGTAGCTGGAGCCTTTGAGAGTCAGGACGTCAGCGTGGTGGACGATGCGGTCGATCATCGCTGCGGCCACGACTTGGTCGCCGAAGACGTCGCCCCAGCGGGCAAACGGCAGGTTGGAGGTCAGGATCAGCGAGGCGTGTTCGTAGCGGCTGGAGACCAGTTGAAAGAAGAGGTTCGCCGCGTCCTGCTCGAACGGGATGTAGCCGACCTCGTCAACGACGAGCAGGCCGATGCGCCGCAGCTTGACCAGCTCGGCGGGGAGGCGCCCGGCATTGTGGGCGGCCTTGAGGCGGGCGACCCAATCCACCGCGGTAGCGAACGCGATCCGATGACCGGCTTGGGCAGCCTTGACCGCCAGCCCGATGGCGAGGTGAGTCTTGCCGGTTCCGGGCGGCCCGAGCAGTACCACGTTGGATGCCTTGGCCAGGAACGCGCCAGTGCCCAGGTGGGCAATCATGTCCCGGCTCAGCGCCGGCTGATGATCGAAGTTAAAGTCTTCCAACGACTTCCGGTTCGGAAACCCGGCCGAGCGGATGCGGGTTGCCGCACCGGAAGCCTCGCGAGCCGCAACCTCCCGCGACAGTACCGCCGCCAGATACTCCTCGTGGGTCCAGCCGGCGTCGCGGGCTTGCTCGGCCAGTCGGGCGGCGGACTCACGGATGCGTGGGGCTTTGAGGGCCTGGGCGTAGTGCAGGACGGCCTTCATCGGATCCTCGGCCATGATCAGGCCACCTCGCCATCGGAAGCAACTGTGCTACTGGTGAAGTCAACCCCGAACGCGCGGTCGTAGTCGGCCAAGTCCCGCACCAGCTGATCACCTGCCGCCAGCGGCGAGCTGGCTTGAAACTGCTGGCGCAGCGCCGCGGCTGTCGTGATGTGCGTGGGGTCGGTCAAGGTTTGTCGCGCTGCCCAGCAACGGTCATGGGCCGCCAGCAGGCGTCCCGACCGGGCCACCGTCACCTGCGTCAGGTCGGTGGTCACCTCGACGAGTTGGCCGATCGCACTCGGGTCGACGGAGTAGTCGTTGCCGGCCACCCGCACGTAGTAATCCCGTCCCAGCCGCACCGAAGTCACTGACTGCACCACCGGTGATACCGGCGGCAGCGCCAGCATCTGGGCGCGGTCGGCATCGAGAAAGTCGACGGGACGACCATCGAGGACCCGCACCCGACGGCTGTTGGCAATCGGAAGCCATTGCTTCAGTTGTTCATTGAAGTCCGCGGGTGAGGCGAAGCTACGCCCGGGCAGGAACGACGTCTCCAGATACCGATTGGCTCGCTCCACGATGCCTTTGGATTCGGGATCATAGGGTTTCATCTGCAGCAGCCGTGACCCGAGCGTCCCCATCAGCGCCGTCACCGGATCGGTCAACCGACCCCGGCGCCCGATCCCGGCCTCGTTGCCCCACCACAACTCATGGGGCACCGCGGTGAAGTTCTGCGCAAGTAGCTGCCACATCCCGGCCACCAGGTCCATGGTCTGGCGCGACGGCAGCATTACCGCGGCGATGAACCGGGAGAACGCCGCCACCATTACCAGCACCGGCAGCATCGATTCTTGGCCGAAGCCGACCGCGATCTTCGGCGCCGGAAACCACAGGTCGCACTGCACCGCCCGTCCCGGCGAGTGCTCGAGTCGATCGACCGGATCGGCGGGCAGGTACTCCGGGCGGATCGCCCGGACCCGCTCACGGAACCATGAGATCGAACCGGTCCACCCGACCCTCTCTGCGATCACCGTCGCCGGCATCGTCGGATAGGCCGTCAACAACGCTCGAATCCGCGGCTCCACCTTGTTAATCGCCGACGGCGCCGAGGCTCGCTCGTACTTCGGCGGACCATCGGTGGCCAGCGCACTGGCCACCGTGTCTCGCGCGATGCTCAGCTTGCGGGCGATAGCCCGCTGCGACATCCCTTCGCTGAGGTGAAGATGCCGGATCAAGGCCCAGTCTTCCAAGGAGATCACCCGTCCAATCTGAATGGGTGGCCTACTTTTCACCGTCGCGACTGGCCTAGTTTTCGACCGTCGTCAACAGTTCGGCACCGACTAATGCGAGTTCTTTTGCGACGCCAGCCCAGCTCGGTTCGCTTGGGGTAGAGGACATCGAAGTCGCGGGTGAGTCGTACCGCCGTGAGGCGTTCGCGCATGTTTTCGCCGCAGCAGGTCGGCCGCTCGGAGGCGTCCTGATGCGCAATGCGGTCCTCATACCCGATCCACAGAATCCCCACGACCGTTACGCGGTGTCGGTTTACATCGACGGCGTTCACGTGGGCTGGGTGCCGGCTGACGAAGCGCCGCGAATTCAACCGATTGCGATCGCTCATGCCCGCGCAGGGCGCCAACTGACCGTGCTGGCACGCGTATGGGCGTGCTGCGAAGCCGGCGACTGGTCGGCTCGAGTTACGCTGTCATGCTCAGGCCAGACCGAGGCCGAATGGTCGTACGTCGACCACGGAGACTGGCCAGGGCACCGCAGCCCGGAGGGCACCGAGCGGTTAACTCAGACCGGCCGGATGCGGCGGATCCGGCTCGCCGAGACCGCGGGGCTGATCCGAGGACAGGACTTCGAGACGCTTCGCCCGGTGATCGCCGAGGCCAAGGCGCGCGGTGACGCAGACGCTGCACTCGCCATATTGCGGGAATGCATCGAAGCGAGTGAGGGTCGCGCGAAGGTCCAGGGTTACCGGCCCTCGGCCTGGCCTACGGAGCAGGCCGCAATCCTCTTGCGCAAACAGAAGGATTACCTCGGTGAAGTCCTGGTGATCGAACGCTTCCTCGCCGCCGATCCCACACATCAAGGGACACAGGCCTTATGCGACCGATTGGCTCGAGCGCGGGAACTATCGGGCCAGGCAGCCAGCGTCGTAGCCAATCCGGCTCCGGCCAGCGGTTCCAGCATCGTGGCGCCGAACCGTCTGGACCTGGCCGCCGAATCAACCATCACACTCGTCACTCTCGATTCGGCAGCTGAGGTGTCGTACGAAAAGGAGTATCGGGACGCGATCGCAACTGCATTCGCCGAGGCCGGTGTCGCGTTGGGCGACGCCCTCGAGACGACCGCGGTCCTGCGTGAGATACGCGAACCTGGCACCCGATTCAGCCCGGTAGCGGTGTACGTCGGGGGCCGTTTGATCGGAGTCGTTGGCGCGCTGTACGCCGATGCGATCAGGGTGCTACTTCGAGAGCCGCACCTTGTCGGCGCCACCGTCGGTGTGCGGTGCCGCATCTATGCTAGCGAGGCGCCCGGCTTCACCGCACGCGCGACGCTGGGCCCTTACGAGTCGGTAGTAGCAAGCCTGACCGACACCCAGTCGGCAGCAGAAGGTCGTGCGAACTCTGCGCTGATGGCCGACCTTCGCCGAGAGCGGCAGGCCGCAGGTAGCACCGAAGCGAAAGAGCAAGCTGAAAGACTGGTTCGTGGAAGAGATTTCGTCGAATGGGTCGAGCACATTAAGCAACTTCGTCGTGACGGCGCCGATGAGGAGGCAAGTTGCCTACTGATGGAGTGCATCGACGCCACCGAGCGAGAAGCGAAGACAAACGGTTGGTCGCCAGCGCCCTGGTACACCTGAGGGGGACCCGTTTGGTGGTCCAGTCGCTATGCGGCTCGGGGTTGGTGGGTCGTGGTCCACTGTAGAACGAACTCGTCCGGGCTGAGTGCGCC
>NZ_JBSFSB010000005.1:0-12215 GCF_053589535.1 Mycobacterium sp. NPDC003323
TTCCGCAGGCTTCTAAAGGTGTGCTGCAGGGTTACAACGCGCAAGCGGCCGCGACAACCGGGCATATCGTGGTCGCTGCTGAGATCACTAACGCCACCAATGACCAAACCCAGTTCGTGCCCATGACCGCCGTGGTGACCGCCAATCTCGCGCAGGCCGGACACCTCGGCGGGACTGGAACGTTCGTCGCCGATGCGGGGTACTGGAGTAGCGCTAACGGCACCGCTGATGTGGGTGCTGAGGTGTTGATCGCGACGCGAAAGTCTGCGTGGCGCAGGGACAACAAGCCCGATGACGACAAGTTGGCCGTGCTGGCCAAGGTGAACCGTGGTGAGCTTTCCCAACGCCAGGCCGGTGCGATCCTTGGCGTCTCCTACACATGGGTGCGAGATATGACCAAGCGATACTTCGGTCGAAACGGACAACTCATCACTCGCAGCGCCGAACCGCAACCCCAGGAATGGATTCCGGTCATTGAACGCCTCGCTGCCGGTGAGATATCGCGACGGGCCGCCAGTGACCAACTCGGTGTCTCACCGGCGAGAGTCAAAACGATGCTCGCACACGTCCAGGACGGCGTCATCGACCCAGCGATCGCTCGGAATGCTATGAACGACAAACTTGCTCAACCAGAAAACGCCAAGATCTACCGTAAACGCGGCGTCAGCATCGAACCTGTCTTCGGCAACATCAAAGCCAACCTCGGATTCCGCAAATTCTCCCTCCGCGGCCATGCCGGAGTACACAGCGAATGGCGCCTCATCTGCACAGTCCACAATCTGCTCAAACTCCAGCACGCACCTGCCTGACCGAAGCGGCCCCATCCACAATCACCACCCACCAGCGCAACCGCTACGCCACGGATTCATGCGACACCCTCAACAAGATCAAATTGTCCAGCTCAGTCGCCCCGCCATGCTCCCAATGCACCAGATGATGCGCATGCAACCCACGCGTGGCCCCACACCCAGGCACCCGACACGTCGGGTCCCGATGCTCCAACGCCCGACGCAACCGCCGACTGATCGTGCGCGTGGCCCGACCCGCCCCCATCGGAACACCGTGACGCTGCAACCACACCTCACACGTGGCATCACAAAGCAACAACTGACGCTCCGCATCAGAGAGCACCGGACCCAAATGCAGCGCCGCCGAACGCTTGTCGGCGTCATAATGCACCACCACCGTGGTGCGCGCACCATGCGGGCGCGCCGCCACATCGGCATCCCAGCCGGCCTCGATCACACTCATGAACGCATCCACATTGTCCGGGAACGGCGCCGCCGGATCAGCCGGCAACCCCGTATCAACCTCGACCCGGTCGGTGGCGGCCTCACGCACCTGCTGGGCCTCGCGGTCCCGCGTCCAGTCCGCGACCAACGCGTCCTTGTGTGAGGCCAGCGCGGCATCAACCTTGGCCGCCTCCAACTTCGGCAACCGGATCTTGTAGGTGGTGTACCCGTCACGCTCCCAGCTGGAAAACGACCGCTTCGGCTCCCCCTCGGGCTCCGGCTGCGGGCGCGGTTCCTGCTTGACCGCGGTCCGCAACTGCGTCACCGTGGCGGTCTTGGCCAACTCGGCATAGTGCTCATCGGAGCCATCGGCGGCATGCTCGGCGATCACCCCGAACTGATCGATCGACAACTGCCCCTCCCGCAGACTCGCAGCCAGCCGGGGAAACACCTCCAAACGCTGCGCGATCGCCACCACCACCTCGGCATTGCGCGGTGACATACCGAACCGCCACGCCACCAACTCCGCCAACGATCGACACCCGGTATGACCCCACAGCGACGGACCCGCCCCGCCATCGATCTCGGCCACGATCTCCACCAACCGACCATCCACGGCGTTGCGTTGGCCGATCAGCTCAGCGGCCTCGTCATACAACCGCAACAACCGATCCGACACCGCATCGACCACATGAGCCGCGTACGGCGTTGTCGGAGGAGGCATATCACCATCCTAAAGAGGAGGTCCGACAAGTAGATTCGCCCAAAGCCGTCGCAGGACGGGGCGCGTCGCGCACACTGCTATCTCATGAACGTCAGGAGGGCCGCACGGTGCGTACGCCGGTGATCCGTGGTCGGTTGACGCCGCTACGCCGATCGCGTATCAGCCGGTACCGCGGTGGCTGGGCGTTGGTGACGGGCGCCGCGCGTGATGTCGGTCTGGGATATGCCTTCGCGCGACAGCTTGCGGCCGAGGGCCTCAACCTGATCCTGGTCGACGTGCTGGCGGAGGAGCTTGCGGCGCGAGCGGCCGAATTGCGGGTGGATTTCGGTGTGGATGTGCGCGCAGTGCCCTGCGATATGGCTGATCCCGATGCGATTCAGGAGATCGTGCGCGCCGCCGAGGGTCTCGTGGTCGATGTGCTGGTGTGCAACCACATGTTCACCCCGCCGGATACGCCACGCATCCTGGACATGCCACTGGACGTGCACCGCCGCATGATCGATATCAACGCCAGGGGTTACACGGATCTGGTGCACGTGTTCGGCAATCAGATGCGGACGCGAGGTCGAGGGGCGATCATCCTGGTGTCGTCGGGCGTCGGGCTGACGTCGAGTCCGTTCACCGGTGCCTACAGCGCGAACAAGGCGTTCCAGATCTGTCTCGGTGAGGCCCTGTGGTTCGAGATGCTCGGCAGCGGGGTCGACGTGCTGGTGATGGTCGGCGGCCTGATGAACACCCAGGGCGACATGTTCGACACCTATCCGCAATGGCTGATCTCCGAACCGCCCGACGTGGTGCGCCGGGTCCTCGGGGCGGTGGGTCGCAAGCACATGCTGGTGCCCAGTCTGCCGAACCGGTTGTTCCTGCTGGCGCAGACCCGGCTGATGTCGCGCCGGCGCGCGGTGATGTCGATCGGGCGGTTCCAGGCCAAGGGGCTCGGGAAGCAGGATGGCGCCTAGGACGTTGCGTTTCGCTTCCGGACGCGCCATTCCCGATACCACTCGAACACGATCAACAGCAGGTGCAGCGGGCCCCACTCGAAGGGAATGTAGTCGCGCGCCTGGACCAAACGGCTTGCCAGCTGCGGGTTTTCGTCGTGCATGATGCGCCGTGCGCGCTGCGCATGCAGCGTGTTCGACGCGACCATGACCACAGCACAATCGGCCAGGACTTCCGCTGAGTTCACGACGTTTTCGACGGTGGTGGTGGATCGATCCTCGATCACGACGTTCGCCGGCGGCACCCCCAGCACCCCGACGGCATAGTCCGCCATCATCTTCGCCTCGGAGATCGGCGTGTGCACTGCGGCGCCGGAGAAGACGAACAGGGCGCGCTGCGGGTCCACCGACCGCACGGCAATGCGCACCCGCCATCGATCGACGACCGATTGCGGGCACCCCAGCACCAGCACACCCACCCGGCCCCGCGGTGTGTCCACCACCAGGTCCCGGGACGCGCGCCAGGTCTTCCACTCCGCCCAACCGAACAGCCCGACGAGGGCCGCCGCGGCACCGGTCTGCCATACCCGCGGGAAGTTCATCCCCACCATTCGACCACAGCGGCGCGGGGACCGTCCGTCGTGAAGTGGGGCGGGCGGGGCTCGAACCCGCGACCAAGGGATTATGAGTCCCCGGCTCTGACCAACTGAGCTACCGCCCCGGCGCACTGCGCGGCACCTATGTTCGCACAGCGCCCTCGCGCACCCCGCACCGCGGTTACGCTCGGTCGGTGATCAGATTCCTGCTGCGCATCGCGGTGTTCCTGGGCTCATCGGCCATCGGGTTGCTGGTCGCGTCCTGGCTGGTATCCGGCATGACGGTGCGCCCACTCGGATTCCTCACCGCCGTCGTCGTCTTCACCGTCGCGCAGGCGATCCTGTCGCCGTTCTTCCTGAAGATGGCGACCCGCTACGCGTCGGCCTTCCTCGGCGGCATCGGGCTGGTGTCCACATTCGCCGCACTATTTCTGGCCTCGCTGTTCTCCAGCGGTCTGAGCATCCGCGGCATCGGGTCGTGGATCGCCGCCACCGTGATGGTGTGGCTGGTCACCGCGGTCGCCACCTTGGTGCTGCCGATGCTGGTCCTGAAGAAGAAGGCTACGAACTGAACACCGGCTGCCCGTCGACCCCGAGCTGGTAGATCTCGAAGCCCTCGGACACCCGGGGTTCGTCCCCGCCGAGCGCGACCGCGATCTTGTTGGTGCCGTTGCGCATCACGTCCAGCGTGATCTCGACCGCCTGCTCGGTCGAGAAATGTTCCAGCACAACGGCGGCGGCCTCGTCGACCGCCGACGGTGTCCAGATCAGCGCGTCGACATAAGCCAGCGCCGCCTTGTGCGCCTCGGTCAGCTGATCGGAGCTTTGGTAGCCCGAGATGTCGTCGTACATCGACTCCGAACCACCGGCATCCAGTGCAGTCGATTCCCGCAGCGACCGGCACAGCCGGCAGTTGTGCGCCACCGCGCCGCGCAACCGGATGATCTCGGTGGTCAGCGGATCCAGCCCCCGCATCGCCCCGACCGCACCGGTGAACGTGTTCAACAGCGCATCGGCCGGATGGGTCGTGTGGTCCCAGCCGCCTGGGTCGGCGAAACCCACCCCCAACGCGTCGAGGCCGGCCCGCACCCGCGGCACGAAGTCGGCGATGAACATCAGCGCCGTCACGCTGAGCACCTCGGCGCCGAACGCCGCCACCAACGCCGACCGCTGCTCGGCCGAGATTCCGGTGACGTCGGTGCTGAACTGTTCGGCGAACTCGACCACCATCGGCTCGGTCTCCGCGGCAGCGGCGGGCACCGCCGGATCTTCGTAGGGCAGCGGCTCCAGACCGAGCGCCCGGGCGCACACCGTGCGCAGCAGCATGTTGAAGCGTCTCAGGCCGTTCGGGGACAGCGCGATCAGGCCGGTCAGATTATCGAGCACACCCGCAGTATCCGCCCTGGACGGCGTCGCGACGGGCGATTACCGAATCCGGTTCTCCCGCGAGCGTGCGCAAACTCCGCCTGAAACGCGGTGTGTCAGCCCGCAGACACGCACGCTCGCCGGGAAAGGTTATTGGGCTTGGCTGACCGAGGACATGTGGAAGTCGGGTATCCGCAGCGACGGCATGGTCGCCCGGGTCGCCCAGTCACCCCATTCCCGCGGCAGCGTCGGCTCACTGATCCCGGCCTCGGTGGCGCGGCGCAGCAGATCGAGCGGGCTCTCGTTGAACCGGAAGTTGTTCACCGCGGCGGTCACCTCGCCGTCTTCGATCAGGTACACCCCGTCGCGGGTCAGCCCGGTCAACAGCAGCACCGCCGGATCGACGGTGCGGATGTACCACAGCGTGGTCAGCAACAGCCCGCGTTCGGTCGAGGCGATCATGTCCGCCAGCGATGCCGAACCACCCGTCATCAACAGGTTGTCCGCCGGAACCGCCACCGGCGCACCGAATTCCGCGGCGGCCGCCCGCGGGTAGGACAGCGCGTTGATCACGCCGTCGCGCAGCCAGTCCACCCGGGAAATGTCCATCCCGTTGTCGAACACCGACACCTGCTCCGAGGAACTCGGCACCGCGACGAACGGTTGGCACTCCTGGCCCGGCGCGGCCGGATCGGAATACATGGTCAGGCCCAGATCGGTGAGCTTCTCCCCCACCCGGGTCCCGCCCGGCGCCGACAGCGCCGAGCGCCCTTCCTGCGCACCGCGGCCGTCCATGCTCCAGCTCAGATAGATCAGCATGTCCGCAACGGTCGACGGTGGCATCAACGTCTCGTACCGGCCCGCCGGCAGATCCACGGTCCGCTGCGCCCAACCGAGCCGCAGCGACAGATCCTCCAGCAGCGCATCGGTGGACACGCCCACGAAATCGGGGGTTCCGACGCCCGCCCAGGCGCTGGCGCCGCCGCGCTTGGCGTTGATCTCGACGGACCCGGTCGGTTGCGTGTAGCGGCGACGCAGTCCACCGGAGGTGGCCACGTAGGTGGTCTCCAGGATGTGTCGGGCATAGCCGTACAGCTGATCGGATCCGCGAAACCCGCGCACCAAACCCGTTGCCACGTCGGCGAACACGTCGGTGCCGGTGGTCGGCGAGAGCGCGTCCCAGTCGGCCGGTGCCGCCGCGGCCGGCAGGGCCGCCGCCGCATCGGTGGCCGCCGGCGCCGTGGCCGCCGCGTCCTGGGACGCCGCCACCAGTGCGGTGATGGCCGCCGGATCGACCTCGGTGGTGCTGACCGACCCGACATGCGCCTGTGCACCGCGGCGCAGCACCGAGATGACGGTGGTGCTGCGCCCGATGGATTCGCCATTGGTGGTCATGGAGTTTCCGGCCCAGCGCAGCGACGCATCGGCCCGGTCGGTCACGATGACGGTGGTCTCGTCGGCGCCGCCGCGTCGGGCCGCCTCGGCCAGTGCCTGGTCGACAACCTGCTGTGGCGCGATCATGAGCGGCCCGATTCTGCTTGGGTGTTCAGGACATTGACGCCGCGGAACAGGGCCGACGGGCAGCCGTGGCTGACCGGGGCGACCTGCCCGGGTTGGGCCTTGCCGCAGTTGAAGGCGCCGCCGAGGCGCCACGTCGACGGCCCGCCCACCGCCTCCATCGAGCCCCAGAAGTCGGTCGTGGTGGCCTGGTAGGCGACATCGCGCAACTGCCCGTCCAACCGCCCGTTGCGGATCCGGAAGAAGCGCTGTCCGGTGAACTGAAAGTTGTAGCGCTGCATATCGATGGACCACGACTTGTCGCCGACGATATAGATGCCGTCGGACACCCGCGAGATCAGATCGGCGGTCGACAGGTCGTCGGTGCCGGGTTGCAGCGACACATTGGCCATCCGCTGGATGGGCACGTGGTGGGCGGAGTCGGCATACGAGCAGCCGTTGGACCGGCCGACACCCAGGCGCGGCGCGAACACCCGATCCAGTTGATATCCGACGAACAGACCGTCGCGCACCAGATCCCAGCTCTGAGCGCGCACTCCCTCGTCATCGAAACCGACGGTGGCCAAACCGAATTCGACGGTGCGGTCGGCGGTCACGTTCATCACCGGTGACCCGTACCGCATGCTGCCCAGCTTGTCCGGGGTGGCGAACGAGGTCCCCGCATACGCCGCCTCATAGCCGATGGCCCGGTCGTATTCGGTGGCGTGCCCGATCGATTCGTGGATGGTCAGCCACAGGTTGGACGGGTCGATCACCAGGTCGCACGCCCCGGCGGTGACGCTGGGTGCCTTCATCTTCTCGGCGAGCAGCGCGGGCATTTCGGCCAGTTCGGCGTTCCAGTCCCACACGTCGTGATCGACGACCGCCTCCCAGCCCCGCGCGGTCGGTGGCGCCAAAGTCCGCATGGTCTCGAAGGACCCGACCGCCGGGTCGACGCTGACGGCGTCGAGCACCGGCTGCACCCGCACCCGCTGCTGCGTGGTCGACGTGCCGAAGCTGTCGGCGTAGAAGGTCTGCTCCTTGACCGCCTGCAGGCTGGCCGAGACGTGGTCGACGCCGTCGGCGGCCAGCAGCCGCTCGGAGTAGTCGGCCAGCACCGCGACCTTTTCGGCGCCCGGGATGCTGAACGGGTCGATGCGGTAGTCCGACACCCAGCTCAGATCGGAATAGACCGGCTCGTCGGCCAGCTCGATGCGCTCGGCGTTCAGCGGTGCCAGCGTGGTCGCCACCCGCACCGCACGCTGCGCGGTCTGCGCGGCCACGTCGACGTCGAGTTCGGCGTGCGAGGCGAAACCCCAGGTGCCGTCGACGATGACGCGGACGGCCAGCCCGACCTCGCGGCTGACCTGAGCGGTTTCCAGCGCGCCGTCGCGCAGCTGCACATTCTCGGTCGTGACGCGGTGGATGCGCAGGTCGGCATAACTCGCACCGGCGGCCAGCGCCGCCGACAGCGCGGCATCGGCCAGCGCTTTGCGGGGTAACGCGAGGAAGTCGGGATCTATCGAGCGGGCTGTCACGGCCCCCACGGTAGCCGCCCGAATCTCAGCGTGTGTGCAGGCCGTACGGCACGGCGGACACGAGCGTCACGACCTGGGTGTCACCGTTGGGCAGCCGGTACTGGCAGCGCTCACCGGTGCGCGCCCCGCTGATCGCCTCCCCCAGTGGAGATTTCACCGAATACACCTCGATATCGCCGTAGTCGGCGCCGCGCACCCCGAGCAGGAAGGTCTCGGTGTCGGAGGTGTCCTCGTAGCGCACGGTGAGCACCATGCCGAGTTCGGCGATCCCGTCGTTGGGCGGGTCCTCACCCACCACGGCGCTGGCCAGCATGTCGTGGATCTGCTGGATGCGGCCCTGCTGCGCGCGGCGGACCGCGACGGCATTGCTGTCCGCCGCGTCGCTGTCGTCACCGTCGACTCCGGTCAGCGTCCACCCGCGCAGCACCTCCAGTTCCTCGAGCAGGCGCGCGTGCGCCTCCGGGGTGAGCCATACCGGGGTTGCGGTCGTCATCAGAGCACTCCTTTGTATCGGTGGTTTGTCGTCAGGGGCGGGCTTTCGCTCTCCGCCCCTGACGACGGGAGAAAAGTCGGATTCAGCGCAGCGGGTCGAACGCGCGTAGCGCCTCGGGTTGTTTGCCCGTGGTGATCTGTTCGGTGAGGAGCCGGCCGGTGACCGGGCCGTGCGCCAGACCCCACATGCCGTGACCGCCGGCCACATAGACATTGGCGTTCACCTGACCGATCACCGGCAGACCGTCCGCGCTGACCGGACGCGGTCCGACCCAGACATCGGTCCGTTCGTCCCACCGCACGCCGTCCAGCAGGCGGGAGGCCGAAGCGACGATCGAGTCCACGCGCGCCGGGGCGATCGGCGCCTCGGGGTCGCGGAACTCCATGGTGCCCGCCACCCGCATCGCGCCCCGATAGGGCGTGCATGCCACCCGCACCGTCGGCAGGTAGATCGGGCCGGGCATCGGGTGGTCGATCGGGACGGTGAAGGAGTATCCGCGACCGGCACGGACCGGCATCCGCACCCGAGGTTTCGTGAGTTCCGACAGCCAGGCACCCGTGGCCACCACGACGGCATCTCCGGTGAACTCCGTGCCACCGGCGCCGCGGACGGTCACCCGGTCGGCGTGAGATGTCAGGCCCGTGACCCGTTCGGTGTGCAGTGCTCCTCCACGCTCGGCGACTGCGCGCCCGAGGGCCTTCACGAAACGTCCCGGATCGATGAATCGCTGTCCGTCGACGGCCACCGCCATGGTCGCCGAACCCGAGGCCAGCGGGACGGCGTCGCGCAGCGCGTCGCCACGGAGTTCACGAAGCTGCATCGACAGTCCCGCCCGCTGCAGTGCGGCGAGCTCCGTGCGCAGTTCGCTGGCCTGCGCGTCGGTTTCGAACAACGCGGTGACCGCCGATTCGGTGACGGGGGCGTCCACTCCGTTCCCGGTGAGCACGTCGAACGCCTCCTGGCATTCGGCGTTCAGCGGCTGGTTCGCACGGATCGCCCGGTCGGCCGACGCGACCGTGCAATGCCGTGCGAAGGTCGCGAGAAACCGTGCCAACCTCAGATCGGGTCGCAGCGGAACGTACAACGGCGCCGCGGAATCGAAGATCGAGCGCACGCCGTACCGCAGCACCGCAGGCTGATTGAGCGGGATGGTCAACGCCGGCGAGATCCACCCGGCATTACCCCACGATGCCCCGGCCGCCGGACCGGTGCGATCGACGACGGTGACCTCGACGCCGCGCTCCTGGAGGAACCAAGCCGTGGACAGGCCGACGATGCCGGCTCCGACCACGACGACATGCCGTGGCCCGCCGTCCATGCGATCGACCGCGACCATGTGTTTCCCCCTTCCGCGTGTGAACCCACTGAGATCATCATCAGCGGCCCAGGACACGGAGGAGTTGCGAAACGCGACAGTTCACACCCGGCCGATTGTCGCGTCCCGACAATCAGTCGGGGTCGAGTGCGGCTAGCTCGATCATCATCGCCAGCCGCTTGCGCGGGTCGTCGACGGCGAGCGCGGTCACCTCGGCCATCTTGCGCAGCCGATACCGGACGGTGTTCTCGTGCACGCCGAGCGCCGCCCCGGCCCGCACCGGGTCGCCCTGGGATTCCAGCCACACCCGTAGCGTCGTGACGTAAGGCGTGCCGTGTTCGGCGTCATGGCGCTGCAGATCGGTCACCGGACCGCGGCTGGGACCGCGACCGGTGTCGACCGCCGTCCGCAACCGCTGCAACACCAGGTCGTCCCAGGATTCGTCATAGGCCGGGGGCTCGGCGGACGGCGCGGCCTCGTGCAGCGCCAGACACTCGTCGGCTTCCCAACGGGCCGCGGCCAACTCGCCCACCTCGGCCACCCCGCTGATACCGGCGACCAACGTCGCCTGCTCCGGCAGCGCCGCGCGCAGTCCGGCCAACCATGTGCGCGCGGGAGCCACCTGCTCGCCGGGCAGCACCGTGTAGATGGTGTTGTCCGACAGTGCGCTGCGACCGGGCCGTGACCACCCGAATCCGGCGGTCGCCTGCTCGAAGGCCACCAGCAGCGCGGTGTGCCGCTCCGGTTGCAGCCGCGCCCGCAGCGCGATGACCCGCAGCGGCCCCGACGGCAGGCCCACCCGGCTGGCCACGGCCACCGCATCGGCGGTCCCGTCGAGCAGGCGCTGCACCGATTCGGATTCCACCTGGCGCTCCAGATCGGCGCTGGCGCGTGAACGCAGCAGATGCAGTGCCACCGTGCGGGCACCGCGCTGCAGTGCCGATAGCGCCGGGCCCCGCAATTCGGCGGCACTGCTGACCCACACCGAACCCAGCAGTTCGCGACCGACGCGGGCGGCGACCACCATGCGGCCCGACAGCCCGAGATCGGGATCCGGGCCGAGGAACAGCGGTTCGTCGGACACCGTGAGGTGGGCGAAGACGCCCCGGCGGGTCAGCGCATCCCGCAGTTCGGCGGGCTGTTGACGGCGCAGGATGGTGTGGATGCGCGCCGCGTCGGCGGTCTCCTGTTCGCGTGAGTAGGCCAGCAGCTGGGCGTGCCGGTCCTCGATGGTGACGGCGGCGCCGATCGCGACGGCCAGGCTGTCGGCCAGCGCGAACAGATCCGTCGGGCCGCGGCCCGATTCGGTCTCCCGGCCCTCCAGCACCAGCCCGTAGACCACCGCCGCCAATTCGCTCCAGGACAGCTCCGGTTCGACCAGCAGCACGGCGATGCCGTCGGGCAGGTCGGCGGGCGGATCGGGATCGCGCACCAGGACCACCGCGGCCCGCGCAGCGACCGCCCAGCCGAGCGCCGCGCGCACCGATGCGGATCCGATCGCCAGCAGCACATCGCCGGCGGCGGTGTGATCGCCGGTGCCCTCGGGGACGACGACGCTGCGCAACTCCGTGCTGCGCGGTACCGCGCACAGCCGGGCCACCACGCCGTATCCGCCCAGCACGTTCACCAGGCGATCCAAGGTGATCACCGGTGCAGCCTAGGTGGTGGCCAAAACGGTGAATCCCTCGATATAACCGGCGACCCCGCACACGACGACCAGCACGGCGAGCGCGATGTAGTCGGCGGACCCGGGCCGCGACGGGGCCGCGGAGAGCTGACCGGCTCCGCCTCGCGCGGTGATGGCGTCACCCATCTCATCGGCGCGGCGCAGCGCCACGGTCACCGCGGCCGCCAACAGATCGATCATGTCCGACACCGCCTGTTTGCCTCGTTCCCGGCGCGATTCCGGCACCTCGCGCGGGCGCAACCGGCGGGCGGCGTAGAGGATGCGGAACTCGTCGATCAGCATCGGGAAGGCCCGCAGCGACAACGCCACGGTGGCCGCCCAGTCGTCGATCGGCAGCCGCAGCCAGCGCAGCGGCCGGCCCAATGTCGAGACCGCCGGGGCGATTTCGGCGACATTGGTGGTCCAGGACACCAGCAGGCCCATGCCCAGCAGCACGAACGACACCGCCGTCACCCGCAGGAACTTCAACAGTCCGCCGAGTTCGAGCTCCAGGCCGGACACCATGACGATCGGCGTGCCGCCGGCGAACGCGGCCGTCACCCCGCCGAACAGAATCAGCAGCCAGATCCAGCCCGGGATCGTCGGCAACGCGCCGCGCGGGATGCGCGCCAGCAGCACCGCCGCCGTCAGCAGCGCGGTGATGAGGGCGATCGGGATCCAGCCCGGATACAGCACCATCAGCACGGCCAGCGCGACGACGGCGATGAGTTTGGTGCCGGCCCACAGCCGGTGGATCACCGTGTCGCCGGGCACCGGCCGCAGCAGGACCAGCGGGCGCTTCTGCTCACTCATGCGGCCCCCTCGCAGGCTCGGGTGCCGCATTCCGTGCT
>NZ_JBSFSB010000005.1:12310-237354 GCF_053589535.1 Mycobacterium sp. NPDC003323
GTGCTCGATGATTCGTTCGCAAGCTCACTCATGCGGCCCCCTCGCAGGCTCGGGTGCCGCATTCCGTGCTCGATGATTCGTTCGCAAGCTCACTCATGCGGCCCCCTCGCAGGCTCGGGTGCCGCATTCCGTGCTCGATGATTCGTTCGCAAGCTCACTCATGACGGCGTCCCCGATGTGCTGGTGGGCACCGGGACCAGCACTCCGTCACGCAGGTGCAGCGTGCGCGGGCACAGGTCCTCCAGGCCGGCGAAATCGTGCGAGATCACCACGATGGTCAACCCGCCCCGACGCAATTCCTCCAGTAGGCGCAGCAGCCCGCGGGCGCTGGTGGCGTCCAGCCCGGCCAGCGGTTCGTCGAGCACGATGGCGCGCGGTGAGCGAGCCAGCAGCCCGGCCAGCACCACCCGACGCATCTGCCCGCCGGAGAGTTGATCGATGCGGCGGTCGGCGATCTCGGGGGCCAGCCCGACGGTGGCCAGCGCGGCGACGACCTTGGCCCGGTCCTTCGACGAGAAACCCGCCGCCGAGGCGATCTCGCGGTGGACGTGGCTGCGCATGAGCTGCAGCCGGGCCGCCTGGAACGACAGCGCCACCGCACCGACCTGTTCGGACACCGGCCGGCCGTCCAGCAGGCAGGTGCCGGTGGTGGGTTCGGTGAGACCGGCCAGGATCCAGGCCAGCGTCGACTTTCCGGAACCGTTGAGCCCGTGGATGAGCACCCCGTCACCCTCGTGGACCACCAGATCGATATCGCGCAGTGCGGTTGTCGCCCACGGTGTTCCGTCGCCATAGCGGTGCCCGACGCCGGTGAGCTCCAGCACCGGGAGGTCGTTGTGCACCTCGCCGGTGGGGGCCGGCGGTTCGGCCGACTGCACCATCGGTGATCCGCCGGTCAGGTTGACCACCCGCTCGGCGGCCTCGGCCTCACCGTTGTAGTGGGTGATGTGCACCAGCGCCATGTTCCGGCGCCGGGTCAGTTCGGCGAGCATCGACATCAGGCCGTCGCGGCCCTGCTGGTCGACCATGCTGGTGACCTCGTCGGCGATCAGCAGCGACGGCGTGCGGGCCAGCGCGGCGGCCACCGCCAGCCGCTGCAATTCGCCGCCGGACAGGCCGCCGGTGTCGCGCTCGGCCAGCCCGTCGAGGCCGACCTCGGCCAGCAGCGCGGGCACGTCGACGGCGGTGCCGACGGGCAGACCCCACACCACATCGTCGGCGACGCGGGTCCCCAGCACCTGACTCTCGGGGTGCTGCATGATCACCGCGGTGCCGCCGGGCTTGCCGAGCCCGACCGCGCCGGGCCGTTCGACGCAGCCCCGGGTCGGCGGACGACCCGAGAGCACCAGCATCAGCGTGGTCTTGCCCGAGCCGTTGGCCCCGGTGACCGCGATGTGTTCGCCGGCTTGCACCGTCATCGACACCGGCCCGAGCGCGTCCCGGTCGGTGTCGGGGTAGCGGAACACCACATCACGCAACTGCAGCGGGACCGGGGCGACCGCCTGCGACTCCTCGAGGGATTCCAGCTTGTGCACGTCGGGGACGCCGGCCAGGCGCGCCAGCACGCGGGACAGCGCCCACCACCCCACCAGGCCGACCACCACGATGGCGATCACGCCGTAGCCGAAGATCAGCACCGGCCAGTGGTCCAGCAACACCCCGAAGACGCGCCGCACCTCCTGCGCCAACGGCTGCAGATCGGGCACGTAGCTCAGGATCGCGACGGTGCCGTCGACGTTGGCGGTCATGGCGGTGAAGACCAGTTCGCGCATGCGGGTGGCGATGGTCAGCGCCAGCACCACGGCGGCGCCGAACACCGCACCGGCGGCCACCGACACCGTCAGCACGGTGGGCAGACCGCGGCCGCGACGTTTGACGATGCCGACCAGACCACCGATGTAGGCACAGTTCAGAACGGTCATCAAACCGCCGATCCCGGCGATGATGAATGCGACGAGTGCGGCGGCGATGGTGGCGGCCAGTACCACCCGCAACCGGTAGCGGTAGGCCAGCAGCCCCATGGGCACGGTCGCCAGCAGCGACAGGCCGGCCGCGAACGGGACGACGACGGCGATGATCGCGATGGCGGCCGACAGTGCGGCCATCACCGAGGCTTGCGCCAACTCCCCCGGCAACAACGAGCCGGCCCGTCGAGGGCGCGGCGGACCGGGAGGCATCACACGATTCTGCCAGCTGAACAGAACGCTTCCGTCGCCCCTGCTGTGACGGTTCTTACCCGGAGGCGTTTGCGTTTGCATAGTATGCCTATGTAACCTGTTAGGAGTGAATCGTCCGGACCACACCGCACTCGGCGCCGACCTGCTGGCCGTCGTCGCGCGCATCAACCGGTTGGCCAACCAGCGCATCGAGTTGCCGCTGCCGTTCGCCCAGGCCCGCTTGCTGGCCACCATCGAGGACCAGGGCAGCAGCCGCATCTCCGATCTGGCGGCCATCGATCACTGCTCACAACCGACGATGACCACCCAGGTGCGCCGCCTCGAAGAGGCGCACCTGGTATCGCGCACCGAGGATCCCGGCGACGCCCGGGCGGTCCTCATCGGCATCACCGACGAGGGCCGCCGCGTCCTCGCACGGGTGCGCGCCGATCGCAGCGCCGCGATCAACCCCTATCTGGAACATCTCGACGACGCGGAACGCGCCGCGCTCGTCGACGCGATCCGGGTGCTGCGTGGGCTGCTCGACGACGCCCAGCAGGACCGCTAGTAGTCAAAGGAGTCTCTCGCCATGTGGCGTCAACCGAAAGCCGTTTGGGCCGTTGCCTTCGCCTCCGTCGTCGCCTTCATGGGCATCGGCCTGGTCGACCCGATCCTCAAGCCGATCGCCGACAACCTGAACGCCTCGCCGTCGCAGGTGTCGCTGCTGTTCACCTCCTATATGGCGGTGATGGGCGTGGCCATGCTGATCACCGGTGTGGTGTCCAGTCGGATCGGACCGAAGAACACCCTGCTGATCGGGCTGGTGATCATCATCGCCGGCGCGGGACTGGCCGGCCTGTCCGAGACCGTGATGGAGATCGTCGGTTGGCGCGCGCTGTGGGGCCTGGGCAACGCGCTGTTCATCGCCACCGCCCTGGCGACCATCGTCAACGCGGCCCGCGGATCGGTGGCCCAGGCGATCATCCTCTACGAGGCGGCTCTGGGCCTGGGTATCGCCGTCGGCCCGCTGGTGGGCGGCGTGCTCGGCTCCATCTCCTGGCGCGGGCCGTTCTTCGGGGTGTCGGCGTTGATGGCTCTGGCGCTCGTGGTGACGGTGTTCTTGCTGCCGTCGACGCCGCGGCCGCAGAAGGCCACCAGCGTCATCGACCCGTTCCGCGCGCTGCGGCACCGCGGCCTGCTGGCGGTGTCGTTCACCGCGCTGCTCTACAACTTCGGGTTCTTCACGCTGCTGGCCTTCACGCCGTTCCCGCTGGACATGAACGCCCACCAGATCGGGCTGATCTTCTTCGGTTGGGGTGTGGCGCTGGCGTTCACCTCGGTGGTCGTCGCACCGCGGCTGCAGCACCGCTTCGGCACGGTGCCCACTCTGGTGGTCAACCTGCTGGCACTCACGGCGACGCTGGCGGTGATGGCGATCGGCACCGAGAACAAGGCGGTGCTGGCCACCTGCGTCGTGGTGGCCGGTCTGTTCATCGGCATCAACAACACCCTGATCACCGAGACGGTCATGAAGGCCGCCCCGGTGGAGCGTGGCGTGGCCTCGGCGGCCTACAGCTTCCTGCGCTTCGGCGGCGCGGCGGTCGCGCCGTGGCTGGCCGGTGTCCTCGGCGAGCAGATCAGCGTGCACCTGCCCTACTGGGTGGGCGCTGCCGCGGTGCTCGCCGGCGCCGGGCTGCTGTACGCCGCCCGCGGCCACCTCTCCGGAATCGACGCCGACGAGGACGAGATCGACGAGTTGACCGACGAGGCCACCGCCGTCACCGTCGGCAACTGAGCGCTGCCGAGTCGCGCGAAATGGTCGTATCCCGAGCGGGATTCACGACCATTGCGCGCGACTCGCCGAACCGGTTCAGGCGACCGACACACCGATGAGGTGCCCCACCAGATAGGTGGCCGCCACCGCCGCCGAGCCGAGCGCCAGCTGCCGCACCGCACCGGCCACCCGGGAACGACCGGTGAAGTGCGCGGCGGCCGCGCCGGCCACCAGCAGACCGACCCCGCCGAAGGACAGGCCGAGCCACAGCGCGTCATAGCCCACCAGATAGGGCAGCAACGGGATCACCGCCCCGACGGCGAACAGCAGGAACGACGAGCCGGCAGCGACCCACGGTGACGGCTTCTCCCGCGGATCCACGCCGAGTTCCTGGACCAGATGGAAGTTCAGTGCGCGATTTTCGTCACGGTGGATCTCGGTGGTCGCCGCTTCGGCCGTCTGCCGCGTCATGCCCATGTCCATCAGCATCGCGGTCAGTTCGCTTCGTTCGGCTTCCGGATCGTTGCGGAACGACCGGCGTTCGACCCGCACCTCGGACTCGATCTGTTCGTTGGCCGTCGTGACGGAGGTGTACTCGCCCAACGCCATCGAGAACGCTCCCGCGAGCAGTCCGGCGATACCGGCCAACACGACGGCCTGCGCACTGGCGCCGGCGGCAACCCCGGCGATCAATGCGGTGTTGCTCACCAGACCGTCCATCGCCCCGAACGTGGCCGCGCGCAACCAACCGCCGGAGACGTCGGCGTGCCGGTGGCTGGGCACATGGGGCAGGCCGGTGGGCGATACCGGATCGGTCATGGCGCCATTCAACGCTGCGCATTTCGGCAAGTTTGACTCAGGTTTACCTTGCTGCGCGCCTGGGCACGTTACCGTCCACTATGACCACTACCGCTGATCATCTCCGCAACGCGCTCGACGGTCGCTGGCGCGACGTGAAGAACGCAGTCCGCGCCGAACTGTCCGGCGAGGTGTTCCGGCCGCACTACACCCCGAACACCGTGATCGCCCGCACCAAGGTCGCCGAACAGCTCAAGATCATGGCCGCCCACGGCGCGGCCGAGGACGGCTTCAAGAAGGAACACGGCGGCAACGGCGACGTCGGTGCCGCGGTGACGCAGATCGAGATGTTGGCCATGAGTGATCTGTCACTCATGGTCAAGGCCGGTGTGCAATGGGGCCTGTTCGGTGGCGCCGTCGAGAACCTGGGCACCGAGCGGCATCACAACGCCTACGTCCGCAAGATCATCAGCCTGGAACTGCTGGGCTGTTTCGCGATGACCGAGACCGGACACGGCAGCGATGTGCAGTCCCTGGAGACCACGGCCACCTACGACCCGGATACCGAAGAATTCGTCATCGACTCCCCCACCCCGTCCTCGCGCAAGGACTACATCGGTGGCGCAGCCGAAACGGCAAGGGTGGCAGCGGTGTTCGCTCAGCTGATCACCAAGGGAGAAGGGCACGGTGTGCACTGTTTCATCGTGCCCATCCGCGATGACGCCGGTAACGACCTGCCCGGCGTCACCACGTCGGACTGTCACTACAAGGGCGGGTTGCCCGGCGTCGACAACGGCCGCATCCAGTTCGATCAGGTCCGCATCCCGCGGGAGAACCTGCTCAACAAATACGCCGACGTCGCCGAGGACGGCACGTACTCCTCGCCCATCGAGAACGAGGGACGCCGCTTCTTCACCATGTTGGGCACGCTGATCCGTGGCCGCGTCACCGTCGGCGGCAGCGCGGCCGCGGCCGCCCGCGTCGCGCTGGACATCGCGACCCGGTACGCGTTGGAGCGCAGGCAGTTCGACGCGCCGGGCTCCGAGCAGGAGACGTTGATCATGGACTACCTGGTGCACCAGCGCCGGCTGTTCCCACTGATCGCGAAGTCCTACGCGCTGCAGTTCGCGCAGAACGAGTTGGTGGCCAAGTGCCATGAACTGCAGACCTCGGACAACCCCGACGCCGAGGAGCAGCGCGAGCTGGAGTCACGTGCCGCGGGCCTGAAGGCGGCCAACACCTGGCATGCCACCCGGGCCATCCAGGAGGCCCGCGAAGCATGCGGTGGTGCAGGGTATCTCGCCGAGAACCGACTGATCGCACTGAAGGCGGACACCGACGTGTTCACCACCTTCGAGGGTGACAACCACGTGCTGACGCAGCTGGTGGCCAAGGAACTGCTGACCGCCTACGCCGATGACATCAAGGGCATGAGCCCGGTGGAATGGGTGCGCTTTGCCGCCAACTTCGCCGGCGAACGGGTACTCAAGCGCACGGCGGCGCAGACGATCATGCAGACCATCCTGGACACCCGCGAGGACAACGAGGAGGAAGGCTCGCTGTTCAACCGCGGCACCCAGGTGCAGATGTTCGAGGACCGCGAGGAGTACATGCTGGCCTCGGTGGCGCGCCGATTGCAGGGCAAGGCCAAGGAGATGTCACCGTTCGACGCCTTCAACTCGGTGCAGGATCACGTGTTGCACACCGCGCAGGCGCATATCGACCGCATCATCCTGGAGGCGTTCGTCGCGGGCATCGACGCGTGCGAGGACGAGGCGGCCCGCGAGATCCTCGGCATGGTGTGCGACCTGTACGCGCTGAGCGTCATCGAGGAGGACAAGGCGTGGTTCATGGAACACAAGTTCCTGTCCACCGAGCGCGCCAAGGCCGTCACCCGCGGCATCAACGACCGGTGCCGCAGACTGCGTCCGCATGCCGAACTGCTGGTCGACGGTTTCGGCGTCCCGGAACCGTTGCGCTACGCCGAGATGCTGCACCCCGAGCACATCCCGGACGCCGACGAGCATCAGGAGCAGGACGCCGTCAGCTCCGGCACCATCGAGCCGAAGTAGCGCGCTACGGCGTCGGCGTCGGTATCGGGTCCAGGGCCTGCAGCGTGCCGTCCTCGCCGATCTGGAAGCGCACCTGACCGATCCCCGTCGGGCAACACGGTTCGTCCTCGCCCTGGCGCCACTGGTACTGCACCGTCGCGGTGGTGTCGCTCAGCGGCACCACCGTGGTGTAGGGACGCGGCCGCGGCGTCGGCGGTCCGAGCGGGTTGTTGCGGTCGAAGAAGAGCACCTGCACCGCCGCGTCGGGCGCCCGGTCTCCGGCGCCGATGACGACCCAGTGCAGTCGGCAGTCACCGGTATGGCCCCGTGCGGTCTCAGTCCACCCGTCGCCCACGCCCGCGATGGCGGTGCGCACCGTCTCCACGCTCGGGGTGTCCTCGGCCGAACAGTCCGCGGCGGACGGCGGCGCGGAGTTCTCCGGGCTCCAGCCGCAGGCCGCCAGGAACAACACCGTGCCCGCTACCGGGAAAATCCGCGATGGCCGCATGGGGCGAGCTTACGTTCCGCGGTCCGAAGGGCGGGGCAGCGCGCGAGCATCTGCGTGGCTTCAGCCCGGCGAGGCGTACCTCTCTTCACACTGAACACAGGTAGGCCCGGACGCCAGATCGTGTACCTGACGTCAGCCTGGTGGGCAAACTCTTCGCGTGACTGAAATCAGGTAGATCGGGTGCCCGTTGCGGGGGCTGCGGGTCAGGGACGGGAATGCGCCGACGAGCGGCGCTGAGAAGAAAAGCTCCCCCGATTGGACTCGAACCAATAACCGCCCGATTAACAGTCGGGAGCTCTGCCAATTGAGCTACAGGGGAATGACCGAGGACAGACTCTAGCGCATGCACCCCGTGGTGTTCGAATCGACTGGTCAGACGCCCGGCCGCCGCCGCCGGTCGCGCGTGAGGCAGGATGGGGAGAGTTCTGCTGTCACCGTGGAGGGAGCCTCGTGTTCCGGTTCGTCTTCGTACTGGGGGTTGGCTACGTGCTGGGCGCGAAAGCCGGCCGCCGCCGCTACGAACAGATCGCCGCGACCTACAGGGCCGTCACCGAGAACCCGGCCACCAAGGCCGTGCTGGACGCCGGGCGCCGCAAGGTCGCCGACCGGGTCTCCCCCGATCCGGCGATGGTGCGGTTGACCGCCATCGACGCCGAGACATCGGTGCTGTCGCCCGAACCCGCCGATGTGCGGCCGCAGAACGGCACCACGCGCTGATCCGGCGCTAGGGAGCATCCTCGGACCGCAGTGCCGCGATATCGCCGGGTAGGTCGGCTCCGGTCATCGGGGTCTGGTCGGGAGTCAACTCGACGGTGGCCTGCGGGGTCCGGAATTCGGAGTTCTCCACCGCACCGCCGTAGAGCGCGATCCCGAGCGTGGTGACCACTGCGGTGGCCAGCACACCCACGCCCTTGGTCGCCGGGATGACGCCGTAGCCCTCTTCCGCGCTCACATGCCGCGCCTTCCTCCTGCATGTCGGCGACCGCCAACGATGTTGGGTGGACAAGGCTTTGAGTCTCGCGCCGCGAGATAACGAAAGCGACGCGACACGATGACCATTCGCACACTATCGGCGGGGTTCTGCGTCCCGTTTCAGGGCAGCACAGATCGGCTCACAATTTTCGACGAGCCGTCCGCGAGAAGACGCGGCGCAAGGAAGGTGGACCCGATCAGCCGATCGGGATGTTGCCCGACCAGGTGTTACCCGGGAAGATCGGGCCGGTGGTGATACCACCGGAGCCGAAGCCGATGCCCGGGGTGCCCACGGCCACACCGTTGCCGTTGGAGTAGGACAGGCAGTGGCCGTCCTCCTTGTTACCGAACCAGGCCAGGCACGGCTTGGCGTCGACGGAGGCCTCGGGAACCGTGGAGAAGGCCAGCACCGGGGCCGCCACGGCGGCGGCCGCGAAGGCGCCGACCACGACGAACTTGCGCGCCTGATCGCTCAGAAATGCCACGGTGATGCCTTTCTCGACGGTTAGCTGCGCAACCACCATAACGCGTCCGTCACGATCATGCAGTCAAGTCATCACCGCTGGCCTGCTCCAGCAGGCTGCGGCGGTAGGTCTCCATGGCCACCAGGTCGCCGAACAGGGCGTGGTATTCGTCGCTGTTGTCCACCGGCGACATCCGCTGCAACTTGGATTTGACCTCGGCGATCTGCCGGCCCACCGATACCTCCTGCAGCCGGGCCAGCACCCCGGAGATGTAGCGGGCCAGCCGGTCGTCGTCGTCGATCCCGATACCGTCGACGCCGAGTTCGTTGACCAGTCCGGCGGCGTCGCCGGCCAGATCGCGCACCGTCTCGATCCACTGCGCACCGGACAGTCCCGTCGCCACGCCACCTGCCGCGGCGATCGCCGCGCGCACGGCCGCGTACGCGGGGTGGGTGAAGCTCTCCGGGCCCAGACTGTCGAAAACCGGACCGGCCAGCCCGGGATACTGCAATGCCGCCTTGAGCGCCTCGCGCTGCGGTCGCAGGGTCGGGTCCAGCGGATTGGGCCGGGCGATGGCGGGTTGCGGGCGTGCCGCCGGTTCGGCGCGCCGATTGCCCGGCGCGGAACCGCGCACCTGACGTGGCCCCTTGCGACCGGCCTCCTCGCGCACCCGGCCGAGCACCTGGCCGACATCGTCCCAGCCGACCCAGCCGGCGAGCTGTCGGGCGTACTCGTCACGCAGCGTCGGGTCCTTGATCCGCGACACCATCGGCACGCACCGGCGCAGCGCGGCCACCCGGCCCTCGGCGCTGTCGAGATCGTGCTCGCCCAGCGCGGTGCGGATGGCGAACTCGAACAGCGGGGCGCGGCGGGCCACCAGATCGCGCAGCGCTCCGTCACCGGAGCGCAGCCGCAGATCGCACGGGTCCATCCCGTCGGCGGCGACCGCCACGAAGGACTGCCCGGCCAGGTTCTGCTCGCCCTCGAAGGCCTTCACCGCGGCGGCGCGACCGGCCGCGTCACCGTCGAAGACGTAGATCAGTTCGCCGCGAAAGAAGTTGTCGTCCATCATGAGTCGACGCAGCATCGACAGGTGCTCGTCACCGAAGGCGGTGCCGCAGGCGGCCACCGCGGTGGTCACCCCGGCCAGGTGCATGGCCATCACGTCGGTGTAGCCCTCCACGACGACGGCCTGATGCCCCTTGGCGATGTCACGTTTGGCCAGATCCAAGCCGAACAGCACGTGAGACTTTTTGTACAGCACCGTTTCCGGGGTGTTGACGTACTTGGCTTCCATGTGGTCGTCGTCGAACAACCGGCGCGCGCCGAACCCGATGGTCTCCCCCGACGACACCCGGATGGGCCACAGCAGGCGGCGGTGGAAACGGTCCATCGGGCCACGCTTGCCCTCCCGGGACAGCCCGGCGGCTTCGAGCTCCTTGAACTCGAACCCCTTGCGTAGCAGGTGTTTTGTCAGCTTGTCCCACCCCGACGGGGCGAAACCGCAGCCGAACCGGGCGGCGGCCTCGGCGTCGAAATTGCGGTCGATCAGGTATTGGCGGGCCGGTGCGGCCTCGTCGGTGCGCAACTGCTCGGCGTAGAACTCCTGCGCGGCGGCGTTGGCCGCGATCAGCCGGCTGCGGCTGCCGCGGTCGCGCTGCACATTGGTCGCCGCGCCGCCGGAATAGGTGACGGTGTAACCGACCTTGTCGGCGAGCAGTTCGACGGCCTCGACGAAGCTGACGTGCTCGATCTTCTGCAGGAAGGCGTAGACGTCGCCGCCCTCACCGCAACCGAAGCAGTGGAAGTGACCATGGTTGGGCCGCACGTGGAACGACGGGGACTTCTCGTCGTGGAACGGGCACAGCCCCTTCAGCGAATCCACCCCGGCGCGGCGCAACTGGACGTAGTCGCCGACGATGTCCTCGATGCGGACGCGTTCCCGGATGGCCGCGATATCGCGATCCGGGATGCGGCCCCGGCCGCCCCGCGTCGCTTCTGTGGCCATCGGGTCAGTCTAGTGGTCGGGGCGAGCGCACCTCGTGCACTCGCTCCAACCGGGACTCGGTGTAGGAGGCGATCTGGTCGATCACCACGCGCAGCCGGGCGCCGTCGTCGGCGGCAATGCTGAATTCGGCCGCGAACTGCGGGTCCAGGCTGCTGGGGGCCTGCGCCCACAGGGCCAGCGCGACCTCCTCGATGAGGGTGCGCTGGTCGGTCTGGATCTGCAAATGCCGGTGGTCGGACATGATGAACTGCAGCGCCAGCATCTTGAGCACCGCCACCTCGGCGCGCACCAGATCCGGTACGTGCAGGTCGGTGGTGAACCGCTTGAGCACCGGTCGGCCGTCCGCGGTGGCCCGGGTCTCGGTGATGGCCGCGTTGGCGAAGCGGCCGACGAGCTCGCTGGTCAGGTGCTTGAGCGCGACGGACGCCGCCAGGGTGCCGTCGTACTTGCCGATCGCGGCCACCACCGGCATCTGGGAGAGACGCTGTGCGGCCGAGAGCAGATCATCATGCGAGACGGCCGGATAGGCCCCTGCTCCGAGGCGGGCCAGCGCGTCGGCGGCGTCCTGGTCGGCCAGCACCCGCAGGTCGATGCGTCCGGAGATGACACCGTCCTCGACATCGTGCACCGAGTACGCGACATCGTCGGCCCAGTCCATCACCTGGGCCTCCAGGCACGGGCGGTTCGCCGGGGCACCGTCGCGCAGCCAGCGCGCGGCGACCATGTCATCGTCGTAGAAGCCGAACTTTCTGGGGTTCTCCGCCCGCGACCAGGGATACTTGGTGACCGCGTCCAGCGCCGCGCGGGTCAGGTTCAGGCCGGCCGAACGTCCTTGCTCGTCAAGTATTTTCGGTTCCAGCCGGGTCAGGATGCGCAGATTCTGGGCGTTGCCCTCGAATCCGCCGAAGGCGGCCGCGATCTCGTTGAGGGCGCGTTCCCCGTTGTGTCCGTACGGCGGGTGCCCGATATCGTGGGCCAGCCCGGCCAGGTCCACCAGGTCGGGATCGCAGCCCAGCCCGACGGCCATCCCGCGGCCGATCTGCGCGACCTCCAGGGAGTGCGTCAACCGGGTGCGCGGGGTGTCGCCGTGCCGGGGCCCCACCACCTGGGTCTTGTCGGCGAGCCGGCGCAGCGCGGCGCAGTGCAGCACCCGGGCGCGGTCCCTGGCGAAATCGGTGCGGTGCTCGGTGTCGGTTCCCGGCAACGCAGATCCCTTCGGCGACTCCGGTACCAGCCGTTGCCGGTCGAAGTCGTCGTAGTCGGATGTGTTGCGTTGCGTGGCCACCGCCCGACAGTCTGCCAGCACGCGGTGGCCGGTTCGGACATGACTGGCGCCGGGAAGCCGACGGAGTCACTAGATTGACGGGCATGCGCATCGCCCGTCTGCTCAGCGTGCTGCTCGTGGTCCTGACCGCGGGCCTGTCGATCGCGCCCGCCGCGACGGCCAAACCGCCGTTCCGGCTGCCCGGCCAGATCGTCGACGAGGCCAACGCGCTGGGTGGCGCGGGCAGGGATCAGGTGAGCCAGGCGATCGATCGGTTGTATGACGATCGCCAGGTGCGCCTGTGGGTGGTCTACGTCGACACCTTCTCCGGTGCGGCCGCCGAGCCGTGGGCGCGGGCCACCCTGCAGGCCAGCGACCTGGGCGAGTACGACGCGCTGCTGGCGGTGGCCACCGCCGACCGGGCGTACGCCTTCCTCACCGGTGCCGAGGTCGCCGACTCGTCGGAGGCGAACGCGCTGCGGCGCAATGAGATCGAACCCGCGCTGCGCGCCGGTAACTGGGCGCAGGCGGCGGTCGCCGCGGCCGACGGGCTCAATGCCCGATCCGACTCGGGCTCGGGGCTGAACTGGTTCGGCGTGCTGGTCATCCTGGCCGTGCTGGCCCTGGCCGTGCTGGGCCTGGTGGTGTGGTCGCGCCGGCGTAAACGCAAGCGCCGGGAAGCCGATTTCGCTGCCGCGCAGCGCGTCGACCCGACCGATCCGTCCGCCCTGGCCGCGGTCCCCCTCGATGCCCTGGAGGACCTGGCGCACTCCATCGTCGTCGAGGTCGACAACGCGGTGCGCACCAGTGAGAACGAATTGACGCTGGCCGTCGAGGAATTCGGGGACACGCGGACGGCGCCGTTCACGACGGCCGTCACCGCGGCCCGCACCACGCTGAACCAGGCGTTCAATGTCCGTCAGATCCTCGGCGATTCGGTGCCCGAGACCACCCAGCAGCGCCGCGATCTGCTCACCCGGGTGATCGTCGCGGCCGCCAAGGCCGATCACGAACTCGAGAAGCAGCGCGAGGCTTTCGCGGCGCTGCGTGATCTGGTGATCAACGCGCCCAGCCGACTGGACACGCTCACCCAGCAGATGGTGGATCTGAGCGCCCGTATCGTGCCGGCCGAGCAGACCCTTGCCGGGTTGCATCAGCAGTTCTCGCAGACCGCGCTGCACTCGGTGGCCGACAATGTCGAGAGCGCCAAGCAGCGGCTGACATTCGCCGAGCAGAACATCGACAACGGTCGCGCCCTGGTGGCCCGGCCCGCCGGGCAGCAGGGCGGTCTGGTGGACTCGGTGCGCGCCGCCGAATCCGCACTCGGCCAGGCCCGCACGATGCTCGACGCGATCGACAGCGCCGCCGGTGACATCAGCCGGGCTGTCGCCGCGCTGCCCGAGGAGATCGCCGATGTGCAGGCCGGTATCGCGGCCGCCGACGCGCAACTGGCGCGCGGCGGTTTCGACGAGGCCGCCGAGTTGCAGTCAGCCCGTGATGCCGCTGCACAGGCGGTCACGACGGCGCAGGAGTCCGGGAACGCCGATCCGCTGGGCGCCTTCACCGAGCTGACGCAGGCCGATGCCGACTTGGACCGGCTGCTGGCGGTCGTCGCCGAGGAACTCCAGGCACAGCAGCGGCTGCGCCGGGCCTACGAGCAGGCGTTGTCGGCCGCGCAGTCCCGGGTGCGCGGGGTCAGCGATTTCATCGACACCCGGCGCGGCAGCGTCGGCCCCGACGCCCGCACCCGGCTGGCCGAGGCGGTGCGCCAACTGCAGGCCGCCCAGGACAAGCAGGCGACCGACCTGCCCGCGGCGATCGCGCACGCCAATGGTGCGACGGCGCTGGCCATGCAGGCCCAGCAGTTGGCCAACGACGATGTCGCCAGGACACAGCAGCAGTACAACAACTACGGCGGTTTCGGTGGTGGCGGCGGCTCGAATACCGGTGCGATGCTAGGAGGCATCATCATCGGCAACATCCTGTCCGGCGCACTGCGTGGCGGCTCCGGCGGCGGATGGAGTTCCACCACGTTCGGCGGCTCCGGCGGCGGCTTCGGCGGCGGTGGTTTCGGCGGCGGCGGGGGTGGTGGCTTCGGCGGTGGCGGCGGCCGCTTCTAGCCGTTCCCGCCTTCCCGGCGAGCGTGCGTGTCTGCTCCCCGACACGCCGCCTTCGCAGCGGAGTTTGCGCACGCTCACGCCGCGCGGACTAGCCCCTTGTCTCGGCCGAGAGCTGCTCGCCGAGCTTGTCCAGCTGCGCCTTGTAACCCATCTTCATGCCGAATGCGGCCATCTTGGCCTTGTCGCCGATCTTGCTGATGCTGACGTCGAGGGTGATCGTGGTCTGCCCGTCGCGTTCGGTGAGCGTGATGTCGTTGGTGTGCTCGATGGTCGAGGTCGCCTCCTGGCCATCCGTCCAGGACCGCGCGTCGTAGGTCATCCGGGTCACCGGGTCGACCCGGGTGAAGGTGCCGGTCATCGGCCAGCGGGTGCCGGCATACTTGCCCATCCCCGCGCCGGCCTCCATCACGATGTGGACCTCGCCGCCGACCCGCGCATCGATTCGGCATTCGGGGACGAAGGTGTTCTTGGGACCCCACCACTGCTGCACCATCTCGGCCTTGGTCCAGGCGTCCCACACCGTCGCGATCGGAGCGCGGTAGGTGCGTTCCAGGGAGAACTGCTTCTTCTTGAACAACTGCAGGATCATCATTTCTCCTCGTGTGCAATCGAATTCAGGAAGTCGCCGAGTGAGTCGAGCCGGTCGTCCCACAACCGTTCGAAGGACTCGACCCACTGTCCGATATCTTCGAACGGCGCGGCTTCGAGCTGATAGATCCGCTTCCGCGCGACGGCATGGCTGCTGACGATTCCGGAATCACCAAGCACCCGAAGGTGTTTGGACACCTGCGGCTGCCGGATCCCGAGCGCCTCGGCGATGGCGCCCACCGAGAGCGGCCCTGCCCTGAGCAGATCTACGATCCGCAGGCGACTCGGCTCCCCCAGCGCCACGAACACCGCCGCCTGCATGCCAGCCACCATAAGCCGCACGACATATTCCCGTCAAGGAATACGTTCACGTCACCTTCCCGGCGAGCGTGCGTGTCTGCGCCCCGACACGCCACCTCAGCAGCGGAGTTTCCGCACGCTCACGCCGCTCGGGAGCGTGCCAGGCCGGCCTCCACCCGCCGGATGAAGTCCTCCGGGTATCGCCGGACATCATCGGCAACGATCGAGATGACGATCCAGCCCAGCTCTTGCAGGGCGGCACGCTTCTGCCGGTCCTTCGCGAAGCTGACCGGATCGCTGTGCCAGTCGAATCCGTCGTACTCGACCGCCAGCTTGCAGGACGGCCATGCGAAGTCCAGTCGCCACAGCCGACCGGAGAGATCGACGACCTCGTACTGCAACTCCGGCATCGGCAGACCCGCATCGACCATGACGAGTCGGGCCTCGCTCTCCATCGGCGACTCCGCCTCGGGCGCAGCGTGGGGCAGTAACTCTCGTACGTGGACTATTCCGCGCCGGCCATACTGGCCGATCACCGCATCCAGAAGTTGGTTGCGACAGCACGTTTCACTGCGCAACGCGGCGTCCAAGGTAGCCAGGGCACGGGAACGGCGCAGCGAACGCGCGACCTCGACCGCAGTCCACGCCGCGGTCGTCGCGAGTCGGCCCTCGACCTGGGCGAGTGGCGCACCGTCGCGCCGATGGATGATCAGGCCGTCGGACGCGCGCAGTTGGTGGCCACTCGGGTTGAGCACGTGCAGGTCGACGACGTCTTCGGTATCGAATCCGTAGGCGGCTGCGGCGGTGCCGAGACAGATGGCCACCGACTCCCCCGCCCGAAGATCCAGCCCACGCAGTCGGGTGTAGTTGTCGGGTTCCTCGGCCGAGTAGATGCCCGGCCACACCTTCACGAGCTCGCCGGTGCGGATCATGGCGTCGAGCCGGCTGCGGCTGACCACACCGAGAAGTTGCCCGGTGCCGGCCACTCCGCCCTGCCGTTCGAGCAATTCGGCGACGCGATCTGACATGGCATCGATCGTCGACCGACGCCTCGACCGTGGCGACCCCCGTCACCGCATCTGTGGATCAACGGGCCATTGTGGACAACCAGCGCCCCGCGAACGTGCGCAAACTCCCACCTGGGAGCGGCGTGTTGACCTGCAGACACGCACGCTCGCCGGGGAAGGTGACCAAGCGGGGACTAGCAGCCCTTGAGGCGGACCGCCAGGTAGTTCGACACCTCCGAGATCGCCACGCGCTCCTGGGTCATGGCATCGCGCTCGCGGATCGTGACGGCGTGGTCCTCCAGCGAATCGAAGTCCAGCGTGACGCAGAACGGCGTGCCGATCTCGTCCTGGCGGCGGTAGCGACGGCCGATCGCACCGGCATCGTCGAACTCGACATTCCAGTTCTGCCGCAGTTCGGCGGCCAGATCCTTTGCCTTGGGCGACAAGTCGGCATGGCGCGACAACGGCAGCACCGCGGCCTTGACCGGCGCCAGCCGCGGGTCGAGCTTGAGCACCGTGCGCTTGTCGACGCCACCCTTGGCATTGGGCGCCTCGTCCTCGTGATAGGAGTCCACCAGGAACGCCATCAGCGACCGGGTCAGCCCGGCGGCCGGCTCGATCACGTACGGCGTGTAGCGGGTGTCGGAGGCCTGGTCGTAGTAGGTCAGGTCGACCCCGGATGCCTTTGCGTGGCTGGACAAGTCGTGATCGGTCCGGTTGGCGATGCCTTCCAGCTCACCCCACGGGCTGCCCGCGAAGCCGAACTTGTACTCGATATCGGTGGTGCCGGCGCTGTAGTGCGACAGCTTCTCCAGCGGATGCTCGTACAGGCGCAGGTTCTCCGGCCGGATCCCGAGGTCGACGTACCACTGCCGCCGGGTCTCGATCCAGTACTTGTGCCATTCCGGCGCGGTCGAGGGCTCGACGAAGAACTCCATCTCCATCTGCTCGAATTCGCGGGTGCGGAAGATGAAGTTGCCCGGGGTGATCTCGTTGCGGAAGCTCTTGCCGATCTGGCCGATACCGAACGGCGGCTTCTTGCGCGAGGTGGTCACCACGTTGGCGAAGTTCACGAAGATGCCCTGCGCGGTCTCCGGTCGCAGGTAGTGCAACCCCTCCTCGGACTCGATCGGGCCGAGGTAGGTCTTGAGCATCATGTTGAAGTCACGCGGTTCGGTCCACTGCCCCTTGGTGCCGCAGTCCGGGCAGACGATCTCGGTCATCGGCACCGAATCCGGATCCACAACCGTGTCGCGCGTGCTCTTCTTCTCCGCGTAGGCCTCCTGCAGGTGGTCCTGCCGGTGCCGCTTGTGACAGTTCAGGCATTCGACGAGGGGGTCGTTGAACACCGCGACGTGGCCGGAGGCCACCCACACCTGACGCGGCAGGATGATCGCGGAGTCCAGGCCGACGACGTCGTCGCGGCCGGTGACCACCGATCGCCACCACTGCTTCTTGATGTTCTCCTTGAGCTCCACCCCGAGTGGTCCGTAATCCCAGGCGGACTTGGTACCACCGTAGATCTCGCCCGATTGATAGACGAGGCCACGGCGTTTCGCCAGGTTTGCAACGGTGTCGATGATGGAAGCCACGGGTCAACAGCGTAGCGATGACCTGCGCACGCCTGAGGTGGGGCCGGTACCCGCCAGACGTTGACATGCATGGATCTGCATGTATTCTGGTCCGTAATGAAAATGATTTCCAATTCTGCCACTGCCGAGGATCACGCCGCGCATTCCCACCTCGGCGCGCCGTTCCCCGAACTCCCCTCGCGGGAGATCCTGGACACCACCGGCGACCTGCTGCGTGCGCTGGCCGCGCCGCTGCGCATCGCCATCGTGCTGCAGCTGCGCGAGTCCGAGCGCTGTGTGCACGAACTGGTCGACGCTTTGAACGTGCCGCAACCGCTGGTCAGCCAACACCTGCGGATCCTGAAGTCCGCAGGGGTGGTCGCCGGCGAGCGCAGCGGCCGCGAGGTGATGTACCGGTTGGTCGACCATCACTTGGCCGAGATCGTCATCGCCGCGGTCACCCACGCCTCGGAGGACCGGCCGTGAACACACCGGTGCGATCCACCAAGCAACGCGCGGCGATCTCCGCCCTGCTGGAGAACATCGAGGACTTCCGGTCCGCGCAGGAATTGCACGACGAACTGCGCAAGCAGGGCGAAGGCATCGGACTGACCACCGTCTACCGCACCCTGCAGTCGATGGCGACCGCCGGACAGGTGGACACCCTGCGCACCGACACCGGCGAATCCGTATACCGCCGCTGCTCGGCGCACCACCACCATCACCTGGTCTGCCGGGTGTGCGGTAGCACCGTCGAGGTCGACGGCGGCGCCGCCGAGGTGTGGGCCGACGAGGTGGCCGCCAAGCACGGCTTCACCGATGTCAGCCACACCATCGAGATCTTCGGACTGTGCGGATCCTGCGCGGTCAGCTGACCAGCGACAGCACGGTGTCCCGGGTCAACGGGGCGAGCTCGACATCACCGGGGGCGTGCGGGTCGATCCACGCCATCTCGGCGATCTCGGCGGCCGGGGTCGGCGCGCGGTCGAGTTCGACGGCGAACAACTCGGCCGCCACCCGATGGCCGGGTTCGTTGGCCGCCACCGCGTCATGGTGTCCGAGCGGTCGCACCGAGCCCGCAACGATGCCCGCCCCGAGTTCCTCGGCGACCTCCCGGTGCAGCGCCTGAACCGGCGTCTCCCCCGGTTCGATCTTTCCGCCGGGTTGCATGAACGCCGTCGTGCCGTGTTTGCGGACCACCAGCACGTGGTGGCGTTCGTCGAGCACGACGGCCGCGACGACACGGATGACAGGTGTCACGAAACCAGCGTGCGCCGCACGTCGGCGCCGGTGGCCAATACCATCATGATCAGTGTCCCCAGCGCATCGTCGGCGAGCCCCGACGCCGGAAAGTTGTAGCGCAGCAGCACATCTGCCGTGGAATCGTCCTTCTCGGCCAACGACACCGTGCCCAGCAGCGTCTCCCGGGTGTGCACCGCCACCCGCGCCCGCAGCGCGTCGTCGAGGGGCTGGTCCCACACCAGGATCTGATTCAGCGACACCATGTCCAGGCCCTCGCCGACCGACACCACCCGCAGCGAGGCGAAGGTGCCGTCGTGATGGACCGTCAGCGCGCCGTCGTCCTCGCGGGTGGCGGGCAACAGCGCCTCGGCCACCACCGCCAACCGTTCTTCCAGACCCATCAGGCCCGCCCGAAGCGCCGGTTGCGGTTGACGTACTCCTCGCAGGCCGCCCACAGGTCGCGGCGGTCATAGTCCGGCCACAGCTTGTCCTGGAAGACGTACTCGGCGTAGGCGGCCTGCCACAACAGGAAGTTGCTGGCCCGCTGCTCCCCCGACGTCCGGATGAACAGGTCGACATCGGGGATGTCGGGTCGGTGCAGGTTGCGGGCGAAGGATGCCTCGCTGATCCGGCTCGGGTTGATCTTGCCGGCCACCGCCTCCTCGGCCAGTTTCCGTGCGGCCTCGACGATCTCGGTGCGCCCGCCGTAGTTCACGCAGTAGTTCACGGTGATGACGTCGTTGCCGACGGTCATCTGCTCGGCGATGTCGAACTCCTTGATGACACTGCTCCACATGCGCGGCCGTGAGCCCACCCAGCGCATGTTGACACCCATCGCGTCCAGGTTCTCCCGGCGCCGGCGCACCACCTCGCGGTTGAAGCCCATCAGGAAGCGCACCTCCTCGGTGCTGCGCTTCCAGTTCTCGGTGGAGAAGGCGTACACGCTGAGGTGCTTGATACCCAGTTCGATGGCACCGCAGGTGATGTCGATCAACACCGCCTCGCCCATCTTGTGGCCCTCGGTGCGGCCCAGGCCCCGCTGGGTGGCCCACCGGCCGTTGCCGTCCATCACCACCGCGACATGATTGGGCACCTGGTCGGCGGGGATCTGCGGGGGCACCGCCTTGGACGGATGCTGCGGCGGGCGGGAGAACCGGCCGTTGGTCTTCGGCGGCAGATCCGGGAACACCACCGGCCACGTCGAGGTGTCCGGGAATTCCGGATAGTCCTCAGGCGCCGGGGGCAGCTGCGGGAAGGTGGTCTTTCCCCGTTTGGTTGCCATGTGCCATATCCTGCCCGAACACTTCCGCCCGGCGTTCAACGGCCGCGCTATCTACCCGGTAAACACGCTCCACCAGCGGCAATGTCCGCAGCTGACGTTCCAGATGCCACTGCAGGTGCGCGGCCACCAGACCGCTGGCCTGACTGCGCTGCGAGGAGGTGGAGGCCTGAGCGAACTCCCAGTCGCCGTCGTGCAGGGCGGACATCAGATCCAGCACCGGCTGCGGTGGGGTCGCCGATCCCGACGGCCGGCAGTGCACGCAGACGCTGCCACCGGCGGCGACGTGGAAGGCGCGGTGCGGGCCCGGGGCGGCGCACCGCGCACATTCGGTCAACGCGGGCGCCCAGCCCGCGATGCCCATCGCCCGCAGCAGGTAGGCGTCGAGCACCAGTTCACGCGGTCGCCGCCCCTCCGCGACGGCCCGCAGCGCAGCCACGGTGAGCCCGTGCAGTTGCGGGACGGGCGCGCGTTCCTCACCGGCGAGGCGCTCGGCGGTCTCCAGCACCGCGCAGGCGCAGGTGTAGCGACCGTAGTCGCTGACGATGTCGACGGCGAAGGCGTCGATGGACTGCACCTGGGTGACGATGTCCAGATTGCGACCGGGGTGTAGCTGAACGTCGATGTGCGCGAACGGCTCCAGCCGGGCGCCGAACTTGCTGCGGGTACGGCGCACCCCTTTGGCCACCGCGCGCACCACGCCGTGTTCTCGGGTGAGCAGCGTCACGATCCGGTCGGCCTCGCCGAGCTTGTGCTGGCGCAGCACGACCGCTCGATCCCGGTACAACCGCATCGCACCAGTGTCTCACCGCGCGGTGACATCGGCCGCACCGCAACGCCGGATATCCTCGAACCCAGCATGGCTCCTTCCCCGAAATTCCCCTCCCTCACCCAGCTGCTCTACCGGCTCGCCAACGGCGCGGTGACCTCCGAACAATTGGTACGACAGTCCCTGAACGCCATCGAGGCCAGCCAGCCCACGCTGAACGCGTTCCGGGTGGTCCTCACTGAGCAGGCCATCACCGACGCCGTTGCCGCCGACCGCAAACGCGCTGCCGGACAACAGCTTCCGCTACTGGGCATTCCGATCGCCGTGAAGGACGATGTCGATGTCGCCGGGGTACCGACGCGCTTCGGCACCGTCGGCGACCCACCCCCGGCCACCGCCGACGCCGAGGTGGTGCGCCGGCTGCGGGCCGCCGGAGCGGTGATCGTCGGCAAGACCAACACCTGCGAGCTCGGTCAATGGCCCTTCACCAGCGGCCCCGGCTTCGGTCACACGCGCAATCCCTGGTCCCAGCGGCACAGCCCCGGCGGGTCCTCGGGCGGCAGCGCGGCCGCCGTGGCCGCCGGCCTGGTGACCGCGGCCATCGGCTCCGACGGGGCCGGCAGCGTGCGCATCCCCGCGGCATGGACGCATCTGGTCGGCATCAAGCCGCAACGCGGTCGCATCTCGACCTGGCCGCTGCCCGAGGCGTTCAACGGCATCACCGTCAACGGGGTGCTGGCCCGCACCGTGCTGGACGCCGCGATCGTGCTCGATGCCGCCTCCGGCAACGCCCCCGGCGACCTGCACAAGCCGACACCGGTGCGCGTGGCCGATCACGTGGGCCGCGCGCCGGGCGCGTTGCGCGTGGCGGTGTCCACGGCCTTCCCGTTCAACTTCTTCCGATCCACGCTGCACCCGGAGATCGCCGCCGCACTGCAGGGTGTCGCCGACCAGCTCGGACAGCTCGGCCACAGCATCACCCGCGCCGATCCCGACTACGGCGTGAAGATGTCGTGGAACTTTCTGTCCCGGTCCACCTCCGGGTTGACGGAGTGGTCGCACCGGTTCGGCTCCGGGGTGGCGCTGGACAAGCGCACCGTGGGCAACATCCGAACCGGCTGGCTGTTGTCACAGCACACGCTGCGCAAGGCCCGCGCCGCCGAGGCCGCCGCGCAGCGCCGGGTGGGCTGGATCTTCAACATCGCCGACGTCGTGCTGGCCCCGACCACCGCCCAGCCGCCCTCGCTGGTCGACGAGTACGACGACCGCGGCCCATGGGCCACCGACCGGGCCATGATCCGCTCCTGCCCGGTGACCTGGCCGTGGAATCTGCTCGGCTGGCCGTCGATCAACGTGCCGGCCGGGTTCACCTCCGACGGCTTGCCCATCGGTGTGCAGCTGATGGGTCCGGCCGACAGCGAACCGCTGCTGATCTCACTGGCCGGGCAGCTCGAGGCGATGAACGGCTGGATGGCCGCCCAACCCGAACCCTGGTGGCAGAGTCCGGCGCTGACGTAAGGTCCTCGGTTATGACGAACGCCCGCCGCTGTGTGACCACCCTCGGCGCGCTCGCCCTGGCCGCCGGGGCGGTGCTGACCGCGCCCGCCGCCCACGCCGACAACCGGCGTCTCAACGACGGCGTGGTAGCCAACGTGTACACCGTCCAGCACAAGGCCGGCTGCAGCAACGACGTCAAGATCAACCCGAAGCTGCGACTGGCCGCGCAGTGGCACACCAACGACGTGCTGCACAACCGGGCCCTGTCTGGCGATATCGGTTCGGACGGGACGACGGTCGCCGACCGGGCGCGCAACGCCGGATACGCCGGCGCGGTCGCCGAGACGGTGGCCATCAACCCCGCGCTGGCGATCAGCGGTATCGAGCTGATCAACCAGTGGTATCACCGGCCCGACTATTACGCGATCATGGCCGACTGCACCAACGTCGACATCGGGGTGTGGTCGGAGAGCCTGCTGGACCGCACCGTCGTCGTCGCGGTGTACGGCAAGGGAGACGGCGCGCCGCCGGTGCCCTCGGACATCCGCGACTTCGGCCAGGTCCCCGGCTGGACGCCCTAGAAGCCCAGTCGCCCAAGCTGTTTGGGGTCGCGCTGCCAATTCTTGGCGACCTTGACGCGCAAATCCAGGAACACCTTGGTGCCCAACAGCTTCTCGATCTGGGTGCGTGCCGCGGTGCCCACCTCGCGCAACCTCGCCCCGCCCTTGCCGATGACGATGCCCTTCTGACTGTCGCGTTCGACGTAGAGGATGGCGTGCACGTCCAGCAGGTCATCGCGGCCCTCGCGCTGTTCGACCTCGTCGATGACGACGGCCAGCGAGTGCGGCAGCTCATCGCGCACCCCCTCCAACGCCGCCTCGCGGATCAGCTCGGCCATCAGCACTTCCTCGGGCTCGTCGGTGAGTTCGCCGTCGGGATAGAACGCCGGGCCCGGCTCCAGATGCGAGACCAGCACATCGGTGAGCACGTCGATCTGCTGACCGGCGGTCGCCGAGACGGGCACGATATCGGCGGCCTTGTCGCCGAACGCCTCCTGCACGGCGACCAGCTGGGCGGCGACCTTCTCCCGCGACACCTTGTCGGTCTTGGTGACGATCACCACCAGTGTGGTCCGCGGCGCCACCGCGCAGATCTGCTCGAAGATCCAGCGGTCACCGGGGCCGATGCCCTCATCGGCGGGGATGCAGAAACCGATCACATCCACCTCGGAGTAGGTGTCCTTGACCAGGTCGTTGAGCCGCTGACCGAGCAGGGTGCGCGGCCGGTGCAACCCCGGCGTGTCGACCAGCACGATCTGGAAGTTCTCCCGGTGCACGATGCCGCGGATGGTGTGCCGGGTGGTCTGCGGCCGGTTCGACGTGATGGCCACCTTCTGGCCGACCAGGGCGTTGGTCAGGGTCGACTTGCCGGTGTTCGGGCGACCGACGAAACAGACGAAACCGGACCGGAATTCGTCGCTCACAGCGGATTGCCGGCCCGGTCGGTGACGATGACGAGGGCCTGCGGGGACAGCTCGGTCACGGCGGCGACGCCGGCGTCCTCGGCCGATCCGCCGACCAGCACCGCGGCCTCCAGACCCGCGGCGCCGCTGGACACCGCGGCGGCCACCGCGGCCTGCAGCGCCGTCAGATGCAGCGCCGCCAGCGTGACCGGCGCGCCTGCGTAGGTGCGGCCGTCCAGATCGCGCACCGCCGCGCCCTGGGCGGCCTCGGCCCGGCCCATCGCACCGCGGGCCAGCGTCACCAGCTTGGCGTCCTCGTCCGGCAAGGTCATGTTGGGTCCTCCTGGCTTTCGGGGCTGGGTTCTTCCGGGCTGATCAGCACGGTGCCGACGCGCACCCGGCCACGATGGTCCGGCCCGCCCTCGGCGCGCAACCGCAACCCGTTCCAGCTGACCTGCGCCCCGGGCAACGGCACCCGGCCCAGTTCGTGGGCCAGCAGGCCGCCGACGGTGTCGACCTCCATGTCCTCGTCGATCTCCAGGTCCTGGTACAGCTCGGTGAGGTCCTCGATGGCCACCCGGGCCGACACCCGGAAGCGCTTGTCGCCCAGTTCTTCCCACGGCGCGACCTCGTCGGAGTCGTACTCGTCGTTGATTTCGCCGACGATCTCCTCCAGCACATCCTCGATGGTGACCAGACCGGCGATGGCGCCGTACTCGTCGACCAGCAGGGCCATGTGGTTGCGGTCGCGCTGCATCTCGCGCAGCAGGGTGTCCAGCGGCTTGGAATCCGGCACGAACACCGCCGGACGCATCAGTTCACCGACGCGGATGTCCATCCGGCCCTGTTCCAGCCGGGTCTGCTGCACCAGGTCCTTGAGGTAGATGACGCCGACGACGTCGTCGACGTTCTCGCCGATCACCGGCAGCCGGGAGTGCCCGCTGCGCACCGCCAGCGACGTGGCCTGCGCGACGGTCTTGTCGCTCTCGATCCACACCATCTCGGTGCGGGGCACCATCACCTCGCGCGCCGGGGTGTCGCCGAGTTCGAAGACCGACTGGATCATCCGCCGCTCGTCATCGGCCACCACACCGCGCTGCTGGGCCAGATCGACCACCTCGCGCAGTTCGATCTCGGAGGCGAACGGGCCGTTGCGGAAACCGCGGCCGGGAGTGAGCGCATTACCGATCAGCACGAGCAGCCGGCTGATGGGGGTCAGCAGCACCGAAATGGCGTGCAGCGGGACCGCCGAGGTCAGCGCGATGGTGTACGCGTTCTGTCGTCCGACGGTGCGCGGGCCCACGCCGATGGCGACGAAGCTGACCACCACCATCGTGGCCGCCGCGGTGAACAGTCCCCAGCCGACACCGAGCGGGCCGTCCAGATAGGACACCAGCAGCACGGTGGCGGTCACCTCGCACGTGATCCGCAGCAGCACAACGAGATTGATATAGCGGGGCCGGTCGGCCAGTACGCGGGCCAGCCGGATGGCGCCAGGCCGCTCATCGCGGACCATCTCCTCGACCCGGGCCAGCGACGCGGTGCTGATCGCGGCATCGACCGCGGCGAACAGGCCACCGAGCGCGATCAGGACCACTGCGCCCAGCAGCGGCGTCATACCGGTCACTGCTGGTCGAAGTATCGCGACTTGTCCAGCAGTCGGCGATCCTTCTCGTTCTGCAGGTCCTGGCGGTAGGCCTGCACCTGGTCGGCCACCCATTCCTCGAGGAGGCGGCGCTGCAGCGCGAACATCTCCTTCTCCTCGTCGGGTTCGGCATGGTCATAGCCCAGCAGGTGCAGCACGCCGTGCACGGTCAGCAGCGCGAGTTCCTGGCCCAGCGAATGTCCGGCCTTCTCGGCCTGTTTGGCCGCGAACTCGGGGCACAGCACGATATCGCCGAGCATCGAGGGTCCGGGCTCGGCGGCATCGGGCCGACCGCCCGGTTCCAGCTCGTCCATGGGGAAGCTCATCACATCGGTCGGACCGGGCAGGTCCATCCAGCGCATGTGCAGATCGGCCATGGCGGCCTCATCCAGCAGCACCATCGACAGCTCGGCCGCCGGGTTGACGTCCATCTGGCCGATGACGAACTTGGCCACGCTGATCAGTTCCTGTTCGGACACGTCGATGCCCGACTCGTTGGAGACCTCGATACTCATCTTCTGGGCCGACCACCCGACGAGCGGCGCTGCGCCCGGTTGACCAATTCGGGTTGGCCCTCGTGCCGCGAGTAGGCGTCCACGATTGCCGACACCAGCCGGTGACGCACCACATCGGCACTGGTCAGCTCGGCGAAGTGGATATCGTCGATACCGTCGAGGATGGTCGAGGCGGCCTGCAGACCGGATTGCGCACCACCCGGCAGGTCGACCTGGGTGACGTCGCCGGTCACGACCATCTTGGAGCCGAACCCGAGCCGGGTCAGGAACATCTTCATCTGCTCGGGGGTGGTGTTCTGCGCCTCGTCGAGGATGATGAACGCGTCGTTGAGGCTGCGGCCGCGCATGAAGGCCAGCGGCGCGACCTCGATGACGCCGGCCGCCAGCAGATTCGGGATCGCCGCGGGATCCATCATGTCGTGCAACGCGTCGTACAACGGGCGCAGATACGGATCGATCTTCTCGGTCAGCGTGCCGGGCAGAAAACCAAGGCGCTCACCGGCTTCCACCGCAGGTCGGGTCAGGATGATCCGATTGACGTCCTTGGCCTGCAGCGCAGCGACCGCCTTGGCCATCGCCAGGTAGGTCTTGCCGGTACCGGCCGGGCCGATGCCGAACACGATGGTGTGCGCATCGATGGCGTCGACATAGCGCTTCTGGTTCAGCGTCTTGGGCCGAATGGTCTTGCCGCGCCGGGACAGGATGTCCAGCGTCAGCACCTCGGCCGGGGACGCGTCGGCGGCGCCGGTCAGCATCGACACGCTGTGCCGGATGGCGTCGGGTGTCAATGGCTGTCCCCTGCTGACCACTGCGCCCAGCTCGCTGACCACCCGCTCGGCCAGCGCCACGTCCGCGGGCTCGCCGCTGAAGGTGATGGCGTTGCCGCGCACATGGATATCGGCGGTCAGCAGTTTTTCCAGGGCACGCAGGTTCTCGTCGGCCGAGCCGAGCAGGCCCACGATGGTGTCGGGCGGAACTGTGATGCTGCTTCGTACCGGTCCGGTGATCGGGCCAGCGGTCGTCTCGCGGGGCGTCACGTGGGGTTTCGTGCCTGCTTTCTGGTTCTTCGAAACTGGTGTACAGCAAGTTTACCGCTGGGCACCGACCTGTTCCATTGGTTAGTTCGGCACATCCCAGCGGCCGGTCAGCACCCCGATGGCCCCGAGCGCGACGGCCGCGGCGCTCGACGTCCGCAGCACCGCGGGTCCCAGCCGCACCGGCTGGGCGCCCGCCGCGGTCAGTTCGGCCAACTCGTCGGCGGCGATCCCGCCCTCGGGCCCGATCAGCAGCATCAATGACTCGGCCGCACCGACCCCGGCCTCGGCGATGCCGACGGTCGCCGACTCGTGCAACACCAGGGTGCGCGTACCGCTCATCCGGGCCGGCAGGTCCCTGGTGGACACCAGCCCGTCGACGGTCGGGATGTGCGGGCGCCGGGATTGCCGCGCGGCCGAACGCGCGACGGCCGACCATCGGGCCAGGCCCTTGTCGATCTTGGCCGGGGCTTCCCAGCGGGCCACGCACCGCTTGGCCTGCCAGGCCAGGAAGGCATCGGCGCCTGCCTCGGTGGCCAGCTCGACGGCGAGTTCGGAGCGCTCGGACTTGGGCAGCGCCTGGACGACGGTCACCGTGGGCGTCGGACGGGCCACCTGCGTCACGGCCAGCACCCGAGCCTGCAGTCGGCCCTTGGCGACATCCTGCACGACGACGTGCGCGACGGCGCCGGACCCGTCGCCGAGGTCGAGTTCCTCACCGACGCGGGTGCGCCGGACGGTCGCGGCGTGGTGCCCCTCGTCACCGTCGACGACGACGGTGCCGCCGACTTCGGCCAGCGCGTCGACGTAGAACAGGCTGCGCACGTCGGTCAGCGGCCGGAGAACGTCTCGCGCAGCCGGCTGAACAATCCCCCGGTGGCCCCGGACGCCGAACCGTTGACGGACTTCACCTCGGCCACATCGCGCGGACGGTGCTCCTTGAGCTTGCGCAGCAGGTCGGTGTCGGTGTGGTCCAGCCGGGTCGGGATGAGCACCTCGACATGGGCGTGCAGGTTGCCGCGCACCCCGGAACGCAGGTGCGGCATCCCGTGCCCGCGCAGGGTGGTCACCGCGCCGGGTTGGGTGCCCGCCGGGATCTCCAACTCGATCGGACCGTCCAGGATGGCGTCGACGGTGACAGTGGTGCCCAGCGCCGCGTCGAACATCGGCACGGTGACGGTGCAGTGCAGGTCGTCACCGTCGCGCACGAACACGTCGTGCTGCTGCTCGTGCACCTCGACGTACAGATCGCCGGCGGGGCCACCGCCGGGACCGACCTCGCCCTGGGCGGCCAACCGCACCCGCATGCCGTCGCCGACACCGGCCGGGATCTTGACGCTGATCTCGCGGCGGGCCTGCACGCGTCCGTCGCCGCCGCAGCGGTGGCACGGGTCCGGGATGACCTCACCGACGCCGCCGCACACCGGGCAGGGACGCGACGTCATGACCTGGCCCAGCAGCGAGCGCTGCACGGTCTGCACCTCGCCCTGGCCGTGGCAGGTGCCACACGTCTGGGGCTTGGAGTTGCCGTGGGTGCCCTTGCCCTGGCAGATATCGCACAGCACGGCGGTGTCGACGGTGACCTGCTTGGTGACGCCCGTCGCGCACTCGGCGAGGTCCAGGCGCATCCGCAGCAGCGAGTCCGATCCCGGCCGGACCCGGCCGATCGGCCCGCGCGATCCCGCGCCGCCGCCGAAGAACGCCTCGAAGACATCACCCAGGCCGCCGAAGCCACCGGCGAATCCGCCGCCACCGGGCGCCGCGCTCTCCATCGGATCGCCGCCGAGATCGACGATGCGGCGCTTCTCCGGATCGGAGAGCACCTCGTAGGCGAGCTGGATCTCGGTGAACCTGGCCTGTGCCGCCTCGTCGGGATTGACGTCGGGATGCAGTTCCCGGGCCAGCTTGCGGTAGGCGCGCTTGAGCTCGGAATCGCTGGCGCCCTTGCTCACGCCGAGCAGGCCGTAATAGTCGCGTGCCACGCTTGAAACCTCTCTCGTACCGCCTGCCGGCGGCATACCCATGCTGTGGGAGCCCCGATTACCGGGTGCCCAGAACCTCACCTATGTAGAGAGCAACTGCGGCGACATTGGCGATGGTTCCCGGATAGTCCATCCGTGTGGGACCGACCACACCCATACCGCCGTAGACCTTGCCCGAGCTGCCGTAGGTGGTGCTGACCACCGACGTCCCCAACATCTGCTCGGCCTCGGTCTCGTGCCCGATACGCACCGTGACCTTACCGGCCTCCTGTTGCGCCGCGAGCAGCCGCAGCACCACCACCTGCTCCTCGAGGGCCTCCAGCACCGACCGCAGCGATCCGCCGAAGTCGGCGGTGTTGCGGGTGAGGTTGGCGGTGCCGCCCAGCAGCAGCCGCTCCTCGGTGTGTTCGACGAGGGTCTCCACCAGAACCGTCGCGGCGCGGCCGATCGCATCACCGACCCCACCGTGCCCGTCGAGGGTGCCCGCCAGATCGGCCACCGCGATGGACGCCGCCGACAGCGGCTTACCCTCCAGCGCCGATCCGAGCCGCTCCCGCAGCTGGGACAGTTCGTGGTCGTCGATGGCGTCGCCGAGCTCGACCACCCGCTGGTCGACGCGGCCGCTGTCGGTGATGACCACCAGCAGCAACTTGGCCGGGTTCAGTGCCACCACCTCCAGGTGGCGCACCGTCGAGGTGGACAGCGTCGGGTACTGGATGATGGCGACCTGCCGGGTGAGCTGGGCCAGCAGCCGCACCGCGCGGCGCAGCACATCGTCGAGGTCGACGCCGGACTCCAGGAACGTCATGATCGCCCGGCGCTCGGCGGAGGACATCGGTTTCACATCGTCGAGACGGTCGACGAATTCGCGGTAGCCCTTCTCGGTGGGCACCCGACCCGAGCTCGTGTGCGGCTGGGTGATGTAGCCCTCGGCCTCCAGCACGGCCATGTCGTTGCGCACGGTCGCGCTCGAGACGCCGAGATTGTGCCGCTCGACGAGCGTCTTGGAACCGATCGGTTCCTTGGTGGCGACGAAATCGGCGACGATGGCGCGCAGCACCTCGAAGCGACGGTCGTCAGCACTACCCACCTTTCACCTCCGTCAGTTCATCTGTGCGTTGCCGTGGATCTGCTCACCATTTTACGGGCACCAACTGCGCGGATTCACTCCGACGGCGGCAGGCGGCGTGTTCGGCGGCCATCCGCGGCGACGTCGTGGTTCCTTTTGCAACGACATCACCGACATCGGCAGTTGTTTGCGGTTAACCTCACGTGCATGGGAGCCCGCCGGTGATCTTCAAAGGTGTCCGCGACGGCAAGCCCTACCCCGAACACGGGCTGTCCTACCGCCAGTGGGCACAGATCCCGCCGCGTCAGATCCGGCTCGACGAACTGGTCACCACGACCACGGTGCTGGCGCTGGATCGGTTGTTGTCCGAGGACTCGACGTTCTACGGCGATCTGTTCCCGCACGCCGTGCGCTGGAAGGGGATCGTCTACCTCGAGGACGGTCTGCACCGCGCCGTGCGGGCCGCCCTGCGCAACCGGACCGTGCTGCACGCCCGGGTCTACGACATGGACAATCCGCTGCCGGCCTGACCGCCACGGCGCAACACCTGCACCGCGGTCAGCAGCTGCCACGCGAAGATCGGGTAGACCGCGGCGCGCTCCCAGGCACCCACCCAGGCCGGCGAGGTCGCCGTGACCAGCAGGCACAGCAGGCCGACGCCGCCCAGTGTCATCGAGGCCACCCGGTGGCCCCGCGACCCGGACACCAGCGTCGCCCCGGCGATGGCCGCGCAGTTGCCGCCGGCGATCGCCAGCGCGGCACCGACACCGTGCCAGGCGCTGCCCTGACCGCTGTGCACCACCGCCACCAGGATGTTGCCGATACCGTTGCACAGCGCAAAGACCATGAACCACAACCGGTTCCGCGCGATCAGCAGGGCCGCGGCGGCGAAGCACACGCCCTGCAGCACGAACGCCGCGTTCATCAGCGCGGCGCGCGGTGAAACGGCGGGTTCACCGAGGGTGCTGATGTAGTCGGCGTCGTAGCCGTATCCGGGCAGGGCCGCCGCAGCCAGTGCCTCGGCGGCGAAGAAGCCGACCGCGCCCAGCACCCACAGCACCGCCGCGAGCAGACGCGAAGGGCCCCCAAAACCCGGGAAATGAGGGCCCTTCACGTCTGCTCGCCGAGGGATATCAGGAGGACATCGCGTCGCGCAGGCTCTTGGGCCGCAGATCCGCCCAGGTCTCCTCGACGTAGGCCAGGCAGTCGGCGCGGGTGCTCTCACCGAACACGACGCGCCAACCCTGCGGCACCTCGGCGAACGTCGGCCAGAGGCTGTACTGCTCCTCGTCGTTGATCAGGACGTAGAAGACGCCGTCCTCGTCATCGAACGGGTTGTTGCTCATCGATCCTCTTTCCGGTGGTGGCGAAAATATCGGAGCCCAGTACCCGGTCGGACAGCCGGCCCAGGCAGCTCAGGTTGGGGAAGCCGGGGCCCTGGGTCAGCCCGGCCAGGCCCGGCAGGAACAGCTTGGGATCGACATCGTTGACCGACAGGTCGTAGCCGATCGACTCCTGGATGCTGTTGGCGGTCAGCGGTCCGCCCAGCCCCAATTCCAGCACGTCGAGCGCCTCCTGGCGCAGCAACGGCACGAACCACATGGCATTGGCGCCGGATCCGTCGATCACCAGGTCGAAACCGTGCACCGTCTCCAACCGCTCGCCGCCCCGCTCGGTCTGCAGGGTCAGCCGGATGCGCTCGTCGCGGGCCACCGCATGGGCCACCCGGCCGCGCAGGTGCCGGATCCGGTCATCGGCCAGCAGGCCGTCCTGCACGCGCACCGAGAACACCCCGCGGTCGGTGCGGTTCATGGCATCGCGCTTCTCATCCAGCGTCAGGCCCGCCCAGTGGATCGGGTCGGAGTACAGCGAGTTCTCGAAGAATCCCTCGCCGCGGGTGAACAGGGTGACCTGCGGCGAGATCACCGTGATGGTCGAAACCCGGTGCCGGAACAACTCATCGAGCATGGTGCCGGCCGTCTCGCCGCCACCGATGACGGCGACCCGCTCGGCGGCGATCAGTTCGTGCTGCGCGGCGCGGTGCCAGAACTGGGCGATCGAGAGCACCCGCGGGTTACCGGGCAGGATCGAGCGTTCGGCCTGCCCGGGCCCGGTGATCATCAGTGCGTCGGCGTGCACCGGACCCTCATGGGTGCCGAGTTCCCAGCGGGTGCCGTCATCGGTGTACTGCAGCCCGATCTCGGAGACCTCGCCGGTGCGCACCGTCATGCCGGTGTTGTCGGCCACCCACTTCAGGTACTGGCTCCAGCGCTTGTGCGTCGGGGCGGGCCTGCCCCGATCGATCCACTCGGCGAACTGTCCGGTGGACACCAGATAGGACTGCCAACTGTGCCGCATCATCCGCTCGTCGAGTTCGGCGTTGCGCCGCGCCACCAGCGCGGACTGGTACGGGAAGCCGATGTCCTTCTCCGGACCGGTGCCCAGCCGGTGCTGGCCGTCGGTCCATCCCCCGGCGGCCTGCCAGTTGGCGGCCACCGCGGTGCGCTCGATCGCGACCACATCCGGTGCGGGCACGCCCATCGCGCGCAGTTCGGCGGCCTTGGCCGCGACCGCGATGGCCTTCACCCCGGCGCCGATGACGGCAAGTGTCGTTGTCATGAAATCACCTCTCGTAGAGCGTCCTGCCACAGCGCCTGCAAGGTGGCGACGTCATCGGCAGAAAGAATGTCGGCCACGGTGCGCCACTGCGTGCCCAGCACCGGTGCACCGTCCTTCTCGACCATCAGCACGTTGAGTGTGATCTCGTGCCGTACAGCGAGGTTGGGCTCGGGTATCCGGGACACCTGGTCCAGCAGCGAGCGGTCCACCGTGAGCGCGGACCGGCCGGGGACCTGGCGCAGCCGGCCCAGGTAGTTCAGCAGGATCTGCGGGTCACGATGCGCCCCGAGCCGTTCGGCGGTGTCGGCGCGCAGATAGCGCAGCAGGGCGTAGTCGATACCGTCACCGGGAATCGCGTCCAGCGTCGCGGCCACCGAGCGGGCATCGGACCCGTCCAGCCGCACCGGATAGATGGCGCTGAGCAGCCCGACGGTGTCGCCGGTGTCGATCTGGCGCGAATCGTCGGCCAATCCGGCGGACACGACGGCATCGGCGCGCCCGTAGGTCTCCATGGCCAGCAGCGGGGTCGGGGTGTCCTGCCCGCGGCTGCGTCGCCACGCGGTGATGGTGCGGGCGGTCGCGGCCGCCAGCACCTCGGGCACCCCGACGGGCGCGGCCACTACCTGCGCGGTCACCGCACGCCCGACGAACGCCAGCGAGACGACGACGTCGGCGGCCCGGTCGGTGTCCAGTTGCACCCGGCGGGCGCCGAGATCGGGATCGGGCCCGTCGAGCACCGACTCCCAGTACTCGCAGCTGTCCAGCTTCAACGCGCGTTCGGCGAGCAGTCGGGACCACTGCCGCAGCGAGGTGTGCTCGCGCACCGGCGCCGGATTGTGGCCCGCGGCCAAGGCGTGCCAACCGGTTTCGAGCTCACCCAGCACGATCTGCCAGGATGCCGGGTCCATCGCCAACACATGCGCGGTCAGCACCAGCACCTGCGCGCCACTGTCGTGGTGCAGCCATACCGCCTCCAACATCGCGCCGCGCTCGGGATCCAGTCGCTGGATCGACGCGTCGGTGTGCGCGGCGACCGCGGCGGCCAGGTCCCCGGTCACCGTCGCCTCGGTGAGCACCGGATCGGCGCGGGCATGCTCCACCAAACTCATGGTGGGCCGGTCCAGCCGGCTGCGCAGCACCTCGTGGCCGTCGATCACGTTGTCCAGCAGCAGTTCCAGCCGTTCGCGGGTGACATCGGCGGGCAGCCGGATCGCCTCGGTCTGGGCCAGCCGGCGCGCGTCCCCGTGCGCCAGCAGCCAATGCGCCGCCGGTAGCAGCGGGATCGGACCGGTGTCGTCGACGTCGACCGGTTCGGCGGCCACGTCGGTGTCTATCGCGGTGGCCAACTCACGCACGGTGGCGCATTCCAGCATCAGCCTGGCCCGCAACGAGATTCCGCGCCGGCGCACGGCCTGCACCACCGAAAGCGCGACGATGCTGTCCAGTCCGAGATCCAGGAAGTCGGCGTTGACGTCGACATCGCGGGTGTCCAGCAGTTCACCGAGCACCTCGGCGATGGCGATCTCGGTCTCGGTGCTCGGCGCGGCGAACTCCGTCGCGGCATCGACACCGCGCCCGGCATCCAGTGCGGCCAGCGCCTTGTCGTCGACCTTGCCGTGTGAGGTCAGCGGGATCGCGTCGACGGAGATGATGTGATGCGGTACCAGGTATCTGGGCAGCGTTGCGGTGAGCATGCGACGCAGCTCCGATGTCGGGACGGCGCCGACGACATACGCCGTCAGCCGCGGGCCGCTGCGGTGACGACGCACCGCCACGTGGGCGTGGCGCACATCGGGGTGACGGTAGAGCGCCGCGGCAACCTCGCCGGGCTCCACCCGGAATCCGCGGATCTTCACCTGATCATCGCTGCGGCCGAGGTATTGCAGCGCACCGGATCCCGGCAGCCGGCGCACCACGTCACCGGTGCGGTACATCCGCGCTCCGGGATCCGCCGGGTCGGCGATGAACCGCGCCGAGGTCTCCCCCGGCCGGCCCAGGTAGCCGCGGGTCAGCTGCCCGCCGGTCAGGTACAGCTCGCCGGCGACGCCGTCGGGAACCGGGCGCAGCCAGGAGTCCAGCACGTGGGCGCGGGTTGGCCCGGTCGGCTCGCCGATACAGGGTTGGGGGTGCGTGGCGATGGCCGCTACGACGGCCTCCACGGTCGTTTCGGTGGGCCCGTAACAGTTGTGCGCGCGCATGCCGGTGCGCTCGCACTCGGTGCGGATGCCCTGCCAGGCCGCGGTGTCGATGTTCTCGCCGCCCAGGGCCAGCACCGCCAGCGGCACCGTCGACAACAGGCCCGCGGCCCGCAGCTGACTGAACATCGACGGGGTGGTGTCGATCATGTCGAGGCCGAACCGACCGATCTCGGCGACCAGCGCCTCGGCATCGCGCTGCACGGTGTCGCTGATGATGTGCACGCTGTGCCCGGCCAGCAAGGCCACCAGCGGCTGCCAGGCGGCGTCGAAGGTGAACGACCAGGCGTGCGCGATGCGCAGGTCGCGCCCGAGCCGCTGTTGCGCGGGCCGCAGCACCTGCCGCGTGTGATCGGCTCCGTACGCCAGCAGCGCCTGATGGGTTCCGATGACGCCCTTGGGTTTTCCGGTGGTGCCCGAGGTGAACACGACGTAGGCGCCCTGGCCGGGCCGGACCGGTGCGGGTCGGTGATCCGCGCCGCTGTCAGCGGCTGCCGCCAGCACGGTGTCGTCGAGGATCAGCGCGGCGCCGGTCTGCCCGACGATCTCGGTCACGCGCTCGTCGGGCATGCCGGGATCCAGCGGCACGATCATCCCGCCGGCCTTGAGCACCGCGAGCATCGCGACCACGTAGTCCGGTCCGCGACGCAGCAGGATCGGCACCGGGATCTCGTCGCGGACTCCGCGGCGTTGCAGTTCGGCGGCCACGCGGTCGGCGGCCGCGTCGAATTCGCGGTAGGTCAGGGTGCCGCCGTCCCAGCTGAGCGCGGGGGCGTCGGGGCGTTGCGCGGCGACGGCGGCAACCGCGGTGTGGAATCCGCCGCCGGCCAACACCGGTTCGGGTGCCGTCACCGGTCGTACCTCGCCGTCGAGGGTGACCGCGATATCCCGCAGCGGCCTGTCCCAGCCGGCCAGCAGCCGCTGCACGACCGTCAGCACCCGGTGCGCCAGGGTCGCCGGGTCCAGTAGACCCAGTGCGCCGGTCAGAGTTTCGACCAGCACCGTCAGGCGGCCGTGGGTGGGGTGCGCGGCGATGGTGACCGGGAAATGCGACAGGCTTTCCAGCGCCGCCGGTCGGATCACCGCGCCGCCCAGATCGAATTCGCCGCTGCCGACCAGTCCGCCGGGCGGAAAGTTCTCGTACACCAGCAGCGTGTCGTACAACTCCCCGATCCCGCCGGCGGCCCGCATCTCGGAATGGCTGAGATGGCTGTGGTCGCGCAGTTCGGCCGCCTCGCGCTGCACGGCCAGGCATTGCACGCCGACCCGGTCGGCGGCCTTGAGCCGGATCCGCAGCGGCACGGTGTTGATGAACAGGCCGACCATCGTCTCGACACCGGACAGCTCATCCGGGCGCCCGGAAACGGTGACGCCGAACACCACGTCGTCGCGATCGGTGAACGCGGACAGGATTGTCGCCCAAGCCATCTGGAAAAGGGTGCTGACGGTGACACCGCGGGTGCGGGCGGCGTCGAAAAGCTCGATGGTGGCGCTCTCGTCGAGGTCGGCCTCGATACGCGCCGGGAGTCCGGCAACGGCCTCCCCGGACAGCGCCGGGGTCAACATCGTCGGCCCGTCCAGGCCGTCCAGATGGATCCGCCACCGCTGCCGGCTCTGGTCCGGGTCACGGGCGGCCAGCCAGCCGATGTAGTCGCGGTAGGGCCTAGGCGCGGCGGGCAACACCGCATCGTTTCCGCCTGCGCCGTACAACGCGATGAGTTCGCTGACGAACACCGGCAGCGACCAGCCGTCGATCACGATGTGGTGCGCGACGACCACCAGACGCCAACGGTCACCGGGAAGTTGGGCCAACACGAACCGGATGGCCGGTCCGTGCGCGAGGTCGAAGGGTCGGCTGCGTGCCTGGGCCTCCAGTTCGGCGGCTTCCTCGTCGTCGGCGACTCGCACGTGCTGCCAGGGCAGTTCGAACTCGGCGGGAACGACGGCCACGGGCCGGCTCAGGTTGCCCTGGAAGAAGCTGACCCGGACGTTGGGGTGCCGGTGCAGCATCGCCTCGGCACAGGAGCGCAGCAGTTCCACATCCAGGCCGCCGTGCACGTCGGCGGCCATCGCGATGAAATACGGGTCGGCTCCGGCCTCGCTGTCGGTCAGACCGGCCAGCGAGTACAGCCCCTGCTGCAGGGGGCTGAGTGCCATCACATCGAGGATGGCCGGAGTCTGGCTCATTTCTGGTCGCTGCCCCATCCGGCGGTCAGCGCCGCCAACTCGTCCGGGGACAGGCCCGAGGCCGCCATCGGCGCATGGTGGGTATCGGCCGCGACAGCCTGACCCGCCTTGGCGTCGACGGCGGCGGCCAGTTCGGCCAGCACCGGGTGTTCGAACACCATCCGGGCGGTCAGCGGCACCCCCGCGTCGCGGGCCCGCGCCGCCAACTGCACGGCCAGGATGCTGTCCCCGCCGACGGTGAAGAAGTCCTCGTTGCGGCCGAACTCGGTCACCGCCAGCAGGTCGGTCAGCATCGCCGCGAGCGCACGTTCGGTGTCGGTGCGGGCCGGCTCACTCGGCGCGGTGGTGGTGACGACCGGTCGCGGCAGTGCATCGTCGAGCCTGTCCAGCACGGTGATCGGCAGGGACGCAAGATGTTCGGGCATGACGGGCGGCTCGGCGCCCGTGAGCACCAGATAGCCGCCCAGCACGGTGCCGCTACGGGTTTCCCAGTATCGGGTGGCCGCGGCGGCCACCCCGGGCAGCTTCTCCAGGTCGGCCTGCACCTGCAGGTCACCACGCTCGACGTGATCGAGCGTGCCCTCAGGCGTCCAGCGCGCCCGGTCACCGGTGCGGTACAGGTGTGTGCCTTCGTCGAACGGGTTCGCCGGGTACCGGAACGCCGCTGCGGCCGGCGCCTTTTCGGCGGCGGCGTCGATACCGCCGCCGGCGTAGTGGACATCGCCGGTGACGCCGACGGGCACCGGGGTCAGCCACTCGTCGAGCACGTAGACCCGGTCTGCACCGGCGGTCTGCGGCAGCCCGGTCGCCGGTGCGACGCTGTGGCCGAATGCGGCCGTCTGCTCCCCGCCGTCGATGGTGATATCGCGCAGCGTGCGATCGGGATCGGCGGCGAACGCCTCGATGACCCGGCCCAGCCAGTCGACCAACCGCTGCGCGGTATCGGGCCGGTACAACTCGGTGCGGTAGATGACCGTGCCCTGATAGCCGGCGGGCGTGCCGTCGGCGGCGGTTTCGGCGAAGAAGTTCAGCGACAGGTCGGCGTGCGCGACATCGAAGGTGGGTTCCATTGCGGTGAAACGGGTTTCCCCGTCCGGTCCGGAGTCGATGACGCGGTCGGCCGGCAGTTCCTCGCGCACGTGCACGACGACACCGAACAGCGGATTGCGCGACAGCGACCGCACCGGGGCGACCGCCTCGACGACCCGGTCGAACGGCAGATCCTGATGGGCGTAGGCGCCGAGTGCCATCTCGCGGGCGCGGCGCAACACCTCGCGCACCGTCGGGTTGCCGTCGAGGTTGTTGCGCAGCACCAGGATGTTGATGAAGAACCCGATCAGGCCGTCCAGTTCGGGTTCGGTGCGTCCGGCCACCGGGGTGCCCAGCGGGATGTCGGTGCCCTCACCGGCCTTGTGCAACGCGACCGCGACGGCGGCCTGCAGCAGCATGAATTCGGTGATGCCCAGTTCGCGGGTGAGCTCGGCCAGCCGTGCCCTGGTGTCGGTGTCGATGCGGAACGGCAGCGCGTCGCCCTCGCCGTCGGGCACCGGCGGGCGCGGGAAGTCCGGGCGCAGCCCGTTCTCCTCGGGTAGCCCGGACAGCTGGGACACCCAGTAGTCGCGCTGCGCCTCGATGCTCGGGGTCTGCCCGCCGAGCAGTTGGGCCTGCCAGGCGGCGTAGTCGGCGTACTGCACCGGCAGCGGCTCGAATTCCGGTGCCTTTCCGGCGCAACGGGCCCGGTAGGCGGTCAGGACATCGGTGAACAGCACCCCGGCCGACCAGTGGTCGGCCGCGATGTGGTGCACCACCAGGGACAGCACGTGACTGTCCGGCGTGCTCAGCACGGCGGCCCGGATCGGGCGGTCGTTCTCCAGGTCGAAACAGTATCGGCGCTCGGCGGTCAGCTCGGCCTGCAGCCACTGTTCACCGTCGCCGCGGGCCCGGCGCACCGGGACATCGGCGACCGGGTTGATGATCTGGTATGGCGCACCGTCGATCTCGCGGTAGGTGGTGCGCAGGATCTCGTGCCGGGCCACCACATCGTTGACGGCGGCGACGAACGCGGCCGGGTCGTTGGGACCGGTCAGGCGCGCCGCGAACGGGATGTTGTTCACCGGGTTCGGACCGTCGATGCGGAACTGGAACCACTGACGCAGCTGGGCGGCCGACATCTGCAGCGGACCGTCGCGGTCGATCACCGCCATGGCCGGGCGGTCGGACCGGCCGCCGGCGGCGGCGATGGCGTCGATATGCCCGGCGATACCGGTCACGGTGGCCAGTTCGAAGATCTCCTGCACACCGATGTCGACCCGGCACTGTGAGCGGACCGCGGCAACCAGCTTGGTGGCCAGCAGCGAGTGCCCGCCGAGTTCGAAGAACGAATCGTCGGCGCCCACCCGGTCACGACCGAGCAGCTCGCCGAACAGCGCGGCGATCTGCCGTTCGGTGTCGGTTTCGGATTCGCGATACTCGGTGGCGACCGAGATCTCGGGTTCCGGCAGCGCCTTGCGGTCGATCTTGCCGTGCGCGGTGATCGGGATCTCGTCGATCTCGACATAGGCGGCCGGGATCATGTACTCCGGCAGCGCGGCGGCGACGCGGGCGCGGATGCGGTCGATCTCCACGGCGCTGCCGTCGGCGGCCGGGGTCACATACGCCACCAGCGACTTGCCGAGCCCGGGCACATCACCGGCCACGACGACGGCCTGACCGACGGACGGGTCGACCGAGATGGCGGCCGCCACCTCGCCGAGTTCGATACGGAAGCCACGGATCTTGACCTGCTCGTCGGCGCGACCGACGAATTCGATGTCCCCGTCGGTGTTTCGGCGGGCCAGGTCACCGGAGCGGTACATCCGCCCGCCCGGGTTGAAGGGGTCGGCGACGAAACGCTCGGCGGTCAGACCCCAGCGCCGGTGGTAGCCGTGCGCGATATGCGTTCCACCGATGTAGATCTCGCCGATCACCCCGACCGGGACGGGCTGCAGGTAATCGTCGAGCAGATGGATGGTGGTGTTGATCTTCGGGGTGCCGATCGGCACGATGCGCGAACCCTGCTTGCCCTCGACCTTGTACCGCGAGCAGTTGATCACCGTCTCGGTGGGCCCGTAGAAGTTGTGCAGCAGCGAGTCGAACATGGCGTGGAACTTGTCGGCGACCTCGCCGGGCAGGGCCTCCCCGCCGATCGGGACGCGTTGCAGCGTGCGCCATTCGTTGACCCCGGGCAGGGACAGGAACAGTCCGAGCAGCGACGGCACGAAGTGCATCGAGGTGACACCCTCGGTGCGCAGCAGATCGGTCAGATAGCCGATATCGGTGAGCCCGTCGGGTTTCGGGATGATCAGTCGCGCACCGGCGGCCAGCATGCCGAAGATCTCGCCGATCGACACGTCGAAGCCCTGCGAGGCCACCTGCAGCAGCCGGTCGGCCTCGGTGACCTGATACTCGTCACCGAACCAGGCGAAGTACTCCGCCACCGGCCGATGCGGTACCGGGACGCCCTTGGGCAGACCGGTCGAGCCGGAGGTGTAGATCAGATACGCGGTGTTCTCGGGGCGCAGCGGACGCACCCGGTCGGCGTCGGTGGGGTTGTCGGCGCGGTGCGCGTCCAGATCGCCGGGCAGTGCGCGCAGGACGACCTTGGGATCGGAGTCGGCCAGGATGTAGTTGAGCCGGTCCTCGGGATAGCTGGGGTCGACGGGCAGATAGATGGCGCCGGCCTTGACGATGCCCAGCGCGCAGATCACCAGTTCCGGTGACTTGTCCATCAGCACCGCGACCCGGTCCTCGGCACCGATACCCTGCTGGATCAACCAGTGCGCCAACCTGTTCGAGATCTCGTTGAGCTCGCGGTAGCTGTAATGCCGGCCCTCGTAGACCACCGCCGTGTTGTCCGGGGTCTGCGCCACCTGGTTCTCGACGGCCTCGGTCAACGTCAGCGGCGGGGTTTGGAAGTGCTCGCCGGTCGACACCGCGCGCAGCCACTCGGCGTCCTCGGCTGCCAGCAGGTCCAGCCGCGCCAGCGGACGCTCCGGTTCGGCCAGCGCACCCTCGAGCAGCACGGCGAAGGAGTTCAGCATGCGCCCGGCCAGATCGGCACCGAGCACCTCGGTGAGATGTTCGGCCTCGACGGTGACCACGCCGTCCTCGGACCCGTCCCATTCGACCATGAAACCCAGCGGCAGTTGCGTGACGTGCCCGCGCAGTTCGCCGCGCACGCACCGCACGCCGTCGGGGCGGAAACCGCCGCCGTCGGGTTCGCGGAATCCGAAGCTGATCCGGGTCATCCGCTCGGCGCCGTGGCGCCGGTCGGGGTTGATCTCGCGCACCACGCGGTCCAGGTTGATCCGCTGGTGGGCGAACGCGCCCAGGGCGGTGTCCCGGGTGGCCAGCAGCAGATCCCGGAAACTCTGCCTGCCCTGCGGGCGCAACCGCATGACGACGGTATTGCCGTAGTAGCCCAGCGCGTCCTCGGAACCGCGGTTGAGCACCGGGGTGGCGACCAGGAAGTCGTCGGTGTGGGTGTAGCGCTGGATCAGTGCGCCGAAGGCGGCCAGCAGCACCATGTACGGGGTGGACCCGGTGTCGCGGGCCAGTTCGCTCACCCTGGTTACGGTGTCCGGCGCCAGGGTCAGCGTGCTGCGCTGGGAGCGGAACGTCGTCGGCACCGCCGAGCCGGTCGGTCCCGGGAGTTCCAGCGGCTCCGGCGGATCCGTCATCACGGCCCGCCAGTGCGCAAGTTCCTCGTCACCGGTATCGGCGGGCACGACCGGTACGGGCGGCGTCGGTCCGAGGTCGGCGCCGCCGTAGGCACGGGTCAGGTCGTCGAAGAAGATCCGCCAGCAGCCGTCGTCCCAGGCGATGTGGTGGGCGACCAGCAGCATCATGTGCTCATCGGCGGTCAGCCGGACCAGGGTGATGCGCAACGGTGCATCGGCGCTCAGATCGAAGGCGGTGCCGAACTCGCGCTGGGCCAGCACCTCCAGGCGCAGACCGCGGGCCCGCTCGGACATTGCCGACAGGTCGTGGAACGCCCAGGCCGGCTGCAGATCCTCGTGCACCGTCTCCTGCGGTTCACCGTTCTCGTCGGCGGCATAAGTGGTGCGCAGCAACGGGTGTCGGCGGGCGACGGCCTGCAGCGCGGTGTGCAGACGCTCGGCGTCCAGAGCACCGGTGAGCCGGTAGGACAGACTGATGTTCAGCAGCACGCCGGTGGGATCGAAGGCCTGCACGAACCACATCCGGCGCTGCCCGTCGGACAGACCGGTCTGCCCCACGGGCTCGGCCAGGGTGGCCGCCAGCCCGCGCTCGGCCAGCTTGCGCCGCATCAGTTCCAGGCGTGGGTTGGCGTCTGGCTGGGGCGAGCGCAGCGACGGGGTGGTGGTGGTCGTGTCAGTCACGAAAGCGTGCCTTCTTCTCTTCTTGTTCGTTCGATGTGCTCGGTGACCTCGGCGACGGTCGCGCCGCCGAGGATGCGGGCCAGGGGCACGTTGGCGCCGGTGGCCTTCTTGAGCTTCTTGCGGAGGTCGAGCGCCAACAGCGAGTCGACACCGAGGTCGAGCAGCGATGCCGACGGTTCCGGTGCGCTGTCGTCGGGCGACTTCAGCACCGCTGCCAGCGCCACCCGCAGCACGCCGGCGGCGTCCAGGTCCGCCGGTGACGTGTCAGGGGTCTCGGTGGCGGTGCCGGGTTGCGCCGGTGCGGTGCCGAGGAACTGCGCGAGCCGTGCCGCGTCCGCGGTGAAGATCAGCGGGTCCCCGGCCAGGTCACGCAGGCAGGCCTCGACGGCCCGTTCCGGGTCCAGCGGACGCAGACCCGAACGTTGGACGCGGGTCACCTCGTCGGCGTCGATGATGCCGTCGCCCGGCCACAGCCCCCACCGAACCGCGGTGCAGTGCCTGCCCTCGGCCCGCAGCACGGCGGCCTGTACGTCGGCCAGCCGGTTGGCCGCCGCGTAGGCGACGTGTCCGGCTCCGCCCCACAGCCCGGATACCGAGGAGCACACGATCATCCGGGCCTCGGGCCGCAGCGGCCATGCCTTGGCCATGTTGGCCAGACCGCCGACCTTGGCCGACACGGCGTCGGCCAGACCCTGCCCGCTCAGTTCGCGGTGGCCGGTGATACTGGCCGTCGCCGCCGCGTGAATGACCAATGACGCTCCCCTACCGCCGAATTCGGCGGCGGTGGCGATCAGCCCGGCCAGATCGGTGATATCGCAGCGCGGAGCGACGATCTCGACACCGTCGAACTGCGGGACCTGCACCGAACCGCGGCCCAGGAGCACGATGCGCCGGGCGCCACGCGCAGCCAGCTGACGGACGAAATGGGTACCGACGGCCCCCGATCCGCCCGTCACGACGACCTCGTCGAGGATGTCGGCGGACCACGCGGCGACGCGGGCGTCCGCGTCGCGGGTGCCGCGCCGCAGCAGTACCGGACCGGTTTCGGTATCGCGCACGGCGAGTTCGGCGGCCGGGCCCTGCAGCGCCGCCACCGCGAGGGCCGCGGTCGTGTCGTCGAGCTGCCACGACGGCAGATCCAGATGGCCGAAGTCGTGGTCGGGATGCTCCAGTCCGATGCTGCGGTGCATCGCGGCCAGCGCGGCGTGCGCGGGCAGCGGGCCGGGCTCGCCGTCGCGCACCTGCTCGCCACCGACGGTGATCAGCCAGACCTCGCGCGCCTGTGCGCCGAGGGCATCGACGTAGCGCAGCAACCCGGTGTCGATCCGGGCGGCCAGTTCCGCGGCGGCGTCGGTCGCATCGAACCGGTCGGTGGCCGGAGCGATGACGACCAACAGGTCGGCCTCGGCGGGGTCGACCCTCTGCAGGTGCGCGTGCAGGGTGTCCACCAGCGCCGCGGCGTCACCGAGGTCCACGACGGCGGCGCGTCGGGCGGCGCCCGGGTGCGCCGTGACCGGCTCCCACGTCTCGGACTGCACCTTCAACCCGGGCACCGCCGGCAGCGGATCGGGCGCGGCCCAATGGTGTTGGGACAACATCGGGGCGAACGGGAAGTCGGGCAGCAGCCTCTCGGTGCCGTCCAGGAAGTCCGCCCAGCGATATGCCGGGTCGCTGACCGCCACTGCGGCGATATTGGCCGACAGCCGGTCGACGAGCGGTTCGTCGCGGCGGCCGGAGCCGACCACCAGTGGTGTCTGCGGCAGATCGTCGAGGACATCGCCCATCGCGTACAGCAGCGCCGGGTGCGCCGACATCTCGACGAAGGTTTCCGCCCCGGCCTGCACGGCGGCCCGGACAGCCCGGTCGAACCGCACGGTACTGCGCAGGTTGGCGTACCAGTAGTCGGCGAAATCGGTCCCGCCCGGCACGGGCTGCGCGGTCGCCGATCCGATGAACTGCACCGAGCCGGACTCGAATGTGCCTTGCGGGAGCAGGTTTTCGAGTTCGGCGCGCAACGGATCGAGTTTCGTGGTGTGCGCGGGGAACCACATCTCGATCTCGCGGGCGAACCCGCCGGCCCGGGCCACTCGGCGCACCACCGCGGCGATCGCCTCGGTGTCGCCGGACACCGCGACCGACGAACCCGAGTTGACCACCGAAAGTTCCAGCCAGCCCGGCGTCGCCGCGATCTCGGTCTGGGCCTGCTGCGGGCTCATACCGAGTACGGCAACCCGGTAGGGACCGGTCAGCCGGTCCAGCAGGGTGGCGCGGGCGTGCACGATCGCGACCGCGTCGGACAGGCCGATGGCACCGGCGATATGGGCGGCGCCGATCTCTCCCAGGCTGTGCCCGACGGTGATATCGGGGGTGATGCCGTGGGACTGCCATACCCGGGCCAGCGCGACACTGTGCACGAACTGTGCACCTTGGATCTGCACCTGGGTGAAGTCGTTGGTGTGCGCGTCCGGTGCGGCCATCAGGTAGGCCAGCGGTGAGGCGTATCCGGCCTCGTCGAAAGCGGCGGCGCAGCGGTCGACCTCGGCGGCGTACACGGGTAACTGGGCGTAGGCTTCGACGCCCATCGACGGCCACTGGCTGCCCTGACCGGGGAACACGAACGCGATGCGCGCGGCGCTGCTCGGGGCACATCGGGTGACCAGCGGGTGTTCGTCACCGACGGCCACGGCCCGCAGCGCGTCGGTGAGTTCGCCCGCATCGGCGGCCCGGATCAGCGCGCGATGTTTGCGGACCCGGCGGGTGCGCGCCAGCGTGGCGGCCACCCGCGTCACACCGCCGGCCGCCGGATGGCGGCGCAGATGGTCGCCGATCGTCGCGGCGTCGGCAGCGATCAGGTCCTCGGCGTGCGCGCTCAGCAGCACCGGAATCCGGTTGTCGGGCAGTGATCGTGCGGTCATCAGGCGGCCTCCCCGGACTCCGGGACGGACACGATGGCGTGGGTGTTGGTACCGCTCATGCCGAATGCCGATATCGCGGCCAGCCGTCGGCCGGTGCGGGCGGGCCAGTCGGTCAGTTCGGTCGCGGGCCGTATGCCTTGTGCGGCCCAATCGATCTCGCGACTGGCCTGATCGATGTGCAGGCTCGGGGGCACCGCGCCGCGCTGCGCGGCGATGATGACCTTGGCCAGCCCCAGCGCACCTGCGGCGGCCTGGGTGTGCCCGATGTTGGACTTCACCGATCCCAGCAGGGCGCCGGTACCGGGCCGCTGCGTGGCGCCGTAGGTCGTGGCCAACGCCCGCAGTTCGGTGCGGTCACCGAGCCGGGTTGCCGTGCCGTGTCCTTCGATGACGCCGATGTCCTCGGGGACCACGCCGGCGCGTTGCATCGTGCGGGCGAACAGACGTTGCTGCGCAGCCCCGCTGGGGGCGGTCAGCCCGACCGTGCGGCCGTCGGAGTTGACCCCGGTGGCCAGCACCTCGGCCAGGATGCGCCGGCCGTCGCGCCGCGCCGCCGACCGGCGCTGCAAGACGAACATCGCGGCGCCTTCGGCCCATACGGTGCCACTGGCCGCCGTGCTGTAGGGCCGGCAGTGGCCGTCATCGGACAGCGCGTGTTGTTTTGAGAATTCGACGAAGTAGCCCGGGGTGCCCATCACGCAGACCCCACCGGTCAGTGCCATGTCGCAGTCGCCGGCGCGGATCGCCCCGACGGCGGTGTGCAGTGCCGCCAGCGCCGAGGAGCAGGACGTGTCCACCGTCAGCGCCGGACCGGCCAAATCCAGGGTGTAGGCGATCCGGCCGGAGATGACACCCAGCGATGTGCCGGTGATCAGATGGCCGCTGTGGCCGGAATACTCGGACAGCTCCGGACCGTACTCCAACGCCGATGCACCGACGTAGCAGCCGACATCGTGGCCGGCGAGATCGTCGGGGTTGATCCCGCTGTGCTCGAATGCGCGCCAGGCCAACCGAAGTGCGACCCGCTGCTGCGGGTCCATCGCGGTGGCCTCGCGCGGCGAGATGCCGAAGAACGCCGGATCGAACATCGCCGCGCCGGTGAGGAATCCGCCGAGATCGTGGATCTTCTTGAAACCGTCGCGGCGCGAACCGTCCAGCAGTTCGGCGATGGACCAGCCACGGTCATCGGGAAAGGGACCGAGCGCCTCGCGTCGGCCGGCCAGCAGATCCCAGTAGCTGTCGGCGGAGTCGACGCCGCCGGGCGCCTCCAGTGCCATCCCGACGATCACGACCGGATCGACGTCCTCAGAGTGCATTGACCAGCTCCGCCACATCTGCGGTGTGGTCGTTGATGTAGAAATGGCCGCCGTCGAACATCGAGAGCGTGAACGCACCGCTGGTGTGGGTTTCCCAGCGCCGCAACATCTTCTCGTCGATACGGTGATCGCGTTCCCCACCCAAGGTGTGGATGTCGGCATCGATGCGGATGTCCTCACCGCACGCATAGCGGTTGAACGCGGCGTAATCGGCCCGCACCGCCATCAGCAGCAATTCCACGAAGTCGTCGTCGGCGAGCAGTTGGGGATCGGTGCCACCCAGATCCACCATCTCCGCGAGGATCTCGCTCTCGGCCATCGGCAGGTCCGGCGCGCCGGCCACCGTCGACGGCGCCTCGCTGGCCGACACCCACAGCGCACCGACCTGCACGCCGTGGCGCTCGGCGACCCTGGCGAACTCGAACGCCACCACCGCGCCCATGCAGTGCCCGAAGAGCCGCAACGGAGCCAGATCGGCCCAGTTGCCCGCGTCGAACAGGTCGGCCGCCAACTCCCCCACGGTCTGCGGCGCCGGTTGGGTCAGCCGGTCACCGCGCTGCGGGTACTGCATGACGTAGGCGTCGGAGCCGGCGGCGGCCAGCGCGGTGCCGAAGTTGCGGTAGGCCAGCGCCGCACCGCCGGCGTGCGGGAACACCAGCGTGGCCGCGGCGTCGGGATCCGTTCCGGGGTAACGCTTGATCCAGGGTTGCAGGCTCACGACGGACCCGCGGTCTGCAGCTCGGATTCGACGGCGGCCTCGTCCATGCCGGCGACCTCCAGGTAGAGCTCGGCCACCAACTCCAGACGCCCGGCGTCGGTCTCGCGCTCGATCAGTCGCTGGGCCAGCGCCGCGACGGTCCGGGTGGCGAAGACGTCGGGAACCATGATGGTCGGGGTGTCCAGCCAGTCCCGGACATGGGCCACCACCTGGGTTGCCATCACCGAATCGCCGCCAAGACCGAAGAAGTCGTCGTCGACGCCGATTCCGTCGCGCCCCAAAAGATCTGCCATGATGCGGGCCAGCGCGGTCTCCAGCGCGTTCACGGGTGCGCGGTACCCGCGTTCGGCGGGCAGTTCGGCCTCGGCCAGGCGCAGCGCCACGGCCTTGCGATCGATCTTGCCGCCGAGGGTGAACGGGATGCGCTCGCACGTGACGATGAGCTGCGGGATCATGTGCGCGGGCACGAGATCGGCCAACGCCGCCGTGACGGCGTCGGCGTCGACCTCCGCGCCCTCGGTGCGCACCAAGGCGCCCAGCACATCGCGGGAGCCGTCGACGTTGATCACCGCGGCCACCGCGGCACCCACGCCCGACACGCGGGCCAGCGCGGCCTCGACCTCGCCGAGTTCGATGCGGTAACCGGACAGCTTGACCCGGTGATCGGTGCGACCGATGAACTCCAGGGTGCCGTCGGGCCAGTACCGCGCCAGATCACCGGTCCGGTACCAGGTTCGCCCGTCGTGTTCGACGAACTTCTCGGCGGTCAGGTCCGGGCGTCCGCGGTAACCGCGGGCGATACCGCGACCGGAGAACCACAGTTCGCCGGGCACCCAGTCCGGGCAGTCCTCGCCGGTCGGGCTGACGACCCGGCACGCGTTGTTGGTGAACGGCACACCATAGGGCACCGACGGCCAGTGCGCCGGCAGGTCGAAGTCGGGGCCGATCTCGAAGATCGTCCCGTGCACCGCGGTTTCGGTGGCGCCGCCGAGACCGGCGAACCGCATCTGCGGGGCCCGCGCGCGCAGCGCCCGCACCAGGTCGGGGCGCACCCAGTCGCCACCGGTGAGGATCACCCGCAACGAGGACAGGTCGCCGGGGACCTCGGTCAGCATCTGCAGCCAGCCCGGCAGGAAGTTCACCACCGAAACCTTGTGCTCGGCGATCAGGCGGGCCCAGGTGTCCGGATCGCGCCGGTGCGCCTCATCGACCATCACGATGGCGCCGCCGACGCGCAGCGTGCCGAACACATCGGGCACCGACATGTCCGATTCCAGGTGCGACAGGGCCAGCGCGCGGGCATCGGCGCCGATGTCGAAGTGCCGGTACAGGAACTCCAGGGTGTTCATCACCGCATCGTGGGTGAGTTCCACGCCCTTGGGCTCACCGGTGGAACCCGAGGTGAACAGCACGTAGGCCAGGTCGTCGAGCGTGCCGGCAACCGTGGTGAAAGGCGTTGCTTCACTTTGCGCCTCGGCGACGCGCAGGGAAGGCACACCGGCCGCGGCGAGAACGTCCGGCGTTTCGGTACCGCAGATCAGCGCGAACTTCACGCCCGCGGTGTCCAGGATGCGGGTGGCCCGGTCGGTGGGCTGATCGACGCCGATCGGCAGGTACGCCGCACCGGCGGCCAGAATGCCCAGCAGCGCCGGAACCTGTTCGGCACCCTTGGGTCCCAGCACGGCGACGATATCGCCGCGGCCGACGCCACGGGCTTGCAGCGCACCGGCCACGGCGTGCACCCGGTCCCTGAGCTCGCCGTAGGTCAGTGTGCCGCCGGAGGCGATCAGCGCGATCGCGTCGGGCTCGGCCGCGGCGTGGCGGAAGAACCCGTCGACCAGGTTGTCACCGCTGGGCGTCGCCGTCGTCGCATTGACCGCGGCGCGGACGGCACGCGACTGCGCCGTCAGCGCCGGCGGATCGGGGGTGTCCCAGGCCGAATCATCGGTGGCCAGCCGCTGGAGTTCGGCCACCTCGTAGGCGAACATCGCCTCCGGCACACCTGGTGGGAAGGCCTCGACGCGGACATCCCAGTTGATCATCAGACCGTTGACCAGCGGGGTGGCCTGCGCATCGATGAGCACCTGCGGGCCCTGCGAGATGGTCCACACCGGCTCACCGAACTGGTCGGTGACGTCACCGGCGAACAGGTCGCCGAGGCCGAGAGCGCTGGTGTACACGATGGTTGCCAGCGTCTGGGTGCCGCGATGGCGGCTCATATCGCGCAGCACGTCCAGACCGGTCACCGACGCGTGCGCGGCGGTCTGGTGCAGCACCTCCTGGACGGCGCGCGCCCGGGCCGCCGGCGTGGCGGTCTCGGTCAGGTCGATATCGAGCATCAGCGAGGACGTGAAGCAGCCCACCAGTTTGTCGACGTCGGGATGGTAGGGCTCACGACCGAACATCGGCAGGTTCAGCAGGAACCGCGAGTCGGTCGACCAGCGGGCCAGCGCGTTCGAGTAGGCGGCGGCAACGGCCATGGCCGGGGTGATGCCCCGACGGTGCGCGGCGGCATACAGCGCGTCGCGGGTCTCGACATCGAAGATGTGCCACAACCTGATGTTGCGCAACGGGTTTGCCTGCTGATCGCGCGGAACAAGCGGCAGCGCAGGAGGTTCGGGCAGCTCCGGGACCCGCTCGGCCCACCACTGTCGGTCGGTCGCCGACGGCGGCGGGGTCGAGGAGGTCAACCGGTTGCGGTACTCGCGGTAGGTGTAGCCGAGTGGGGGCAGATCGGCACCACGATAGAACGCAGCGAGGTCGGCCATGAAGTTGCGGTAGCTGACGGCGTCGGCGGCCTGCATGTCCATGTCGACATGCAGACGCGTGCGTCCGTCTGCCAGCAGCGACAGTGATATCTGCAGAACTTCGTTGTCCAACAACTGATGTGACTTGGCATCGCGGATCCGCTCCAGCTGCTCCTCGGCATCGGCGGCGTCGCGCAGATCGAAGATGGTGACCGGCAGGCCGCGCTCGGCGATCCGCTGGGTGCCGTCGGGCAGGATCTCCTGACGCAACATCGGATGGCGCGCAACGAGTTTGGTCGCGGCCCGCTGCAGGCGTTCGGGATCCACCCCGGCACCGTCGAACTCGACGTACAGATGTGCCGCGACACCGCCGAGTTCCTGCTCGCCGTGCCGCCCCACCCACATCGCGTGCGCGATGGGAGCCAGCGGGAACGGTGCGTCGGGATCCTCGGCGGCCGAGGCGGTCGATTCGACGACCGGCGCGGCGGGGGCGTGCTCGGCGACCAGTTCCTGCCAGGCCGCCACGGTCGGGTTGGCGGCCAGTGCCGCGAAACCGACCTCGATGCCCTGCTTACGCCAGCGACCCGACAGCGACATCATCCGGATGGAGTCGAGACCGGAGGCGATGAGATCAGCGTTCGGGTCCAGCGCATCCGCGGTGACGCCGAGCAGTTCGGCCACCTCGGCCCGAACGGTTTCTGATGTCGTCGCAGCGACGGCCACGCTATTCCTCCGAAGATTTAGTACAGGCTGCCCTAACTGGAGTGAGGCTACCCTATATTCGTATCGGCAACGCACCTACCCAGAGAGACGGTTTTTCCAGGATGAGCACGGTTTTTCCGCAGGAACACGACGATCTGACCGACGGTTTCGTCGCTTTTCCGGCCGATCGTGCTGCCACCTACCGGCAGGCCGGCTATTGGACGGGTGCGCCACTGGATTCGATTCTCAGCAACGGCGCCGCCGCCTGGCCCGATGCCACCGCGGTCGTCGATTCGCAGCGCAGTTACACCTTCGCCGAACTGGATGCCGTCGCCGATGTGGTCGCCGTGAGACTGGCCGAGTTGGGCCTGCGCGCCGGTGATCGGGTGCTGCTGCAGTTACTCAACACCACCCAGTTCGCCGTCGCGCTGTTCGGCCTGCTGCGCGCGGGGGTCGTGCCGGTGATGTGTCTGTCCGGGCACCGCGCCGCCGAACTCAGCCACTTCGCCGCGATCAGCGGGGCGGTGGGATTGGTGATCCCTGACACGGCAGCCGGATTCGACTTCCGTGAGATGGCCGCCCAACTGCAGGCCGAACATCCGGCGCTGCGGCATGTGATCGTCGACGGCGAGCCCGGCCCCTATCTGTCCTGGGCGCAGTTGAGCGCCCCGGAGCCGGGTCTGCGGCCCACACCCCGGTCGGACTTCGATCCGAGCCGACCGGCGCTGCTGCTGGTATCCGGTGGGACCACCGGGCTGCCGAAGCTGATCGCGCGGACCCACGACGACTACGTCTATACCGCCGTGGCCTCGGCGCAGGCCTATTCGATGACCAGCGCGGACACCTATCTGGTGGCCCTGCCGGCCGGGCACAACTTCCCGCTGGGCTGCCCCGGGCTGCTGGGGGCCATGACCGTGGGCGCCACCACGGTCTTCACCACCGATCCGAGCCCGGAGAACGCGTTCGCGCTCATCGACAAGCACCAGGTGACGGTGACGGGGCTGGTCAACGCGCTGGCCAAGGTGTGGGCGCAGGCATGTGACTGGGAGCCGGTACTGCCGACGTCGCTGCGGGCGGTGCAGGTGGGCGGATCGCGGATGACGGCCGAGGAGGCCAAGTTCATCCTGGACAACCTGACACCGGGCCTCAGCCAGATCTTCGGCATGGCCGAGGGCATGCTGAACTTCACCCGCCCCGGTGACCCGGTCGAGGTGCTGCTGCACACCCAGGGCCGGCCGATGTCCCCGCATGACGAGATGCGCGTCGTCGACGAGTTCGGCGCCGACGTCGCCCCCGGTGACGAGGGCGAGTTGCTGGTACGCGGCCCTTACACCATCAACGGCTACTACCGGGCCGAGGAGGCCAACGCGCGCTCCTTCAGCCCGGACGGCTTCTACCGTTCCGGGGACCGGGTCCGGATCTTCACCGACGGTCCGAAGGCCGGTTATGTCGAGGTGACCGGGCGGATCAAAGATGTGATCCATCGCGGCGGAGAGACGGTGTCCGCCTCCGACCTCGAAGAGCATCTGTTCGCCCACCCGGGCATCTATGCCGCCGCGGCGGTCGCCATGCCCGACGAGTATCTGGGTGAAAAGATCTGCGCCGCAGTCGTTTTCTCCGGTAAGCCGATCACACTGGCCGAACTGAACAGCTTCCTCGACGAGCGTGGGGTCTCCGCGCACACGAAACCCGACATGCTCGCTGCGCTGCCGACGCTGCCCAAGACCGCAGTCGGCAAGGTGGACAAGAAGCAGATCATCGCCACCTTGAGGTCGTCGTGACCGCTAATGCGTTCGTCCACTTCGAATCTCGTGCGCGGGTGTGCTGCGCAGCACATGAGGTAGCCCTCCGCCGCCGGTCGGTGCGTGCCACGATCTGTGTAAACGCAACCGCAGCGGCATCGCCGGCCGCGACGACATCGTGAGAAGAGGATCCGCAGCCGTGACGAATGACGCCGCCATCGACGGGCCGCTGGAACCGATCGCCATCGTCGGGATCGGCTGTCGGCTGGCCGGCGATGTGCGCACCCCGGCCGAGTTCTGGCGGTTCCTGCTCGACGGCGCCAGCGCGGTCGGTGAGGTACCGGCCGAGCGCTGGGAGCCCTATCTGCGCCGCGACCCCCGCAATTCCGCCATCCTCAAGGCCACCACCCCATGGGGCAGCTTCCTGTCCGACCTGCCGGCCTTCGACGCCGAGTTCTTCGGCGTGTCCCCGCGCGAGGCCGAACTGATGGACCCACAGCAGCGGCTGGCCCTGGAGGTCAGCTGGGAGGCGCTGGAACACGCCGGGGTGCCGCCGCGCTCCCTGGCCGGCAGCGACACCGCCGTCCTGATGGGCGTCAACTCCGACGACTACGGCAAGCTCGTCATGGAGGACCTGCCCGGAATCGAGGCCTGGACCGGCATCGGCACCGCGCTGTGCGGTATCGCCAACCGGGTGTCGCACCTGCTGGACCTGCGCGGTCCCAGCGTGGCGCTGGACGCCGCCTGTGCCGCCTCGCTGGTGGCGGTGCATCAAGCGTGTCAGTTGCTGCGCGCCGGTGAGACCTCGCTGGCCCTGGCCGGTGGTGTCAGCGCGCTGATCGGTCCCGGCCTGACCCGGGTGCTCGACGTCGCCGGCGCGACGGCCCCGGACGGGCAGTGCAAGTCCTTCGACGACTCCGCCGACGGGTACGGCCGCGGCGAGGGCGCCGCGGTGGTGGTGCTCAAGCGACTGGCCGACGCCCAGCGCGACAACGACCGGGTGCTCGCGATCGTGCGCGGCGGTGCGGTGGCCCAGGACGGCAGGACCGTGGGCATCATGTCGCCCAATGGCGCCGCCCAGGAGGACATGTTCCGCCGCACCTGCGACAGCGCCGGTATCGACCCCGCGACCATCGGCTACGTGGAGGCGCACGGCACCGGTACACCGACCGGCGACCCGACCGAACTGACGGCGCTGGCGGCCGTCTACGGCGCCGGCCGGCCGACGGACCGACCGTGCCTGGTGGGTTCGGTCAAACCCAACACCGGCCACCTCGAGGGTGGCGCCGGCGTGGTGGGCCTGGTGAAGGCCACGCTGGCCCTGCACCACGAGCAGGTGCCCCCGACCGCCGGTGTGCGCACGCCGACCACCGCCGTCGACTGGAGCACCAACGGGTTGCGGGTCAACACCGAGACGCAGCCGTGGCCGCGGGCCTCCCAGCCGCGCCGAGCCGCGGTGTGCAGCTATGGGTACGGCGGCACCATCGCGCATGTGCTGCTCGAAGAGGCACCCCTGACCACTCCCGAGCCGGAATGGGAATCTCCTGCGCTGCAGGTCATTCCGGTGACCGGCCGGTCGAAGAAGCGGTTGTCGGCCAACGCCGGCGCGCTGGCCGATCATCTGCGCGCGGCCCACGATCCGGTCGGCGCGGTCGCCGCCACCCTGTGGGCGCGGCGCTCCCATGAACCGGTGCGCGCCGCGATCATCGCCGAGGACCACAAGGAGCTGATCGTCGGGCTCGATGCGCTCGCCGCCGGTGAGCGGCACTTCTCGGTGGCGACCGGTTCGGTGCTGCCCGGTGCCGAGAACGGCGCGGTATGGGTGTGCTCGGGTCACGGCTCGCATTGGATCGGGATGGGCGCCGAGCTGCTGCGCGACGAGCCGGCCTTCGGCGCGGTGATCGATGCCATCGAGCCGGTGTTCGCCGCCGAACTCGGATTCTCGGCCCGCCACGCCCTGACCACCGGTGAGCACGGTGGCACCGATCAGGTGCAGGCACTGACCTTCGCCATGCAGGTCGGCCTGGCCGCCGTGCTGCGGTCCCGCGGCGCAGCGCCGGCCGCCGTCATCGGGCATTCCGTCGGTGAGGTCGCGGCCTGCGTCATCACCGGCGTGTTCGATCTCACCGAGGGCGCCAAGGTCGCGTGCTACCGGGCCCGTGGGTTCCGTGCGGTCGCGGGCCAGGGTGCGATGGCGCTGGCGTCGGTGTCCTTCGCCGATGCCGAGGCACGACTGCGCGACAACCCGGACGTGGTGGCCGCCATCAGCGCCTCCCCCGAATCCACCGTCATCTCGGGCACCACCGCCGGCGTGCGCCGGGTGCTCGAGGACTGGACGGCGTTGGGCATCGTCACCCGCCAGGTGAACACCGATGTCGCCTTTCACAGCCCGGCGATGGACGCATTGACCGCGGAGCTGGCGCGGTTGACCGCCACGTTGCACCCGCAGGCCCCGACCATCCCGCTGTACAGCACCGCGCTGGCCGATCCGCGCTCGACCGCGGTGCGCGGTCCCGACTACTGGGTGGCCAATCTGCGTGGGCGGGTGCGGTTCGCCGAGGCCGTGACCGCGGCCGCCGAGGACGGCCACCGGCTGTTCCTGGAGATCTCCGCACACCCGGTCGTCTCGCACTCCATCGTGGATACGTTGTCGCACAATGGAATCGAAACCTATGGTGTGCTGCCGCTGCATCGCCGCAACATGCCGGAGGTGCGATCGGTCACCACCGCCATGGCCGCCCTGCACTGTCACGGGGCGCCCGTCACGCTCGCGCCGGCGCACACCGGCTGGGCGCACGACCTGCCGGGCAATCAATGGCAGCACCGGAACTTCTGGCGCACCCCGGCCACCCCGCCCGGCGGCGGCGCCGTCCACGACCGGGACAGCAACACCCTGCTCGGCGGGCGCCTGGAGGTCACCGCGGCGGTACCGGCCAAGGTGTGGCAGACCCAGCTGGACATGGTCACCCGCCCCTACCCGGGTGACCATCCGGTCAAGGACACCGAGATCATCCCGGCGGCGGTGCTGCTCAACACCTTTCGTGCCGCCGCTGGCGGCGACATCGTGGACGTCCGTTTGCGCACCCCGGTGGCGCCCGGGCGCGCCCGCGATATCCAGGTGGTGCTGCAGGACCGTTCACTGACCCTGGCGTCGCGCCTGGCCGAGGGTGAGGGCGACAGCTGGTTGACCCACTGCACGGCCGGCGTCGCCGACCCGGCGCCCCGACCGGCCGATGTCGATGTCGATGTGGCCGCCGTACGCGACCGCTGCCCCGAATTGCTGCCCGACGGGCACGTGGTGGACACCCTGGCCGGTCTCGGGGTGGCCGCGATGGGCTTTCCCTGGGAGGTGACCGAACTGCGCCGCGGCGACGACGAGATGCTGGCCGTGGTGCGCGTCGAACCCGACGGGTCGACGCCCGCGACGTGGGCGGGACTGCTCGATGCCGCGACATCGGTCGCTTCGATCGTCTTCGAATCCCCGCTGCGGCTGCGGATGCCGGCCCGCATCGACCGGTTGTCGCTGCGCGGCAATCCGATCGGGACGGCGGTACTGCACATCCGCCGCGGCACCGGGACAGTGGCGGATGTGACGATCGCCGATCCGGCCGGCGTGCCGGTGGGATCCATCGGCGGCATGTACTTCGACGAGCTGGAGAACCCTGGCGGCAACGACGTCTCCCGAATGGTCCAGCAACTGGCCTGGCATCCCACGCCGTGGCGCGCCGATGCCGTGCCCGGCCAGGTGGTCCTCGTCGGCGGTGATGCCGAGATGCTGGCGTGGTGCATGCGCGATCTCGCCGCTGCCGATATCGCACATCGGTTGTGCCGCACTCCAGATGAGATTCCCACCGCGCTGGCCGCGGGTGCGATCGTGCTGGTGCTGCCGCAGTCCGGCGAGTCCCCGGCCGACGGTGTGGGCCGCGTGCACCACACACTGATGACGCTGTTGGAACGCAATGCACAGGCTGCGCTGTGGGCGCTGACCCGCGGTGTGTACGAGGGCAGCGATATCAGCGGCTCACCGCTGTGGGGTTTCGCCAGGATCGCCGCCGCCGAACATCCCGGCCTGTGGGGCGGTGTCATCGACGTCGCCGATGATCACCTGCCCGTCGGCGTGCTGTCATCGCTGGCCGGTCACGGGGTCGTCGTCGTCCGCGACGACATCGCGCTGACCGCCCGGCTGACGCATGCCGAATCCAATCGTGGTCCGGCGTTGACCTGTTCGCCGGCCGGTACCTATCTGATCACCGGCGGCACCGGCGCCCTCGGCGCGCGGGTGGCGACACGGCTGGCCGATCTCGGCGCGCGCCGCCTCGTGCTGCTGTCGCGGCGCGGGGTCGGCGACCGGGCGTCCTGGGATGTCGACGCCGAACCGGCGCGCACCATCCTGGCGTTGGAGGAACGCGGGGTGTCGGTCCGGGTTGCCGCGGTCGACATCGCCGCCCCGGGCGCCGCCGAGGATCTGCGCGCAGCGCTGCGGGATCTGCCGCCGGTGCGTGGTGTGGTGCACGCCGCCGGGGTCGAGGCCGGCGCCCTGTTGGCCGGCACCACGGCCGAGGATTTCGCCACCGCCATGCGCCCGAAGGTGGACGGCACCCAGACCCTGCACGAGATGTTCCCGCCGGGTGAGCTGGACTGGCTGGTGCTGTTCTCGTCGTGCGGTTATCTGGCCGGCTTCCCCGGCCAGGGCGCCTACGCCTGCGCCAACGCATATCTGGATGCGTTCGCCCAGCACCGTCGCGGCCTCGGTGACCGCACCACCGCCGTGGCCTGGACGGCCTGGCGCGGGCTCGGGATGGGATCGACCTCCAGCTTCGTCGCCGCCCAACTCGGCGCGCTCGGGATGGGCACCGTCGGCGCCGACGACGCCATGCGCGCACTGGATCTCGCGATGCGCGCCGATCAGCCGCATATCGTCGTGCTGCCGGTGACGGCGGACGCGGCATCGGTACCGATGCTCGCCGATATCGCACCGGCGGACACCGTCGAGCACGCCGCCGACGCCGCGGTGCAGGCCGGCCGCGAGGGTGTGGACACCGCGGTCTGGGTCGCCGAGCTGGTGGTGGCGACGGTGGCCGTCGAGCTGGGACTCTCCGATGACGATGTCGATCCGCGGCTGCCGCTGGCCGAGATCGGCGTCGACTCGATCATGACCGTGGCGCTGCGCAAACAACTGGAGCGCAAGACCGGTCTGGCGCTGCCGCCGACGTTGCTGTGGGAGCATCCGACCGCCGCGGCGGTCGCCACCCGGATCGTGGAACTGCTGACACCGCACGAGGAATCGGTGGCCGAAGAGGTCGGCGCCTGCCCCTGAGTGCCCTCAACTCGCTGCGAGCGTGTACGTGGCTTCAGTCTCCTCGTCGATGTCGACACTCGGCTGAACTGGGGTAGGTCATGGAGCGAGTTTTCCTACCAGGGTTCAGCCTGGTCGCGGCCCGCCCCGTCTTGGCTGAAGCCTGGTAGCTCCACCGCGCGCTGCGGGCGGGGTATCAGTCGTCGAGCAGGTCGCGGATCACCGCGTCGGTCAGCAGGCGCCCGCGATCGGTGAGCACCAGCCGATCACCGGCGGGTACCAGCAGGCCGCCGGTCACCGCGGTGTCGGCGCGGCCCCGCTCGGCGTCGGTCAGCAGCGAGGTCGGCAGTCCGGTGCGCAGTCGCATCCGCAGCATCACGTCCTCGATGTGCCGCGCCGCGGTGTCGAGCTCCTCGGAGTCGGCGACGGGCAGCCTGCGCTCGGCCAGGGACTGCGCATAGGCCTTGGGATGCTTGACATTCCACCATCGGGTGTCGTCCAGGAAGCCGTGGGCGCCCGGCCCGGCACCCCACCAGTGCCCGCCGTCCCAGTAGCCCAGGTTGTGTCGGCACTCCGCGCCCGGCACGGCCCAGTTCGACACCTCGTACCAGTGCAGGCCCGCCGCCGTCAGCGCGGCGTCGAGCAACTCGTAACGGTCGGCCAGCACATCGTCATCCGGTGCCGGCAGCTCGCCGCGGCGGACCCGCCGGGCCAGTGCGGTGCCGTCCTCGACGATGAGCGCATACGCCGACAGGTGGTCGATCCCTGCCTCCAGTGCCGTCTCGACCGAGAGCTTGAGGTCATCGTCGGTTTCACCCGGTGTGCCGTAGATGAGGTCCAGGTTGACGTGCGCGAAACCCTCGGCCCGGGCCTCGCGCGCCGCCGCGGGGGCACGCCCGGCCGAGTGCACGCGGTCCAGCACCGCCAGCACATGCGGTGCCGCCGACTGCATGCCCAGCGAAACCCGGGTGTAGCCGGCCTCGCGCAGGCGGGCGAACAGGGCGGGGGAACTGGATTCCGGATTGGCCTCGGTGGTGACCTCCGCATCGGGAGCCAGCTCGAAGTGGTCGCGGATCGCGGCCAGCACCGCCGCCAACCCGGCACCGCCGAGCAGGGTCGGGGTGCCGCCGCCGACGAACACCGTGTCCACCGGCCGGCTCCCCACCCGCTCGGCAGCCAGTTCCAGTTCGACCCGCACGGCGGCCAACCAGCCGTCGGGGGTGGCGTCGCCGAGTTCGGCCGGGGTGTAGGTGTTGAAATCGCAGTAGCCGCAGCGCGTGGCGCAGAACGGCACATGTACGTAGATGCCGAAGGGGCCCGCACTGGTCATGGCTCCGATTGTCCCAGAGCGCGTTGCACTCACGCCGATCCCAAATCTGGCCCGGTTAGGGCAGGTGGGGCCTGTCGTGGCAGAATGTCGGGCGTGACCGCCGCCGTTGACAGCACCACCCGCATTGCGCTGGTGGTCCGGCGGCATGTCGACCTCAAGCGCATCTGTAGCTGTTGCTGTCTGCCCTGACCCGCGTCGATATCGGAATCAGCCCGCCCTACCCATGAGGCGGCCGCCGGATCTGCGCCGCCGGCCAGCCCTCCGGCGATCGCGCGAACGGTGTGCCGCTCCCCGACAAGGAGCCCGACAGCATGACCGAAACCGTTTCCACTCCCGCCGAGAAGCCCGCAAAGCCCGTCAAGCGTCCCCGCGGCGAGGGCCAATGGGCGCTCGGCTACCGCGAACCGCTGAACGCCAACGAGCAGGCCAAGAAGGACGACAACCCGCTCAACGTGCGTCAGCGCATCGAGACCATCTATGCCCCGAACGGGTTCGACTCGATCGACAAGGGCGACCTGCGCGGCCGTTTCCGCTGGTGGGGGCTCTACACCCAGCGCAAGCCGGGCTTCGACGGCACCTGGACCGGCGACGAGAACACCGACATGCTCGAAGACGAGTACTTCATGCTGCGAGTGCGCAGCGACGGCGGTGACCTCAGCCTGGCCGCACTGCGCACGCTCGGCGGCATCTCGACCGAGTTCGCGCGCGACACCGCCGACATCTCCGATCGACAGAACGTCCAGTACCACTGGATCGATGTGCGGAACATGCCGGAGATCTGGCGCCGTCTCGACGAGGTCGGCCTGCAGACCACCGAGGCGTGCGGAGACTGCCCGCGCGTCGTGCTGGGCTCGCCGCTGGCCGGCCAGCATCCCGACGAGGTGATCGACGGGACACCCGCGGTCAACGAGATCGTCAAGCGCTATATCGGCAAGCCCGAGTACTCGAACCTGCCGCGCAAGTTCAAGACCGCCATCTCGGGTCTGCAGGATGTGGTGCACGAGGTCAACGACGTCGCGTTCATCGGTGTCGTGCATCCCGAGCACGGGCCCGGCTTCGATCTGTGGGTCGGCGGCGGACTGTCCACCAACCCGATGCTGGCCCAGCGCGTCGGGGTGTGGGTTCCGCTGGACGAGGTGCCCGATGTGTGGGAGGCCGTGGTCAGCGTCTTCCGCGATTACGGCTACCGCCGGCTGCGCGCCAAGGCCCGGCTCAAGTTCCTGATCAAGGACTGGGGCGTAGAAAAATTCCGTGAGGTCATGGAGACCGAGTACCTCAAGCGTCCGATGCTCGATGGACCGGCGCCGACCCCGGTCACCCGGCCGATCGACCACGTGGGTGTGACCAAGCTCAAGAACGGGCTCAACGCCGTCGGAGTCTCCCCCATCGCGGGCCGCGTCACCGGCACCATCTTGACCAAGGTCGCCGACCTGGCCGAGGCTGCCGGCGCCGACCGGGTGCGCTTCACGCCATATCAGAAGCTGATCGTCCTGGACGTCCCCGACAACAAGCTCGAGGAGCTGCGGGCCGGCCTGGATGCGCTGGGCCTGCCGTCGGCCCCGTCGCACTGGCGACGTAACCTGATGGCCTGCACCGGCATCGAGTTCTGCAAGCTGAGCTTCGCCGAGACCCGCAGCCGCTCGCAGGTGCTGGTGCCCGAGCTGGAGAAGCGTCTGGAGGACATCAACGCCCAGCTCGACGTGCCGGTGACCATCAACATCAACGGCTGCCCCAACTCCTGCGCGCGTATCCAGGTCGCCGATATCGGCTTCAAGGGCCAGATGATCGACGACGGCAACGGGCCCGAGGAGGGTTTCCAGGTGCATCTGGGCGGCAGCCTGGGCCTGGACAGCGGATTCGGCCGCAAACTGCGCCAGCACAAGGTGCTGGCCACCGAGCTCGGCGACTACATCGAGCGGGTCGTTCGCAACTTCGTGAAACAACGCGAGGACGGCGAGCGTTTCGCTCAGTGGGCGGTTCGCGCCGATGACGCTGATTTGAGGTGATCACGAAGTGACAGTGGTGACGAGAACACCGGAGGACCTGCAGCAACTGGCCGAGCGTGGGGCGGCCGAGCTGGCCGACGCGAGCGCCGAGGAGTTGCTGCGTTGGGCCGATGAGAACTTCGGCGGTGAATACGTCGTGGCGTCCAACATGCAGGACGCCGTGCTGGTCGAGATGGCGGCCAAGGTGCGCCCCGGTGTGGACGTGTTGTTCCTCGACACCGGCTACCACTTCGCCGAGACGATCGGCACCCGCGATGCCGTCGAGGCCGTGTACGACGTGCGTGTGGTGAATGTCACCCCCGAGCGCACCGTGGCCGAGCAGGATGAGCTGCACGGCAAGGATCTGTTCGCCCGCGACGCGGCGGCCTGCTGCCGGATGCGCAAGGTCGAGCCGCTGAGCAAGGCGTTGAAGGGTTACTCGGCGTGGGTCACCGGTATCCGCCGGGTGGAGGCCCCGACCCGCGCCAACGCCCCGCTGATCAGCTGGGACGCCGCGTTCGGCCTGGTCAAGATCAACCCGATCGCCGCGTGGAGCGATGAGCAGATGCAGGCCTATATCGACGCCAACGGCATCCTGGTCAATCCGCTCGTCGACGAGGGTTATCCCTCCATCGGCTGCGCCCCCTGCACCGCCAAACCGGTCGCGGGTGCGGACCCGCGCAGCGGGCGGTGGGCCGGGCAGTCGAAGACCGAATGCGGTCTGCACGCGTCATGAGGTCGGAGGTGAGCGCACCCGTACTGGTGCTCACCGCGCACGGCAGCGCCGATCCCCGCTCGGCGGTGAACACGCATGCGGTGGCCGACACCATCCGCCGGATGCGGCCGGGACTGCCGGTCCGACCGGCGTTCTGTGAGCAGTCGGCCCCCAACCTCGTCGACGTGCTGCGTGACGTCGGCGACCGCGCGGTGATCACTCCCCTGCTGCTGGCCGACGCGTTCCACGCCCGTACCGACATCCCGGCCATGATCGCCGAGAGCGGCGTGGCCGCCCGGCAGGCCGCGGTGCTCGGCGAGGATGACCAGCTGCTGGCGGTGCTGCGCAGGCGTATCGCCGAAGCCGGTGTGTCGGCCAAGGATTCGGGGGTCGGGGTGATCGTGGCCGCGGTCGGGTCCTCGCGTCCGGATGCCAACGCCCGCACCGCCACCGTCGCCTCCACGCTGGCGCTGGACACCCGGTGGTCCGGTGTCACCACGGCGTTCGCCACCGGACCGAAACCTTCACTGCCCGAGGCCGTGCACCGGTTGCGCCTGCGCGGCGCGGATCGCATCGTCATCGCACCGTGGTTCCTGGCGCACGGCAAGATCACCGATCGGGTCGCCGAGTTCGCTGCGGCACATGGCATCCCGATGGCTGCCCCGCTCGGGGCGCATCGCCTGGTGGCCGAGACCGTGCTCGACCGCTTCGATTCGGTGATCAGCAGGCGCGTCGCCGCCTGAGTGTCATGGCCGCACCTCGTAGACGAGGTTGAACGGCGTTCGTGCAGCCTCCCGGAAGCGGGCGAACCCCGCGCTGGTGACCACGTCCCGGATGCGCGCCGGACCGGCCTGGGTGCCCAGCGCCAGCCCGACCGGCTGGGCCAGCGACGACGGTGTGCACAGTAACGTCGAGAACCCGTAGTAGGCGCGTCCCACGGGGGTGAAGTTGTCCTCGACGCGATCGCCGGCCACCGGTTCCACGATCATCCACGTACCGTCGTCTTCCAGCACCGAGCGCACGTGCCGGGCGACGCCGACCGGATCGCCCATATCGTGCAGACAGTCGAACATGGTGACCAGATCATAAGGGCCACCGGCGAATCCGTCGGCCGGTGCACACGTGAAGGTCACCGTCGGTGCGACATCCGCCCGTTGCGCACGTTCCCGCGCGGTGTCTATCGAGCCGGCGTGCACGTCGGTACCGGTGAACTCGGACCGCGGAAACGACTGGGCCATCAGGATGGTCGACGCGCCGTGCCCGCAGCCCACATCGGCGACCCGGGCCCCGCGGTCCAGTTTGGCCGTGATGCCGTCGAGCGCGGGCAGCCAATCCGACACCAGGTGCGCGGCGTAGGTGGGACGGAAAAACCTCTCGCACCCGACATGGACATCGGAATTGTGGTCACCCCAGTGCATACCGGCCCCGGTGGTGGCCGCCTCGAAGATCTTCGTCGCGTCCCTGGCCGTTCCGTGTGCGGTCTGGAACAACCCGACCACGAAGGCCGGGCTGCCCTCGTCGGCCAGCGCGGTCGCCTGCTCGGGCTGCAGGAAGTACCGCCCCGTGTCCGGGTCGTAGTCGACAAAATGTCCCGCGGCCTGCGCGTTGAGCCATTCGCGCGTGTAGTGCGCGTCGGTTCCGGTGTGTTCGGCCAGTTCGGCCGGCGTGCTGGGGCCGTGATCCCGCAACGACCGGTAGTAGCCCAACCGGTCCCCCATCACCACCAGCGCGCAGTTCAGCGCCGCGCCGGCCTCTTCGACCGCACGCATGACGAACCCCATCAATCGGTCGTGGTCGACGACCGAGGTAGTTGTGGTGCCCATGTGACCTCTCCTATTCACTCCGCTGCCGGAGGCCGGTCGGTCACGGACGGGGTCACAACGCAGTGCGGCCCCGGTTCTGGGCCGCCACCACCGATCGACGTTGAAGTTACTCCTGGCGATGACTTTGGGACAGGGCCGAAATCCAGGTTCACATAGTGGCACGAATTCAAATAACTGCTACTATCTGAATATGTCTGATGATCCCAAACCGCGTCGGTTGACCCGCGCGGAGAGCAAGGAACTGACCCGCCGCCGCCTGCTCGACGCCGCCGCCGGCGTGTTCGCGCGTCGTGGTTATGCCGCCGCCTCGGTAGACGAGATCGCCGAGTCCGCGGGCTTCTCGGTGGGCGCGGTGTACTCCAACTTCGCCAACAAGGACGAACTGTTCTCGGCCCTGATGACCGATCGGGCCGTCGATCGCATGGACGCCGTCGCCGACATCATCCGGTCCTCACACGCCGAGTCGGCCGATCCGCTGCACGCGCTGGGCCGGATGCTGATCGAGATGGCCGACAAGGAGATCGACGTCGCGGTGCTGCGCACCGAATTCTGGTTACACGCGGTGCGCAATCCCGAACTGATGCAGATCGAGGCCGCCGCGTCGGCCAAGACCCTCGACGCCGTGCGCGGGATCCTGACGAACATGTTGGAGCGCAACGGTGTCGACGTCGACCAGATCTCGGTCGACGATTTCGCCACCACGACGCTGGCCATGTTCGGTGGCCTGATCCGGCAACGCCGCATCGAGCCCGAACGCGTCACCGAGGAGATGTTCGGGCAGGCCCTGCGCTGGCAGCTCGCCGGCATGCCCCGCAAACAGGACGGAGAGCGCTGACATGGAGTGGATCGGCAATATCGGCCTCTATGCCATCCCCGCGTTCCTGCTGCTGCTGAGCATCGAGTTCCTCGGCGACTGGCTCGAACGCCGCCGTGACCGCAGGGCCGGCCGAGCGCCGGAAGACCGTGCACGCGTTGGGTTCTCGGGTCGCGACACGTTCGCCAGCCTCGGCGTCTACGGCTTGGGCCGGTTCGCCAACCTGGTCGAGGATTTCATCCAGCTTCCCATCGTGCTGCTCGCCGCGGCACTGGCCCCGATCGCACTGTCACCGACGCAGTGGTGGGTCTGGGTGCTCGCGATCGTCGGCGCCGACCTGGCCTACTACGCCCAGCACCGCATGCAACACCGCGTCCGGTTGTTCTGGGCGGCGCACAGTGTTCATCACAGCAGCCAGCATTTCAACATGTCGACGGCGGTGCGACTGCCGTGGCTGATCCCCGGCCGCTTCCTGACCGCGGTGGTCTACGTGCCGTTGGCGCTGGTCGGCGTGCCCGCCTGGATGATCTTCCTGTCTCAGGCGATCGTCTTGCTCTACCAGTATCCGCTGCACACCGAGCGCATCGGAAAGCTGCACCCGGCAATCGAATTCGTCTTCAACACACCGTCGCACCACCGGGTGCACCACGGCTCCAACAATCCCTATCTGGACAAGAACTACGCGGGCATCCTGATCATCTGGGACCGGATGTTCGACAGCTACGCCGACGAGGTCGAACCGGTGCGCTACGGGCTGACCCACAACATCGACACCTACAACCCGATCAAGGTGAACTTCCACGAGTTCATCGCGATGATGCGCGATGTCTGGCATGCCCGGACCTGGCGTGGCCGGATCGGTTATCTGCTGCGACCGCCGGGCTGGGCCGAGACCGCGCCGTTCGTCGAGAACCCGCCCGCACCGGTGAAAGTGCCGTCGGAGGCAGACAACTCCCATAGTGTTGGCGCATGAGGTTCGACGAGTACCGCAGATATGACGCAACCGGGCTGGCGAAACTGGTGGCCGACAAGGACATAACGGCCGCCGAGCTGCTGGAGCTGGCCACCGCGCGGGCCGCGGCGGTGAACCCGCGCATCAACGCGATCGTGCGCGACGTGCCGGCCACCCCGAGCGCCGATCTGACCGGACCGTTCGCCGGCGTGCCGTTCCTCATCAAGGATCTCGGCCAGGACTACGCCGGCCTGCCGAGCTCCAACGGTTCGCGGTCGCTACAGCACATCCCGGTCGCTGAACACGCCACCATCGTGGCGCGCTGGCTCGACGCCGGCCTGGTCATCTTCGGCAAGACCAACCTGCCCGAGTTCGGCGCCAAGGGTGTCTCCGAACCGCAGCTGTGGGGCCCGGCGCGCAACCCGTGGAACACCGACCACACACCCGGTGGATCCTCGGGCGGCTCGGCCGCCGCCGTCGCGGCCGGCATCGTGCCGTGCGCGGGTGCCAACGACGGCGGTGGTTCGATCCGCATCCCGGCCGCCTGCTGCGGGCTCGTCGGTCTCAAACCGGGCCGCGGTCTGACCCCGATGGGACCGGCCAGCGGCGAGGCGATGCACGGCTCTGCCGTGCAGGGCGTCGTGTCGCGCACGGTGCGCGACACCGCGGCGATGCTCGACGTCATCGCCGGTGGTGAACCGTTCGGCCCCTACTCGCCGGCGCCGGCCGCTGCGTCCTACGCCTCCGCCGTCGGCCAGGACCCGGGCACGCTGCGCATCGGGGTGCGGGTGCCCTCGGCGATCACCCCAACACCGCACCGCGAGGCCTTTGCCGCCGTCGAAAAGACCGTGCAGACGCTGACCGATCTCGGCCATCATGTCGAGGAGTTGCCGGAGGCCCCCTTCGACGATGCCGAGCTGGCGCGCGACTTCCTGCTCACCTGGTTCGTCTACCTGGCGTGGGAGGTCGATGAGGCCAAACGCCTGTCCGGCGCCGGCGATGACGCCTTCGAGCGTGACACCCTGATCATGGCCGCGCTGGGTCGCGCGACCAGCAGTGTGGCCTATGTCGACGCCGTGCAGCGCCGCCACGAACACACCCGCCGGCTGAGCACCTTCTTCGAGAGCTACGACCTGCTGCTGACGCCGACGTTGGCCACCCCGCCGCCACGGATCGGCGAGTTCGACCTGCCCGCGGCAATGCAACGCGGCGCCGACGTGCTGCTCAAGACACGCACCGCAAAACTGTTGCGCTACACCGGGATCGTCGACGATATGGTCGACAAGAATCTGGGCTGGGTACCCTACACGCAGTTGGCCAACCTGACCGGGCGCCCGGCGATCACACTGCCGCTGCACTGGACCGCCGACGGGTTGCCGCTCGGGGTGCAGTTCGTGGCACCGCTGGCCGGCGAGTCGCTGCTGCTGAGGCTGGCCGCCCAGCTCGAGGCGGCGCTGCCGTGGGCCGACCGGGTGGCGCCGCTCTAGGTGAGCGCTTCGGCGCGCACCTGCTCGCCCGGTGTCCCACCGGCGATGGCCGGCACCCGGGTGGCCCGCACATACACGGTGTCCCCGGCCTGCAACCCGAGCGCTTCGGCATCACCGCGGGTGATCTGCGCGGTGAAGGGGGTGCCGTTGACCGCGCTGGTCAGTTCCACCCGCACCTCGAAGCCCAGCGTCACGATCCGGTCGATGGTGGCCTTGGTGACCCCGGTGGACTCCGCCGTGCCGTCGCCGGCAGCGATGGCCAGGTCCGGGTTACGGCCGACGCGGATGTCGTGCGGGCGCACCAGGATTCCGTTGAGCAGCGACACCGTGCCCAGGAAAGACATCACGAACGGGTTGGCCGGTGCGTCGTACACCTCGGTCGGTGAACCGACCTGCTCGATGCGGCCCTTGTTGAGCACCGCGATCCGGTCGGCGACATCGAGCGCCTCGGCCTGATCGTGGGTGACCAGCACCGTGGTGACGTGCACATCGTCGTGCAGGCGGCGCAGCCAGGCCCGCAGATCCTCGCGGACCTTGGCGTCCAGGGCGCCGAACGGCTCGTCGAGCAGCAGCACCTCAGGATCGACCGCCAGCGCACGAGCCAACGCCATGCGCTGGCGCTGCCCGCCGGAAAGCTGGGCCGGATACCGGTTCTGGAACCCGGCCAGGCCGACGACCTCGAGCAGGTTGTCGACCTTTTCCTTGATCTCGTTCTTCGGCCGCTTGCGGATCGACAGCCCGAAGGCCACGTTGTCGCGCACCGAGAGGTGCTTGAACGCGGCGTAATGCTGGAAGACGAAACCGATGCCGCGCTTCTGCGGTGGCACCCCGGTCACGTCTCGGCCGTTGATGGTGATGGACCCGGTGTCGGGCTGGTCGAGACCCGCGATGGCGCGCAGCAGTGTCGACTTACCCGAGCCGCTGGGCCCCAACAGGGCGGTCAGCGAGCCCTTGGGCACCACGAAATCGATGTTGTCCAGCGCCGCGAAGTCACCGTAGTGCTTGTTCGCGCCCTTCACCGTGATAGCGGTCTCGCTCATCGGATCGGTCTCCTTCAGTCCTGAGTCTTGACGCGCGAACGTTGGGCGTCAAACAAAATCTGTGCCACCAGCACGATGAGCGCGACGGCCATCAACACCACCGAGATGGTGTAGGCGCCGTAGGAGTTGCCCAACGTGTAGCGGTCGTGCACCAGCAGGGTCAGAGTCTGCGACTGGCCCGGCAGGTTGGACGACACCATCAGCACCGCACCGAACTCGCCGAGGGTGCGGGCCACGGTGAGCACCACCCCGTAGGTCAGTCCCCACCGGATCGAGGGCAACGTGATGCGCCAGAACGTCTGCCACCAGTTGGCGCCGAGGGTGGCCGCGGCCTCCTCCTGATCGGTGCCCACCTCGTGCAACACCGGCTCGACCTCCCGGATGACGAACGGGATGGTGACGAACAGACTGGCCAGCACGATGCCGGGGAAGCCGAAGATGATCTTGAATCCCCAGCTGTTCTCCACGAAACCGAACAGGCCGGCGCTGCCCCACAGCACGATCAGCGCCACACCGATGACCACCGGCGATACCGCGAACGGCAGGTCGATGGCCGCCTGCAGCGCGTTCTTGCCGCGAAACTTGCGCCGGGCCAACACGATGGCCGTGGGCACCCCGAAGATGACGTTCAGCGGCACCACGATGGCCACCACCAACAGTGACAACGACAGCGCCGACTGCGCGGCCGGGGTGGAGATCGACGCGAAGAACTCCCCGACGCCCGGTGCCAGCGCCCGCCACAGGATGGCCCCGAGTGGGACCACGAGCAGCGCGAAGATGTAGAGCGACGCGGTGAGCCGCAGGATGAGTTTGGTGGGCCGGGACAGGATCATCGCGCCGATTCCTCCCGCTTGGCCGCCCGCGCTCCGAAATAGCGCAGGATGAACAGCACCACGAAAGAGATCAGCAGCAGCACGATCGAGATGGCGGCCGCGCCGACACGATCGTCGTTCTCGATCAGGGTGCGGATCCACTGCGAAGACACCTCGGTCTCGCCGGGGATCGCACCGCCGATCAGCACGATGGAGCCGAACTCACCGATGGCGCGCGAGAACGCCAGGCCGGCGCCGGAAAGCAGCGACGGCGCCAGCGCGGGCAGGATCACCCGGAAGAAGATGGTGGCGTTGTTGGCCCCCAGCGATGCCGCGGCCTCCTCGACCTCGCGGTCGAGTTCGAGCAGCACCGGTTGCACGGCGCGGACCACGAACGGCAGCGTCACAAAGGCCAGCGCCAGGGCCACACCCCACGCGGTGTGCTGGATGTGGATGCCGACCGGGCTGCCCGGGCCGTAGAGCGACAGCAACACCAAACTGGCCACGATGGTCGGCAGCGCGAACGGGAGGTCGATGATGGCGTCGACCACCCGCTTGAGCGGGAAGTCGTCGCGCACCAACACCCAGGCGATCAGCAGACCGAAGACGACGTTGACCAGCGTCACGCCGACCGAGATGACCAACGTGACCCGGAAGGACGCCAGCGCCGACGGCGAGGACACCGCCGACCAGAACGCTTCCCAGCCGCCCTCGGCCGAGGTCAACAGGATGGCGGCCAGCGGCAGGAGCACGATCAGCGACAGCCACAGCACCGCCACCCCGACCTGCAGGGTGGCGCCGTTGGGACGGGTGGGCAATCGCCGTGCGGCGGCGTCGGGATCGGTGTCTACGCGTTGGGTCACCCGGTGGCCTGCTTGTAGATCTTGGTGATCTCACCGTTGTCCTTGTCGAACAGCTGCGGATCGACCTCCGACCAGCCGCCCAGATCGGTGATGCTCCACAGCTTCTCCGGTGCCGGAAACTTGTCGGCGAACTCCTCGGCGACCGCCGGGTCAGACGGGCGGAAGCCGGCCTCGGCCCACACCTTCTGCGCCTCCGGTGTGTACTGGAAATTGACGAACTCGGTGGCCTTTTCCAGGTGCTTGCTGGTGTTGACGACGGCGACCGGATTCTCGATCTTGAAGGTCTGCGGCGGGTTCACGTGCTCCAGGTTGTAGTGCAGCGCTTCGTTCTCATAGGCCAGCAGCACGTCACCGGTGCCCTGCCGGAACACGTCGGTGGCCTCGCGACCGGATCCGGGACGCAGCTTGACGTGCTGGCTGACCAGTTCCTGGACATAGGCGATGCCCGCCGCGTGGTCCTGGCCGCCGTTGCTCTTGACGGCGTACGGCGCCAGCAGATTCCACTTGGCCGCGCCGGAGCTCAGCGGGCTGGGCGTGATGACCTCGATACCGGGCTTGAGCAGATCGTCCCAGTCGCGGATGTTCTTCGGGTTGCCCTCTCGGACGGCGAAGGTCACCACCGAACCGAACGGCAGCCCCTTCTGCGCGCCGGCGTTCCAGTCCTCGTCGACCAGTCCGGCCTTGACCAACCGGGTGATGTCGGGCTCGACGGAGAAGTTCACGATGTCGGCGGGCTTGCCGGATTCGACGCCGCGGGACTGATCACCCGAGGCGCCGTAGGAGGCGGTGACACCGACGCCCTTGCCCTCTTCGGTCTCGGCGAACACCGGGGCGACCTTCGACCAGCCCGGCTCCGGAACCGCGAATGCCACCAACGTCAGCGTGGTGTCGGCGTCGGCTCCGCCAGCCTCGCCGGCGACATCGCTCGCGCCACCGCCGCAGGCCGCAACGAGAGTGGTCGAGAGCGCGAGCGCGGTGAGTGCGCTCCAACGTTTGGTGGAAGTGAGCATGCTGCGCATTGATGGCCTTTCCGGGGCGGGTACAGGGGTCAGGGGTCCCGTACGTACGGAAAGGTGATGGATCGGTGCGCGACGCGATCAGTTGCCGCTACCAACGCCAAACCGCAGACGGGTGTGGAGTCAGCGACAACAACAGACATCGGCAACGGCGGAAAAACCCACGGCAATGAGGGCCAGGATGTGGCCGCTCTTGTTGCCAGACGCCGCGTGCATGGCCGGAACATTATCAGAACCAGCGCATATCTCCCGGAGCCGATGCCGGAGGCTACCTGGTCAGCCACCACATCACGATGACCAGAATGATGAGCGCCACCAGCGCCAGCGTCACCCGGGAGCGCGGCATCCGGTTCACGACTGGTCCTGCTCTTCGTGGCGGGCGCGGCGCAGCACCTTGATCCCGTTGCCCAGTGCACCGTCGAGCAGCACCGCGATGCCATAGGCCAGCAGCAGGACGACGGGCATCACGATCGCCGTCTGTGCGACGAACCCGAGGCCCGACAGCCACAGCTCGACACCGTCCCACCAGCTCAGGAAATCGCCCATGCACCTCACACTAGTGCCACGATGGACGGGTGCCCCCAGCCCAGCAGGGTGTGAACTCGACCGGATGCGCCATCGTGGGCGGCGGCCCGGCCGGGATGATGCTGGCGTTGATCCTGGCCAGGGCGGGCGTGTCCGTCACGGTATTGGAGAAACACCCCGATTTCCTGCGTGACTTCCGGGGTGACACCGTGCACGCCAGCACCCTGGGTCTGCTCGACGAGCTCGGACTCGGTGAGCAGTTCGCCGCGATCCCGCACCGGTTGATCGAGTCGCTGCGGCTGGCGGTGCAGGGAATGCCGATCGAGATCGACCTGCGCCGGCTACCGGGGCAGCACAAACACATCGCCCTGGTGCCGCAGTGGGATTTCCTGGAACTGCTCGCCGGCGCGGCGGAGCAGGAGCCGACCTTCACCCTGCTGCGCAGCAGTGAGGTGCTGGGGCCGCTGCGGACCGGGTCGGCGGTGACCGGCGTCCGTTATCGCGATGCCGAGGGCGCCGTCCGCGAGTTGCACGCACCGCTGACGGTGGCCTGCGACGGCCGCGGTTCGACCCTGCGGACGGCGATGGGGTTGACGCCCACGAGTTTCGGCGCACCGATGGACGTCTGGTGGTTCCGGTTGCCGCGCACCGAATCCGACCCGGCGGGCCTGGCCGGGGCGCTGGGAGCCGGCCATGTGGTGGCAATGATCGACCGCGGCGACTACTACCAGTGCGCGTTCGTCATTCCCAAGGGTTCCGATGACCGACTGCGCGCCGAGGGAATCGAGTCGCTGCACCGGCGCGTCACCGCGGTGGTGCCCTGGGTCGCCGACCGGATCGAGTCGGTGACATCGTTCGATGACGTCAAATTGCTGGACGTGCAACTGAATCGGCCGCCACGCTGGTACACCGACGGACTGCTGTTCATCGGTGACGCAGCTCACGCGATGTCGCCGGTGGGCGGGGTCGGGATCAACCTCGCGGTGGCCGATGCGGTCGCCGCGGCGCGCCTGCTCGCCGCGCCGCTGCGGACCGCGAGCGTGTCCACCCGGCACCTCCGGCGCGTACAGGTCCGCCGGTGGCTGCCGACGGTCATGGTGCAGGGCGTGCAGAAGACCGTGCACAACCGGGTGATCGCCGTCGCGGTCGCCGATGACGCCCCGGTGCCACCGCCGGCGGCGGTGCGATTCGTCAGCCGGATTGCCCTGCTGCGCAGCGTCATCGGCTACGGCGTCGCGATCGGCCCGCTACCCGAGCATGTGCCGGCCTTCGCGCGACGCTGACACCGTGGCCGACGCGCGTCGTCGTGAACTAGACGTGTGCGGATTCTGGACCCATTATGGGCGGCATGGTTCTCGAACACTCCGACCAGATCTCGACGCCGACGCCGTTCACCGCGACGGCGCCGATCGCCAGCGCGGGCGTGGGGAACCTGCGAAACCCGTTCCCGCCCATTGCGGATTACGCGTTCCTGTCCGACTGTGAGAACACCTGCCTGGTGTCCTCGGCCGGATCGGTGGAATGGTTGTGCGTCCCGCGGCCGGATTCCCCAAGTGTGTTCGGCGCCATCCTCGACCGTGGCGCGGGCCACTTCCGACTGAGCCCCTACGGCGTCTCGGTGCCCTCGGCGCGCCGCTACCTGCCGGGCAGCCTGATCATGGAGACCACCTGGCAGACCCACACGGGGTGGATGATCGTGCGCGAGGCGCTGGTGATGGGTCCCTGGCACGACACCGAGACCCGCTCGCGCACCCACCGGCGCACCCCCACCGACTGGGATGCCGAACACATCCTGTTGCGCACGGTGCGCTGCGTCAGCGGTGTGGTCGAGCTCGTGATGAATTGTGAGCCCTCCTTCGACTACGGCCGCAGCCCGGCCACCTGGGAGTACTCGTCGGCGGCCTATGGCGAGGCGATCGCCCGCGCGCAGAAGGATCCCGAGGCCAACCCCACCCTGCGCCTGACCACCAACCTGCGCATCGGGTTGGAAGGTCACGAGGCACGCGCGCGCACCCGACTGACCGAGGGTGATCAGGTGTTCGTCGCGCTGAGCTGGTCCAAGCATCCCGCGCCGCAGACCTATGAGGAAGCCGCGGACAAGATGTGGAAGACCAGCGAATCGTGGCGCCAGTGGATCAACGTCGGAGACTTCCCGGACCACCCGTGGCGGGCCTACCTGCAGCGCAGCGCGCTGACGCTGAAGGGCCTGGTGTACTCGCCGACCGGCGCTCTGCTGGCCGCCAGCACCACCTCACTGCCCGAAACACCGCAGGGCGAACGCAACTGGGACTACCGGTATTCGTGGATACGTGATTCGACGTTCGCGCTGTGGGGTCTGTACACCCTTGGCCTGGACCGGGAGGCCGACGACTTCTTCTCGTTCATCGCCGACGTCTCGGGTGCCACCAACGGCGAACGCCATCCGCTGCAGGTGATGTACGGCGTCGGCGGCGAACGCAGCCTGGTCGAGGAGGAGTTGCACCACCTTTCCGGCTACGACAATGCCCGGCCCGTGCGCATCGGCAACGGCGCCTTCAACCAGATGCAGCACGACATCTGGGGCACGATGCTCGACTCGGTGTACCTGCACGCGAAATCGCGTGAGCAGATTCCCGAGGCGCTGTGGCCGGTGCTGAAGAACCAGGTCGAGGAGACCATCAAACACTGGAAGCAGCCTGACCGTGGGATCTGGGAGGTGCGCGGTGAGCCGCAGCACTTCACCTCCAGCAAGATCATGTGCTGGGTGGCCATGGACCGCGGATCCAAGCTCGCCGAACTGCAGGGTGAGAAGTCCTACGCCCAGCAGTGGCGCGAGATTGCCGAGGAGATCAAGGCCGACATCCTGGCCCACGGTGTCGACTCGCGCGGCGTGCTGACCCAGCGTTACGGCGACGACGCGCTGGACGCCTCGCTGCTGCTGGCCGTGCTCACCCGCTTCCTGCCGTCGGATGACCCGCGGATCCGCGCCACCGTGATGGCCATCGCCGAGGAACTGACCGAGGACGGGCTGGTGCTGCGGTACCGGACCGAGGAGACCGACGACGGGCTCTCCGGTGAGGAGGGCACCTTCACCATCTGTTCGTTCTGGCTGGTGTCCGCACTCGTGGAGATCGGCGAGGTCGGCAAGGCCAAGCGGTTGTGCGAGCGGTTGCTGTCGTTCGCCAGCCCGCTACACCTGTACGCCGAGGAGATCGAGCCGCGCACCGGCCGGCACCTGGGTAACTTCCCGCAGGCTTTCACCCATCTGGCGCTCATCAACGCGGTCGTGCACGTGATCCGCGCCGAGGAGGAGGCCGACAGCACCGGCACGTTCCAGCCCGCCAACGCACCCATGTGAGCGGTCGGCCGTCGCGTCCCCTAGAACGGAGGTGGGTTGGCTTCGTAGTGGGCGCGGTTGCGGGCGCGTTCGTGGGCTATCCGGTAGGCACGGTTCTGCGCGCGGGTGCGGCGGCGTCGGGGAGCGGCCCGCTCGCGGTGCGTACTCGGTGGCGGAAGGGTGACCGGGTCCAGTTGGGCCGTGGGAACCGCGAATTGGGGGAAGAACAGCGTGCCTTCGGGTTTGGTGGTGTACACCCGGCCGTTGGGGGCGGTGAAGGTGATGGTGCCGTCGGGATGCTGCCGATCATGCCAATCGTGGAATGTTTTGATCAGATGATGAATTCGACAGTACAACTTGGTGTTCGACGGATGGGTGGACCCGTAGGGCCACGGAGTCGTGTGGTCGACATCGCACCGCTGGATCGGGATATTGCAGCCCGGCCAGCGGCAGATCAGGTCGCGGCAGCCGACGAAATCGGTCAGCGTGCGTGAGGGGCGATAGCCGCATTCGGTACCCAGCTCGGCCGGGTCGGCGACGGGCCGGATGACGGCATACGGCAGCAAGTCACGGAGCTGTTCGGCGGTGATCGGGCCGTAGCCGGGGATCAGTGCCGGACGCGGTGTCTTCGGGGCCGGAGGTGCAACCGGTTCGTCGGTCTGGGCGGTCGCGCCCTCGACGGTTTCCTGCCCGGCGATCACATGGATCACGAACTGGCCGGTCGGCACCTCGTTGCCGGCGGCCGGGCAGTCCTCGCGCCCGCACAGGCACGCGATGCTGCCGGCACCCAGGGCATCGACGGCGTCGGCGCGCCGCTCGGCATGGGTGCGCGGATCATCGGGACAGGTAGTCCGCGCCAGCGCATCCAACGCCTGATCGAACACCGCGCCCTTGGCGGCATCCACCACACCATGGATCTCGACCAGGCCGTCCCCGACCGGTTCGACGCTGATCCCACGACGGCGGCGGGCTTCCCGCGCCCGGCGCACCGCCTCGGGATCTACATCGAGGACCATCCAGTCGATGCGTTCGGCGATGCGATCATCCGACAGCGAGTTCCAGCTCGGCGCGGCCGAAGCCAGTTGGGCGTCAAGGACAGCCATGATGTCCGGATCGGTGATCAGCGCGGTGCGGTGCAAGATCACCCGCAACACCCGCAGATCCACCAGGCCCTGGGCGAAGACCTCACAGAACTCCGGCAGCCGGGTGATCAGGTCACGACCCTGAGTGATCAACGTGCGCGCCCGGCCCCGACTGATACCCAACTCCGCGCCCAATTCGGCAGCGGCCAGTTCCCAGTCATCGACAATCATGTCCTCGAAGGCGTGGCCCAACTCAGCCATCCGCGCCGATGCGAACCGGCCGGCCGCGAGGATCTTGCCCGCCACCGCTGCGCGTTCGGCGCGCAGCAGATCGCGCGCGGCGTCCAGGTGGGCGACCACCCCACCCGGTGTTTCGAACGTTTGTTCGACCATGACACGAACATTACTGCGCACCACCGACAAGTGTCGCTCGCCGACTAGGGCGACAGGGTCAATCCCGGCGCCGCGCGAGCATCCAGGCCTGTCCCCCGCCTTCTTCGGCAGCGATGATGTCGAGTTCGGCGAACGCTGCGCGCAGTTCCCTCGGCTCGGCCCGGAACCGGCCCGCGGCGGCACCCACCTCGCTGAGCACGCAGACGGCCAACAGGCCACCCGGCTTGAGCCGGGCGATCATATCCGCATAGCGGAAAGGATCACGAAAATTGTGACACAGCAACACATCTACCGGACCTCCGGGCGGGAGCCCGGCATCGAGGTCGTGAACTGCGAAACGGATCTCGACACCACAGCCCTCGGCCAGCGCCCGGGCCCGCCCGATGGCCACGGCAGATACGTCCACACCGTGCACATCGAGCCCACGGCGGGCCAGCCAGACCGCGGCTTCGCCGCTGCCGCAGGCGATCTCCAGTGCGGTGCCGGTGCGCGGGAAGTTGTCCTCATGAGCGCCGAACACCGCGGGCAGCATGGGCGCGGACGCCGCGTCACGATCGGCGTACGCCGCGTCCCAGCGTTGGCGATCCTGCGCGCTCATCGTGTCATGTTGTCCGACAACTACTTTCCGGCGTTCTCCACCATCTGCGCGGCGATATCGGCCGCCTCGTCGCCAGCGCCGTAGCTGCATGCCCACGCCTCGACGGTCACATTGGAGACGAACGACAGCGCGTGCTGGCACTCCCAGCCCTCGGCATCGTCCTGCACGGTCACCTGGGTGAGCACGGTGTCGGTGACCGTCACATCCTCGATCTGCCAGGTGTAGGTGTCCAGACCGTCGTCGATGCCGATCGACGTCCCGGCGCAGTTCTCCCACATCGACTGCGAGTCCTCGAAGAACCGCTGGGCGTCAGCGGCGGACGGGTAGAGCACCGCGGTCTGCTCCACCCAGTGCTCGTTGTCCTCGTCGGGTTCGCGGGAGACCTGGTCGCGCACTGCGGTGTATCCGCTGTCGCCGTAGACCGGCTGCTCGGCACCGAAGATCGCGCCGAGGCATTCCGGATCGGACACGTCACCGGAGTGGTCGACCATCTGATCGAGCTCACCGGTGATCTCCATCGTGGACGAACCCATGATGTCGTTGATATCGCCGATGGACAGCAACACATCGTCGAGTTGGGTTTCCCGCAACGGCGGCACATCCAGCGGCGCGGCATCCGGGTCGCGGACCGCCTGGCCGCTGACGGTGCTGCTGCAGCCGGTCAGCAGCGCGCAGCCGATCGCCACCGCGACGAGTGCATGGCGGGCATACCGCGCGCGCGGCGATACTGCGGCACTGTTCACCGCGTCATTGTGACCGATGCCGCGCCCGGAGTCACTTCTTGGGTTTGTCCCCCGCCGCGTCGGTCGACAGCGCCGCCACGAAGGCTTCCTGCGGCACGTCGACGCGGCCGATGGTCTTCATCCGCTTCTTGCCCTCTTTCTGCTTCTCCAGCAGCTTGCGCTTACGGGTGATGTCACCGCCGTAGCACTTGGACAGCACGTCCTTGCGGATGGCCCGGATATTTTCGCGGGCAATGATTCTCGAACCGATGGCGGCCTGCACCGGAACCTCGAACTGCTGGCGCGGGATGAGTTCCTTGAGCTTGGTCGTCATCTTGTTGCCGTAGGCGCTGGCCCCGTCCTTGTGCACGATCGCACTGAACGCGTCGACGGCCTCCCCCTGCAGCAGGATGTCCACCTTCACCAGATCGGCCTCCTGCTCGCCGGCCTCCTCGTAGTCCAGGCTGGCGTAGCCGCGGGTGCGCGACTTCAGTGAATCGAAGAAGTCGAAGATGATCTCGCCCAGCGGCATGGTGTAGCGCATCTCGACGCGCTCCGGCGACAGATAGTCCATACCGCCGAGTTCGCCGCGCCGGGACTGGCACAGCTCCATGATGCTGCCGATGAACTCGCTGGGGGCGATCACCGTCGTCTTGACCACCGGCTCGTAGACGGCGCGGACCTTGCCCTCGGGCCAGATGGACGGGTTGGTGACGATCAGTTCGGTGTTGTCCTCCTTGACCACCCGGTACACCACGTTGGGCGAGGTGGAGATGAGGTCCAGATTGAACTCGCGCTCGAGCCGCTCGCGGGTGATCTCCATGTGCAGCAGCCCGAGGAAGCCGCAACGGAAGCCGAAGCCCAGCGCCACCGAGGTCTCCGGCTCGTAGGTCAACGCGGCATCGTTGAGCTGCAGCTTGTCCAGCGCTTCACGCAGGTTCGGGTAGTCCGAACCGTCCACCGGGTACAGCCCGGAGTACACCATCGGCTTGGGTTCGCGGTATCCGGTCAGCGCTTCGGTGGCGCCCTTGCGGGCGGTGGTGACGGTGTCACCGACCTTGGACTGCCGCACATCCTTCACCCCGGTGATGAGGTAACCCACCTCGCCCACGCCGAGGCCGTCGGAGGCCTTGGGTTCCGGCGACACGATGCCGACCTCGAGCAGTTCGTGGGTGGCGCCGGTGGACATCATCGCGATGCGTTCGCGCGGGGTGATCTTGCCGTCGACGACGCGGACGTAGGTGACCACGCCGCGGTAGATGTCATAGACGGAGTCGAAGATCATCGCCCGCGTCGGGGCATCGGGATCACCCACCGGCGCCGGGATCAACCGGACCACCTCGTCGAGCAGCTCGGTGACACCGGCACCGGTCTTGCCCGACACCCGCAGCACATCGGACGGCTCGCAGCCGATTATGTGCGCGATCTCGGCGGCGTAGCGATCCGGGTCGGCGGCCGGCAGGTCGATCTTGTTGAGCACCGGGATGATGGTCAGGTCGCGGTCCAGCGCCAGGTACAGGTTGGCCAGCGTCTGCGCCTCGATGCCCTGGGCGGCGTCGACCAGCAGCACCGCCCCCTCACAGGCCTCCAGTGCGCGGGACACCTCGTAGGTGAAGTCGACGTGGCCTGGCGTGTCGATCAGGTGCAGCACGAACTCTTCGCCGTTCACCTCCCACGGCAGGCGCACGTTCTGCGCCTTGATGGTGATCCCGCGCTCCCGCTCGATGTCCATCCGGTCCAGGTACTGGGCGCGCATGGAACGGTCGTCGACGACGCCGGTGAGCTGCAACATCCGGTCGGCCAGCGTCGATTTGCCGTGGTCGATGTGAGCGATGATGCAGAAGTTCCGAATCTGCGCCGGCGCGGTGAACGTCTTGTCGGCGAAACTGCTAATTGGGATGCTCCTGGTCCTGGCGTGATCGTGTTGTCCCAGGGTATCGACTGTTGCCGCGGTGGACACAATCGACCGCGCCGGGTTGTCAGACGTCGCGCGTCTGACCCGCGGTACGACACGTGGCCGACGTTAAGGTGGTCAGACCCGACGCACCCGGCGCCGGGGGTGCGAGGAGGTGCCCGCGGCATGACCGACAAGCACGATGCTGTTCACATGCAGATCGGGCAGGTCGCCACCCGCACAGAGTTGTCCATCCGCACCCTGCGGCATTACGACGAGGTCGGCCTCGTGACGCCCTCGGCGCGCACCTCCGGCGGGTTCCGCCTCTACACCGAACAGGATGTCGACCGCCTGCTGGTGATCCGGCGGATGAAGCCGCTCGGTTTCACCCTGGCCGAGATGAACGATCTACTGGCCGCCCTGGACGACCTCGACGATGCGGCGTCCTCGCCCGCCGATCGGCAACGAGCGGTCGATTGCCTCAAGGAATTTCGCGACAAGACCGCCGAGAGCGCCGATCGGTTACGTCGCCAACTCGCCTACGCCGAAGAACTGGCCGATCTGCTCGACGAACGCTCCCGCGCGCGTCAGTGACCGGCTCCCAGCCGCCCCGACAGCCGGTCGTGGCGGTCGGCTGAATCCCGGTTCAGGCCGATGATCTCGACCGACTTGCCGCGCGAGTGGTACTTCGTGGTGATGGCATCGAGCGCGGCCACCGTCGAAGCGTCCCAGATATGCGATTCGGACAGATCGACGACCACCTCGTTCGGGTCACCGCTGTAGTCGAACTGGTAGACCAGGTCATTGCTGGAGGCGAAGAACAGTTCGCCACGCACCCGGTACACCACCCGGTCGATGCTGCCGTCGCCGTCGACGTCGGATTCGGCCATCTTCTCGACCGTGACCAGGTGCGCCACCCGGCGGGCGAATAACACCATGGCGGTGATGGAGCCGACGATGACGCCGTAGGCCAGGTTGTGGGTCGCCACCGTGACCACCACCGTGGCCACCATGACCAGGGTTTCGCTGCGCGGCATCCGCCGCAGCGTCGTCGGGGCGATGCTGTGCCAGTCCATCGTCGCCACCGACACCATGATCATCACCGCGACCAGCGCCGCCATCGGGATCAACCCGACGATGTCGCCGAGCCCCACGACCAGCGCCAGCAGGAACATGCCCGCCAGGAAGGTCGAGATCCTGGTGCGGGCACCCGAAACCTTCACGTTGATCATGGTCTGGCCGATCATGGCGCAGCCGCCCATACCGCCGAAGAAGCCCGTCACGACATTGGCGACACCCTGGCCCCAGCCCTCACGGGTCTTGTCCGAATGCGTATCGGTGATGTCGTCGACGAGCTTGGCGGTCATCAGCGACTCCAACAGGCCCACCAGCGCCATGGCCAGCGCGTAGGGCGCGATGATCGCGAGCGTCTCGACGGTGAACGGGACGTTCGGGAAGAACAACGCGGGCAGGCTCGACGGCAACTCGCCTTGATCGGCCACATCCGGAAGGTTGAGGCCGAACACCACGGTCGCCGCCGTCAGCAGCACGATCGCCACCAGCGGGGCCGGGACCGCGGTGGTCAGTTTGGGCAGGCAGATCATGATGACGATGCCGACGGCCACGCACGGATACACCAACCACGGCACCCCGATCAGGTGTGGGAACTGCGCGGTGAAGATGAGGATGGCGAGGGCGTTGACGAAGCCCACCATGACGCTGCGCGGGATGAAGCGCATCAGTCGGGCCACCCCGACCACGCTCAGCACGATCTGCAGGATGCCCGCCAGGATCACCGTCGCGATGAAGTAGTCCATGCCGTACTGACGCGCCAACGGCGCGATCACCAGCGCGATCGCGCCGGTCGCCGCCGAGATCATCGCGGGCCGGCCACCCACGATGGCGATCGTGACCGCCATCGTGAACGAGGCGAACAATCCGACCCGGGGATCGACCCCGGCGATGATCGAGAATGAAATCGCTTCGGGGATAAGGGCCAACGCCACCACCAGGCCGGCGAGCACCTCGGTTTTGAGACGCCGCGGCGACCGCAGCGCGGCCCATACCGACGTACTCGGATCGCCGGCCTCGCGGACTGTCGATCCGCTGATCGGTTTTCCTGCCTTGCTCAAGGCACACTCCGTTCACGTCGCAGCACACAGCCTCCGGGCCCATCGCCCGTCGAGTCGGGTCGGCAGGTGCAATGGTGCACGGTCAGGCGGCGGGACCCGAGCGGGTCATCCGGCGGCCGACGCTGCCGGAGCGAAACTCTACCCTTACCGGAGGGAAGAGTTGGCATCCGGTGTCGAAGGTCGCTCACGCTGCCGGGCGTCCGGCGTCACCTATGCTCGATCCATGGCGTCGCAGTGGAAGGCGTTCCAGAGATTCGCCGAGAACATCGTCTTCAATGAGGCTCCCAAGCTCATCCGCCAGCTCCCCAAGCCCGAGCGGGTCATCCAGCAGGGACTGAAGATCGGCATGGACGCGCTCGCCGGTGCCGGTACCGCCGCCGCGCCGCGAACCGCGCTGCCCAGTGGGCGTCCCGTGACGAAGTCCAGCGTGCCGACCGCGCAACGCGCCCGCCGCATCGAATACTCCCCCGCCCTGGACGGGCAGGCCGACCCGGGCGAGATCGTGTGGACCTGGGTGGTCTACGAGGACGACCCGACCCGGGGCAAGGACCGCCCGGTCCTCGTCGTCGGTCGCGACCGCAGCATCCTGCTCGGACTGATGCTGTCCAGTCAGGACCACCACTCCGACGATCCCGACTGGATCGGCATCGGTTCGGGTAGCTGGGACGACGACGGCCGCCCCAGCTGGGTGCGGCTGGACCGGGTGCTCGACGTGCCCGAGGACGGTATCCGCCGCGAGGGTGCCATCCTGGACCGCGACCGCTTCGAACGCATCGCCACCCGGCTGCGCGCCGACTTCTCCTGGTCCTGAACCCCTGCGCCCTTCCGCCCAACCGAACAAACGGGTGAAAATTTGCGAGTGGATACCAGCATTCCGTCAGTCTCGGCGCGCGCTCAGACCGAAACGCCCGCACGCACCAAGGGGAGCACACCCTCCCCGACGTGACGGATCTCGTCGGCCTGCGGGTACCCCGACAGGACGAACTCGCTGATACCCAGCCGGGCGTACTCCGCGAACACCTCGGCGACCTGTTCGTAACTGCCGACCGCAGCGGTGCCCGCCCCGTCGCGCAACAGGCTCGGCCCGGCCCACAGTCCGGGATGCACCTCCAGGCTGCGCGCGTCCACCAGCTCGCCCGTCGTCAGTGCCGCCATCCGCCGCTGCCCCTCGGAGCCGCTGGACAGGTATCGGTCATGCGCCCGGCGCACCGCAGCGGGATCCAGACCGGCGATCAGTTCCTCGGCACGTTGCCAGGCCTGCTCTTCGGAGGGCCGTGCGACGGTGTGCATGCGGAGACCGAACGCGAGTTCGCGCCCATGCCGGGCGGCAGTGCTGCGCACCCGGTCGATCTTCTCGGCGACCTGCTCGGGCGGCTCGCCCCAGGTCAGGTAGACGTCGGCGTGCTCGGCCGCCACCTCGATCGCCTCGGGCGAGGAGCCGCCGAAGTAGACGGTCGGGACGGCCTCCACCGGATAAGCCGTCCGCGCCGCTTCCACGTCATAGAACTCCCCTCGGAACGAGAACTCCGGATTGGACCACGCACCGCGGACCACCGAGAGGAACTCGCCAGTACGCCGATATCGCGCCGCCTTGTCGGCGGAATCCCCGTAGCGACGCATCTCCAGATCGTCACCACCGGTGACGATGTTGAGCGCCAACCGGTTTCCGGTGAACCGTTGGTAAGTGCTGACCTGCTGGACGGCCAGCGTGGGCGAAAGCACCCCGGGCCGGAACGCCACCAGGAATTTCAGCCGCTCACTGTGCTGGGCCAGCGCGGCAGTGGCCAACCAGGAGTCCTCGCAATGCGAACCGGTCGGGGTCAGCGCGGCCTCGAAGCCGAGATGTTCAGCGGCGCGCACCAAGGCGGTCAGGTTCTGCAACGTCGGCTGCAGATGGGACTGCGCGCGGGTCGCCGAGTCGCCCCTGTTATCGGCGATCGTCGTGGTGTCCCCGTGAGTGGGCAGATACCAGTGAAACTTCAACGCCATGACGCCAACCTCTCCTCGGTGAGCGCATCCACGCGCGGCATGATCACCGCAGCAGAGCATTCCAACTCGGCCTCAAAGGTCTTTGACGCCAACATGTAAGTACCGATCCCGTCGCCGAACCAGTCCACGATGCGCCGCGCGACGGGATGGGCGAGCGCGGCCATCGTGACGTGCACGTTGGCCCACGCTCGGAACTGTGGTCTTTGTGAGGTCGCTCGTTCCGTCGGCACCACACAAAAGTACTCAGCTACAAGCACTTTGAGAAAAGTGCGGCCCATTTCGAATCATTCAGATCGCTACTCTTCGCCCAACGTGCGGTCGTGAGTAGGTTGAGCGAGTTCCCTGAACGTCAGTCCGCTGGCGATTCCTCAATCTCCACATGTCGATGCATGTCGCCACCGCGCGCTGTGCACGGCCGACGACCGTTCAACCAAGAGAGCCACACCTGTGATCGAGATCGAGAACCTGACCAAACGGTTCGGCGACCGCACCGTCCTCGACGGCATCTCGCTGTCGGTCGGCAGCGGCGAGATCCTCGCCGTGGTCGGCCCCAGCGGCGCCGGCAAGAGCACCCTGTCGCGCTGCGTCAGTTTCCTGGAGCGGCCGACCAGCGGCACCGTCCGCGTCGACGGTAAGGACTTCACCCGGCTCGACCGTGCCGAGTTGGTGACCGCACGCCGCAGCGTCGGCGTGATCTTCCAGACCGCTCCGCTGCTGCGCCGCCGCACCGTGGCGCAGAACATCGCACTGCCACTGCAATATCTGCACGCGACCGAGGCCTCGGTGACCAAACGTGTCGACGAGTTGTTGGAACGGGTCGGGCTGAGCGACCGCCGCGAGTTCTTCCCCGCCCAGCTCTCCGGCGGACAGAAGCAGCGTGTGGGCATCGCCCGGGCGCTCGCGCTCGGGCCGTCCAATCTGCTTTCCGACGAGGCGACCTCCGGGCTGGATCCGGCCACCACCAAATCGATCCTGGGACTGCTCAGCCATCTCCGCGACGAGTTCGGGTTGTCGATCATCCTGATCACCCACGAGATGGAGGTTGTCCGCGAGATCGCCGACTCGGTGGCCCGGATCGACAACGGCCGCATCATCGAGAGCGGCTCGGTCGAGGACATCATCCTCGACCCGAATTCCGCTCTGGCGCATGAACTCCTGCCGGATCGGCCCAGTGTGCCGGTGCGCGACGCAGGTGACGTGTGGGAGGTGTCCTATGCCTCCCGCGATGTGCCGCTGGACTGGCTGACCTCCATCGGATACACCCCGGGACTGGCCGGCGCACAGATCAGCGTGCTCAGCGCCAGCGTCGAGGCCATCCGCGGAGTCGCGGTGGGCCGCGCGGTGCTGGCCATCTCCCCCACCGCACCAGCGGGTTTCGCCGAACACCTGCGCGACCGGGGCCTGCACGTGCGTGCCGTCGCCACGGCCGGCGGCGAGGCAGCCGCGTGAACCTGCTCGCCGCCGAGGATTTCAGCACCCCATGGTCGCGGGTGCCCGATCTCCTGCTGCCCGCGTACGGCCAGACCTGGGTGATGGTCGGCGTCACCATGACCCTCGTCGTGCTGATCGGCACACCCGCGGGCATCGTCCTGCACAACACCTCGTCGTTCGGGCTGTTCCCGAATCCGCGGGTCTTCAACGTGCTGAACACCATCGTCAACATCGGCCGCTCACTGCCGTTCCTGATCCTGATGGCCGCCATCATCCCGGTCACCCGGTTCATCGTGGGCACCACCATCGGCATCGCGGCGGCAATCGTGCCGATGACCGTTGCCGGTGTGCCATTCTTTGCCCGCCTGGTGCAGAACGCGCTGCGCGAAGTCCGCTCCGATGTCGCCGACATGGGACTGGTATCAGGCGGATCCCATGTCCAGGTGATCCGGTCGGTGCAACTCTCCGAGGCCCTGCCGGCACTGGCCGGGGCGCTGACCGTCAACACCATCGCCATGATCGAGTACTCGGCGATCGCCGGATCCATCGGCGCGGGCGGCGTCGGGCATCTGGCAATCACATACGGCTACAACCGCTTCGACGACAACATCATGATCGCCACCGTGATCGCGCTGATCCTCACCATCCAGTTGGTGCAGTTCACCGGTGACCGTGTCATCAAAGCCCTCACCCGCTGACCCCGAACAAGAACAGAAGGAACACTGTGGCAGACCAGAGCAGCGCCGCCCCCGGCGTCGACATCGAGATCAAGCAACGCAAGCGCTGGCCGTGGATCGCGCTGGCCGCCGCGGCCGTGGTGGTGGCGGCCGGCGGTATCGCCTACAGCCAGGTGTCCAACCGCGACCAGCCGTTCGGCACCGAACTCGAAGTGGCGACCTGGAGCACCGATATCGCGGCCGAAAATCTGCTGGCCTATATCAGCGAGAACGTGGCACCGGACCACGGCATCACGATCAAGCCGGTACAGATCGACAACCTGATCGAAATCAACCGGGCGGTCGACGCGGGCACGGTGGCCGGCAACTTCTTCCAGCACCAGCCCTTCCTCAACGACGCGATTGCCGCCAACGGGTTCGAATTGACCCTGGCCGCACCGGCGTTCACCTGGGACCAGGCCACCTACTCCGACAGGTACGACAGCTGGGAGGAATTGCCCGCCGGCGCCAAGGTCGCGCTGCGCGACGACCCGGCCGGCCAGGCCATCGCGCTGCTGGACCTCGCCGAGGCCGGTCAGATCACGTTGGCGCCGGGCAAGGACACCGTCGAAGGACTGCCGCAGCTCAGCGATGTCGCCACCAACCCGAAAAATTACGAGTTCGTCCAGGTGCCGATCGGTCAGCTGGCCCGCAGCCTGCCCGATGTGGACGCCGTCGTGGTGCACATCTCCGACGTCTATGCCGCCGGGCTACGCGAAGACCAGATCCTGGACCGGCATCCCGCGCCGGTCGGCAGCGAAGGCGGGCTCGTCGTCAGCAACAAGCACCTCGACGATCCGAATGTGCAGAAGCTGGTCGCCACCTTCACCGATCCCAAGATCGCGGAGTTCCTGCAGACCACCGACAACGCGCTCATCCGCGACACCCTCGGCCCGATCGGCGAGTCGGATTCGGCGGGGTCCGGGGCCACCTCATGACGGCCCGCGACCGCAAACCGCTGTACTACTCGGCGTTCGTGATGAACACCGCCTCCCATGTGCTGCACGGGTTGTGGCGGGCACCGGAGGCGCAGAACCACAGGTTCAACTCGTTGCGGCACTGGACGTCGCTGGCCGCCGAGGTCGACAGGGCCGGATACGACCTGTTGTTCTTCGCCGACGTCTTCGGGTTGCGGGCACCGTGGAACGGCAACTGGCGCAAATCCGTCGAGGGCGGGATTCAGATCCCGGTCAACGATCCATCGGTGCTGGCCTCGGCGCTGGCAGCGGCGACGGAGAACCTGGGCATCGTGTTCACCAGTTCGATCATCCAGGATCATCCCTTCAACTTCGCGAGGCGGATGTCCTCGCTGGACCACTACACCGAGGGCAGACTGGGCTGGAACATCGTCACCAGCTTCAACGCCAACATGTTCCGCAGCTTCGGTCACGAGGGCACGCTGGTGCACGATCAGCGGTACGAATGGGCTTACGAGTACGTCGACGTCGCCTACAAGCTGTGGGAGGGCTCATGGGACGAGGACGCGCTGGTTCAGGACAAGGAGCGCGGCGTGCACTCCGATCCGACGAAGATCCACAAGATCAATCACGTGGGACCGCGGTATAGCGTCGAAGGCCCCCATTTCACCTCACCTTCCCCGCAGCGGACCCCGGTGCTGTTCCAGGCCGGCTCGTCACCTGCCGGTCAGTTGTTCTCCGCCCGCAACGCCGAAGGCGTCTACATCGGCAGCCCGACACCGGCGGACGCCTACCAGCTGACGACCGAAACACGCTCCCTGGCCGCCGAATACGGGCGCGACCCCGCCGACATCACCTTCGCTCAAGGACTGTCGTTCGTCATCGGCGACACCCACGCCGACGCGATCCGGCGCAACGACGAGCTCAAGCGGTACCTCGATCTGGAGGGCATCGCGCTGCATGCGCTGGGTGATGCGGGGGTGGACGCAGGCAACCTGCCCCTGGACACGCCCATCAGCGAGCTCGGCGAGTTCACCGGCATCCAGAGCTTCAAGCGCTGGGCAACCGAGGTCTCCGGCAACGACGAACCCACCATCCGGGACATGGCCTGGGTCCTGGAGGGCGCCAACCGTGTCGTGGGCACCGCCGACGAGATCGCCGATCGCCTGGAGGAGTGGCGGGAGGCCGGCGTCGACGGTATCAACGTCTATCACGCGACCGTGCCGCAATCATTCCGGGAGATCGCCGACCGGCTGTTCCCCACCCTTCGTGAGCGTGGTCTGATCGGCACCGACAAGTCGGGCACGTTGCGCCACAAACTACTCGGCCGGGGCGACCGGCTGCCGGACAGCCATCCGGCGGCCAGGTACCGCGGGGCGTTCGACGACAACTCACTGGCCGACCGGGCTCAACAGCCGATCAGCACCAGCGCTTAACGGTATGCGAACCGGACGTGCGGATAGCCGTCCTCGACGGTCACGGTGCATGCCACGCCGTAGACCGAACGGACCAGTTCCTCGGTCAGCACCTGCGCCGGTGCGCCGGCGGCGACCACCGTCCCGGCGGACAGCACCACGATGTGGTCGCAGAACATCGCGGCGAGGTTGAGGTCGTGCAGCGCCACCACCGACGTCACCCCGAGTCGGCGGATCAGACGCAGGATCTCCAGCTGATGCGCGATGTCCAGATGGTTGGTCGGCTCGTCGAGCAGCAGATAGTCGGGATCCTGCGCCAGCGCCCGGGCGATCTGGACCCGCTGGCGCTCCCCGCCCGACAGTGTGTGCCAGTACCGGTCGGTCATGTCGAGCAGGCCGGTGGCCGACAACGCGGTCTCGACGATCACCGTCCCGGCGTCGTCGGTGCCGGTCATGCCGGTGTAGGGAATGCGGCCCAGGCGCACGACATCCCGCACGGTGATGTGCAGTTCGGTCTCGGAGTGCTGAGCCACCAGAGCCACCCGGCGGGCCAGCGCGCGCTTCGATATCCGCGCCACCGGCTCGCCGTCGAGGTGCACCGTGCCCTCGCTGGGCCGGTGCACACCGGCCAACAGTTTCAGCAGTGACGACTTCCCGGAGCCGTTGGGCCCCAACAGCCCGACCGTGGCGCCGGGCGCCGGTCCGATGGTGACGCCGTCCAGCACGAGCCGGCCCGAGCGGGTCCAACCGATATCGTTCGCCTGCAAGCTCATGACGGTATCCCCCTGCGGCGCAACAGGATCATCGCGAACGCCGGGACACCCAGTAAGGCCGTCACCACGCCGGTGGGCAGCTCCTGAGGCGCGAACAGGGTGCGGGCCAGGGTGTCGACCCACACCATGAACACCGCCCCGAAGATCGCCACCGTCGGCAACAGGCGCAGGTGCGCCGGCCCGACGACGAAGCGCGCGGCATGCGGCAGCACCAGCCCGACGAACCCGATGGCACCGGCGGCGCTGACCAGCGCGGCCGTGATGAGGGCGGTCAGCACCAGCAGCACGATCCGCGCCCGGCGCACCGACACGCCCAGCGAGGCCGCGGCATCGTCACCGAAGGCGAACGCGTCCAGCGCCCGGGCGTAGGCCAGGCAGCACACCAGACCCACGCCCACCACCGCACTGCACACCGCGACGTCGTTCCACGACACCCCGGCCAACGAGCCCAGTAGCCAGAACAGCACGCCGCGGGTCTGCTCGGCGTCGGCCGAGGACAGCACGATGAACGATGTGAGCGCCGAGAACAGTTGGGTGGCCGCGACTCCGGCCAGCACCACCCGATCGGTACCACCACCGGCGGCATACGCGAGCAGCAGCACCACCCCGAAGGACAGCACCGCACCGACGAACGCGCCGCCCGACAGGGTCACGGTGCCGGCACCGACGCCGAGCACCGCGATCAGCACCGCCCCGGTCGACGCACCCGAGGACACCCCGAGCACGAACGGATCGGCCAACGGATTGCGCAGCAACGACTGCAGGATCGCCCCGCACAGCGCCAGCCCGGCACCGCAGACCGCGGCCAACAGCACCCGCGGCAGCCGGAGTTGCCACACGATGCCGTCCTGGATCCGGGTGGCACCCGACGGACCGGCACCCAGATGCTCGGCCACGATCCCGTATACGTCCCGGACCGACAGCGCCGCCGGGCCGATCGTGATCGCCACGGCCGCCGAGAACACCAGCAGCGCAAGACCCAGCACCCACAGCACCGGCAACGAACGCGTGCGCACCATCAACGGCCGTCGGCGAATCCGAATCGGCGCAACCCCGCGGCCACCTTCTCGGCGCCGTCGACCGTACGGATGGACGGATTGAGATCGGCACCGTTGACCACCACATAGCGCTTCTGCTGCACGGCCGTCATCCGCGATGTCACCGGATTGCTCTCCAGGAATCGGATCTTGGTGTCCAGGGCATCACCGTCGATGGTGCGACGGCTCAGATCGGCGAGCACCAGCACGTCGGGATCCCGCTCGGCAATGACCTCCCAACTCACCTGCGGCCATTCCTCGGTGGTGTCGACGAAGATGTTGCGGGCCCCCACGGTGTCGGTGATCACCCCCGGGGATCCGCAGCACCCGCCGAAGTACGGGGCACGAACATCGGAGAACCAGTACGCCAGATCGGCATCGGCCTGCATTCGGCTCGCCGAGACCCGTTGTTCCAGATCGGCGATCAGCTCCTCACCGCGGTCGGTGACGTCGAAGATGCGCGCCAATTCCCGGATCTCGGTGTAGACGGCCGCCATGGTGAACGGTTCGGTGCGGGCCCCGTCGGCGTTGACCGACACCTTCCCCACGCAGTCGCTCGGCGCCAGATAGCTGGGCACACCGAGGGATTCGAACTGGTCGCGGTCGGCGACACCACCGGGCCCCAGCGTTCCCGCGAAGGACGCCGAGACGAAATCCGGTTCCGCGTCCAGCACGGTTTCCAAAGCGGGCTTGTTGTCCGCCAGCCGCGGCACCGCGGCGTTGGCGTCGGCCAGATTCTCCCGGACCGGGTCGGTCCAGGTGGCGGTGCCCACCATCCGGTCGGCCAGCCCGAGCGACAGCAGGATCTCGGTGGAGCCCTGGTTCAGCGCGACCGCACGCTGCGGTGGTGCGTCGATCACCACGTCGCGGCCGCAGTTGTGCACGGTGATCGGGAAACCCGGGGTGGTCGCCGCCTCGGCCGAGGTGTCGTCGTGCCCGCAGCCGGCCACGAGCAGGACCGCGGCCAGCGCCGCGTATCGACGCGCCATCACCGGCGTACCCCGAAGCCGGCGGCGATCTTCTCGATGGCGTCGATCTGACGGATCCCGGGATCCAGTTCCGAGCCGGTCAGCACGACATAGCGCTGCTGTTGCACCGCCGACATGTTGCGCGTCACCGGATCCGATTCCAGGAAACCGATCTTGGCGTCCAACGCGTCACCGTCGATGCGCTTGCGGCTCAGGTCGGCCAGAACCAGGACGTCGGGATCGCGGTCGGCGACGGCCTCCCAGCTGACCTCGGGCCAATCCTCGCGCGCGTCGGCGAACACGTTGGTGGCACCGACCTCGGTCGCGTACAGCCCCGGCGCCGAGCAGCACCCGGCCATGTACGGCGTGCGCAGCCCGGAGAACCAGAACGCGACGGTGGCACCGTCACCGGGCATCTCCGGCGCGTCGGCCAGCCGTGAGCGTAATTGCGAAATCAGCTCCTCGCCGCGCTGCTGGACATCGAAAATCTGTGCCAGTTCCGTGATTTCGCGGAACAGCGTGTCCATCTTCAGGGGCGCGGTCCTGGTCACCGTCTCACCGTCGACATCGGCGTCGACGCACACCGACGGTGACTGATAGGTGGGGATGCCCAATTCGGCCAGTCGTGCGCGCTCGCCCACCACCGCCGGGGTGAAGGTGTGCGCGCTGGCCGAGGTGATGATGTCCGGCTCGACATCGAGCACCGTCTCCAGCCCCGGATCGTTGTCGGCCAACCGCGGCACCCGTTCGTTGTCCTCGGCCAGTTCGGGTAGCACCGGATCGAACCATGTCGAGGTGCCGACCATGCGGTTGGCCAATCCCAGCGACAACAGAATCTCGGTGGAGGCCTGATAGAGCGACACCGCCCGCTGCGGCGGTCCGTCGAAGGTGACCTGCACGCCGCAGTTGTCCAGCGTCAGCGGATAGCTGGTGCGGCCGCCGGTGTCGGGTGCGGCAGGCGCGGCGTCGGGGACATCAGCGGCCCCACAACCGGTGAGCAGGATCAGTGCAGCTGACAGTGTGGTGAACACACGCACGAGATGACTTCCTTCGGTGCAGGGCTCGAACGCGGAGCCGCCAACGATTCACCGGCGGCAGGCATTCGGGCTCCGAGGTCACACCTCGACACCGCTGCGCGTCAGCTCCGGATTCACACCGGATTCCCCTGCTGTCGGTCCCCGCACCCTACCTTGGCGTGCGCCACATCGGGTACAGGGTCGGCCCGTCTGCAACGGTGATCTCGCCGGTCACCTCGAATCCGAAGCGCTCGTAGTAGCCGATGTTGTCCGGATTGCTGGACTCCAGATAGGCCGGCGCGAACTCGGCGTCGCAGCGGTCCAACCGGGACCGCATCAAGGCATGGCCCAGTCCGCCGCCGCGCACCTGCGGGTCGCTGCCGATGACCGCCAGATACCAGTGCGGCTCTTCGGGATGGGACCGTTTCATCAATTCCGAGACCTGCATACCGCGGCGCACCGCGGCACCGAAGGTCCACAACATCGACGGCGCGGCGCGCAACTCCTCGACGGTGGTGTGGCGCCACTGCCCCGGCGGATCCCACAGCGCGGCTGCGGCGATACCGGATCCGGCGGTGGCCACCTCGACCCCGCCGCGGGCCAGATGGTGGTGCCGGGTGAGTGCGGCGAACAGCTTGTGCAGCTTGGCCCGGCGAGCCTGTGGGTCGGGCAGCATCCAAGCCATCACCGGGTCGTCGAAGAAGGCCCGACCGAGTACGTGGGACAGCGCGGCGGTGTCGGCCCGCACTGCGGGGCGGACGGCAACGGAGCTCATGCCCTCATTTCAGCCCTGAGTGATGTATGCCTGCAAGTGCTCGGTGCTGGATTCGAGTTCCTGCAGGCGGGTCTTGACGACGTCACCGATGCTGACGATGCCGGCGAGTCGGCCGTCCTGCAGCACCGGGATATGCCGCACCCGGTGGTGCGTCATGGCCGCGCTCAGGCTGTCGACCGAGTCGTCCGGTGAGCAGAACACCAGGTGGGTCGTCATGATTTCGCTGACCGGACGGTTCAGCAGATCTCCGCCCAGCTCGTGCAGCCGGTGCACCACATCGCGTTCCGACACGATGCCGACCGGCCCGTCGGGGCCCACGACCACCATCGCCCCGATGTTGCGATCGACCAACCCGGCCAGCAGGTCGGCCACCGACGTCTCGGCGGTGATGGTCGCGACGCTGGCTCCCTTGTTCTTCAGCACGTCGGCGATGCGCATGACACCCTCCCCACAGTGTGACCACGAACACAATCAAGGCTACGACGGATCGCGATCCGATTCGACGAATGTCGGCAACCGACCGGCATCCGAACGGTATATCTGAGCGATGATCGAGGTCACCCTGTTGGGCACCGGAAGCCCCCTCCCCGACCCCGACCGGGCCGGCCCGTCGACCCTCATCCGCGCCGGTGAGCAGACCTTCCTGGTCGATTGCGGGCGCGGGGTGCTGCAGCGGCTCGCCGCCGCCGGGTCGGGCGCCAACATGCTCAGCGCGCTGCTGTTGACGCACCTGCACAGCGACCACATCGTGGATCTCGGCGACGTCCTCATCACGAGGTGGATCACCACGTTCACCCCGGACCCGGTGCCGCTGCCGATCATCGGGCCGCCGGGCACGTCGGCCCTGGTGCAGGCGACGCTGACCGCGTTGGGGCACGATATCGGCTACCGCATCGCCCATCACGGCGATCTGAGCGCTCCGCCGCTGGTCCGGGTGCACGAGTTCACCGAGGGCGCGGTCTGGGACGAGGTCGGTGTGCGGGTCAGCGTGGCCCCGACCGACCACCGGCCCGTGGCGCCGACCATCGGCTTCCGCATCGAGCACGACGGTGCCTCGGTCGTGCTGGCCGGTGACACCGTTCCGTGCGACACCCTCGACGAGTTGGCCGCCGGCGCGGGCGCATTGGTGCACACGGTGATTCGCAAGGACCTGATCGACTCGATGCCGCTCCAACGCATCCGCGACATCTGCGACTATCATTCGACCGTCGAGCAGGCCGCCGAGACCGCGGCCCGGGCCGGGGTCGGCATCCTGATCCTCACCCACTATGTGCCTGCGATGGTCAAGGGCACCGAGGACCAGTGGCGGGCGCTGGCCGCCGGCCGGTTCGACCGGCAGATCGAACTCGGTGACGATCTGCACCGGGTCCAGGTCCACCCCGGCGTCTGCACGAAGACGTCGTGAGGTCGCCCGCTCAGGCCAGGCGGGTGATCTCGACCACCACGTCCAGATCGGTGGAACCCTCGCCGGAGTAGATGCCCTTCAACGGGGTGACATCGGAGTAGTCACGGCCGACGCCGACGGTGATGTACTGCTCGTTGATGTCGGTGTCGTTGGTGGGGTCGTAGTTCCACCAACCGCCGGTCCAGGCCTGCACCCAGGCGTGGCTCTGCCCGTCGACGGTGTCACCGACCGCCGCCTTCGGCTTGGGGTGCAGGTACCCGGACACATATCTGGCGGGAATCCCCATGCTACGCAACAGGATCAGGGTCAGGTGCGCGAAATCCTGGCACACCCCCTTGCCCTCCCGCAGCGCGTCGAGCCCCGACGAATGCACACCGGTGGTGCCCGGGACGTAGTCCAGTTCGCTGCGCACCCAGTTCGCGGCGGCCACCACGGCCTCCTGCGGTTCGTACTCCTTGGCGATGCGCTGCCCCACACGCTGGATGCGTTTGCTCGCCGGTGTGTAGTCGGTGGGGCTGAGCACCTCGTCGAACCTGTCGATCACCGCCTCGGCGCGCAGATCCTCCCAGCTGACCGCCTCCGCGGGCATCTCCCCGACCTCGGTCTCCACCACCGAGGACGAGGTGACCTCCAGTTCGGTGTGCGGGGCATGCAGGTCGAAGGACGTCACCGCGGTACCCCAGTAGTCGAGATAGCGATACGACCTGGTGGCCGGCACGGTCTCGACCCGGTTGAGGATGACGTTCTGCCGGGAGTCCGACCGCGGGGTGAGCCTCGCCTCGTTGAACGACGCGGTGACCGGTGACTTGTAGGCGTATCCGGTCGCGTGGACCACGCGCATCCGCCACATCTGTCAGATCTCCCCTTCTTCGATGACGACGGCACCGTGCTTGCCCGCGTCGGTCCAGGCCACCCACGGAGCGGAGTGAAAGTACTGCACCGCCAACGCCTCACTGACATCGGCACACGTCTTCTGCAGCCCCGACAGGTGATCGGCCAGCGATTCGAGCAGCAGGCCGGGCTGCAGGAACTCCAACTCGCTGCGGGCACGCCCGAGCAGGCGCTGTGCCTCACCGGTGGAGCCCACCCGGTTGTGCCTACCGTTCTGCAGTTCCTCGAGGCTGTGTTCGGCCAGCCGCAGCGAGTAGAAGACCGAACGCGGGAAAAGCCGGTCCAGCAGCAGGAATTCGACCACCCGGCCGGCGTCGAGCACGCCGCGGTAGGTGCGCAGATAGGTGTCGTGGGCACCCGCCGACCGCAGCACGGTCACCCACGCCGGCGAGGACGCGCTGTCGCCGACGCGGGACAACAGCAGGCGCACCGTCATGTCGACACGTTCGATGGCGCGGCCCAGCACCATGAACCGGTAGCCGTCATCGCGCGACAGCGTCGAGTCCGCCAGCCCGGCGAACATCGCTGCCCTGCCCTCGACGTAGCCCAGGAACTCGTGCGGCCCCAGACGCCGGGCGGCGCGTTCACGTTCGGCCAGCGCGTTGTAGGTGGTGTTGAGGCATTCCCACATCTCGGTGGAGGTCACCTCCCGCGCGCCGCGGGCGTTCTCCCGGGCCGCCGAGATGGAGTCGACGATCGAATTGCCGCCGTAGATATCGCGGCTGAAGGCCACCAGATCGGTCAGCGACCAGACGTCGAGTTCGGTGTCCGGTGGCTCGATACCGAGGGCCTGCAACAGCACTCGCGAGGCCTGATCGGGGTCGACGCTGGAATCCTCCAGCAGTTGGTGCACCGCGACATCGAGGATCCGGGCGGTGTCATCGGCGCGTTCGACATAGCGGCCGATCCAGTACAGCGATTCCGCGTTACGAGCCAGCATCATCGCCTCCCGAGCACGTCGCCGCGCGCCTGCTGCTGTTGTTGGTTCTGTTGATTCTGCTGTTGCTGCTGCGAGGAGAGCTCGGAAACCTGTTCGGCGCGTGGCACTTTGGCCGCCTTCGCCTTGGCGGCGGGAACCAGCTCGGCGGCGGCCAGCTCACGGTCGGCCGCCGAGGCGCGCGAGGCCAGCACCCAGGTGTCCTTGGATCCGCCGCCCTGACTGGAGTTCACCACCAGCGACCCCTCGGGCAGCGCGACCCGGGTCAGGCCACCGGGCAGCACCCAGACGTCGTCACCATCGTTGACGGCGAACGGCCGCAGATCGACGTGGCGCGGCGCGAGTTTGTCGCCGATCTTGGTCGGCACCGTCGACAGCTGCACGACCGGCTGGGCGATCCAGCCGCGCGGGTCGGCGCGGATCTTCTTGGAGATCGTCGCGAGTTCCTTGGGCGAGGCGTCCGGCCCGAATACGATCCCGTAGCCGCCGGATCCCTCCACCGGTTTGATCACCAGTTCGTCGACCCGGTCGAGGACCTCCTCGCGCTCGTCGTCCAGCCAGCAGCGGAAGGTGTCGACATTGGCCAACAGCGGCTTCTCCCCGAGGTAGTACTCGATGATGGTGGGCACGTAGGTGTAGACGAGCTTGTCGTCACCGACCCCGTTGCCCACGGCGCTGGAGATCACGACGTTGCCGGCGCGGGCGGCGTTGAGCACCCCGGCCACGCCGAGCACCGAGTCCGGCTTGAACTGCATCGGGTCCAGGAAGTCGTCGTCGATGCGGCGGTAGATGACGTCGACCTGGCGTTCACCCTCGGTGGTGCGCATGTAGACGGTGTTGTCGCGGCAGAACAGGTCGCGGCCCTCGACGAGTTCGACGCCCATCTGCCGGGCCAGCAGCGAATGCTCGAAGTACGCGGAGTTGTACACCCCGGGAGTGAGCACGACGACCGTCGGATCGGCCTCGTTGGAGGCGGCGGCCTTGCGCAACGCACGCAACAGGTGCGAGGAGTAGTCGCCGACCGCGCGCACCCGGTGGCTGGCGAACAGGTTCGGGAAGACCCGCGCCATCGTGCGGCGGTTCTCCATGACGTAGGACACCCCCGACGGTGAGCGCAGGTTGTCCTCCAACACCCGGAAGGTGCCCTGGGCGTCGCGGACCAGATCGATACCGGCCACGTGGATGCGCACCCCATTGGGCGGCACGATGCCGACGGCCTCGCGATGGAAGTGTTCACACGAGGTGATCAACCGGCGCGGGATGACGCCGTCGCGCAGGATCTCCTGCTCGCCGTAGATGTCGTCGAGGTAGAGCTCCAGTGCCCGGACGCGCTGCGCGATGCCGCGCTCCAGCCGGGTCCATTCCGCAGCCGAGATGACCCGCGGCACCAAATCCAGCGGGAAGGGGCGCTCCTGCCCCGACAGCGAGAAGGTGATGCCCTGGTCGATGAAGGCGCGGCCGAGCGCATCCGTGCGGGCTTCCAACTCGGAGGCATCCGACGGCGAGAGTTCAGCGAATATCCCCTTGTACGGCGGCCGCACGTTGCCCGAGCCGTCGAACATCTCATCAAAGGCGAGACCGTAACCGCCCTGGTCCGGATAACCGTCGAAGATCCCCGCCTGGCGTTTCTGAGATCGTGAGTTCGAGCGTGACGTGCGTACGGTGTCGTTCGACAGGGTTCGTGGGCTCACTGTTCACATGCTGCCGTAATTCGGGCGTTCAGGCAGGCCGGTCCCGCCGCTTTGGGGGTTTGGCACCCCCGCTGGTAACCTGAACAACTGCTGCCCAGCCGCGAACGCTGCGCCGGGCACCCGAGACTCAGCAATTCACACCGACGGTTAGAAGGAACTACACGCGTGGCCAACATCAAGTCGCAGGAAAAGCGCATCAAGACCAACGAGCGCCGTCGACTGCGCAACCAGTCGGTGAAGTCGTCGCTGCGCACGGCCATCCGCGGGCTCCGTGAGGCCATCGACTCCGGCGACAAGGACAAGGCCGGCGTTCTGCTGGTCGCCACCAACCGCCAGCTCGACAAGGCCGCCAGCAAGGGTGTCATCCACAAGAACCAGGCGGCCAACAAGAAGTCCGCGCTGTCGCTGGCCGTCAACAAGCTCTGACTTTTCTTCGCTGACCCGCGCGTCGACGATCTTCGTCACGCGCGGGTTTTTGCGTGTCCGCGCACCGGTCGTCAGTCGGCCGCCGCCAGTTCGGCGACCTTACGCACCGCCCGCTCCAGCGCGAAGTCGGCGTCCGCCGCGGCGCCCTTGACATCGGCGTTGAGCGCGGCGACCACGCGGATCGCCTCGGCCACCCGGTCCTTGGACCACCGCCGCGCCTGTTTCTGCGCCTTCTGCACACGCCAGGGAGGCATGCCGAGATCGCCGGCCAGCCGGTACGGATCGCCCGACAACGGACCGACCCGGGCGATGGTGTGCACCGCCTCGGCCAGCGCATCGGCCAGCACGACATGCGGCTCGCCACTGTGCATCGCCCAGCGCAGCGCCTCGGCGGCACCGGGCACATCACCGGTGACCGCCTTGTCCGCGATATCGAAGCCCTTCACGTCGGCCTTGCCGCTGTGGTACTGCCGCACCGCGGCGGCGTCGACCTGGCCGTCGGTGTCGGCGACCAACTGCGAGCAGACTGCGGCCAGTTCCCGGATATCGGAGCCGACCGCGTCCAGGATCGCGGTGACGGTGGCGTCATCGACCTTCATCTTCAGCGTCCGGAACTCGCGGCGCACGAAGTCGGCCCGGTCACCCGGTTTGGTGATCTTGGCGCACGGGTGCACCTCGGCACCGAGCTTTTTCAGCTGATCGGCCATCGCCTTGGCCCGTCCGCCGCCGGAGTGCACGACGACCAGCAGCGTGCCCGGCGGCAGATCGACCGCCGAGGCGACGATCAACGCGACCGCGTCCTTGCCGGCCTCGGCCGCCGCCTCCAGGACGACGACCCGCTCCTCGGCGAACAGTGACGGACTGAGCAATTCGGCAAGTTCGCTGGTGCTGACCTCACCGGCACGCAACCGATCGACCGGGACATCGACGGTGCCGGCACGCTTGCGGGCCGCACGCAGCACGCTCGCCACGGCGCGCTCGACGAGCAGTTCCTCATCACCGAGAACCAGATGCAGTCCCTCGCTCACGTGACGGCCTCGCAGGCTCGGACGTCACGTTCGGTACCCATGGTTCGCGCGCAAGCTTCGCTCACGTAGCCAATCGTTTCACGCCGACCCGACAACCCCGGACACGGTCCACGCCAGCAGGCAGCAGATCCCGGCCGCCGCGAGGCGTCGCCCCCAGCGCCACCGCCAGGTGACGATCACCGCTCCAGTAACGCCGGCTACCAGCGCCATGCCCACCGCCCCGTCGGGCACCGCCAACGACGCGCCCGGTATCGAGGCGATCCGGTGGGCGACGGCAAGTAGCCACCACAGTTCGGGGCCGGTGAACCGGATCAGCAGTTCGGCCCCGGGCGGCCAGCACGTCGACAGCGCCGCGGCCACCGTGCCCATCAGCGTGATGGGTGGGATCACCACGCCGACAAGCAGATTGGCGAGCACCGCGAACACGCTGACATTGCCCGAGATCCCCGCCACCAACGGGGCGGTGACGGCCTGCGCGGCCGCGGCGATGCACACCGCGTCGGCCGCCGGTTTCGGCCAGCCACGGGCGACCAGGCGGCGCGACCACGCCGGCGCGATCACCACCAGCGCCGCGGTGGCCACCACCGACAGCGCGAAGCCGGCGTCCACCGCCAGTTGCGGTGTGCTCACCATCAGCGCGATCACGGTCGTCGACAACACCGGGATCGCCTGTCTGCGCCGGTGCGACACCACCGCGAACAACCCGATGGCACCCATCACCGCCGCCCGCAACACACTGGCCGACGGTTCGACGACGATGACGAAGCCGATCAGGACGACCAGAGCGGCGGCCGCGGCCAGTCGCGGCCCCACCAACGCGGCCGACAACAGCGCCGCCCCGCACACGATGGTGACGTTGGCGCCCGACACCGCGGTCAGATGTGTCAAGCCCGATGCCTTGAAATTCGCGGCCGTCGTCGCGGTCACCGCAGAGGTGTCACCGAGCACCAGGGCGGGCAGCATCGCGGCCTGCTCGGCGGGCAGTACCCGACGTGCCGCGGCGGAGAACTCGGCCCGCACGTGGCCGGACAGGCGGCGCACCGTCGGCGATTGCGCCAGCGTCGGCTCCCCGACCGCGGTCAGCACCGCGACGGTGAGGTCGGCGCGCAGCGGCCGGGCGATGCGGGCCCGGAAGGTGGCCCGGCGGCCCACGGTCAGGTCGGCGAACTCCGCCACCGGCGCGAACACCACGACCATGCCGCCGAGCGGCCGGCCCTCGACCTCGCGCAGACCGGCCCGGAACATCATCCGGCCACGCCCCAGCGAGCGCGGCGATTCGGTGGGCGCGACCGTCACGATGGCCGAATCGCCGTAGCGCCCGGCAATCGGGTGCTGACGGACGTCGTCGGTACGCAGCGCGACCGCGACCCCGAACGTCGCGCCGATGACCGCGACGGCGGCCACGGCCGGCAACCCGGCCCGGGCCGGACCCCACCGGACCAGTGCTGCCGTCAGCGCCACCGCCGTGACCACCACGGCGATCGGCACCACTCCAGGCCACGCGATACCGGCCGCGGTCACCGCCCAGGACGTCAGCGCCGCGGGCACCAATCGGACGTCGAGCGGACGCTCGTCGGGATTCACGCGCGGGGTTCACGTAACGACCAGGGCGCGCAGCTTGTCCAGCCGGGCCGGCCCGATACCGTCCACGTCGCCGAGTTGGTCGACGCTGCGGAACGGCCCGTTGGCGTCGCGCCAGGCGATGATGGCCGTGGCGGTGACCGGTCCGACGCCGGGAAGGGCATCCAATTCTTCGGCGGTCGCGGTGTTCAGGTTCACCGCGGCTGCCGGCTCGGCGGACGGGCCGGCGTCCGACGGCGCGCCCGATGGTGTCTCCGAGCGGACCGAACTGCCCATCGGTGACGGTGATCCCGGTGGTGCGGCGAGGCCGACGATGATCTGTTCGCCGTCGTTCACCCGTCGGGCCATGTTCAGACCCACCAGATCGGCACCGTCGAGCGCCCCGCCGGCCTTCTGGAGGGCGTCGGCGACCCGGTCACCGGCGGTCAGCGTGACCAGCCCCGGTTTGTGCACCAGTCCCACGACACTGACAACCACCGGGCCGTCCGGCGCCGCCTCGGCGGACGGTGCGGCGGCGGTCGAGACCATCTGTACCGGAGGCAGGTCGACGGCGGTCACCGGCTCATCGGGATTGCGGACGACGGTGAACACCGTCACCAGCACCGCGATCAGCCCGATGCCGAGCAACGCCAGGACACCGGCGCGTCCCGGATCGGCCCGCAGCGTCGCCATCCAGTCCCGGGCCGAACGCGGATTCGCGGTATCGGGCAACCAGCGGGCCAGCGTGGTGTCGGACTCGTCGGCGCCGTCCTCGGGTTCGGGCGCCGCCTCACGACCGATGCGTCGGGACAGGCGCTGCGCCGGTGATTCGGTGTCCATGCGCCCGACGGTAGGCACGGCCGGTGACCCGACCGCCCGGTGCGGCGGGCGCCGACGGGGCGGCTGTGGACGAACCCGCCATTGTGGACAACCGGTCGGGCGTCAGTCCCCGTGCGAGGCGAGTACCCCGATCTGCGGGCCGTCGGCGCCGTCGATCAACAGATAGGTCACCGCCACCCGACCGATTTCGGCGCCGTCGACGTCATGGCGGACGAAGGCGCCGCGATACAGCGCCGATGCTGCGTTCAACTCGGTGACCGCGGCGCTGAGCAAGGCGGTGGATCGGTATCGCTGCGCCCGCAATCCGTCGATCTGGTCCTCGATGACGGCGGCCACCTGGTCGGTGTTGGTCAGTGCGACGACACCGGAGTCGGTGGTAATGGTCAACGGCACGGCGTAGCGGGCCAGCAGATCCGACATCGGGCGCTGCCCTCGCGCGGCCGCGGCGAAGACCGCGAGGTACTCGTCGAACCAGCGCTGCACGTCGGCCGAATCCATTGTCATTGCCCGAGTTTATTGTTCACCGACTGCGTGCGGACAGGTTCCTGATGAACCGGGCGATCTCCGCGGGCTGCTCCTCGGCCATGAAATGGCCGGCGGTGATGGGCTGATAACGCAGATCGCCGGCCCACGCCGACCAGATGGCGGTGGGATCGAAACCCAGTTGCGACCCCCAGTCCTGCGAGATGACCCCGACCGGCATCGCCAGGCGGCGGCCGGCCGCGCGGTCGGCGCGGTCGGTGTCCAGATCGATTCCTGCGGTCGCCCGAAAGTCGGCGACGATGGAGTCCACCGCCGCGACCGAACTGTCGAGATAGTGCCGTCGAACCTCGTCGTCGAAGCTCGATCCGTCGGTGTCCCATGCGTCCAGAAATGACGCGAAGAACTCCTCGGCCACCGCGTTGATCATCTTCTCGGGCAGGCCGGCCGGCTGCGCCATCAGGTACAGATGCCAGGCCACCTTGGCGTCCACCCCGTGCAGCACCGCCCAGGTGTCCATCGTCGGTAACACGTCGAGGATTCCGAGGAATCGGACGGTCTCGGCGTGGTCGAGGGCCGCCCGCACACCCACGAGTGCGCCGCGATCGTGGCCCACCAGCCCGAACCGGTTGTGCCCCACAGCCGCCGCGACCGCGGTGATATCCAGTGCCATGGTGCGCTTGGAGTAGGTGTCCGGGCCGGCTTCGGCCGGTTTACCGCTGGCCCCGTAACCGCGCAGGTCGGGGATGATGAGGGTGAACTCCTCGGCCAGTTCCCGGGCGACATGGCGCCACATGTAGTGCGTCTGAGGGAAGCCGTGCAACAGGACGATCGCGGGGCCGGAGCCACCGACCGCGACGTGGATGGGGACACCGTGGTGCCCAACTAGGCGCGAGTAGCGGAATCCGTCGATTCGCAAGTCACTCATGAGTTTTCCTTCGCACGTTCGGGGTGTCCGGAGAAAATTCCGGCGGGCAACTGCCGCCCGGCCGGCGCCGCGGTCCGCAGCGCGGGCAACAAGATCGCATCGACGAGCGCTTCCAGGTAGTCGTCGTCGGTGTCGAGTCCGTTCATCCGGCGCAGCAGCAGGACCGCGCCGGCCACCTCCTCGAAGGCGAACGGGTCGACATCGTGGGGCAGTTCGCCGCGACGGACCGCGGCCGCCACCACGTTCGCGGGCAGTCGTGCTCCGGTGGGACCGACGGTCCGCTCGATCTCGTCGCACAGTGCGGGATCGTCGAGGCCGGCCTGTAACAGCAACAGTGCGGTCTGGCCGTCCGTCGACCGCATGGTGGTGATCAGCCTCCGACACAGGGCCAACAGGTCACCGCGCAGGCTTCCGGTGTCGATGTGGTCGGGTTCGTCACGCTGTGCCGGAACCGCTTTCAGCGCGGCGGTCACCATCTCGCGTTTGGTCTTCCAACGTCGGTACAGCGTCGCCTTCGAGGCACCGGCACGCCGGGCCACCTCCTCGAACGTGAGGTTCTCGTAGCCGACCTCGGCCAGCAGGTGGTAGGCGACCTCGAGGATGTGAACTTCACGGGCATCGTCGCGCGGACGCCCGCCGCGGCGAGGTGTCGGCGTCGACTCTTTCAAGTACGACACGTTTCGTATCGTAACGTTCGAACGCCTCGCCGACCAATCGTGTGACCCCGGTTACAGCGGTGTACAACCCGGTAATAGTGTCAACTCATGACCGCACCCTCTCCGCTCCGCGTCATCCAGTGGACGACCGGCAACATCGGTAAGCGTTCACTGCACGCCATCCTCGGCCGCGACGACATGGAACTCGTCGGCGTCTACGCCCACGGCGCGGACAAGGTCGGCGTCGATGCCGCCGACCTGGCCGGCCGGTCGACACCGACCGGGATCAAGGCCACCAACGACATCGGTGAACTCATCGCGCTGAAACCCGATGCCTGCTGCTACAACCCGCTGTGGCCGAACATCGATGAACTCGTCGCGCTGCTGGAGGCCGGGATCAACGTGTGCTCCAGCGCGGCCTGGATCACCGGCGGCAAGCAGACCATCGAGGATCTCGACCGCATCAGGAATGCCTGCACCACCGGCAATTCCACGATCTTCGGCAGCGGCGCGCATCCCGGGATGACGAACATGGTCGGCATGGTGCTGTCGGGTTCCTGCGAACGGGTCGACGAGATCCGGATCACCGAATCGGTGGACTGCTCCACCTACGAGTCCGCCGGCACCCAGACCGCGATGGGATTTTCCCAGGATCCCGACACACCCGGATTGGCCGAGAGCGTGCGCCGGGAGAGCGAGGTGTTCGCCGAGTCGGCGGCGATGATGGCCGACGCCATCGGTGCCAGACTCGACCGGATGACATTCGATGTCACCTTCACCGCCGCGACCGGGGACACCGATTTGGGCTTCATGCAGATCCCCAAGGGCACCGTCGGCGGCGTGTACGGCTATCACCGCGGTTGGGTGGGCGAGCGCAATGTCGTCAGCGTCGGCTTCAACTGGACCATGGGTGACCACGTCCAACCGCCCAAACCCCTTGAGCACGGCCATGTCATCCAGGTGTTCGGCCTGCCGAACATGCGCACGGTATTGCACTGCCTACCGCCCAAGGACTGGACCGAACCGGGCTTCATGGGCCTGGGCATGATCTACACCGCGATGCCGGTCACCAATGCCGTACCGGCCGTGGTCGCCGCCGCCCCGGGCATCGTGACGCTCAAAGACCTGCCGCCGGTGACGGGACGGTTCACTCCGAAAGGCTGACGCAGGCCCCCACCGCCCCGCCGCCGACGTGCACCGCCAGCACGGCACCCATATCGGTCACGGTGAGCGATTCCAGTTGCGGTAGGCGCGAGGTCAGCGCCGCCCCGAGTTCGGCTGCGGCATCGTGGTTGTCGACGTGGTGCACGCTGATCGCGGCGGGCCGGTCCCCGACGACCTCGGCGATCGCATCGACCATCGCCGCGTGCGCCTTCGACACGGTGCGCACACGTTGCGCGAGCACCAGGCGGCCGTCGACATCGAGATGCAGCAGCGGTTTCAGCGACAGCGCCGTGCCCAACCAGGATGCGCCCTTGCCGATCCGGCCGCTGCGCCGCAGATTGTCCAAGCGGTGCACGACGATGAAGACCTGTCCGCGCGGGATCGCGGCGCGGGCCGCTGCCTCGACCGCGTCCAGCTCCGCACCGCCGGCGGCGGCTCGGGCCGCCGCCAGCGCCACGAAACCCACACCCATCGCCGCCGATCGCGAATTCACCACCCGCACAGCCGAACCGAACTCGCGGGCGACCGCGGCAGCGGTGGAGAACGTACTGGACAGCGCCGCCGACAGATGGACCGCGACCACCCCGTCGCCGTCGCTGTCGACGAGCGCCTCACGGTAGGCCTGGGCCAGATCCGCGGGTGCCGCACCCGAGGTGGTCACCTGATTGCGCTCATGGATGTCGTAGGGGATCTCGTCCACCCCGTCGCGCAGGTCCACACCGTCGGCGAGTACGTGTAACGGCACCTGCCGGATCGACCAGCGCTTGCGCTCGTCGAGGCCCATCCGCGCCGACGAGTCGATGACCACCTGAACGGTCATGGCAGCGTGCGGGTTTCGGGCTGATAGGCCCCCGCCTCGGCGAGTCCCTTGAGCATCAGTTCGGCCACCGCGGCGTGCGCCTCGAAATTCCAGTGGATGCCGTCGGGGTTGCCCTGCCCGCTCATGACGTATTCGCCGACCGCCGCCTTCAGGTCAACGACGGGCACGTCGTGCTCACCGGCCCAGCCGGTGATCGCCGCGACGGTGGCATCACGCCAGCGATGCGACCTGCCATAGGTGTCGGCGATGTGCACCGACGGTACGGTGGCCACCACCGGTATCCCGGGACGGTTGAAATCGATAGCGGCCCTGGTCTGCTCGAGGTACTCGACGCTCAGGTGCGGCGGCAGCGCGGGACGGGCCACCGGCGACAGCCGGGGTTGCAGCCAGCCGTAACCGTCGCGCGCCCAGCGCCGCAGGAACGGCGGCCGGACATAGCGGATCAGCTCCCGCAGCGCGGTCGGCAACGGCGAGGGCAGCGAATCCATACCGCAGGTCGCGAAGATCACCGCACCCGCCTTCGGCAGTGCCGCCCACGAGCGAGGATCCTGGGTGGCCGCCCACCACACATCGCGACAGGTCCAGCCGATCCGACCGATCAGCTCGACATCCCAACCCAATTGTCCAGCAACGATATTGGGCCAGATCCTGGGATCATCGGCGGGCAGCCCGCCGGTCGGGCCGTAATAGGACAGCGAGTCGCAGAAGACCAGCAGCGTTCTGCGGCCGCCCTCAGAGGACATCGGCGGCCACCTGCGCCGAGGCGTTCCAGACATCGAGGCGCCACTTGAGGGCGTCGCCGACGATATGCCCGGACAGCTGCGCCCAGCTCGCGTTGCCCATCCCGCCGAGCACCGGCCAGTTGTCCACGGGCAGATCCAGCAGCGCACCGGTCAGCGCCGCGATCAACCCACCATGCGCCACCAGGACGACGGGACGGTCCAAACCTTCGGAACCCCAGTCGGATTCGGCGGCCAGCAGTTCTTCGACCAGCGGCACGCTGCGGGCTGCGACATCGACTCGGCTCTCACCGCCGTGCGGTGCCCACCGGGCATCGTCCCGCCACGCCAGCCGGGCGCCGGGCGCCCGCGCGTCGACGTCGATGTGCGTCAGACCCTGCCACTCCCCCAGATGGGTTTCGCGCAGCCGTTCGTCGACGCGCACCGATACCCCGGCCCGCTCGCCGAGCGCCGTAGCCGTGTCCAGGGCACGCCGCAGATCCGAGGACACGATGGCCACCGGGTTCCGTTTGGCCAGCACCTCCGCCACCGCGGCCGCCTGAGCGCGGCCCAGATCGGTCAGATCGGTGTCGAGCTGTCCCTGCATCCGGCTGCCGGCGTTCCACTCGGTCTGCCCGTGGCGCAGCAGGACCAGGCGACGCACCGTCACTGCGAACCTTCCTGGGGCGCGTCGAGGTCGACGGGTACCGTCGGGCAGTCCCGCCACAACCGCTCGAGCGCATAGAACTCGCGTTCCTCGGTGTGCTGGATGTGCACGACGATGTCGACGTAATCCAGCAGGGTCCAGCGCCCCTCCCGTGTGCCCTCGCGCCGGGCCGGCTTGTGCCCGGCCTCGCGCATCTTGTCCTCGATCTCGTCGACGATGGCGTTGACCTGACGCTCGTTGGACGCCGAGGCGATCACGAAGCAGTCGGTGATGACCAACTGCTCGGACACGTCGATGACCACCACATCATCGGCCAGCTTGTCGGCGGCCGCCCGGGCCGCGACGGTGGCCATCTGAACTGCTTCTGTCGTTGCCGTCACGACCGGGCCTCCTGGGCGGTTGGGGTGTACAGGTTGCGTTTGGACACGTATTGGACGACGCCGTCGGGCACCAGGTACCAGATGGGCCGCGACTGGTGGGCGCGCTGCCGGCAGTCACTCGACGAGATCGCCAGAGCCGGCACCTCCACCAGACTCAACGCGTCCTCGGGCAGTTCCTTCATGGCCGCGGCGATGTGTTCGCCGTCAAGTTCGTAGCCGGGTCGGCTCACCCCGACGAAGCGGGCCAGGGCGAACAGTTCCTCCCAGTTCTGCCACGACAGGATCGACGCCAGCGCGTCGGCGCCGGTGATGAAGTACAGGTCGGTGTCGGGGTTCAGTCGCGCCAGGTCGCGCAGCGTGTCGGTGGTGTAGGTGGCCCCGCCGCGGTCGATGTCGACCCGGCTGACCGAGAACCGGGGGTTGGCGGCGGTGGCGATGACCGTCATCAGGTACCGGTCCTCGGCGGCGGTGACATGACGATCGCGCTTCTGCCAGGGCTGACCGGTGGGGACGAAGACCACCTCGTCCAGGTCGAACTGGTCGGCGACCTCGCTGGCAGCCACCAAGTGCCCGTGATGCACGGGATCGAATGTCCCGCCCATCACTCCCAACCTGCGCCGTGTCGCCACGAAAAGGCAGCTTACGGGAGTGGGTGCGACGGCTCTGCGCGTGCCGAAGTTGACGTTTCGGCGGCGTCCACTCGCACTTCGGCGCCCGTTTGTTCGATTGGGCGGAATCACACAGGGAGTAATGCGTCGATCACGGCGGCGAGCTGCTTGGCCGACCGGCACTCGTGCATCGGGATCAGGTCCTGATAGCGCGGCACGGCCGAGTCGCCGCTGCCCCACAGATGCCGGGGCTCGGGGTTGAGCCAGTGCGCGTGCCGGCTGGCGTTCACCATCCGGCTCAGCAGATCGGTCTCCGGGTTGCGGTAGTTGTTGCGGCCGTCGCCCAGGATCAGCAGCGAGGACCGCGGGGACAGCACATCGGGGAAGTTCTGCGTGAACGAGACGAAGGCGTGCCCGTAGTCGGAGTGCCCGTCGCGGGTGTAGACACCGGCCTCGCGGGTGATGCGCTGCACCGCCACCGCCAGATCGGCCTCGGGGCCGAACATGTGGGTGACCTCGTCGGTGGTGTCGATGAAGGCGAACACCCGCACCCGGGAGAACTGCTGACGCAACGCCGACACCAGCATCAGGGTGAAGTGGCTGAACCCGGCCACCGAGCCCGACACATCGCAGAGCACCACCAGTTCCGGGCGGGCCGGGTGCGGCTTCTTGAGCACGACGTCGATCGGCACCCCGCCGGTGGACATCGACTTGCGCAGCGTCTTGCGCAGGTCGATCTGTCCGTTGTGGGCCCGCCGACGCTTGGCCGCCAGCCGGGTGGCCAGCGTGCGCGCCAGCGGTTGCACCGTCTTGCGCATCTGGCGCAGCTGCTCACCGGAGGCACGCAGGAACTCGACGTTCTCGGCCAGTTGCGGCACGCCGTACATCTGGACGTGGTCACGGCCCAGTTGTTCGGCGGTGCGCCGTTTGGTCTCCGCCTCGATCATCCTGCGCAGCTGCGAAACCCGTTGGGCGGCGAGCGCTTTGGCGATCTCTTCCTGGGTCGGCGTGGGCTCCTCACCATAGGGGGCCAGCAGCCCCGCGAGCAGCCTGCCCTCCAGGTCGTCCAGCGCCATCGCCTTGAGCGCCTGATACGACGAGTACGACGGGCCGCGGCTGGAGTTGTACCGGCCGTAGGCCTCCACGATCCGGGCGATCATCGCCGCCAACCGATCGTCGAAGTTCTCCAGATCCGCATCGGGGCCCAGCATGTCGATCAACGCCGCCCGCATCGCCTCGATGTCCTGCGGCGGCATGCCCTCGGCCTCGTCGGCGTCGGGTTCGTCCTCGACGACGGTGCGATCGCCCAGCGCCGCGGGCCACCAGAGGTCGAACATCGCGTCGTAGGTTTCGCGGTGATCCGAGCGCCGCAGCACCGCGCACGCCAGTCCCTCCCGCAGCGCGGCCCGGTCACCGAGTCCCAGCACATTCAGCACCCGGCCGGCGTCCACGGTCTCCGACGGACCCACCGCAATGCCTGCACCGCGCAGCGCCTCGACGAATTCCACCAGGTGCCCGGGGATTCCGTGCGGGGCCAGCGGTTGCGGCGGGCGGGTGCGGCGGGACATCAGTTGAGCCTCATCAGTTCAATCTCAATTCCCCAGCCGCCTTGATCTGATCGGACTGGTGTTTGAGCACGACACCGAGGGTGGCCGCGATCATCTCGTCATCGATGGTGTCCATGCCCAGGGCCAGCACGGTGCGGCCCCAGTCGATGGTCTCGGCCACCGACGGCAGCTTCTTCAGTTGCATGCCGCGCAGCACCCCGATGATGCGCACCAGCTCCGCCGCGATGGTGTCCGGCAGTTCGGGCACCCGCGAGAGCAGGATGCGCCGTTCCAGTTCGGCGTCGGGGAAATCGATGTGCAGGAACAGGCAGCGGCGCTTGAGCGCCTCGGACAGTTCACGGGTGGCGTTGGAGGTCAGCACCACGAACGGTGCTCGTTCGGCCCGGATGGTACCCAACTCGGGCACGGTGACGGCGAAATCGGAGAGCACCTCCAGCAGCAAGCCCTCGATCTCGATATCGGCCTTGTCGGTCTCGTCGATCAGCAGCACGGTCGGGTCGGTGCGGCGGATAGCGGTCAACAGCGGCCGGCTGAGCAGGAATTCCTCTCCGAACACATCGGTCTTGGTCTGATCCCAGTCGCCCGTCCCCGCGGTACCGGCCTGGATCCGCAGGATCTGCTTGGCGTGGTTCCACTCGTAGAGCGCCCGGGATTCGTCGACGCCCTCGTAGCACTGCAACCGGACCAGTTCACTGCCGGTGGTCTGCGCGACGGCACGGGCCAGTTCGGTCTTGCCCACGCCCGCCGGTCCCTCGACCAGCAGCGGCTTGCCGAGCCGATCGGCCAGGAACACCGCGGTCGCGGTGGCCTTGTCGGGCAGGTATCCGGTCTCGGCGAGCCGCTTGGCGACGTCGTCGATATCGGCGAACAGCGGGGCGGGGCGGGCGGGGACGCTCACATGTTCTCTTTTCGTGAAGGTGTTCAGGCGGGCCGGGTCTGGCCGTCACCCCACACAATCCATTTGGTCGAGGTCAGCTCGGGCAGCCCCATCGGGCCGCGGGCGTGCAGCTTCTGGGTGGAGATGCCGATCTCGGCGCCGAACCCGAACTGCTCGCCGTCGGTGAACGCCGTCGACGCGTTGACCATCACCGCCGCGGCGTCGACCTCACCGGTGAACCGTTGGGCGGCAGCGAGTTCGGTGGTGATGATGGCCTCGGTGTGGCCGGTGCCGTACTCGTTGACGTGGCTGATGGCGCCGTCGACACCGTCGACGATCTGCACGGCGATGTCCATGGACAGGAACTCCGCGCGCAGTTCGTCCTCGCTGGGGTCCAGGTGCACCGTGACACCGGCCTCCTGCAGGGCGTTCACCAGCCGCGGCAGCGCGGTATCGGCGACGGCGCGGTCGACCAGCAGCGTCTCGGCGGCATTGCACACGCTGGGCCGGCGGGTCTTGGCGTTGAGCAGGATCCGTTCGGCCACATCGAGATCGGCTGCTTCGTGCACGAACACGTGGCAGTTGCCGACGCCGGTTTCGATGGTCGGCACGGTCGCATCGCGCACCACCGCATCGATCAGGCCCGCGCCGCCGCGCGGGATCACCACATCGACCAGGCCGCGCGCCTGGATCAGGTGGGTGACGGTGGCGCGGTCCTGGCTCGGCAGCAACTGCACGGCGTCGGCGGGAAGTCCCTCGGCGACCAGTGCGGCGCGCAGCGCACGCACCAGGGCGGCGTTGGAGCGGGCCGCCGACGAACTGCCGCGCAGCAGCACCGCGTTCCCCGATTTGAGGGTGAGCCCGAAGGCATCGACGGTGACGTTGGGCCGTCCCTCGTAGACGATGCCGACGACACCGAGCGGGACCCGCTGCTGGCGCAGCTGCAGACCGTTGGGCAGCGTGTTGCCGCGCAACACCTCACCGACCGGATCGGGCAGACCGGCGACCTGCCGCAGCCCGGCGGCGATCCCGTCGACGCGCTGCGGGTTGAGGGCGAGGCGGTCCAGCATGGCCTCGGCGGTGCCCGCGGCGCGGGCGGCGGCGACGTCCTCGGCGTTGGCGGCCAGGATGTCGTCGACCTGGGCCAGAACGCTGTCCGCGGCCGCATGCAGCGCGCGATTCTTGGTGGCGGTGCTCAGGGTGGCCAGGCTGCGCGACGCCGTCCGGGCGGCCGCCGCGGCATCGTGGACCTGCTGGCGCAGATCGAGTGTTTGCACGCTCATCGAGCCAGCGTATCGACCATCCGCGAAGATGGAACGGTTGGGGTTACCGTGAGCCTCATGACGCGTTTGTGCGTGGTGGGCAGTGTGAACATGGACATCGCCTTCGCCGTCGAGGCGCTGCCCGGTCCCGGGGCCACGGTGCTGGCCTCGGCGCTGGTTCGGTCCCCCGGCGGCAAGGGCGGCAATCAGGCCGTCGCCGCGGCCCGCGTCGGCGCGGACGTGACGTTCGTCGGTGCGGTCGGCGACGACGCCACCGGCGCGGCGCTGCGCGCCCATCTGAACGACAACGGCGTCGACACCGCCGGCGTCACGGCACTACCGGTCCCCAGCGGCACGGCCGGCATCCTGGTCGATGCGCACGCCGAGAACATGATCGTCGTCGCGCCGGGAGCCAACGCGCACCTGAGCCTGTCCTCGGCGCGGGTGCGCGAGATCGTCGCCGCCTGCGAGGTGCTGCTGATGCAGTTGGAGATCCCGGTGGACACCGCGTTGACGGCGGCCCGCCTGGCCCACGATGCCGGTGCCACCGTGTTGCTCAACGCCTCTCCGACCGGCGCGGACCCGGACATACTGGCCCAGCTGGCCGAGGTGACCGATGTCGTCATCGTCAACGAAACCGAAGCGCGGCATTGGACGTGGCCTGTTCCCCACCTGGTGACCACCCTGGGTGACCGCGGCGCGGTGCTGCGCAGCGGCGCGCAGGAGAGCACGGTGCCCGCCGTGGAGGTGGAGCCGGTGGACACCACCGGAGCCGGTGACGTGTTCGCCGGTGTGCTGGCCGCGCGGTGGCCGACCGGCCCGCGGGAGGCGCTGCGCTGGGCGTGTGCGGCCGGTGCGCTGGCCACCCTGGTCCCGGGTGCCGGTGACTGCGCGCCGAACGCCGAGGCCGTCGAGGACGCGCTCAACTGAATCACCAACAGTTGCCGTTATAGTCGGCAGGCATGACAGCGCGACCGCCCGACGGCGACTGGCTCGGCACCCCCTACCTGCGGTTCGAGCGCCAGGGCCCATTCGGGGTGGTCACGCTGGATCGGCCGCAGGCCCGCAACGCGATGACCCCGGCCATGTACTTCGGCATCCGGTACGCGATCAGCCATGTCGAGAACGATCCGGACCTCGCCGGTCTGCTGATCACCGGCACCGGCGATGTCTTCGCCCCCGGCGGGGATCTGGGCGGCGGCGACGGTTCCGACGACTGGATGACGTGGGGCGCGGCCCTGTCCATGGATGTCACACCGTTCGAGGCGCTGCGCCAGTCCGTCACGCCGGTGGTGTCGGCGGTCAACGGGTTGGCGCAGGGCGGCGGGATGCAGATCGCGCTGTGCAGTGACATGGCGGTGGTCAGTGACCGGGCCACCTTCCGGGTGCCCGAACTGTTCCGCGGGATCGCCGACACGTACTACAGCCAGATGCTGGCGCGGCTCATCGGCCCGGTGCGCACCCGCGATCTGATGTTCACCGGTCGGGTGCTGACGGCGGCCGAGGCCGCCGACTGGGGTCTGGTGTCCCGGGTGGTGCCGCACGAGCGGCTGCTCGATGAGGCGCGTGAGGTCCTGGCCCAGGTGTGCCGGACCGCACCGGGCGCGCGGTCAGTGGTGAAGTCCAGCCTGGACAACTACCTCGGCCTGTTCGACCGCATCGGGATGAAGGCCAGTTACAGCGGTCCGGAGGCGAAGCTGGGGTTCGTCGCGTTCAAGGAGCGCCGGTCACCGGACTGGGTGCACCCCGAGCTACGCACCGACGGCCGGCTGTAGCGCGCCGACGCCGGACCCCATCATCAGCGGGATGACATCCGCCGCGACCGGCAGATCGAGGGTCACATCGGAGATGTGGATCAGACCGTAGGCGGTCCCGTTGGCGAATGATGTTGCCGAGTCGACGATCTGGAGCACCAGATCATCACCGGGATTCAGGGTGTACGCGATGGCCTCCATGTCGACCGTGACGGTGTGCCTGCCGCCGTCGAGGCGGACCGGGATCGGCGAGGCGATGTTGCCGACCACCCGATCGGTGCTGCGGTCGACGATCTGGGCGAAGACGTGCCTGCTGGTGCCCAGGCCCGAGTAGGTCATGGTCAACGTCGGGGCGCCGACGATGTACGTGGTCTCGGCCGGGTCCGGGATCGCGGTGTTCAGTGCGTGCCGCGCCGGCGCCGCCAGCGTGTAGCCCAGCGGGAAGGCCCACTGGTTCTGCGGACCGGATCCGCCCAGGAACGGCGCGATGGCCAGGTATCCCCCGCCATCGGACACGCTGATCGGGTCCGGCTGCTCGAATCCCGGGTCGATCGGCAGATCCTCGCTGGCATACCAGTTGCCCAGCTGGTCGACCCAGGTGAATTTCGGGCCGTCGACCGGCGGGGGTGTGCCCGCCGTCTTGTTCATGACGTAGGTGTCCAGCCACTGCATCGTCTCGCTGAGCAAGAAGGCGCTCTGGCCCGCGGTGTCGCCGGGGTCCAGACACGTCCCGTGGCCGCCGCAGTACCAGATCATCTTCACCGGGACCCCGTCGGCGAGGGCGGCGGCGTTGGCCATCGCCTGCTGTAACGGGAACAGGGTGTCGACGGTGCCCTGCATGAACAGCGTTGGCGCGGTGATGTTCCCGACGACGGTGGCCGGGCTGTTGCGGTGCAGGAAGTCCTGCTGATGCCCGGTGAGGAAGCCGGTGAGGGCGCCGGTGATGATGCCGGTGTAGATCTCGGGGTCCAGTCGGGACTCCTGCACGACCAGGGCCAGCAGCAACAGCGACGCCCATGAGGTCTTGAAGGCGTTCTCCGGGTACAGGGCACCGGTCAGCGAATTCCAGGCGATACCGGGCACGATCGCATCGATGCGGCTGTCGATGCCGGCCGACGACAGCTGGATGCCACCGCCGTAGGAGCCGCCGACCATGCCCACCAGTGGGTTCAGCCGTCCGGTGGTGCCGGGGTCGAATGCCGTGCCCGCCTGCTGGGCCACCCAGGAGATGATCGCCGCCACATCCCGCGCCTCGAAGAGTTCCGAATCCAGGTGCATCCGTCCGGTGGAGGCGAACTCGCCGCGCGGGTCCCAGGTCACGACGTTGTAGTCGGGCCGCAGCTTCGCCAGCCCGGGTACCAGACCCAGCACCGTGGTCTCCTGGGTCGGATCGGTGTATCCGCGGGTGGCCAGGCTCGGACCGTTCAGGATCGTCGGTGCGGTATCGCCCGTCGCCAGCCCGATCATCGGGAAATAGTTCACGCTGATCCGGGTGCCGTCGAAGGAGGTCACCTCGGTGGTGAAGGCGATCGGATCGGCACCGATGTAGTCGGCCACCTCGATGCGGACATCGGTGCGCTGCGCGTTGCCGATGATCGGTGTCAACAACGTGCCCAGGATCGGGATCTGGTGCAGCCGAACGACGATCGGTTGCACGAAGTACTTGAGCACCGGGATGGTCTCGAGGAACTGGACGAATCCGGACTTCTGCATGGTCAGGACGCGGAACTGGTCGTAGCCCCAGGGTTGCAGTTGCGTCGAGTTCGGCAGGAAGGTGAAGTTTCCGGTGGCGGAGTCGAAGGTGACCTTGCCGTGGGTCACGGGCCGTCCGATGACGGCGTAGGAGTTCTTCGGGTCCGGGGTGGCGTTGGTGCCGGTGATGACGCCGTCGTGCACCGCGATATCGGGCGCGTATCCGTCGGCGCTGTCGACGGCCTCGCGCCGGGCGCTGCCCAGCAGCGCCCATTCGCCCATGGCGTCGATGGGCAGCGTCTCGCCGGCGGTGGTTTCGGGCCGCGTTGCGGCGGGAGCCGGGTCGCTCTCGATCTCGGGCAGCGGTGCCGTATCCGCCGCGCTCACCTCGGGTTCCGGCGATGACACCGGCACGGCGTGCGTGCCCTCGTCGTCCTGAATGTCCGTGGTGTCGGCCTCGGTGGTCTCGACGTCCTGGTCGGCGAACTCATCCGGGCTCGACGCCGCGGACCGGTCACGTCCGGTGACCGAGGTGCGCGGCGTACTGTCGCGCAGTTCGTCGTCCTCGGAATCGTTGTCGCGCAGGGACTTCGCCGTCGACAACCGCCGCGGGGAGGTCTGTTCGCCATCGGTCTCGTCCGGGGCGGCCGACTCCGTTTTCGGCGCCGGGTTCGGTGCGGCGTCCGCCGAGGAACCGGCCGACACCCCGGTGCCGTCGGTCTCGGCAAAGGCGGCCCCGGCGCCGGAGAACACCGCGACGCCGACGCCGAGGGCCACCGCGAGGCCGCCGACGCGACCGATGAAACATGCAGCACCCATCATGGACCCCCGAAATTGACGTCGACGCAGATAGGCAGCCGCTACCGCGTGATCCGCGCCGGAGTCCGATTTCGGCGAACGTCGCCGCCGCGGCGTCAGCCCTGCGGGATGTCGCGCTCGATGGCGTCGAGCCAGATGCGCGCCGACATGTCCGACGGTGCCCGCCAATCGCCGCGCGGCGACAGTGCGCCACCGGCGGAGACCTTCGGTCCGTTGGGCAGCGCCGAACGCTTGAACTGGGCGAACGAATAGAACCGCTGGGCGAACACCGTCAGCCAGCGCCGGATCTCCGTCAGCGAGTACTGCGGCCGTTTGTCCAACGGGTAGCCCAACGGCCAGTGACCCCGCTCGGCATCGTGCCAGGCGTGCCAGGCCAAGAACGCGATCTTGGCCGGCCCGAACCCGTAGCGCAACACCTGGAACAGCGAGAAATCCTGCAGCACATACGGTCCGACCTTAGCCTCGCTGCTCTGGATTTCCTCGTCCTCACCGGCCGGCACCAACTCCGGGGTGATCTCGGTGTCCAGCACCGACTGCAGTACCGCGCCGACGGAATCGTCGAACTCACCGGATGAGATGACCCAGCGGATCAGGTGCTGGATCAAGGTCTTCGGCACCCCGCCGTTGACGTTGTAGTGCGACATCTGGTCGCCGACGCCGTAGGTGGACCAGCCCAACGCCAGCTCGGAGAGGTCCCCGGTGCCCAGCACGATGCCGCCGCGCTGGTTGGCCAGCCGGAACAGGTAATCGGTGCGCAGGCCGGCCTGCACGTTCTCGAACGTGACGTCGTAGACCTTCTCGCCGCGGCCGAACGGGTGATCCATCTCGGTGAGCATCAGCTGCGCGGTGTCGCGGATGTCGATCTCGGCGAACGTCACGCCCAGTGCCTGGCTGAGGGCGATGGCGTTGCCCTTGGTGCGGTCACCGGTGGCGAAGCCGGGCATGGTGAACGCCAGGATGTCGCTGCGTGGCCGGCCCTCGCGGTCCATTGCGCGGGCCGCCACGATCAGGGCATGGGTGGAGTCCAGGCCGCCGGACACGCCGATGACCACCTTGGGGTAGCTCAGCGCCCGCAGCCGTTGCTCCAGTCCGGAAACCTGGATGTTGTAGGCCTCATAGCAATCCTGTTGCAGCCGTGCCGGATCCGAGGGCACGAACGGGAACCGCTCCACCCGGCGGCGCAGCCCGAGATCGCCGGCCGGCGGGTCGAGGGTGAACTCGATACGCCGGAATTCGGGACCGTCCAGGGTGCGGGCGTTGTCGTCGAAGGTGCCCATCCGCAGCCGTTCCGCGCGCAGCAACGCGGTGTCCACGTCGGCGACGCTATATCGCTCACCCTTGGGGAAGCGCTCGGACTCGGCCAGCAGCACACCGTTCTCGTAGATCATCGTCTGGCCGTCCCACGCCAGATCGGTGGTGGACTCCCCCTCACCGGCGGCGGCGTAGACATAGGCGGCCAGGCACCGCGACGAGGCCGACTTGGCCAGCAGCTTGCGGTCATCGGCGCGACCGATCGTGATCGGGCTGCCCGACAGGTTCGCCAGCACCGTGCCGCCGGCCAACGCGGCCCGTGCGCTCGGCGGCACCGGTACCCACATGTCCTCGCAGACCTCGACGTGCAGCACGAAGTCGGGCAGGTCGGCGGCGGCGAACAACAGATCGGGGCCGAACGGCAGGTCGGCGCCGCCGAGTCGGATCGTCGTGCTCAGGTCGTCGCCGGGGGCGAGTTGACGGCGTTCGTAGAACTCGCGGTAGGTCGGCAGGTAGGACTTCGGCACCACGCCGAGCACGGCGCCGCGGTGGATCACCACGGCGGTGTTGTAGATCCGATTCCGGTGCCGCAGGGGTGCGCCCACCACCAACACCGGCAACAGATCGGCCGAGGCGGAGACGATGGTCGCCACCGCCTCCTCCACCGCGTCGAGCAGGGTGTCCTGCAGCAGGATGTCCTCGATGGAATAGCCGGTCAGCGTCAGTTCGGGAAACACCGCCAGACCCACACCGTCATCGTGGAGCGCGCGGGCCATGCCCAGCACCGATGCGGCGTTGGCGGCCGGATCGGCCAGCGTGGTGTGGTGGGTGCAGGCGGCCACTCGGACGAACCCGTGCCGGTAGGCGGAGTAGAAGTCCACCCCGCCATTCTGGCATTGCCGCTGCGGGCCCCGCCGGGCCTCACCGAAGCGTTCGTTATCTGGCGGACGCGGCGCGCCAGTCCTCGATGGCCGGTGCCAGGCCGTCGGCCAGCAGCGGCAGCTGGGGAATCAGCGCGACGCAACTGACGAACTGCAGTCGGCGGGCGGCGTCCATCAGCCGTTGCACCTCCGGGTCGGTGCGCCGCAATCCCCTTGCGGCGGCGGCGTCGTCGTACTCGGCGGTCGCCTCGGGTCCGAGCATGGCCAGGTCCCACTCCACCGGGCCGCAGCAGATGTCCTCGAAATCGGAGAACTTGATACCGCTGGTGGTCCGGATGACGTTGTGCGACGGCCCATCTCCTTGCACCGGTTGCACGCCGACGCCCGCGTGCTTTGCCGTGAACGCGGCGCGGTCGGCCAGCACCGCGCGCAGCGCCGCATACTCGGCGCGGGCCCGGTCGATATCGTCGGCGTTCAGCAGCTGCGAGGGTTCCAACGCGTCGAACATGCCCGGTGCCGCCTCGTTGAACGGCACCAGGAACGGCAGCGGCCCGGGATAGGCGGCCAACCCGGCGTGCAGTTCGGCGCTCTTGGCGATGGCCACTCCCGCATAGGGCTGGTGATCGGCGGCGACATCGGCCAGTTCCCAGAAGGTCATGGCGAAGCCGTCCCGGCGCACCGGGTTGCGCGGCACCAGCGGACTGGGCGGTACGACCGGCACGCCCTGGGTGTCGAGCCAGGCCACCACGTCGAGTTCGCGTTGTTGGCGAGCGGCCTGCAGTTCGGGGGTGTAACTGTGCGGCAGCACCACCGGCACGCGGGCCACCACGGGCGCCGGTTCCAGGTGCACGACGACGGAGAAGACGTCGTGCAGCACCGTTGCGCGTTCGACGTCCAGGCCCAGGGCTCGGCCGGCGCGGAGCGCCGCATCTGCCGCCCGCGACGTCCGGTCAGCGAGTTGATCAGGGGAAAGCCACGCCACCCGTTCACCCTGCCATGCGCGGCCTATCCTCGATCTCATGGAAGCCCCGGAACTCGTCGCCACCCTGGCCGGGCGTCGTGTCGCGGTGCTGACCGGCGCCGGCATGTCGACGGACTCGGGCATCCCCGATTACCGCGGGCCGGACTCTCCGCCGAGCAACCCGATGACCATCGCGCAGTTCCGGTCGGACCCGGTGTTCCGGCAGCGGTACTGGGCGCGTAACCACGTCGGCTGGCGGCACATGGACCAGACGGCGCCGAACGCCGGGCATCGAGCGCTGGCCGATCTGGAACATGCCGGGGTGGTGACGGGACTGATCACCCAGAACGTCGATCTCCTGCACACCAAGGCGGGCAGCCGCGCGGTCGTCGATCTGCACGGCACGTATCGGCAGGTGGTCTGTCTGAATTGCGGGTACACGATGACCCGGGAGGCGCTGGCCGACGAACTGGAACGGCTGAACCCGGGCTTCGCCGAGCGCGCCGAGCGCGTCGGCGGCATCGCGGTCGCCCCGGATGCCGACGCCGTCATCACCGACACGTCGAGCTTCCGTTACCTGGACTGTCCGCGATGCGCAGGCATGCTGAAACCCGATATCGTCTATTTCGGCGAGAGCGTTCCCAAGGAGCGTGTGCAGCAGGCATTTTCGATGGTCGACGCCGCCGACGCGTTGCTGGTCGCGGGTTCGTCGCTGACGGTGTTCTCCGGGTACCGGTTCGTCCGGCATGCCGCCGCCGCGGGCATGCCCATCGCCATCATCAACCGCGGTCCGACCCGCGGCGACGCGCAGGCGACCGTCAAGGTCGACGGTGGTTGTTCGGAGCTGCTGACGCTGTTGGCCGGTGAGCTCCCGCTGGCGATTTCGGCGCGCTGACGTCCCCGAGTGAACGCGAGCGCGCGAAACCATCAGAATGTGGCCGGCATGGCACGGATGGCGTGGACGAAGTTGCCCGCGACATAGGACGGTTCACCGACCTCCAGGTGCGGCAGCCTGCTGAGCAGTTCGCCGAAGATCGCGCGGAGTTGGGCACGAGCGACATGCGCTCCCAGGCAGAAATGCCGTCCTCCCCCGCCGAATCCGACATGCGGATTGGGGTGACGGCTCAGGTCGAGGCGCTGCGGATCGGTGAACACGTCGCCGTCCCAGTTGGCCGACGAGTAGAACATCACCACCTTGTCTCCGGCGGCGATCCGCTGCCCGCCCAGTTCGTGATCGCATGCGGCGGTGCGCCGGAAGGTCATCACCGGTGACGCCCACCGGATGAACTCCTCCACGGCGGTGCCGATCCGGTCGTCGAAGCCGGCCAGCAGCCAGGCGCGCTGGTCGGGGTGGTCGGTCAGGGCCTTCATGGCGTGGCTGGTGGTCTGCCGCGTGGTGTCGTTACCTGCGACGGCGAGCAACACGAAGAATGCCGCCACCTCGGGATCGGTGAGCCGCGCACCCTCGACCTCGGCGTGCACCAGCGCGCTGAACAGATCATCGCCCGGGTTCTCCCGACGTTGCGCGGCCAGCGTCAGCGCCACCTGGTGCAGGTACATTTGGTTGGCCACCAGGACCTCCAACGGATTTCGTCCGTCGAGGTAGACCGGATCGCCCCAGGACACCAGCGCATCGGCGGCCGCGGCCACCTGGTCGCGTTCGGAATCGGGAATGCCGACCATGTCCGACAGGGTGCGGATGGGCAATTCCTTGGCGCACATGTCGACGAAGTCCGCCCCGCTGCCCGCGGCCTGCAGTTCGGTGACGATATCGGCGGCGTTGGCCTTGATGGAGTCCTCGATGCAGCGGACCTGACGAGGCGTGAACGCCGAGTGCACCACCTTGCGGATCAGCGTGTGCCGCGGTGGGTCCATCGCCAGGAAGGACTGCGATGCCTCCAGCAGTTCCTGCGGGACGTTCTCGAACAGCACGCCCTGCCCGGACAGGAACACCTCGCTGTTGCGGCTGACCGCCACGACATCGGCGTGCCGGGTCACCGCCCAGTAGCCGCGGTCGGCCGGGTCCGGCATCAGCGAGTCCTCGACCGGCGGATGCCAGCTGACCGGACGTTCGGCGCGCAGTCGGGCGAAGGCGTTCTCCCGATCGGCGGCGGTGGTCGACCAGAAGGCGCGCGAGGACAGGTCGATCGGGTCGTAGGCGCGGTCGACGGATGTGATCGGTGACACAGTCATGTCGCTGACACTAAGTCTAGACAGAGTGTCTAGTCAAGAAGTCGGTGCGCCGGATACGCTGGCCGCATGGCATCAGTGACCCGGGCGACCCGCAAGCCACAGGCCAACCGCCAGGAACGCCGCCAGCAGATCGAGCGGCAGCTGCTCGACGCGACCGATCGGCTGATGGCCGACGGCGCCAGCTTCACCGAGCTCAGCGTCGACCGGCTGGCCACCGAGGCGGGTATCTCCCGGGCCAGCTTCTACATCTACTTCGAGGACAAGGGCGACCTGTTGCGCCGGCTGGCCGGACAGGTCTTCGGCGATCTGACCGAGGACGCCGCGCAGTGGTGGACGGTGGCCGGCCATCGCGACCCGACCGATATCCATGCCGCCATGACGAGGCTGATCGCCAGCTACCGCAGGCATCAGCCGGTGCTGGTCGCGCTCAACGAGATGGCGGCCTATGACGCCCAGGTCGGTCAGACCTACCGGGAGCTGCTGAGCGGGATCGCCGCGCAGTTCACCGCTGTCATCGAGACGGGCCAGGCCGACGGCTCGATCCGGTCGACGCTGCTCGCCGAGCCGACCGCGAGCAGTCTGGTCTGGATGGTGGAGCGGGTGTGCCAGCAGAACCTGCCCGGTAGGCCGGCCGAGTACGACCCGCAATTGGCCACCGCGCTGACCGAGATCGTCCGCGGCGCTTTGTATCTGGACGGCTAGCTGTGCTTCAGAAACGCTCGGGGTGCCAGTAGACCTCTTCGGCGGTGCCGAACAGGGCGTGGTCGACCGCCTGGCGCCCCTGCACGTAGCCGTAGTCCTGATTTGACGACTCGTAGCGCCAGCCGCCGAACCGGCCGCGACTGTAGATCCCCAGCGCGATGAGCTGTTCGTCGGCCGCGCGCAACAGGTCATCGCGCCCCAGCGTCGGCACCGGGTAACCGAAATCGAGTGTCGTGACGAATCGGCTCGCCACCTGAGCGCCCTCGGCCCCGAGCCGCTGCAGCGATGCCACCACCGACTCGACCGCGTCATCTGCCGATATCGGTTCGTCGGCGAAAACCGGTACCTCACACAGGATGTTCCACCGTCCGGGCCCGGCATTGGTCTGGTCGTAATTGCTGAGCATCGTCGCGCGGTACCACGGCACGGAGTCGTGCGGGCAGTACAGCCAGGTCTTGTCGGCCAGGGCCTGCGGCGGCTGCCCGGCATAGCCGATCCCGACCGCGTGCAGCCGGCTGGCCCGCAGCGACACCGCGCGGTCGGACCACCCGATCCAGCCCAGCGCCGTCGTGACCGGCGCCGTGCTGATGCAGTACCGATACGACACCGTGGTGCCGTCGTCGAGGTGCGCCACCCGCGCCGCGGCATCCAGATCCACCACCCGGGTGCCCAGGCGGACCGATCCCGGCGTCATCAGCCGGTCGTGGACCGCCTGCCACAGCGCCCCGGTGCCGCCGACCGGATACGGGAACGTCGAGGCCGGCGTGTCCATGCTGCCCGCCAACGCCAGCACGGGCACATTACGCGCCTCGCTACCGCTGCGCAGCGACGTCCACTCGTCGTCGATCTGGTCCAGCGGCAACGTCCACATCTTGCGGTTGTACGGCTCGAAGAACTCCCGGAACAGCTTGTGCCCGAAGTTGTTGCGGTAGTAGTCGGCCAGGTGTCGCACCGGGGCCTCGGGCTGCAGGTCGGCCGGGATCTCGTCGAGCTGCTGTTGGATGGGCGTCGGAACCAGACTGGACGGCCCGTCACCGTGCAGCCACACCCAACCGTTGCGGGTGACATGGTTCAGCTCGACACCGCTGGCTCGCACGGCATGGTCGAAATCCGGGAAGTGGCTGTGCAGCACGTGGCCGCCGAGATCCCAGGTGAACCCGGCCTCATCGGTCACCGAGGCCGACATCCCGCCGAGTCGGTGTGCGGCATCGACCACCAAATGATCGATGCCCAGTTCGGTCAGGCGGACCGCCGCGCCGATTCCGGTGGTACCGGCGCCGATGACGAGAAACGTGGGCACGCCTAGAAGTCGACGACCTGGCGGATCGGTTCGAAACCCTCGGCGAACGGCCGCCGACACAGGAAACCGTAGTGTTCGGCCGAACTGCGCACCCAGGACGCGCTGACCTTCTCACTGGCCTCGGCCTGCGAGACATGGCACATCAGCGCCGCGATCTTCTTGTCCAGCGAATCGGAGATGTCGATGAACGCGGTCGGATTGAAGCCGACCGCGGACGGGCCGCCGTAGGCCATGATCGTCGACACCCAGCGGGCCGCGCCCATGGTGCACCGCGAGACGACCCGGTGGTCCTGATGGCTGTCATTGGCCATGTGGGTGTAGATGACCGTTGCCGACACCTGCTCGATGGCGTCCTCGATCAGATGCACCAACTCGAATTCCTGCAGCGACACCCGGCAGTCCAGGAATCCCTCACCCCAGATCAACTTGTCCACCCCGAGCACGTCGACGGCCGCCTTCTGTTCGGCCACGCGCTGCGCCGAGCGCCCCGGGCCCTCTTCGCCGCGGGTGACCACCAACATGGTGACCTGGTCCCCAGCAGCAACATGCTTAGCCAGAGCGCCCCCGCAGCCCAGCTCGATATCGTCGGGGTGCGCCCCCACGGCGAGAACCGAACGACGTGTCATGCCCCCAGCTTCCACTTTGCTGACACCGGATTTTGAGCGAGCATACCCCGACAATCGCCCCCATGTAAGGATTAGCTCACCCGCTGGTGTTCGCCCCATTTTGGCGGCAGGATCTGCCAAACGGCAAATTGCGACCCGAACCCGCAGCAAACGGCAGCTATTGACGGCGCGGCCAGTTTGCGGGCGGCTCGCTCAGACGGCGACCAGGTCGTCGGCGTGCACCGCCGGACGGCGCAGTTCCGGCGGCAGGTCCGGGGTCGAACGTCCGATCATCGCGGCCAGCTCGACCGCGTCGTAGGCCACCACCCCGCGGGCGACCGTGGGGCCGTCGGGGCCGCGCAGTTCCACCACGTCACCACCGTGGAATCGCCCGGACACCGCGGTGATGCCGGCCGGCAGCAGCGAGCGTCGGCCCTTGACGACCGCGCGGACCGCGCCCTCGTCCAGCGTCAGGACACCGGTGGCCTCGGCCGCGTACCGCACCCAGAACCGGCGCGCCGACATGCGCTCGGGACGCGGTGCGAACACCGTGCCCACCGAGGCGTCGGACAGGGCCGCCGCGGCATCGGCCGCCGCGGCCAGCAGCACCGGTACCCCGGCGTCGGCCGCCAGCAGAGCCGAGGACAGTTTGGAGGCCATCCCGCCGGTACCCAGGTTGCTCCCCCGCCCCGCGACGACACCGGCCAGATCCCCGGAAGCGGCGACCTCGGGGATGAAGCGGGCCGGATTCTCGGGCGTGGCCTTGCGCGGATCACCGTCATAGAGGCCGTCGATATCCGACAGCAGCACCAGCGCGTCGGCCCCGACCAGCTGCGCGACCAGCGCCGAGAGCCGGTCGTTGTCACCGAAGCGGATCTCATTGGTGGCCACGGTGTCGTTCTCGTTGACGATCGCCACGGCGTGCAACGCGCGCAGCCGGTCCAGGGTGCGCTGTGCGTTGTTGTGCTGCACGCGCATCGCGATATCGTGCGCCGTCAGCAGCACCTGGCCGACGGTGCGGTCATACCGGCCGAACGCCGCGCTCCACGCGTTGACCAGGGCCACCTGGCCCACGCTGGCGGCGGCCTGCTTGGTGGCCAGATCGGTGGGCCGCTTGGTCAGACCCAGCGGCTCAATGCCCGCGGCGATGGCACCCGAGGACACGATCACGACATCGGAACCCGCCCGCATGCGGCCCTCGATGGCCTCCACCAGGGCCGCGAGCCGGCCCGCGTCGAAGACGCCGGTCGGGGTGGTCAGTGCCGTGGTGCCGATCTTGACGACGACACTGCGGGCGGTGCGCACGGCTTCCCGGGTAGAGCTCATTCGCCCGCCTCGCAGGCTCGCCCGACGAATGCCCACACATGATTCGCTCCGCAAGCGTCGCTCATTCGCCCGCCTCGCAGGCTCGCCCGACGAATGCCCACACATGATTCGCTCCGCAAGCGTCGCTCATTCGCTGTGCTCCCGGCGCGCCTTCCGTGCCGCCTTACGTTCGTCGGCCGACACCCGCTCGGTCTGCTCCAGACGCACATCGGTGCCGCGACCGGACATCATGGTGTCCAGGCCGGCCGGCGTCTGGGGCTCCCAGTCGAAGGTGACATCGCCGATGGTCACCGCGCAGCCCGGTTTGGCGCCCTGTTTCATCAGTTCGTCCTCGACACCCAGGCGGGCCAACCGGTCGCCGAGATAACCGACGGCCTCGTCGTTGTCGAACGCGGTCTGGGCGATCCAGCGCTCCGGGCGGGTGCCGCGCACGATGAAGCCGCCCTGGCCGTCGGAGGTGACGGTGAATCCGGTCTCGTCCACCGGGATCGGACGGATCACCGGTCGGCGCGGGGCCACCTCGGGTTGTGCGGCACGGTAGGCCGCAACCATGTCCCACAGCGCAAAGATCAACGGGCGCAGCCCGTCCCGGCTGACGGTGGAGATCTCGAAGACCGGCCAGCCGTACTTCTGGGCGACCTCGTCGCGCACGAAATCGGCCAGCTCGCGGGCATCGGGCACGTCGATCTTGTTGAGCACCACCGCACGTGGCCGCTCGGCCAGATCACCGAGTGTCGAGTCACCTTGCAGCGTCGGCTGATACGCCGCCAGTTCGGCTTCCAGTGCGTCGATATCGGAGATGGGGTCACGCCCGGGTTCCATGGTGGCGCAATCCACCACGTGCACCAGCACCGCGCAGCGTTCGATATGGCGCAGGAAGTCCAGGCCGAGCCCGCGGCCGTCCGACGCGCCCGGGATCAGGCCCGGCACGTCGGCGACGGTGAACGTGTTGTCACCGGCGGACACCACGCCGAGGTTGGGTACCAGGGTGGTGAAGGGATAGTCGGCGATCTTGGGCTTGGCCGCCGAGATGGTGGACACCAGCGAGGATTTGCCCGCCGACGGGAACCCGACCAGACCGACATCGGCGACGGTCTTGAGTTCCAGCGTGAAATCCCGGATCTGACCCTTCTCGCCCAGCAGGGCGAATCCCGGGGCCTTGCGGGCTCGGGAGGCGAGCGCGGCATTGCCCAGGCCGCCCCGGCCGCCCACGGCGGCTTCGAACCGGGTGCCGACGCCGACCAGATCCGCGATCATCCGGCCCTCGTCATCGAGGACCACGGTGCCGTCGGGCACCTTCACCTCGAGATCGGCACCGGCGGCACCGTCGCGGTTGCTGCCCGCGCCCTGCTTGCCCGAGGGCGCTACGACATGGGGGTGAAAGTGGAAGTCCAGCAGGGTGTGCACCTGCGGATCGACGACCAGGACGATGCTGCCGCCACGGCCGCCGTTGCCACCGTCGGGACCGCCGAGTGGCTTGAACTTCTCGCGATGTACCGAGGCGCAGCCATTACCGCCGTTGCCGGCCTGCGCGTGGATCACCACACGGTCGACAAAACGGGGCATTGCGGGTCCTTCCAGAAAAAAGCGAAGCTGCTGCGAGTGTCCTCTAGAGAACTCGCAGCAGCTTCACTGTTCGTTGACGGTCCCGAAGACCGTCCCGTAAAACCTAGGCCTCCGAGCGCACGAGGCGGACGATGTTCACCGTCCGGCGTCCACGCTTGGCACCGAACTCGACCACACCGGGGGCGGTGGCGAACAGGGTGTCGTCGCCGCCACGGCCGACGTTCACGCCGGGGTGGAAGTGGGTGCCGCGCTGACGGACGAGGATCTCGCCGGCCTTGACGACCTGGCCGCCGAAGCGCTTGACGCCGAGCCGCTGGGCGGCTGAGTCGCGACCGTTACGAGAGCTGGATGCGCCCTTCTTATGTGCCATGTCAGTCGTCCCCTTACTTGATTCCGGTGACCTTGAGCACCGTCAGCTGCTGACGGTGACCCTGCCGCTTGTGGTAGCCGGTCTTGTTCTTGAACTTGTGGATGCGGATCTTGGGACCCTTGGTGTGCTCGAGCACCTCACCGGTGACGGCGACCTTGGCCAGCTCGTCGGCCGAGGTGGTCACCTTGGCGCCGGCGACGACCAGCGCGACCGGCAGCGACACAGAGGCGCCCGGCTCGGACTCGAGCTTCTCGACCTTGACAACGTCACCGACGGCGACCTTGTACTGCTTGCCGCCAGTCTTGACGATTGCGTACGTGGCGTTCTCGGCTGCCATCGTGGATCTACCTCTGCTTCGTTCGTCTGGGCGCGCGCACTATGAAGCATGCACGTGCAGGTCTTGGGTGCGGGCCGAGCCAGCAGTTGCGGCTACAAGCCCCGCGACAACTGGTCAAGGGTACGTGACCAGCGCCTAGAGGGTCAAACCGGCTGCTCGGTGTCAGTCCTCCCCGGTCGGCGGGCCGGCCGGGCGGGCCGCCGCGCGACGCCGCGGCCTGCGTGCCGGCACCGCGGCGACGGGTTGATACTCCGGTTCGGCCGAGTCGGACTCGTCGTCCGAATCGTCGTCGTCGGACTCGTCATCGGAGTCGTCGTCTGACTCGTCCTCGTCGTACTCATCGGAGTCGTCCTCGTCGGAGTCCTCGTCGGAGTCCTCGTCGGAGTCCTCGTCATCGGAGTCGTCGTCCAGAACGTCGATCTCGTCATCGATACCGGCGTCGACATCGTCCTCGTCGTCCGAGTCGTCGTCGTCGGACTCGTCATCCGAGTCGTCATCGTCGGAGTCGTCATCGTCCGAGTCCTCGTCCAGATCGTCCTCGACATCGCTGTCCACGTCGTCGCTGTCCACGTCGTCGCTGTCCACGTCGTCACCGTCGACCGGCTCGACACCCTGAGCCCGGCTGTCGTCGGTCGCGGTGGTGTCGTCGGCCTCGGACGACTCGTCGGTCAGGTCCTCGTCGGACTCATCACGACCCGCCGCGGCCATCGCCTTGAACATCGGGTGCTCACCGGCACCGTGCACGGGGACCTTGGCCATCTGGATCGCGTCCTGCGGTTCCTCGGTCTTGGCGGCCGCCTTCTTGCCGCGCTTGCCGCGGCGACCGCCGCCACCACCGCCGTTCTCGGACTTGCGACCGTTGCCCGACGGCGCCGCCGAGTCGACCGGATCGGCGTGCAGCACGATCCCGCGGCCCGCACAGTGCGAGCAGGTCGTCGAGAAGGCCTCGACCAACCCGGTGCCCAGCCGCTTCCGGGTCAACTGCACCAGACCCAGCGAGGTCACCTCGGAGACCTGATGGCGGGTGCGATCGCGGGCCAGCGCCTCGGTGAGCCGCCGCAGCACCAGATCGCGGTTGGACTCCAGCACCATGTCGATGAAGTCGATGACGATGATGCCGCCGATATCGCGCAGCCGCAGCTGCCGCACGACCTCCTCGGCCGCCTCCAGGTTGTTGCGGGTGACGGTCTGTTCCAGGTTGCCGCCCGAGCCGGTGAACTTGCCCGTGTTGACGTCGACCACGGTCATCGCCTCGGTGCGATCGATCACCAGCGTGCCGCCCGAGGGCAGCCAGACCTTGCGGTCCATCGCCTTGGCCAACTGTTCGTCGATGCGGTGCACCGCGAACACGTCCGGTCCGTCCGGAGATCCGGCCTCGTACTTGGTCAGCCGCGGAACGAGTTCCGGAGCGACCGAGTTCACGTAGTCGTTGATGGTGTTCCAGGCCTCGTCGCCGGAGACGATCAGGCCGGAGAAGTCCTCGTTGAACAGGTCGCGGATGACCTTGACCAGGACATCGGGCTCTTCGTAGAGCGCCACCGCGGCGCCGGCCTTCTTCTGGGTCACCTCGGCCGCGGTCGCCTCGATCTGCGTCCAGCGTTCCTGCAACCGGTTGACGTCGGTGCGGATGTCTTCTTCCTTGACGCCCTCGGACGCGGTGCGGATGATGACGCCGGCACCCGCAGGGACGACCTCTTTGAGGATCTCCTTGAGCCGCTGGCGCTCGGTGTCGGGCAGCTTGCGGCTGATGCCGGTCGAGGAGGCGCCGGGCACATAGACCAGATAGCGGCCGGCCAATGAGACCTGCGTGGTCAGACGGGCACCCTTGTGTCCGACCGGGTCCTTGCTGACCTGGACCACGACATAGTCACCGGGCTTGAGAGCCTGTTCGATCTTGCGTTGAGCGCCGCCGAGGCCGGCGGCCTCCCAGTTGACCTCGCCGGCGTAGAGCACGCCGTTGCGGCCGCGGCCGATGTCGACGAAGGCCGCCTCCATCGAAGGCAGCACGTTCTGCACGATGCCCAGGTAGATGTTGCCGACCAGCGAGGCGGATGCTGCAGAGGTCACGAAGTGCTCGACGACGACGCCGTCTTCCAGGACCGCGATCTGGGTGTAGCGGGCGCCCTCATGGGGCGGTTCGGTGCGGACCTTGTCGCGCACGATCATCGTCCGCTCGACCGCCTCGCGGCGGGCCAGGAACTCGGCCTCACTCAGGATCGGCGGACGACGCCGTCCGGCGTCGCGGCCGTCCCGACGCCGCTGCCGCTTGGCCTCCAGGCGGGTCGAACCCGAGATGCCCTGGATCTCGTCCTTATCGGACTTGTCGGCCTTGGCGCGCGGTGCGCGCTCGTGCACCACGGTGTTCGGCGGGTCGTCCGGCGATCCGCTGTCATCGGAGTCGCCCGATCCGGACTTGCGGCGGCGGCGACGGCGGCGACGACGACTGCCGGCCTCCCCGCCGTTGCCGTCCTCACCGTTGTCGTCCTCGGACTCCTCGGAATCCTCGGTGTCATCGGTGCCGCTCTGCTCGGCCGACTCGGTCTCGGCGTCGGAGCCCTCTGAGTCGGCGTCCTCACCGTCATCGGCGCTCTGCTCGCCCCGGCCGCGACCGCGGCCACGACGGCCGCGCCGGCGCCGGCGCGCGGCGGGACGTTCGTCGCCGTCGCCGTCACCGTCGCCGTCCTCGGAGTCGGCGTCATCATCGGTATCGCTGTCGTCGGCCGCGGTGTCGGGAGCCGGGCGGGCGGCGAAATCGACCGGCTGCGGCGCGACGAACAGCGGCAGATACGGGGCGGGTTCCTCGGCAGGCGGCGGGCTCGGCGGCGTCTCCAGCAGCAGCCGCGACTCCGGCTCCTCGGTGACGGGGTCCGCGGCCACGGCCGGCACCTCGGTGATGGTCTCGGTGATCACGACCTCATCGGTCGGGGTCTGGATCACCTCCACGGCGGCCTCGACCACCACGGGCTCGGCGGCCGGCGGCTCGGGCTGCGCCGGTTCGACGGCCGGGACCTCGACCGCGGAGGCGGCGGCCTCGGCGTTGAGCACCTCGCGGACCTGCTCGGCCTGGGCGCGCTCGACGGTCGAATGCGGGCTGCGAGCGCGGCCGTCGAGCTGAGCCAGTGCATCGACGATGCGCTTACTGGTGGTTCCCAGCACGCGGGCCAGCGAGTGGACTCTCAGCTTCGCCGGCAGTTCCTCGCTGCCCTGGGTGTTTTCGGATAGGTCTTGGTTAGGGGCATCTTCGGCCACAAATTCTCCTCAAGCCCCCGGGCGCGTCGTACAACGCGGCCACACGAGGGCTTCCGCTATGGGTCCGGGGAACTTCTCCCGAACTTGTTATGGTCTCGCCCCGAGGGGTCCACGACGAACCCGCTCGGTGCCTGGCTGAATGATGGCTGGACGGTCTGGCGCCACACCGCATACACGATGGTCGCGCTCGTCGAAGTCTTCATCCGGGTTCCCGGCCCCAGTGTGGTTGCCGGTCTCCCGAGGTCAGTATCCCATATCGCGCGCCCGAATCTGACCAAGGCGGCGAAAGCGGCCGCTAAGCGCCGGTCAGCTCGGGGAACCAGAGCGCGATTTCCCGCGCGGCCGACTCGGGCGAGTCGGAACCGTGCACCAAGTTTTCCTGGGTCACGAGTGCGAAGTCACCGCGGATGGTGCCCGGGGTGGCCTTCTCGACCGGATCGGTGCCACCGGCGATCTGACGGAACGCGGCGATGGCCCGCTCCCCCTCGACGACCGCGGCCACCACCGGCCCGGAGGTGATGAATTCCAGCAGCGATCCGAAGAACGGCTTGCCGTCGTGCTCGGCGTAGTGCTGCCGGGCCACGTCCTCGCTGACGGTCTTGAGTTCCAGGGCGGCGAACGTCAGGCCCTTGCGCTCGATCCGGCTGATGACCTCGCCGATCAGGTTGCGCTGTACGCCGTCGGGCTTGATCAACACGAGAGTCCGCTCAGTCACGGCGCACAGCCTACCGGGCAGTAATGACTAGTCGGATTCGGGTCGGCGGGCGGCCTGCTGCCAGGGCAGTTGACCGCGGTCCTGGCGTCGTTTGACCTCGGCGCGCAGGTAGATGATCAGGGCCCAGACCGCGGCGAACACCACGCCGATGAACCCGATCGCGGCATGGACGAGGGCCCCCGCGACCAGGACGAACTGCACCCCGAGATTGACCCAGATGATCCCGGGCCGGCCCCGCACCCCGGACATCAGCACCAGCACGACCGCCGCACCGATCAGGAATCCGCCGCTGGCCGCGGTCAACCCGGCCTCCCCGTTGGCCACCACCGGCAGCGCCAGCAGCGCGACGATGGCCTCCAGGATCAGCGTGCCGGCCATGATCCCGCGGAAGCTTTTCCACGGGTCCGAGCCGGCGACGGCCGGTGCGGCGTCCGGATCGGCGGATTCACCGGGGGTCACGGGCGGTTCGCTCGACTCGCTCATGTCAGGCGGGGTCCTTCCCGAACAGGGTGCGCGCCGCACCGGCGGTGACGACGGAGCCGGTGATCACGATGCCGCTCCCGGACAGTCCTTCGCCGTCGTTGCCGAAGTCCTCGACCAGCGCGGTGGCGGCCTCGATCGCATCCGGCAGAGCGGCAGCGGTGATGACGCGATCCGGCCCGAACCGTTCCGATGCCAGGCTCGCCAGCCCCTCCACGTCCAACGCCCTCGGCGACCCGTTGTGCGTGACCACCAGCATGTCGAACGCCGGTTCCAGCGCCTCAAGGATGCCGTTGACGTCCTTGTCGGCCATCACCGAGACGATGCCGACCAGGTAGCGGAAGTCGAATTCGTCGGCCAGCGCCTGGGTGAGCGCGGCGGCGCCGGCCGGGTTGTGCGCGGCGTCGACGAACACCGTCGGCGCGCTGCGCACCCGCTCCAGCCGGCCCGGGCTGGCCACGGCGGCGAATCCGGCCCGCACGGCGTCGATATCGAGTTGGCGCTGGGCGCCGGCGCCGAAGAAAGCCTCCACCGCGGCCAGCGCGACGACGGCGTTGTGCGCCTGATGTTCGCCGTGCAAGGGCAGGAAGATCTCGTCGTACACGCCGCCGAGGCCCTGCAGGGTCAGCAACTGGCCGCCGATGGCGACCTGGCGGTCCAGCACCGCGAACTCGGAATCCTCGCGCGCGACGGCGGCATCGGCGCGCACGGTCTCGGCAAGCAGCACCTCCATGGCCTCAGGGACCTGGCGGCCGATCACGGCGACCGTGTCGGTCGGGATCAGCGCGTCCTCCTGTTTGTGGATGATCCCGGCCTTCTCGGCTGCGATCTCGGCGATGCTGTCGCCCAGATAGTCGGTGTGGTCCAGCCCGATCGGGGTGATCACCGCGACCGGGGCGCCGACGACGTTGGTGGCATCCCAGCGACCGCCGAGCCCGGTTTCGATGACGGCCACGTCCACGGGCGCGTCGGCGAACGCGGCGAAGGCCATCGCCGTGAGCACCTCGAACTTGCTCATCTTCGGCCCGCCGGCACCCTCGGACTGCTGGTCGACCAGTTCCACGAAGGGTTCGATCTCGCGGTAGGTCGCCACGTACCGGGCCGGGGTGATCGGCCTACCGTCGATGGCGATCCGTTCGACCGCCGACTGCAGATGCGGGCTGGTGGTGCGGCCGGTGCGCCGGTGCAGCGCGACCAGCAGCGCATCGATGATGCGCGCCACCGAGGTCTTGCCGTTGGTGCCGGCGATGTGGATGGCCGGGTACGCGCGCTGCGGGGACCCGAGCAGTTCCAGTAGCGCCGCGATGCGCGCGGTGCTGGGCTCGATCTTGGTTTCCGGCCAGCGTTGGTCGAGCAGATGCTCGACCTGCAGCAGCGCGGCGACCTCGTCCGGGGCAGGTTCGGGGCTCACGTGCGATCCGCTTCGCATCCGGCCGTGCAGGTCATGCCAACGCCGCGAGGCGGGCGGTGATCCGCTCGACCTCTTCCTCGGCCAGTTGCCTACGGGCCTTGATCTTCTCGACGACGGCTTCGGGCGCCTTGGCCAGGAACTCCGCGTTGCCGAGCTTGCCCGCGGTCTGGGCCAGTTCCTTCTGCGCGGCGGCCAGGTCTTTCTCCAGCCTGCGCTTCTCGGCCGCGACGTCGACGGTCCCGGAGGTGTCCAGTTCGACGGTCACGGTGGCACCGGACAGCCGCACCTCGACCGAGGCCGACGCGGTGAACCCGTCGGCCGGTTCGGTGAGCCAGGCCAGCGCGGTGACGGCCGGCCGCTGGGATTCGATATCGGCGGCGTCCAGACCGGCGAGCCGGGCGGGCACCCGCTGCCGATCCGCCAAACCCTGATCGCTGCGGAAGCGGCGCACCTCGGTCACCAGCTTCTGCATGTCGGTGATGCGTTGAGCGGCAACCGCATCCGTTGCGTACCCGGATGCGCTCGGCCACGCCGCGATGACGAGCGATTCGGCACCGGTCAGCGTCTTCCAGAGCGTCTCGGTGACGAACGGCATCACCGGGTGCAGGAGTCTGAGCAGCGTGTCGAGCACCGCGGCCAGCACCCCGGGGGTATGCGAAAGCCCTTCGGAGATCTGGACCTTGGCCAATTCGAGGTACCAGTCACAGAACTCGTCCCAGGCAAAGTGGTACAGCGCCTCGCACGCGCGGCTGAACTCGTAGGACTCCAGCGCCTCGTCGGCCTCGGCGCGCACCTGCTCCAACCGGCCCAGGATCCAGCGGTCGGCGTCGGTGAGTTGGTCGGCGGCCGGCAGTTCGGTCGGTTCGGCACCGTTCATCAGGGCGAACTTGGTGGCGTTGAACAGTTTGGTGGCGAAGTTGCGCGATGCGCGGGCGTGGTCCTCACCGATCGAGAGGTCGCCGCCGGGGCTCGCGCCGCGGGCCAGGGTGAAGCGCAGCGCGTCCGCGCCGAACTTCTCCACCCAGTCCAGCGGGTCGATGCCGTTGCCCTTGGACTTGCTCATCTTGCGGCCGAACTCGTCGCGGATCAGGCCGTGCAGGAAGACGTTCTCGAACGGCACCGCAGCGGCGTCGATCGCATCGTCGCCGGCGACGAACGTGCCGAACATCATCATCCGCGCCACCCAGAAGAACAGGATGTCGTAGCCGGTGACCAGAACCGTTGTCGGATAGAACTTCTTGAGCTCCGGGGTGGCGTCGGGCCAGCCCATGGTGGAGAACGGCCACAGCGCCGAGGAGAACCAGGTGTCCAGGACGTCGGGGTCCTGCTCCCACCCCTGTGGCGGGGTCTCGTCGGGTCCCAGGCAGACCTGCTGGCCGTCGGGCCCGTGCCAGATCGGGATGCGATGGCCCCACCAGAGCTGACGCGAGATGCACCAGTCGTGCATGTTGTCCACCCAGGCGAACCAGCGGGGTTCCAGGCTGGCCGGATGAATCACGGTGTCGCCGTTGCGGACCGCGTCACCGGCAGCCTTGGCCAGCGACTCCACCTTGACCCACCACTGCAGGCTCAGCCGTGGCTCGATGGGTTCGCCGCTGCGCTCGGAGTGCCCGACGCTGTGCAGATACGGGCGCTTCTCGGCGACGATGCGGCCCTGCGCGGCCAATGCCTCGCGCACGGCGACGCGCGCCTCGAAGCGGTCCATCCCGTCGAACTGCGTCCCGGTTCCGGAGATGGCGCCCGCGGTGTCCAGGATGGACGGCATCGGTAGGTTGTGCCGCAACCCGATCTCGAAGTCGTTCGGATCATGGGCGGGCGTGACTTTGACTGCGCCGGTGCCGAATTCGGGATCCACGTGCGCGTCGGCGACGATGACGATGGAGTGGTCGGCCAGAAACGGGTGCGCCAGGGTGGTGCCGACCAGCGCCCGGTAGCGGTCGTCGTCGGGGTGCACGGCGATTGCCGTGTCACCGAGCATGGTCTCCAGTCGGGTGGTGGCCACGATGATGTGCGGTTCGTCGTCGTTCATCGACCCGTAGCGGAACGACACCAGCTCACCCTCGACGTCCTCGTACTTGACCTCGAGATCGGAGATGGCGGTCTGCAGCACCGGCGACCAGTTGACCAGCCGCTCGGCCTGATAGATCAGCCCGGCGTCGTAGAGCCGTTTGAAGATGGTGCGCACGGCACGCGAGAGGCCCTCGTCCATGGTGAAGCGGTCGCGGCTCCAGTCCACGCCGTCGCCGAGGCGGCGCATCTGCCCGCCGATGGTGCCGCCGGACTCACGCTTCCAGTCCCAGACCTTGTCGATGAACAGGTCACGGCCGAAATCCTCTTTGGTCTTGCCGTCGGCGGCGAGCTGCTTTTCCACCACCGATTGGGTCGCGATGCCGGCATGGTCCATGCCGGGCAGCCACAGCACCTCGAATCCCTGCATGCGTCGCCGACGGGTCAGCGCATCCATCAGGGTGTGGTCGAGCGCATGTCCCATGTGCAGGCTGCCGGTGACGTTCGGCGGCGGCAGCACGATGGAATAGCCGGGCTTGTCGCTGCTGGGGTCGGCGGTGAAGTACCCGGCGTCGACCCAGCCCTGGTACAGGTCGCTCTCTACCGCTCCCGGTTCCCAGGACTTGGGCAGGGCATCGGCGCGCGAGGAGGGGCTGGCAGTCACCGCTCGATTCTAGGGAAACCGCCGCAGCGGCCACGCGAGCCCCCGATTTCGGCTGCGATTTGTGGAGTGCTCGTCGGAACCATTCCGACGAGAGCTCCACAGATCGCGGCTATTTCCTGCCGCCGAGCAGGCCGCCGAGGATGTCGCCGATCGGATTGCCCTGCGCACCGGAACCGCCACCGAGCACACTGCCCAGGATGCTGCCCAGCGGGTTGTCACCGCCGCCGCTCGATCCGCCGCCGAGGATGCCTCCCAGCACGTCGCCGAGCCCGCCGCCGCCGGCCTGCGTTCGGTCCGCGCCACCACCGAACTGCTTGCCGATATAGGCCAGGACGATCGGCGCCAGGATGGGTAGCAGCTTCCTGATCAGGTCGCCGTTGGCCACGCCACCGCCGGTCAGTGCCGAGGCGACACTGTTGCTGTCGTTGCCGCCGAAGATGTCGGCGACGATCTTGTCGCCGTGGGCGGTGTCGACATCGTCGACCGTGACCCCGCCATCGAACAGACGGCTGCCGGCTTGCGAGCCGACCGCCGCCTCCAGATCCGTGGAGTCGATGTCGTCGGCCTGCACGTTGGCCTGCACACCGCCGACCAACGCGGGCACCAGCGTCCGGATGGCGTTGTCCACCTCGCTCTGGCCGGCCCCTAATCTCGCGGCGATGTCCGCCACCGGGATCTGCGCATAAAGATCGTCCAAACCTGCCATGGTCCACCCATTCCGTTGCACTTCGGCCCCCCGGATCGGACCCTAGCCGAGCGGGCGGACGGCCGGAATCAATTGAGCCGGGCGGTCTCCAGGGTGACCCCGGCCGCGGGCAGCCGGGTCAGCAGTGCCGAACCCATCGCGGCCGCCGGGGTGAGCACACCGCGCAGATCCGAGAGTTCGTCGCGGTCCAGCGCCAGGGCCAGGCCGCACTCGGCCAGCAACACCGCGGTGGCCTTGTAGCCCGGGTCGCCCTGCTGCGCGATGGTCGCGCGGTAGCGGGCACCGGTGGTCGTGGTGGTGTAGGTCTCGATGCGGTAGTGGCCGCGCTCCCTGGTGCGTTCGCTGGGTCCGGTGCCGGGCTTGGGCAGGACGCGCTCCAGCAGACCGGTGGGCACCTTGTTCATATAGCGGCTGCCCAGGCTGAACGTCGCCACGCTGGCGGCGGTCTCCAACGCCGCGGCCGCCGGTGCCAGCACCGACGAGCCGAGGCTCATCTGTTCGGCATAGCGGAACTGTCGACCGTAGGCCCAGTCCAGCAGCGCATTGCTGCGTCGCACGATGCGGGAATTGGGGGCGGCCATCGCGAACGCGCCGGTCCAGATGCCGTCGAGTTCAGGGGCGATATCGCGGCCGCGCCGCCACGGGTTGTCCGACTGATGTCCGAGCTCGGGCTCGGCGCCCCGATCGGTGGTGAGGGTATAGGGGTCGTCGAGGTAGCGACGTGATTCCGGGTTGTCGGCGGCGGTCTTCATGAATTCGACCATCGAGGCGGCGGTGCCACCGGAGACGCCCCCGGCGAAGGTGCGCAGCACCAGGTTGGTCTCGGTCAGCTCACCGGCGCCATCGGCGACGACCCGGTCGTGCAGGGCGTAGACGGTGATATCCGATGGGACCGAATCGAATCCGCAGGAATGCACGATCCGCGCGCCGGTGTCGATGGCCTGCTTGTGGAACTGTTCGGCGCTGTCGCGGATGAACAGGGTCTCGCCGGTGAGATCGGCATAGTCGGTGCCCGCCGCGACGCACGCCTGCACGAGCGGCAGCCCGTACCTGGTGTAGGGACCGACGGTGGTGACGACGACCTGGGTGCGCGCGGCCAGGTCGGCCAGCGTGGACGGCTGGGCGGTGTCGGCCTCGATCAGCGGCCAGTCCTGCGCGGCGGGCCCGAGGCTGTCGCGCACTTCGCGCACCTTGACCAGCGAGCGTCCGGCCAGTGCGATCCGGGCGCCCGAGCCGGCCCCGGCCAGGTACTGCGCGGTGAGCTTGCCGGCGAACCCGGTGGCGCCGTACAGGACGATGTCGAATTCGCGCTGCGAGGAGGTCATGGGTCCCGAAGCTACCCGAGGAGTTCGGGCAGGCCTACCTCCCGACCGAACAGATGGTTGTCCAGGAATGCGGTGATCACCTGGTACCAGATCTTGGTGTGCTGGGGTGCCGCGATCCAGTGCCCCTCGGATGGGAAGTACAGGAATTGGTGCGGGCTGGACCCGTCGTCGGCGGCGGCCAGCCCGGACCGGCTGAGCAGTTCGTACCACAGCCGCAGACCCTCGCCGATGGGAACGCGATAGTCCTTGTCGCCGTGGATGACCAGCATCGGGGTGCGGATGGACTCGACGTGGCTGTGCGGCGAATTGTGCTGTGTCATCTGCTCGGTCATCTCGCGTTCCCACCAGTACGCCCCGTCGGTGGTGGGTCCGAACTGGTCCAGTGCCCACAGGCTGGCGTGCGTGACGATCGCGGCGAACCTGTCGGTGTGACCGGCGATCCAGTTGGCCATGTAGCCGCCGAAGGATCCGCCCATCGCGGCGGTGCGCCGTTCGTCGACCCGTGGATGCGCGCAGGCGGCGTCGGTGGCCGCCATCAGATCGGTATAGGGCGCCGAACCCCACGCGCCCCAGCCGCGCTGGATGAAGTTCTGACCGTAGCCGGTGGACAGGGCCGGATCCGGCAGCAGCACCGCATAGCCCGCGGCGGCCAGCAGCCACGGATTCCACCGCCAGTGCCAGGTGTTCCAACTACCGAGCGGTCCGCCGTGCACCCACAGCAGCAGCGGTGCCGCCCCTTCACCGTCGGGTAACACCAGCCACGAGTGCACCGGTGTGCCGTCGGGCGCCGCGGCCGTCAGTTCCTCCACGGTGCCCGGCAGCTCGGGCAGTTCGACGCAGGGCAGCACGCTGACGGCGCCGTCGGCATCGATGCGCACCGGGTGCGGCGGCCGCAGGTACGAACTGCGCAGCGCGAAGATGATCCCGCCCGGCGCGGTGCGGATATCGGAGTAGGCGTAATCGTCATCGGTGAGCCGGGTGACGGTGCCGGTTGCGGGGTCTACCGTGAATATCGGGTGTCGGCCGTTGTCGTCGGCGGTGACGATCAGGCGGGTGCCGTCGGCGCTCCAGACGACCGAGGCGGGCCAGCGGTCCCAGTCGCCGAGTTCCTGCCATCGCCGCCCGAATTCGGCCCAGCACAAGGTGACCCGGGGCGCCCGCTCGGGTGTCGAGGTGGTCTCGCGCAGAAAGGCGTACCGGCGGCCGTCCGGGGAGATCACCGGCCCGTCCAGATCGGCGTCGGGGTCATCGGCGATGACGGTGTGTTCCCCGGTGGCGATGTCGATGCGCACGATCCGTGACCGCACGGCCACCCCGGAAGTCGGCGCATGCCAGCCGGTGATCACGAAGCTGCCGTCCGGGCTGAGGTCGTATGCGGCCTCGCGCAGTGCGACACCGGCGGCCGGGGCCAGGTCACGCATACCGTCGGTGTCGAACAGGTGCGGTTGATCGGGTCCCAGATCGTGGTCCCAGTGCCGGATCGGGTAGCTGCGGTGCAGGATCGCCGAGACCTTGTTGTCCTTGCGCAGTTTTCGCAGCCGCTCGTCGTCATCGATCCCGGTGGCCGACGACAGCAGAGGCGCGGTCACCAGGGTACGTGCCGCCCGCCGGGCGGGGTGCACGGTGGTGATCCCGCCGGCCAGGGCCAGTTCCTCGACCGCCTCCCCGCCGTCGCGCGGCAGCCGCCAGAGCGCCGCGGGAGGTGCTTCCTCGCCCGGCCTCGGCCGGCTGGCCAAGAACAGCAGATCCCCGTCGGCCGTGAAGGCCGGACTCGACTCCCCCTTGGCGCCCTGGGTCAGCCGGCGGGCGGGCCGGCGTCCTTCGGGATCCAATTCCCAGACCGCGGTGATGTATTCGGTGCGGTCGTCGTTGAGTTCACTGATGGTGGTGACCACCCGGTCACCACCCGGGGTGACGGCCAGGCCGGCCACCCTGGGCAGTGCCAGATAGGAATCCAGATCCTCGAACGGCGTCATGCCCTCACCGTAGTGCGGCCGTCAGACGACCTCGGTGATCTGCCCCGTGACATCGGCGCGGACCTGCTTGCTGCTGCGCTCGCCCTGGACGTTGAGCAGGATCTGCAGCTCGTCACCGAACGGGAGGTTGCGCTTGATCACCACCGATTGCACGGCGGCATCGGCGATTCCGCTGGCGGCCGCCGCCTTGTCGATCGCCGCAACGATCGCGGTGGTCGGCACCTCGGTGACCGAGAACAGGTTCTGCCGCAGCGCCTCGGCGTCGTCGCCGTAGTCCACCGGCCGCATGGGGCCGACGGTGCCCGCGGTATAGGTCCACTGGTTCAGTTCGGTGGGCGCGGCGGGATCGATGGCCTGTGCGGTCACCGACATGTCGGTGAACACGAGTTCCACCACCTGCATCGGGTCGGCGCCGACCTTCTCGGAGATGGCGGTGATGGCGGCGTCGATCGATTCGGTGGTCAGCATGTCACCGGCGGCGATGTCGACGAGGCCGTCGGCGGTCTCGTTGAGCTGCTCCACCGCGGTGCTCGCGGCGTCGGTGAGTTGTTGGATCTCGGCGACCTTCGAGCATCCGGTCAGGAAGGTGATGGACAGGGCGGTGGCGGCCAGGCCGATACCGAAGCGGGTGTATGTCGTCATGGCAACGACTGTGGCGGCAGCGGCGCGCTACCGATCCCAAGTTCGGGGCGTAACACGGCGGTACGGCGTCTTCACGCCGATTTAACCGGCGATGACGGCCGAGACACATTGGCGCGGTTACCTTCATCTCGGTACACCGTCAGTACCTCACGGACACTGCGGATAAACGCAGCGCCGTGTCGCAAACCCCCAACAACGGCGGAGGTCCCTTTGACACCTGAAGTGGAGGACGCCCTCTCGACGATGGCGTCCGTCAACAACGAGTTCTTCTACTGGATGTCCATCGCCTTGATGATGCTCATCCACGCCGGGTTCCTGGCCTATGAGGTCGGCGCGTCCCGGTCGAAGAACGTGCTCGCGACGGCCATGAAGAACCTGCTGGCGCTCGCCACCATCGTGGCGTCCTTCTACTTCGTCGGCTGGTTCCTGTACAACGCGATGCCCAGCGGCTTCATCGAGTTCAACGATGCGGCCAAGGCCGCCCTGCCGTGGGGCGACAACATGGGTCCGAACACCGCCGACTCGGCCAGCGGCATCTTCTGGGGTGCGTTCGCGCTGTTCGCCGCGACGACCGGGTCGATCATGTCCGGCGCTGTCCTGGAACGCATTCGCACCAGCGGATTTCTGGTGCTCACCGTGATGGTCGGCTCGGTCACGTGGATCATCGGCGCCGCCTGGGGGTGGCACGGCGCCGGATGGATGCTCACCAAGCTCGGTTTCCACGATGTCGGTGCGGCGGGGTGTGTGCACATGATCGCCGGCTTCGCGACCCTGGGGATCCTGATCAACCTCGGTCCGCGCATCGGACGCTTCCTGCCCGACGGTAAGCCGGTGACGATCCGTCCGCACAACCTGCCGCTCACCATGGTGGGCCTGATGCTCATCTTCGCCGGCTTCTTCGGCTTCCTGATGGGCTGCGTGATCTACGCCGGCGATGGTTACGCCACCATCTACGCCAGCCCGACGACGTTGAGCGCCTTTGCCTTCAACACGTTGATGGGCCTGGCGGGCGGCATCATCGGCGCGTACCTGACGTCGCGTGGCGAACCCTTCTGGACCATCTCCGGCGGGTTGTGCGGCATCATCGGCGTGGCATCGGGAATGGATCTCTATCACCCGGCGCTGGGCTTCCTGATCGCGTTCGGCGCGGGTTGCCTGGCTCCCTTCATCGGAAAGCTGCTGGAGAGGTTCAAGATCGACGATGTGGTCGGCGCGGTGTCGGTGCACGGCGGCATCGGTCTGTATTCGGTGCTGATGGCCGGGGTGTTCCTGTCCGGCTACCCGAACACCGACGGCAACCCGCCGGTGTCGCTGTGGGGTCAGGTCGTCGGGGCAGTGGTGTTCGCCGCCCTCGGCTTCATCCCGGCCTACCTGGTGTCGCTGGGGCTGAAGAAGGTTGGTCTGCTGCGCATTCCGAAGGAAGTCGAGATGCAGGGCCTGGACCTCACCGAGGTGCCTGCCACGCCGTATCCCGAAGGCATCCCCATCACCGCGATGCGCACCAACGGGGCAGTACTGGTCGTCACCGAGGAGGTCAAGTAGATGTTCAGCCCGATCGACAGCTACGACGAGGCCGGCGTGGTGTTCACCTTCGGCGGCAACTCGCTCGGTGTGTGGTTGGTGTTCCTGCTCGCCCTGGCGGTGTTCATCGGATTCTTCGTCCGGATGATCCAGCACGAGAACAAGGCCTACCGGGCGATCATCGAGCACAAGCCGGTGGAGCCGGGACCGGCGGCCGAGGGCGAACCGACGCCGTACTAGCAGAACTCCGAAAATGCCCGGACCCCAATGGGTCCGGGCATTTTCACGTCCGGGTTTCAGCCGTGGTCGCGCAGCCATCGCACCGCGCGGTCACGGTAGCCGATGATGCCCTTGTAGTCGGCCATGTCCTCGGGCAGGTCGGCCAGCACCGCGGCGGTGCGCTCACGCCACGGATGCACCGTCGCGAGGTCGGTGAAGGGCAACAGATAGGTGCGGATCAGAAAACAGATGGCACCGGACTCGGGCAGTCGGATCAGGTGCTGAACCTCGACCCGCAGATGGACCAGCCGGCCGAACTCCTCGTCGTCGACACCGGTGATCAGGACGCGGTCAGGCCCCCACTCGTGGTACCGCTCGGTCGAGACATCCAGCCGCCGACCGACCGTCAGCGTCCAATTGGTGCGCCGGTAGGTCTCGCCCGGCTGTAGCCGCATGAGGAATTCCCGGGCACGGGTGATGACGCCGGTGGCCCGCAGTCGAGGCACCGGACCGTGAATCTCCAGGAATGTCATCCCGACGTCGAAACCGAACGACCAGTCCGCGGCGAACGTCACCACGCCCGCGTCCCCGAACAGGTCATTTTCGCGCTGGTCGAGCAGGACGATGTCCTCTTGCACCTGAGCGGCGATATAGGCCAGCGGCTCGGCGGGAAGCGTGGTCTCGTCGCCGATGACAAATGTCTGCTCGATGCCCAGTTTGTCGTTGCACCAACGCCATTGCTCGCCGTCACGGTGCAGCGACATGGCTTCCGGGTAGGAGCGGGCCAACTCCCGCATCAACGTCAGCATGGCATCCCAGCAGGCCGGGCGCATATGCGGCAGGACGGCATACCGGGTGGGATCGGCCGCCAGGACCGCGGCCCGCTCGGCCAGTTCGCGCCGGTACTCGCTGTCCACCTCGACCACCCGTTCACCCCACCGGCCCGCCGGTGTCGACACCGCCGCCCCCGCCGGTTCCACGTTGGTGGAGTACCGGTAGCTGTCCGCCGGGAACGGGAACGGGAACGTCTCGATCAGATCGCTCGCCGAAATCACAAGGCCACCTCCAGGGTTCCGTCGGCACCGCGGGACACGCATGCCATCAGTGAGTCAGCCGCCCGCTTCTGCTCGGCGTCGAGGTACAGATCGCGGTGCGTGATCGCACCGGCGGTCACCGGGATCTGGCACTGCCCGCACACACCCTTGCGGCACAGGTTGGGGACAGTGATTCCGCGGCGTTCCAACGCCTCCAGCAGCGATACCCCCGCATCGACCACGAACTCCTCCCCCGTGGAGGCAATCCGCGTGGTGAAGGGCGCGCCCGGGTCCAGTGCGGCGGACCCGAAGTGCTCGTGATGCATTCGACTTGGTGGCCAACCCAGTTCGACGGCCAACGCGGTGACCTGCTCGATGAACTGGGCGGGTCCACACATGTAGAGGTGCGTGCCGAACGGCTGATCGGCAAGCGCAGCACGCACATCCGCGATGAATTGCACCCGACTGGTGTGGATCGCGGCATGCCCGGCCAGTGCCGACACGATGTCCAGATACGCCCCGCGGCCGGGCCGGTGAATGTAGAAAAGCCGGGTGTCGCGGCCCCAGATCCGCGCCGCGCGTAGATGCGACACCATCGGGGTGATGCCGATGCCCGCGGCCACCAGCAGGTGACGCCGGGCGCGCAGCACGGGCGCAAAGGCGCTGCGCGGCAGGCTCGCGATCAGCGTGTCGCCGACTTCGAGTTCGTCATGGATCCACTGCGATCCGCCGGATCCACCCGCCTCGACGGGGCAACGCAGCACCGAGATCACGTATGCCTCGGGTGCGGTCCCGTCACCGGTCAGCGAATAGGCATTCGACACCGGCCCACATTCGAGGACGAGGTGGCTGCCCGCCGGGAACGCGGGAAGGGTTGCGCTGTCGGGGTCGGTCAGGGTCAGCGTGCGGATATCGGCGACGGTGTCGTCGATGGCGGTGACGACCAGCTTGAGCGTCGTCATGCCGGCATCGCCTCGGCGTCGACCATGAATCCCAGGTGCGCGCCCGCACGTCGCGAGACGTGATAGTAGACAACAAGATTGCGACCACACCCGGAACAGGGCAGGACCTCCTCGACGGCCACCCGGGCACCGGTGACGGTCAGGCAGTGCACGCATCGCACGGATCGCGCCGCCACGTCGGTGGTCGCGACCGTGATCTCGTCATCGGCGACGCCGAGCGAGACCGCTTCGGCCCGGAGCACCAGACAACTCTGCGCCGAGCCCGCCAGCATCAGCCGCCATCCGACGCGCGCGCCGGCGAGATCGGTGCGCAATGCCGTGAGCGCCGCGTCGATACCGGTGACCCGATGTACCACCATCCCGGATTCCCCTCCGGTCGCGGCGATCTGCTGACGCCATCGGTCGGCGATCTCGGATGCACCCTCGTCGAGGACGATGACGGTCCAGGATCGCCCCGAGGTGTCGGCCGGCGGACGGCTCGGGCGGATCGCCCATCCGGGCACACTGGTCACATCGATATCGGGTTTCATCGAGCCCTTCCCTGTACACCTACGGTTGACTGAGTTGCCTTTCAGGAAACCAGTGCTCCGTTTCGTGGATGTGACCCGAATGTCTCGACTGCTTGACGCCTACTGTCAGGCGCATGCCGCATCACATCACCGTCATCGGCGCCGGCATCGCCGGCTTGGCCACTGCCGTCGCGCTGCGCCGCGCCGGTCACGAGGTTCAGGTCGTCGAACAGCGGGCGGATACGAGTGCGGGCGCGGGGATCAGCATCTGGCCCAACGCGTTGGCGGCGTTGGACGCCATCGGCCTCGGCGATCAGGTCCGGGACGCCGGCGGCCGGGTGAGCGCCGGCGCGGTGCGCTGGCACGACGGTCGTTGGCTGCGGCGCCCGGCCGCCGACCGGATGGTGCATGCCCTCGGCGAACCCCTCGTGGTAATCCACCGAGCCGTCCTGACCGCCATCCTGGCCGATGCGCTGCCCTCGGGTGTCGTCCGGCACGGGGTGGCGGCCGCCGACCTCGATGTCTCCCCTTCGGGAGCGACGATCACGCTGGGCGACGGCGGCCGGCTGGCGACCGACGCCGTCGTCGGGGCCGACGGTGTCGATTCCATGGTGGCCAGGCGGCTCAATGGCGATCTGCCGAGACGCTATGCCGGCTACACCGCCTGGCGCGGTGTCGCCGAGTATGCGCTCGACCCGGATCTGGCCGGCGAGACGATGGGTCCGGGGATGGAGGTGGGTCATGTGCCGTTGGGAACGCGGCACACCTACTGGTTCGCCACCCAGCGCGCCGCTCAGGGGCGGTCCGCTCCCGACGGCGAGCTGGCCCACCTACACCGGCTGTTCGCGGATTGGGCCGACCCGATCCCGGCGCTACTGGCCGCGACCGATCCCGCCGCCGTGCTGCGCAACGACCTCTACGACCGCAAGCGGGCCGATCGGTGGGCCCGCGACCGGGCGGTGATCGTGGGGGACGCCGCGCATCCGATGCGGCCACACCTGGGCCAGGGCGGTTGTCAGGGCCTGGAGGATGCGGCGATTCTCGCGGCGCTCACCACCGGTGACGGCGATCTCTCGGCAGCGTTTCAGAAGTTCGCCCAGGTACGGCGACGTCGGGTGCAGCGCCTGGTCGCCGAGTCACGCACCATCGGACGGATGGTCAACCTGCGGCCCGCAGCGCTGAGCTCGCTGGCCAGTCGGGCCTCGGCGGTGGTGCCGGAGTGGCTGCTGGCCCGTCATCTGTCGACGGTCGCCGGCAGATCGGCGTTCGTCCTCCCGGATTGATCCGTTCAGCGCGGCTGGAAGGCGCGGACGGCGGCCTCCATGCCCTTGCACATCTGCCGGAAGTCGAAGATGCCCAGCACGGCGCCGCCGCGGATGGCCTGGCAGCCGGTGGCGGCCGGCGCGGGGGCCTGCGGCAGGGTCGGGGTGCCCCAGACGGCGGGGGTGGCTCCCCGCGAACCGCACTTGGGCCAGGCCTTGAGTCCCTGGGTGCGCAACACGTTCTCGGCGACGCGGATCTGCTCGGCGCGCGAGGCCCGGGCCGGCGAGCCGACACCGCCGTTGGCGGACCAGGTCGCCTGCTTGAACTGCAGGCCGCCGAAGTGGCCGTTACCCGTGTTGATCGACCAGTTGCCGCCCGACTCGCACTGGGCGATGGCGTCCCAGTTGACACTGTCCGCGCCGGCGGTGGCGGTCATCGCCATCGGGGCGACCGACAGGGCGCCGGTCGCGGCGGCCACCCATAGGCTCTTGGTGACGACATTCTTGATGGTGTTGCGAAAGCTGCTCATCTTGCGGTCCTTCCCCGACCGGTGACACGAGGGCCGCGAACCAAGCGTGAAGCATTCTTGCGACGCGGTTATCCGATGTGTCGAGCGACGGATATCACCCGTTACCGAGGAGGCTGAAGTTTTAACAGTTTCTTATGTGATTGGCGGTGTTCATGAGAAAACAATGGCGCCGAGCTCAATGCCCGGCGCCATTGCACCAATTCTTGCTATCGGAGGCGTCAGCCCCGGCCACCGCAGCTCGGCCACGCGCCGATGCCCTGGCTGCGCAGGACATTCTCCGCCACGCGGATCTGCTCTTCGCGGCTGGCGGCGTGCGGCATGCCGCTGCCGCCGTTGCCGTGCCAGGTGCCGAGGGTGAACTGCAGGCCCCCGTAGTAACCGTTGCCCGTGTTGATGGCCCAGTTGCCGCCCGACTCGCAGGCAGCAACGGCGTCCCAGTTCACGGAGTCCGCATGTGCGGTTCCGGTCGCCAGCATCAGGGGGGCAGCGCCGAGCGCCCCAGCGATGGCGGCCATACCGAACGTCTTGCGGATGTTCTTCAAAATCGATCCTCTCGCCGAGCGCGCGCCAAAGAACACGTCCACACGGATGCGGACGCGAAGACCTGAATTGCTCAGGCGGCGGATTTGGGGCGTGCCGTCTCGGTCAGGCACGACAGTGGGAGACACAAGTCTCGCCGGGCGTCATACCCGGCGACCGACAGACGTGAATTCAGTCTGCATCCGGCCCACTCACACGCAGGTGCTTGAATGTGAAATTGTTTGCTCCGTACCGGAGTTGAAAATGAACGTACAAAACTCCGCGGACGAAGTCACTTCAATGACGAACGTGTCGCTCTTTGATCACGAGAAGATCACAGCTTGGGCGATCGGCCAATTACGCAGGTCAGCCGTGAATTCGACTATCAACCCTGAATCGCAGGTAGAGGCGTTATCGGTGAGGCAGATCACAGCCATTTTGTGAGCTGCGCCACCTGGCCGCGTGTCGACGGACGCAGCCAACGTGTGGATACCCCGAAGAGCGGGCTTTCACACCCGTTTCACGCGGTGCCGCGACGGCCATGTTCGCTGCGCCCGGCCCGGCATCGATCGGGGATCTCAACAGCGAAAATGTCTGTCCTGCCATGCTTTTGGTCGATTCTCCAGGCCGGTCGAACCATGTTCTTTCTCAGCATGATTCGCGCTCATAGAGCGTCCACGGCACGTATACCTATATTGCGCAGTAGTTTTCGTTTCGTACCGCCGTTTGTCTCACGCGCTGCCCGAGCGGGTCAGTCCGCGCCGCATCGCGGCGCAGCCGTCAGCACACTTTCACGCGCACGACTTAGACAGTCGAACAACACCGGCACAACGAAATGTCTACGGAATCATCGGTTTTCCACAGTGTCCGCACTACCACCAGATAGGTTGTGCATCAAAGCTTTTCGCTTCACTGCGGCAAGAACCGGCCGTGATCGCGCGAGCCGCGGACGGTGAATTGTGACGTTCACGCACTCGTTATATGCGTGTTATCGACCAGATGAATTTCGCCGAAGGACAAATTCGGCGACGATGGCGTCATAATTGCTTATTTGCTGACCGAACCGGCGAAAATTCAGACGTCCAGGTCGGCGGGCGTGTTGACGTTGGTCAGCGCGTGCTGGTCCGGCATGACGATGCGCTGGGTGTCGGCGGCGTCCACCAGGGCGCGCATGCTGCGCTCCCCCGCGGTGACCAGTTCGTCGGCCAGATCGGCCAAGGCGGTGCGGTACAAGCCGGCCAGATAGTGGTCACGGCCGTCCCACGGCAGGATGACCGTCGCCTCGGCGGTGACGGCCGGCGTCAGCAACGCATCCATCAGCTCGGTGTCGAGGTGCGGCATGTCGACCGCACTGACGAAGGCCCAGCGGGCGCCCGCCTCAGCGGCCGCGCGTAACCCACGAGCGGTCGCCAGCAGCGGGCCGACGCCGCGCACGTCGTCACGCAGGATGCGGGCAGGCAGCGTCGGCAACGATTGCCCCGGCGCGGCGACGACGAACACCGGATCGCAGCGGGCGGCCACGACGTCGACCACCCGCTCGACGAGGGTGCGCCCGTCGAAGAGCAGTGTCGCCTTGTCCCGACCCATCCGCCGCGACGCCCCACCGGCCAGTACGACGGCGGCCGGCTGCAGGTGCGGGGTCACACCAGCAGGCTAATCCACCGACCAGGTGTCTTTACCGCGAAGCAGCGATTGCAGTGCGGCCGTGTCGTGTGCCTTGGCCTCGCGTGCCGCGGCGATCTGGTTGCGGGCGGCGTCGTCGTAGGTCGGCTTGTTCACCTGACGGAAAATACCCATCACCATGTGGTCGAGGTTCTGCTCGGAGAGCCGCGACAGCGCGAAGGCGTAGGCGGGGTCGTCGAGCGTCGCATCGTGAACGACGATCTGATCGGCAGGCACGTCGGCGGTCTTGGCGACCTCCAACCCGAAACCGGACTTGATCACGGCGTACTCACCGTCGGCGCCGAAGGTGATCGGCTCGCCGTGGGTGATGTTGATAAGCCGATCCTCAGCGCCCTCTTTGCGCAGGGCGTCGAAGGAGCCGTCGTTGAAGATCGGGCAGTCCTGCATGATCTCGACGAGTGCGGCACCCCGATGCTGGGCCGCGCCGCGCAGGACCTCGGTCAGGCCCTTGCGGTCGGAGTCCAGCGCCCGGCCGACGAAGGTGGCCTCGGCGCCCAGTGCCAGCGACACCGGGTTGAACGGGTAGTCCAGCGAGCCCATCGGGGTGGACTTGGTGACCTTGCCGACCTCGGAGGTCGGCGAATACTGGCCCTTGGTCAGGCCGTAGATCCGGTTGTTGAACAACAGGATGGTGATGTTGATGTTGCGGCGCAGCGCGTGGATCAGGTGATTACCACCGATCGACAGCGAGTCACCGTCACCGGTGACCACCCAGACCGAGAGATCCTCGCGGGCCAGCGCCAGACCAGTCGCGATGGTCGGGGCACGGCCGTGGATCGAGTGGAAGCCGTAGGTCTCCAGGTAGTACGGGAACCGGCTGGAGCAGCCGATGCCGCTGACGAACGCGATGTTCTCGCGGCGCAGACCCAGCTCCGGCAGGAAGTTGCGGATGGTGTTGAGGATGACGTAGTCACCGCAACCGGGGCACCAGCGCACCTCCTGGTCGCTGGTGAAGTCCTTGCCCTTCTGCGGCTGGTCCGTGGTCGGCACCAGTGCCGTCTTGCTGAGGGCTTCGGTCAGGCCCAGATCAGAGCCAACGAGGTCGGTCATGCTCCTGCTCCCACAGATTCCACGGTGGCGGCGGCCAACCGTGCGAACTTCGCCTTGTCAGTTTCTTTCTCGCGCAACGTGCCGTCCAGCGCCGCGTCGATGATGCCCTCGACCTCGTCGGCCAGGAACGCCATGCCCTCGACCTTGGTGACCGACTGGATGTCGACCAGGTACTTGCCGCGCAGCAGCAGTGCCAGCTGGCCCAGGTTCATCTCGGGCACGACCACCTTGGGGTACTTGCGCAGTACCTCTTCGAGGTTGGCCGGGAACGGGTTGAGATGACGCAACTGCGCGTGTGCGACCTTGATGCCCTTGCGGCGCGCACGCCGGCAGGCCTCGCCGATCGGGCCGTACGAGCTGCCCCAGCCCAACATGAGCAGTTCGGCGTCGTCGGTCGGATCGTCGACGGCCAGATCCGGCACCGTGATGCCGTCGATCTTGAGCTGACGCAACCGCACCATGAGGTCGTGGTTCTTCGGCTCATAGGAAATATTGCCCGAACCGTTGGCCGCCTCGAGTCCACCGATGCGGTGCTCCAGACCCGGGGTGCCCGGCACGGCGAACTGGCGGGCCAGCGTCTCCGGATCGCGGGCATAGGGCTCGAAGGGCTCATCCGACTTGGCGAAGGTGTGCTCGATGGCCGGATACGTGCTGATGTCCGGGATGCGCCAGGGCTCCGAGCCGTTGGCGATCGCGCCGTCGGACAGGATGATCACCGGAGTGTGGTAGCCGATCGCGATGCGCGCGGCCTCCACTGCGATGTCGAAGCAGTCCGACGGTGAACACGGCGCCAGCACTGCGACGGGCGATTCGCCGTTGCGGCCGTAGAGCGCCTGCAGCAGGTCGGCCTGCTCGGTCTTGGTGGGCAGACCCGTCGACGGACCACCGCGCTGCACGTCGATCACGATGAGCGGCAGCTCGGTCATCACGGCCAGGCCGATCGCCTCGGACTTCAGCGAGACACCCGGGCCCGAGGTGCTGGTCACACCGATGGCCCCGCCGTAGGACGCCCCGATGGCGGCGCCGATACCGGCGATCTCGTCCTCGGCCTGGAACGTCATGACGTTGAAATGCTTGTACTTGGACAGCTCGTGCAGGATGTCCGAGGCCGGCGTGATCGGGTAGGTACCGAGCACGACCTGGATGCCGGACAGGTGCCCCGCGGAGACAATGCCGTAGGCCAGCGCGGTGTTACCCGAGATCTGGCGGTATTCGCCGGACTTGAGCTTGGCCGGGGCGACCTCGTAGGTGGTGGCGAACGCCTCGGTGGTCTCGCCGTAGTTCCAGCCGGCCTTGAGCGCCAGCACGTTGGCCTCGGCGATCTCGGGTTTGCGGGCGAACTTCTCGCGGATGAAGGCCTCGCTGGCCTCCAGCTCCCGGCCGTACATCCAGGACAGCAGGCCGAGGGCGAACATGTTCTTCGCGCGCTGACCGTCCTTCTTGGTGGCGCCGATGGCCTCCACCGCACCGAGGGTCAGGGTGGTCATGGCCACCGACTGCACCACGTAGTCGGACAGTTCCTCGGTCTCCAGCGGGTTGGCGTCATAGCCGACCTTGGCCAGGTTGCGCTTGGTGAACTCGTCGGAGTTGGCGATGATGAGGCCGCCGCGCGGCAGATCGCCGACGTTGGCCTTGAGCGCCGCGGGGTTCATCGCCACCAGGACGTCGGGGCGGTCACCGGCGGTGAGGATGTCGTAATCGGCGATCTGGATCTGGAAGGACGACACACCGGGCAAGGTGCCCTGAGGTGCACGGATCTCGGCCGGATAGTTCGGCTGGGTGGCAAGGTCGTTACCGAAGAGGGCGGCCTCCGAAGTGAAGCGATCGCCGGTAAGCTGCATGCCGTCACCGGAGTCGCCGGCGAAGCGGATTACGACCTTTTCCAGCTTCTGCCGCGGAGCGCCGGTGTTGCCGTTCTGACCCACGACTTCCTGCCTTTCACGCCCCGACCGGTCGAGCTTGGCCAGGTGGGCGTTACGTCAAAAACTTTTGGTGTCACTGCGAGTAACCAGTATGGCACTTCTCTTAGGGTGTCTTCTGCCAGGCGAGTCGGCGACACGCGGGTTGACTGCGGGCAAACGCCCAGTTCAGCCGCGTGTAGCTTGTGGCAGGCGACACATCATGTGGTTTTCGTCACTTTTGGAGAATGTCATTCTCTAAGGAATTCGGTTACCGCGCAGTAGCTGTCGGCTAGCAGCATGACCGCCGAACTTGACACCTGTCAAGTCACCTGGCGGGGTTACGGCTGTGCCGATCCCACCTGCACCCGCTTCTGCAGTTCACGGGCCACCAATTCGCTGGCGATCTCGACCGCGCGGCGCGGTTCCGCACCCGTCGCACGATGTGCCACATAGCTGGCGGTGAACATGTCGCCCGCTCCGGTGGTCTGCACGTCCATCACCCGCCAGGCCGCCGGCACCCGCACCACGGTGCCGTCCTTGTAGATGTCACAGCCCTCGGAGCCGTAGGTCACCAGGATCTCCGGCACACCGAGACGCTGCGCGGTCGAGAGGTCGAACGCGCCGTCGGCGACGATGACGGCCTCATCCTCGGCGAGCTTGAGCACGCTGAGGTGACGCAGCAGCTCGGGTGAGAAGTTGCGGTCCAGTTTCAGCGGACCGACCTCGTCGGCGCGCACCAGGCCCTGGCCGTCGTAGGCGATGCGGTGGCCGCGCGCGGCCAGATGGGCCAGCGTCTCGGCCGGGAAATCCGTCCGCAGCAGGGGGGCCAGGTGAATCCAGGTGGTGCGGGGATCATCGGCGTCGATATCGGCCGGGGTCCACACCGGCCCGATCGCTCCGACGCCCATGTGCCGGTGGTCGGTGTCGTCGTAGTCCAGGCTGAATCCGCTGGTCCGGTCCGACGGCAGCAGCCGCACCAGGGAGCCGAACCGCTCCAGCACCGGGTCGAAGAGCTCGTGGTGCTCCTGCTCGCCCATCGCCACGATGTGCGTGGTGCCGGGCGCGTCCGCCAGCGCCACGCCCGCGAAGGACGCGCAGCCACCGGGGCTCGGCGGCGCGCCGTTGATGACGTCGATCGCCAGATTCCCCAGCACGGTCACGCCCGGGACGAGCTCTGGCGCCATCAATCGAATACCCCTGCTTGTGGTTTGTCCTGTCGTCGGCGCATGTTCACGAGGCCGAGCGGTGAAATGGTAGTCCGCCTCGCCCGTTTTCAGCGATTCGCCGGCGTCCCGTCCGTCATGCGGGCAGGTTGTAGGGGGTGACGACCTGGATGGGCGCGGGCCGCACCGACTCCTCCGGCAGCGCATTGTGCTGAGCCAGCAGCACCCGCATCGCAAGCCGGGCATCGGCACGCAGATCGTTGTGCAACACCACCGAGAGCTTGCCCTCGCGCAGCAGCCTGCGGTTGTCGACGTCGAGATCATGGGCGACGAACACCCGGCAGGTGCGGCCCACCTTCTCGAATGCCGCGACCGTGGCCGCGTTGCCGCCGCCGGGTGAGTAGACCGCCTCGATACCGGGATGGTGCCCGAGCGCGTCGAGCACCAGGCGTTCGGTGGTCGCGTCGATACCGTCGCCCTCGCTGACCTCGATGATGTTGCGCCCGGAGCCACGCAGCCCGGACCGGAATCCGACCTCGCGTTCGCCCTCCCCGCGAAAAACGGTGCGACTCAGCGTGATCAGCACATCGGCCGGCGCGTCACCCAGCCACTGATCCACCAGGTAGGCGGCGGTGACGCCGGCGCCGTGGTTGTCGATGCCGACGTAGGCACAGCGGTCGCTGTTGGCCACATCGGTGGTGTAGGTGACCACCGGCACACCGGTGGCGACCAGACGGTCCACCGCCTCGGCGACCTCCGGCTCGTCCTGGGCCTTGAGGATGACGCCGTGGCTGCCCTTGATCCGGCCCAGCACGTCTGCGGTCTGGGCGGCCGAGCCCGACTCCCACAGGTGGAACCGGGCACGCAGGGCGGCCGGCGCGAACGCGGGCAGTTCGGCCTCCACGGCCGCCCGGAACGCATCGGAGAACCGCTGCGGTGTCTGCATCACCACATCGATGAGGTAGCGACGGCCGTTGAGGCGCAGTTGCGCCCGCTGCTTGTCCAGATCGGCGATGGCCTGCAGCACCTCGGCGCGGGTGTTCTCCCGCACGCCGGGCCGGTCGTTGAGGACACGGTCCACCGTGGCCTCCGACAGGCCGGACTGCTGGGCGATCTCGCGGACCTTGTACCGGTGCATGGGCGCTCGTTCTCCCGCCACTTCTTCCCGCGAGCAGACGTGACTGGCCCCGGACTGTCGAGATTCCGGGGCCATTCGCGACTGCTCGCGAATGGATGGTGATGCGCAGTGATGGTTTTTTGATGGGTTTCTGCTGTTGATTGCGCGTCGGGTCACAGCAAGACTAACCGGCATGTCCGCATCCCTCACCCGTTCGAACGGCTGGATCGCCGAGTCGGACTGCGATCTGGCCGCCTTTCGCGCCCAGGTGCTGTGCACCACAGATCCGGCCGACTATCCGCATGCCGTCGACGTCCGCCGCAATGTGCTGGTGTACTCGGCTGCCGCGATCGCCGATGCCGATCGGCACGCGCTGCAGGCCGAGCTGATCCGCGCACTCACCGACGGGCCCGGGGTGGTGGTGTTCGAACAGGCCTTCGCCCACGACGTGCTGGACCGCGCCACCACCGCTTTCACCGAGATCATCGCCGCGCAGCGAGCCCAGGGCGCGGCAGCCGGCGACCACTTCGGCAAGGCCGGCGCCAACGACCGGGTGTGGAACGCGGCTCAGAAGCTCGCATTGCACTCCCCCGAGGTATACGCGCACTACTACGCCGCCGACACGTTGGCGCTGGTATCGCAGGCCTGGCTCGGTCCGCGCTATCAGGTGACCTCGCAGGTCAACGTCGTCAATCCCGGTGGGGCGGCCCAGGTTCCGCATCGCGACTACCACCTCGGCTTCGTGAACGTCGATCAACTGGCGTCCTATCCGGCACATATGCACCGCATGTCGGCGGCGCTGACGCTGCAGGGCGCCGTCGCGCACTGCGATATGCCGACCGAGAGCGGTCCGACCATGCTGCTGCCCTATTCGCAGCGGTTCGAGGCCGGCTACATCGCGTTCTACCGGCCGGAATTCATCGAGTTCTTCGCCGCGCACCACGTGCAGGTGCCGCTGCGCAAGGGTGATGCGGTGTTCTTCAATCCCGCGCTGTATCACGGTGCGGGCGAGAACACCTCGGCCGATATCAGCCGGATGGCCAACCTGCTGCAGATCTCCTCGCCGTTCGGTCGTGCGATGGAGTCCCTCGACCGGACCGCCATGATCAAGGCCGTCTACCCCACACTGCTGGCGATGCAGGCGGCGGGCCGCTCGCAGGCCGAGCTGGAGAACGTCGTCAACGCCACCGCCGAGGGTTACGCCTTCCCCACCAATCTCGACCGGGACCAGCCCATCGGCAGCCTGGCCCCACCCAGCCAGGTCGACACCGTCCTGGCCGCGCTGGCCGACCGGCACAGCGCAGATCAACTCGCCACCGCCCTCGACGCACAGAACGAACGGAGAATCCCATGACCACCATCGGCGTGATCGGCCTCGGCCGAATCGGCGCGTTCCACACCGAAACCCTTGCCGCCCTTGACGGTATCGACGGTCTGGTGATCACCGACGAACGACCGGATGTCACCGCCGCGGTGGCCGCCAAGCACGGTGCCAAGGCCGTCGGGTCGGTCGAGGAACTGCTGACCGCCGGCGTCGACGGTGTGGTGGTGGCCGCGGCCACGCCCGCGCACGCCGAACTCACCCTGGCATCGGTGGAGCGCGGTATCCCCACCTTCTGCGAGAAGCCCATCGCCTCCACCGCCGCCGAGAGCGCCCGCGTCGCCGAGATCATCGCGGCATCCGGCGTCCCGGTGCAGGTCGGTTATCAGCGCCGCTTCGATGCGGCCTTCGCCGCCGCCAAGAGCGCCGTGGACAGCGGCAGCCTGGGCATCCTGCACACCGTCCGCAGCACCACCATGGATCCCGCTCCCCCGCCGATGGATTACATCAAGGGTTCCGGTGGCATCTTCCGGGATTGCGCTGTCCACGATTTCGACGTCGTGCGCTGGATCACCGGCCAGAACGCCGTGGAGGTCTACGCCACCGGCACCGTGCAGGGCGACCCGCTGTTCACCGAATACGGCGACGTGGACACCGCGGCGGTCGTGGTGCGGTTCGACGGCGGTGCGCTCGGCGTGATCTCGAACGCCCGCTACAACGCCCGTGGCTACGACTGCCGCCTCGAGGTGCACGGTTTCGACGATTCCGTCGCCGCCGGCTGGGATCAAGGTGCGCCACTGAAGAACGTCGACCCTGCCAATGAGTTCCCCACGGGGCCGGCGCACAACTTCTTCATGGACCGCTTCACCGAGGCCTTCCGCACGGAGTTGGCCGGATTCGTCGAGGTCGCCAAGGGCGGCCCGGTCCTGGGCGCGACGGTCGCCGACGCCGTCGAGGTCGCCTGGCTGGCCGAGGCCGCCACCGAGTCCCTGCGCCGGGGTGCCCCGGTAGCACTTGAGGAGGTACGAGGAGCATGAGCATCAAACTTGCCGGAGCACCGATTTCGTGGGGTGTCTGTGAGGTACCGGGCTGGGGTCACCAGCTCGAACCCGACCGCGTCCTCACCGAGATGCGCGGTGTCGGCCTGACCGCCACCGAACTGGGTCCGGAGGGCTTCCTGCCCACCGACACCGACGAACTGAAGGCCGTGTTGGCCCAGCACGGTCTGGCGTGTGTCGGCGGATTCGTGCCGGTGGTGCTGCACGACGCCGAGCACGACCCCGCCGATGACCTTGCCGGGCCGCTGGATTCGCTGGTCGCCGCGGGTGCAGGTGTGGTGGTGTTGGCCGCCGCCACCGGGGCCGACGGCTATGACTCCCGCCCCGTGCTCGACGACGCGCAATGGGCCACGCTGCTGGCGAACCTGGACCGGCTGGCCGGGATCGTCGCAGAGCGCGGCCTGCTCGCGGTGCTGCACCCGCATGTGGGCACCATGGTGGAGACCCGCGCAGAAGTGGACCGGGTGTTGGACGGATCGTCGATCCCGCTGTGTCTGGACACCGGCCATCTGCTGATCGGTGGCACCGACCCGCTGGAACTGGCGAAGGCGGTTCCCCAGCGCATCGCACACACCCATCTCAAGGACGTCGACGCGGCACTGGCCGCCAAGGTGCAGTCCGGCGAGCTCAGCTACACCGATGCCGTCAAGGCCGGGATGTACACCCCGCTGGGCACGGGTGATGTCGATATCACCGGGATCGTTTCGGTGCTGCGCGACAACGGATTCGACGGCTGGTTCGTCATGGAACAGGACACCATCTTGGAGGCGGCACCCGAGGGTGACGGTCCGCTCGCCGATGTGCGGACCAGCGTCGCGTACCTCAACAGCGTCGTCGGATGAGAATCGGGGTCCTCGGCGCGTCCCGGATCGCCGAGTCCGCCATCATCGGCCCGGCCGCCGAGCTCGGCCACCGGGTGGTGGCGGTGGCGGCGCGCGACCGCGGACGCGCCGAGACGTTCGCGCAGAAGTACGGCGTGGAACGGGTACTGGGCTCGTATCGAGAGGTCATCGACGACGCGGACGTCGACGTCATCTACAACCCGCTGGCCAATGCGCTGCACGCTCCGTGGAACCTGGCGGCCATCGCGGCCGGCAAGCCGGTGCTCAGCGAAAAGCCCTTCGCCCGTGACCATTCCGAGGCGGTGCGCGTTGCACAGGCCGCCGACGAGGCCGGCGTCGCCGTGTTGGAGGGATTCCACTATTTCTTCCATCCGGTGACACAACGCGCGTTCGACCTCGCCGCCGACGGTTCACTGGGCGAGATCCGGCGTGTCGAGGTGCGGATGGCGATGCCCGAACCCGCCGCCGAGGACCCGCGCTGGTCGCTGGAACTGGCCGGCGGCGCCCTGATGGACCTCGGGTGCTACGGCCTGCACATCATGCGGACGTTGGGCCGGTTCGGCCTCGGTACGCCGTCGATCACCGGTGCGCGGGCCGAACTGCGTACACCGGGCGTGGACGCGAGCTGCGATGTGGAGATCGCCTTCGCCGGTGGCGCCACCGGACTGTCGACGAACTCGATGGTGGCGCAGGACTATTCGTTCACACTGTTGATCGCGGGAAGCGCCGGCGAGGTGCTGGTCCATGACTTCATCCGTCCCGGCACCGATGATCGGTTGACGCTGACCACGGATACCGGGACGAGCGTCGAGCATCTGGGCACCCGGGCGTCCTACACCTATCAGCTCGAGGCGTTCGCCGCGCACGTCGAGCACGGCGCGCCACTGCCGTTCGGCACCGACGATGCGGTGGCCAACATGGCGATGGTGGACGCGGCGCACCGGGCGGCCGACCTCGACCCGCGCTAGCAGCTACACCGACACAACACGGCCGACACCCGATGGGTGGCGGCCGTGTTGTGTCGGCCGGTGTCAGTGCGTCTCGTAGCGGTCGGCCAGACCGGTGAGCGTGGACTCGATGCCCTCGGCGTTCTTCTTCTGCATGCCGAGCAGTTCGATGACCAAGGGGACCTTGGCCGTCGAGTAGTCGAAGGTCTCGGTCACCTTGGTCATGCCGGGGCTGACCTCGGCCAACTCCCAGCGCCACCGGTGACCGAGCGGATGCTGCCATTCGACGAGGTGGTTCTCCTCCACCGCGGTGGCTGTCGACGTGATCTTGTATGGCAGGCCGTACTGCGTCATGCCGACGGTGAACTTGTCACCCGTGGTCAGCTTGTGCGGGCCCTTGACCTCGACATCGCGGACGGTACCGGAGCCGTCGATATCGTGATGGCGGTGCGGGTCGGCGATCATCTCGAACAGCGTCGCGACGGGTGCGGCCACCTGGACACTGCGGCTCACGGCCTTGGGTTCGGCATCTTCGGTCTTCAGCGTTGCAGATGTCATGAGGTTCCTGATACCCGATGACCGCAGGCCCTACACCCCGCGCCCAGTGCGCAGACGACTTCGGCGCGGTTTCGTACGGTGACCGTACGAAACCGCGCCGAAGCGACTCAGGACTACTTGTTTCCGCGTAGCTCGTGGCTCAGCGCCTCGAGTTCGTCGCCACCGGCCATCTGCTGGGTCAGGTGTTCGAGCGAGATCTCGTCATAGGTGCAGTCCAGCTTCTGTCGTCCGCGGTTGAGCAGCACGAAGTGGTCACCGACCATGTGGGCGTGATGCGGGTTGTGCGTGATGAACACGACGCCGAATCCCGCCTCCTTGGCCGCGGTGATGTATTTGAGCACCACACCGGACTGCTTGACGCCGAGCGCAGCAGTGGGCTCGTCCAGGATCAGCACCCGCGCCCCGAAGAACACCGCCCGCGCGATCGCCACACACTGGCGCTGACCGCCGGACAGTGAACCGATCGGCGCGTCGACATCGGGCAGTTCGATGCCCATCTTGGCCAGCTCGGTCAGCGTGGTCGCCCGCATGGCACCGGCATCCAGTGACCACGGGAACGACTTCTTGCGGATCTCCTGGCCCAGGAAGAAGTTACGCCACACCGGCATCAGCGGCACGACGGCCAGGTTCTGGTAGACGGTCGCGATGCCCTTGTCCAACGCGTCGGCGGGTGAGGCGAACTTGGTCGCCTCGCCGTCGACGAGCAACTCACCCTCGGTCTGCTGGTGCAGACCGGCGATGATCTTGATCAGCGTCGACTTGCCGGCGCCGTTGTCCCCGAGGATGCCGGTCACCTGACCGGCGTGCACCCGCAGGCTGATGTCCTTCAGGGCGGTGATGTTGCCATAGGACTTCCCGACGTTGCGCAGTTCGACCAGCGGCACCTTGTTGCCCTCGGAAGCTGCGTTGCTGGGGGTTTCGACTGTTGCGGTCATCAGATCACTTCTTCGCTGCGTAGTTACGGAAGGCGTTGTTGGCGATCACCGCGAACAGCAGCATGCCGCCCAGGAAGAACTTGAACCAGTCCGGATCCCAGCCCGCATAGACGATGCCCTGGTTGGTCATGCCGAAGATGAACGCACCGATGGCCGCCCCGATCGCGGTGCCGTAGCCACCTGTGAGCAGGCAGCCGCCGATGACCGCGGCGATGATGTAGAAGAACTCGTTGCCGATGCCCTGACCGGACTGCACGGTGTTGAAGGCGAACAACAGGTGCATGCCGACGAACCAGGCGCAGAACCCGACGAACATGAACAGGCCGATCTTCACCTTGGTCACCGGAATGCCGATGGCGCGGGCGCTTTCGGCGTCGCCGCCGACCGCGAAGATCCAGTTCCCGATCTTCGTCTTGAACAGCACCCAGGTGGCGACCGCGGTGAAGACCAGCCACCACAGCACCGTCACCCGGATGCCGACGCCGAACACGGTGAAGGTGGAGGAGAACACCTTCTGCGCCGAGTCCCAGCCGGCCATGTCGCTGACGCTCTGGGTGGCCACCTGTCCCGACACCAGTTTGGTGACCGCGAGGTTGATACCGGCGAGCATGAAGAAGGTCGACAGGGTGATGAGGAAGCTGGGGATCTTGGTCTTCATCACCAGGAAGCCGTTGAAGAATCCGACCGCCAAGGCCATCACCAACGCCAAGGCCGCGCCCACCCACAGGTTCAGGTGCAGGTTGTAGGCCAGCATCGATGCCGCCAGCGAACTGAACGTCACCGCCACACCGGCCGACAGGTCGAACTCGCCGCCGATCATCAGCACCGCGACGCCGCACGCCATGATCCCGATGGTGCTGCTGGCGTAGAGCACGGTGGCCAGCGAGGAGGCCTCACGGAACGGCGCCGCCACGATGAAGAAGGCGATGAAGATTCCGATCGCACCGATACCGGCACCCATCTCTGGGCGGATCAATATGCGCTGGACGCGATTTCGTTCCTTGACGCGCTCGTCGCGGACGACCTTGTGGTCGGCGACGTCCAGATCTGCTTGGGTGACCATCTTCTACTCTTTCCCTGTACGGCTATCGAGTGCCGGCCTTGGCCAGTTCGGCCACGGCGTCGACGTTGGTGCTGTCGATGAACGCGGGCCCGGTCAGCGTCGGCTGGCCGCCACCGATGACGTTCTTGTTGGTGTTGTAGAGCCACAGCGAGTCGACGGCGAGGTAGCCCTGCAGGTAGGGCTGCTGGTCCACCGCCCATTGGACGTCACCGGCTTTGATGGCGTCGACCAGGGCGGCGTTGGTGTCGAATGTGCCGATCTTCGCCGAGCTGCCCGCGTTCTTGACCGAGGTGACCGCCGTCAGCGCAAACGGCGCACCGAGCGCGACGACCATGTCGATCGCGGGATCCTGCTGCAGCTTGGCGGTGATCGTCGACTCCACCGACGGCATGTCCTTGCCGTTGACGTTCAGGATCTCCGTTGCCGGGAAGGTGTTCTTCATTCCGGCGCAACGGGCTTCGAGGTCGACGTGGCCCTGCTCCTGGATGATGCAGATGGCTTTGGTGGCCCCGTCCTTCGTGAGCCGGTCGCCGGCACCCTGGCCGGCGATGTAGCCGTCCTGGCCGAAGAACTCGTGCACACCCATTTCCTGCCAGGCGTCCATCCCTGCGTTGAACGCCACCACCGGAATCCCCTTCGCCTCGGCGGCCTGAACTGCCGCGCGCATGGCGTCGGGCTTGGCGAGGGTCACCGCGATGCCGTCGACGTCGGAATCCACCGCGCTCTGCACCAGGTTGGCCTGGTTCGGCGCCTCAGGATCATTGGAGTAGCGCAGCTCGACGTTGTCCTTCTTGGCTGCGGCCTCGGCACCCTTGCGGATCAGGTCCCAGAACGAGTCGCCGGGCACCTCATGGGTGATCATCGCGATCGTCATGCGCGGCGTGTCGACGGTGCCACCACCGCTGCCTCCGTCGCCCGAGCCCTCGGGTGCACCACCGGTGGACGAACACGCCACCATGCTCATCGCCACAACGCCCGCTCCGGTAAGGGCTGCGAGCCGCTTGAACGGCTTTGTTACTCGGCTCTTCGCGCGAGCGCTCATCGCTGTCTCTCCTCGTTGTCATGTCGCCGTGTCGCCGCCGTCGGGATGGGCCCGGTGTCGGACTGCACGCCTGCACAGTTGATGTAATACGGCTCACACACGAAAGTCAATACTTTGTCCTGACATTAGGACTGCAAGTCATTTGTCAGGCCCATTTCCGCAGGTCACTGCGCGGCGGGCCCGTCGATCCGCGAACGACGAGCGTCGGTTCGCGCACCAGATCCACCCTATCGATCGCACCGGCGGGATGATCCAGACGCTCGGCCAGTCGCCGTACCGCCGTCGCCGCCAAGCCTATGGCGTCCTGGCCTACCGTGGTGAGGTCCACGTGCGCCAGTCCGGCCAGCGGGCTGTCATCGAAGCCCACAACCGATACCTGTTGCGGCACAGACACTCCGGCACGGATCAGCACATCCATCACCCCGAGGGCGCAGCGGTCGTTGAACGCGAACACCGCGGTGGGCAGCTCGGATTCGGCCAGCAGCACCGTCGCGGCGGTAGCCCCTTCCCGTTCGGTGAGGCCACCGGGGCACACCTGCACGGACACCCCTGCAGCGCGGGCGGCCCGCCGAACGCCTCGCAGGCGCTCCGCAGCACCGGGCGCGCGTCCGCCGTCGAGGTAGACGATTCGCCGGTGGCCCAGACCGATCAGGTGCTCGGTCCCCAGCATCGCCCCGGCGACGTCGTCGCTGCGCACGGCATCGACGCCGCGTACCCGGCGGGCCAACACCACGACCGGCACCCGCTCGGCCAGCTCATCGATCTGCCGGGCCGGGGATTGCGGACCGACGAGCACCAGGCCCTCGCACTGCTCATCGATCAGCGTGCGACGCGCCCTGACCTCGTCACGATGCGGCGTGATCCCGCTGAGCACCACGTCATACCCGAGGTTCTCGGCCGCGACGTAGACGCCGTCGACCAGATCGGCATGGAATTCCTGACCGACGGTGAACGTGACGCCGATGAGCTTGGTTCGATGCTGGCGCAACCGGCGCGCACGCGGATCCGGCCGGTAGCCGAGTTCATCGGCGGCGCCGCGCACCCGATCACGGGTCCGCTCACTGGCACCGGGCGCCCCGCGCATGACGATCGACACCAGCGCCACCGAGACGCCGGCGTGTGCGGCGACATCGGCCAGCGTCGGTCTGCGGTCCACCGTCGCAGTCTAGAACGTTCTAGAGAGGTCGTTGACGAATCCGTCGACGCGGTTCTACCTTACTTCTAGAACGTTCTAGTCGATCGGAGTTCCCATGCCACCACCGTTGTCCTTCGGCCTCATCGGCGCCGGCGAGATCGCCGCATGAGGCTCGCGGTCTGTTCGGAGATGGTGTTCCGCGACCTGCCGATCCTGGAGCGGGTGACCAAGATCGACGAGCTCGGCTTCGATGTCGAGATCTGGAGCTGGCACGACAAGGATCTGGACGCGCTGGCCGAGACGGGAGCCCGGTTCTCGTCGATGACCGGATACCTGCACGGCGATCTCATCGACCCCGACGGCGCCGACGAGGTGGTACGCACCGCCGAACTGAGCATCAAAGCCGCCGAGACGCTGGGTGTGCCGCGGCTGAACCTGCACACCGCCGAGTTGGTGGACGGTCAGGCGGCCCGGCCACGGCAGCGCGCCACCGGCCAGATGTGGCTCACGGCGCTGCGGGCGCTGGAGCGCATCGGTGAACTCGGCGCGCGGGCGGGAGTGACGTTCTGCGTCGAGAACCTCAACACCATCGTCGACCATCCGGGTGTGCCACTGGCGCGCGCCAGGGACACCCTGGCGCTCATCGAGGGCGTCGGGCATCCCAACGTGAAAATGATGCTGGACCTCTATCACGCCCAGATCGGCGAGGGAAACCTCGTCGAACTGGTGCGCCGCTGCGGTGCGGCGATCGGCGAGGTACAGGTCGCCGACGTCCCGGGCCGTTGCGAGCCGGGCACCGGCGAGATCCACTACCCCGCGATCGCGAAGGCGTTGCGCGAGATCGGGTATGAGGGCACCGTCGGACTGGAGGCGTGGGCCGCGGGCGACAGCACGGTGGCTCTGGAGGCGTTCCGCGCCGCGTTCGGCTGAAGGGTTCCGGTGGTCGTGATCAGCGGTCGACGAGCGTCGTCTCGAAGTAGTACCGCGACGCCCGATAGCAGTGACTACCAAACTCCACCGCGCGACCGGAGTCGTCGAATGCCGTGCGGCTCATGGTCAACAGCGGCGAGCCCGCCTTCTCATCGAGCAACCGCGCCTCGGTGCGATTGGCCGGCTTCGCCCCGATGCGCTGCCGGGCGAGACGGATGTGGACGCCGCGCCCGCGCAGTGCCTGATACAGGCCACTGGCCTCCAGTTCGGCGGCATCGGGCGCGAGTTCGACGGGCAGATGGTTCGTCATGACCGCCAGCGGCTCGCCGTTGGCGCAGCGCAGTCGCTGAATGGTGACGATCTCGTGGTCCTTGCCGAGGTTGAGTTCGGCGGCGATCTCCTCGTCGGCGAGACCGACGTGATACTCGAGCAACTGGGTGGTGGGTTCCTGTCCGGACTTGGCCAGATCGTCGAACAAGCTGGTGAGTTCGACGCGCCGGTGCACCGGATTCTGCACCACCTGGGTTCCCACTCCGCGCTTGCGCACCAACAGACCCTTGTCGACGAGTTCCTGGATGGCGCGGCGGGTGGTGGGACGCGACAGCGCCAGTCGACTGGCCAGCGCCAGCTCATTCTCGAACCGGTCCCCGGGTGCGAGCTCACCGTTGCGGATCGCCGTCTCGATGGCCTGCGCGAGCTGGTAGTAGAGCGGCACAGGACTGGATCTATCGAGTTCAACAGCTAAGGGCACGTCCACTCCGATCTGAAGTCTGTTGCTCAAGAAGAGTAACCGAACCGCGCCCAAATGATTGAAAGTTCGAATGTCAGGACAAACTATTGACATGAGCGAGTGACGCGAGGCACAGTCTTAGGTGAAGTGCCCGCCCACCATCTTCGGGAGCCACAGTGTCCTCTGAAAGGCCGTCCAGCACGGAACCGTTCGATGTGATCGCCATCGGGCGAGCCGGCGTCGACGTCTATCCCCTGCAGACAGGCGTCGGACTCGAAGACGTCGAATCGTTCGGCAAGTTCCTCGGCGGCAGCGCCGCGAACGTCGCGGTCGCCGCCGCCCGCCTGGGGAACCGCGCCGCGCTCATCTCCGGCGCCGGCAACGACCCCTTCGGCCGGTACGTGCGCAACGAGCTCGCTCGCCTGGGCGTCGACAACCGCTACGTGCGCACCCACGGTGCGTACCCCACCCCGGTCACCTTCTGCGAGATCTTTCCGCCCGACGACTTCCCGCTGTACTTCTACCGCAAGCCCTCGGCACCGGACCTGCAGATCACCGCCGAGGAGATCGACACCGACGCCGTGCGCGACGCCCGGTTGTACTGGTCGACGGTCACCGGCCTGTCCGAGGAGCCCAGCCGCAGCGCCCACTTCGCGGCATGGGAGGCGCGCGCACGAAAGCCGCTGACGGTCCTGGACCTCGACTACCGGCCGATGTTCTGGGAGACCCCGGCCGCCGCGTCCGAGCAGGTGCAGAAGGCCTTGCAGCACGTCACCGTCGCCGTCGGCAACCGGGAGGAATGTGAGATCGCCGTCGGCGAGACCATCCCGCACAAGGCCGCCGATGCGCTGCTGGACCTCGGGGTCGAACTGGCCATCGTCAAGCAGGGCCCGCGCGGTGTGCTCGGCAAGACCAAGCACAGCTCGGTGACCGTCGCGCCCAACGAAGTCGAAGTGGTCAACGGCCTGGGCGCCGGAGATGCCTTTGGTGGCAGCCTCATCCACGGCCTGCTGCACAGCTGGTCGCTGGAGAAGACGTTGCGTTACGCCAATGCCGCGGGTGCCATCGTCGCCTCCCGCCTCGAATGCTCAACCGCGATGCCGACCGCCGCCGAGGTGGCCGAACTCGCCGAACAGACCGCCGTGGAGGCCGTCAATGTCTAGGTCCGCCCCCGCCAAGAGCTATGCCGACGTCACCGAGATCCGTACCTCGAACCCGGCCGCCGTTGCGCAAGCCTGGCAGGCCCGCACCACCCGGCCGACGGTTCGCGACGACGGCCGCCTGATGATCGTCGCCGCCGATCACCCCGCCCGCGGCGCGCTCGCCGTCGGTGACCGGCCGACCGCCATGAACAGTCGGGTCGACCTGCTGGACAGATTGCGCGCGGCCCTCGCCGATCCCGGCGTGGACGGGGTGCTCGCCACCGCCGACATCCTCGACGATCTGGTCCTGCTCGGCGCGCTCGAGGACAAGGTGGTGTTCTCCTCGTTCAACCGCGGCGGACTGGCCGGCGCGAGCTTCGAGCTCGACGACCGGATGACCGGTGCCACCGCCGCGTCGACCGCCGCGGCGAAGATGAACGGCGGAAAGATGCTGTGCCGCATCGATCTCGATGACCCCGGCACCGTCGCCACCATGGCTTCTTGCGCCCAGGCGGTCGACGAGCTGGCCGCACACGGGCTGATCGCCATGCTCGAACCGTTCCTGTCGACGCGGGTGAACGGCAAGGTCCGCAACGATCTGACCCCCGATGCCGTCATCAAGTCCGTGCACATCAGCCAGGGTCTGGGTTCGACCTCGGCCTATACCTGGATGAAGCTGCCCGTCGTCGACGAAATGGACCGGGTGATGGAGGCGACGACCATGCCGACATTGCTCCTGGGTGGTGACCCCACCGACCCCGATGAGGCCTTCGCCAGTTGGGAGAAGGCACTTGCGCTGCCGGCCGTCAAGGGCCTGATCGTCGGCCGCACGCTGTTGTACCCGCCCGATGACGATGTCGCCGGAGCCGTGTCCACGGCCGTGGCGATGGTGAGGTGACGATGAACTCGAAATGGTATGTGCCCGCCGGTAGCGCGACGGCACCGCTGACCGTCGACGTGACCCCCGAGTCGGCCGGCTGGGCCGAGTCCAGCCTGCACGTCGTCGACCTCGATGCCGCCGGCTCGGTGACCCGCAGCACCGGCGCGACCGAGGTGATGATCCTGCCGCTGTCCGGCGGCGGCACCGTCTCGTGTGACGGCGCGACATTCGAACTATCGCCGCGCGCATCGGTTTTCGACGGACCCGCCGATATGGTGTACATCGGCATCGACCAGACCTACACCCTGTCCGGGCATGGCCGCATCGCCGTCTGCGGTGCGCGGGCCCAGCGGTCCTTCCCGAATCGCCACCTCGCCGCCGCCGATGTCCCGGTCGAATTACGCGGTGCGGGAAACTGCAGCCGCCAGGTGCACAACTTCGGCACCGCCACGACCTTCGAGGCCGACTCGCTGATCGCCTGCGAGGTGATCACCCCCGGCGGCAACTGGTCGAGCTACCCCGCCCACAAGCACGACGAGAACAGCGACGTCGAAACCCAGCTGGAGGAGATCTACTACTTCGAGATCGACGACAGCCCATCCGGGACAACGGGATTCGGCTACCACCGGGTCTTCGGCACTCCCGAGCGACCCATCGAGGTACTCGAAGAGGTCCGCTCCGGCGACGTCGTGCTGGTGCCGCACGGCTACCACGGCCCGTCGATCGCCGCGCCCGGCCACCACATGTACTACCTGAACGTGATGGCCGGTTCCGGGCCCGAGCGGGCCTGGCTGATCTGCGACAACCCCGACCACACCTGGCTGCGTGGCAGCTGGGAACACCAGGAAATCGATCCGCGCCTGCCGATGCGCAAGACACAAGGAGCCTGACCCGTGGTTTCCACCGCGCCGAAATCCACCGAGAAACTGGCGGACACCGAGGCCACCGTGCGACTCACCGTGGCCCAGGCCACCATTCGGTTCCTGGCCAACCAGTACGTCGAGCACGACGGCGAACGGACGAAGTTCTTCGCCGGGTGTTTCGGCATCTTCGGTCACGGCAACGTGGCCGGCCTGGGCCAGGCACTGTTGCAGGACGAGAACGAGTCCTTGGAAGCAGGCCGCGAACCCGGCATGAAGTACGTGCTGGGCCGTAACGAGCAGGCCATGGTGCACAGCGCCGTCGCCTATGCCCGGCAGAAGGACCGGCTGCAGACCTGGGCCGTCACCGCGAGTGTCGGACCCGGCTCGACCAACATGCTGACCGGAGCCGCACTGGCGACCATCAACCGGCTACCGGTGCTGCTGCTGCCCGCCGACACCTTCGCCACCCGGGTCAGCTCCCCCGTGCTGCAGGAACTGGAGCTGCCGTCTTCAGGTGATGTCACCGTCAACGACGCCTTCAAGCCGCTGTCCCGATATTTCGACCGGGTGTGGCGACCCGAGCAGTTGCCCGCCGCGTTGCTGGGTGCGATGCGGGTGCTGACCGACCCGGTCGAGACGGGTGCGGCGACGGTGTCCATCCCGCAGGATGTGCAGGCCGAGGCGCATGACTGGCCGGAATCCCTGTTCGCCGAGCGCACCTGGCATATCGCCCGTCCGCTGCCCGAGCGGTCGGTGATCGCGCGTGCCGCCGAGGTCATCGCCTCGGCCACCAAGCCGCTCATCGTGGCCGGCGGCGGCGTGCACTATTCGTTTGCCGAGGAGGCGTTGGCGGCGTTCTGCGAGCAGACCGGGATTCCGGTCGCCGAGAGCCAGGCCGGTAAGGGTTCGCTGAACTACGACCATCCGCAGAGCGTCGGGGCGATCGGCTCGACCGGAACGACCGCGGCCAACGCATTGGCCGCCGATGCCGATGTGATCATCGGGATCGGCACCCGCTACAGCGATTTCACCTCGGCGTCGCGCACCGCGTTCAACAATCCCGACGTGCGGTTCATCAACATCAATGTGGCCTCGCCGGACTCGGTCAAGCAAGGCGGGATCAGCGTCGTGTCCGATGCGCGCGAGGCGATCGAGGCGCTGGGAACGGTACTGTCCGGTTACACCGTCAGCGACGTATACCGTTCCCGGGTCTGCGATCTGGCCGCCGAATGGGAGCAAACCGTCGCTTCGGCTTATGCCACCGAAGAAGGTGTGCAACTCAACCAGAACCAGGTCATCGGTCTGGTCAACACGCTGTCGGAGCCGCGTGACGTCGTGGTGTGCGCGGCCGGTTCGATGCCCGGTGATCTGCACAAGCTGTGGCGCACCCGCGACCGCAAGGGCTACCACGTCGAGTACGGGTTCTCCTGCATGGGGTACGAGATCGCCGGCGGTATCGGCGTCCGGATGGGCGCGCCCGACCGTGACGTGTTCGTCATGGTCGGCGACGGTTCCTACCTGATGATGGCCACCGAGATCGCCACGGCCGTACAAGAAGGCGTCAAGATCATCCCGGTACTGGTGCAGAACCACGGATTCGCGTCCATCGGCGGGCTTTCCGAGTCACTGGGCTCGCAACGCTTCGGCACCGCCTACCGTTACCGCGGTGCCGACGGGCGCCTCGACGGCGACACACTGCCGGTCGACCTGGCCGCCAACGCCGCCAGCCTGGGCGCCGACGTCATCAAGGTCGCCACCGCGGCAGAGTTCACCGACGCGGTCAAGGTCGCCAAGGCCGCCGACCGCATCACGGTCATCTACGTCGAGACCGATCCCCGGATCTACGCCCCGGACAGCTTCTCCTGGTGGGATGTCCCGGTCAGCGAGACGTCCACGCTGGAGTCCACCCGGACCGCCTACCAACGGTATGCGGACTGGAAGAAGGTCCAGCGCCCGCTCATCAACCCGTCAGATCGCTGAGAAGGACGCACCGAATGTCGTCAATCCTGGTGGGATCCGCACCGGACTCCTGGGGTGTCTGGTTCCCTGATGACCCGCAGCAGACCCCGTACACCCGCTTCCTGGATGAGGTCGCCGAATCCGGTTACGAATGGATCGAACTCGGCCCCTACGGGTACCTACCGACCGATCCGCAGCAACTGCTCGACGAGCTCGGCAAGCGCAACCTCAAGCTGTCTGCAGGCACGGTGTTCGAGCACCTGCATCAATCTGGATTCCGTGGGGACGACGCATGGAACTCGGTGTGGACCCAGATCGAGGACGTGGCCAAGCTGACCGCCGCCGTCGGCGGAAAGCATGTCGTCGTCATCCCCGAGATGTGGCGCGACCCTGCCACCGGTGCCGTGCTGGAGGATCGCAATCTCACTCCCGAGCAGTGGCGCAAGAAGACCCAGGGCATGAACGAGCTGGGCAAGGCCATGTACGAGAAGTACGGTGTCCGTGCCCAGTACCACCCGCACGCCGACAGCCATGTCGACACCGAGGAGAACGTCTACCGCTTCCTCGACGGCACCGACGGCGAATTCGTCAACCTGTGCCTGGACACCGGTCACATCAGCTACTGCGGCGGCGACAACATCGCCATCATCCGCCGGGCTCCGGAGCGCATCGGCTACCTGCACCTCAAGCAGGTCGATCCCGAGGTGCGCGCCAAGGTCGAGGCCGAGGACCTACCCTTCGGAGAGGCCGTCAAGCTCGGCGCGATGATCGAACCGCCGCTGGGGATCCCGGAGATGCCACCGCTACTCGCCGAGATCGAGAAGCTGGGCATCGACGTGTTCGCGATCGTCGAGCAGGACATGTACCCCTGCGCGGTCGACGCTCCCCTGCCCATCGCCAAGCGCACCCAGAAGTACCTGGGTTCCTGTGGCATCCCGTCCGTGCGCTTCAAGTAGGAGAACCAAGTCATGTCTGACCTCCGCGTAGCCGTCCTCGGTGTCGGCATCATGGGCGCCGACCATGTCGCGCGCCTGAACACGAAGATCTCCGGCGCCAAGGTCGTCGTGGTCAACGATTACGTCACCGAGAAGGCCGAGCACATCGCGGCGGGTATCGATGGTTGCCGGGCCATCGCCGATCCGCTCGACGCGATCGCCGACCCGGACGTCGATGCGGTGGTGCTGGCCACGCCCGGCCCCACCCACGAGAAGCAGTTGCTGGCCTGCCTGGAACACGGCAAACCGGTGATGTGCGAGAAGCCGCTGACCACCGACGTCGCAACGTCATTGGAGGTCGTCAAGCGCGAAGCCGAGCTGGGCAAGCGCCTCATCCAGGTCGGCTTCATGCGACGCTTCGATCACGAGTACGCGAAGCTGAAGGCGCTGTTGGACTCCGGTGATCTGGGCCGAGCACTCGTCCTGCACTGTACCCATCGCAACCCTGCGGTCCCGTCCGGATTCGACAGCTCCATGGTCGTGCGGGACTCGCTGGTGCATGAGGTCGACGTGACCCGCTTCCTGTTCGACGAGGAGATCACCTCCATCCAGATCATCAAGCCGTCGCCAAATCCCGGTGCGCCGGAGGGGCTGGCCGACCCGCAGATCGCCATCATGCGCACCGCCTCGGGCAAGCATGTCGATGTCGAACTGTTCGTCACCACCGATGTCGCCTATGAGGTGCGCACCGAGTTGGTGGCCGAGAAGGGCAGCGCCATGATCGGTCTCGATGTCGGACTGGTCCGCTCACACAGCAACGGCACCCGCGGCGGCCAGATCACGCCCGGTTTCCGCGAGCGGTTCGGACAGGCCTATGACACCGAGTTCCAGCGCTGGGTGGACGCGGTTCACGCCGGCGCCGAGACGGGTGATTACACCGACGGTCCCACGGCGTGGGACGGATATGCGTCCTCGGCCGTGTGCGAGGCCGGCGTCGAGTCGCTGAGCACCGGTCTGCCGGTCGAGGTGACGATGGTCGACCGCGCGTCCATCAGGGGCGCCTGAGGTGAAGATCGCCCTCGATCCCACCCCCTTCCACCACGATCACGCACTGCTGGACTTCCCGCAGTTGGTGGCCGAGCTGGGATATGAGTATCTGCAACTGACCCCGCACCGGGATTTCATCCCGTTCTTCAACCATCCCCGCGCCGATGACGACCTGGTGTCCAAGTTCCGCAAGGCCTGCGCCGACGCGGGTGTCGGGATCGCCTCGGTGTTGCCGGTGCTGCGCTGGTCCAGCCCGGACCCGGACGCCCGCGAAGCCGCGGTGCGCAACTGGAAACGCGTCATCCAGATCACCGTCGATCTGGGCGTCAACGTGATCAACACCGAGTTCTCCGGCCGCCCGGAAAAGGCCGAGGAGTCCGAGCGGGCCTTCTTCCGGTCGATGGAGGAGTTGCTGCCGATCATCGAGCGTGAGGGCATCGACGTCCGGATCGACCCGCACCCTGACGATTTCGTCGAGGACGGGCTGGAAGCGGTCCGCATCATCCGCGGGGTCAACTCCCCCAATATCGGCATGGTGTACGTGGCGTGCCACAGCTACCACATGGGTGGCAACATGACCGAGATCATGCGCGCCGCCGGCGAGAAGCTGCGCCTGGTGCATGTCGCCGACACCATGGACCACCACCGCAGCCACGGTCTGCGCTACATCACCAATCCGCCCGGCAACCCGGTGCGTGTGCATCAGCACCTGAAGATCGGTGACGGTGACATCGACTGGGACGAATTCTTCGGCGGCCTGGCCGAACTGGGCTTTTACGACCGCGACGACACCGTCATGGTGTCCTCGGTGTTCGCCGAGGACGAGACCGCCCACGAGGTGTCCCGCTACCAACTCAAGACCATGACCGAATACGTCTCGAAATACGGAAAGTGATCCACGACCAGCTCCGCCCCCGCACAGACTGATCCCGGCGAGCGTGCGTGTCTGTGGGACGACACGCGCGCTCGGGGGCGAACTTCACGCACGCTCACGATGAGGAGAACCGTGACCAGACACCAACTCGTCGCGAGTGCGTGGACCAGCGCAGGCGATGTCTCCCCGATGCACAACCCGGCGACCAGCCCGGTCCCGATCGCCGACCGCATCACGGCCATCGCAGAGGCCGGGTTCACCGGGTTCGGTCTGATCGCCGATGACCTGCGGGTGATCCGAGATTCCGTCGGTTTCGATGCGCTGAGCGATATGGCTGCCGGGGCCGGCCTGACCCACATCGAGATCGAATTGATCGAGCGCTGGTGGATTCCGCGTGGTCGGCTCGGGCATTCCTACGATGTGCGGGATCTACTGTTCGAGGCCGCCGACGCGCTCTACCCGGCGTTCATCAAGATCGGATCCGAACAAGGCAGCCGCACAAGCGATCTCACTGAGCTGGTGGCACCGCTGCGCGAACTGGGTGACGAGGCGCAGGAGCACTGCACCCGGATCGCGATCGAGCCGATGCCCTTCTCGACCGTCGACACCATCCCGACCGGAGCCGAACTCGTCCGTGCCGCAGCACATCCGGCCGTCGGATTGGTGATCGACGCCTGGCATGTGTTCCGCGCCGGCACCACGATCGGCGATCTGGCCCGCGCACTCAGCCCCGAAATGATCTTCGGAGTCGAACTCGACGACGCCGCCGACGCGGCGGTGGGCAGCCTCTTCGAGGACACCGTGCACAACCGCCTACTGTGCGGCGACGGCGCTTTCGATCTGGCCGGGCTGGTCGCGGTGCTGCGGTACTTCGAGTTCCGCGGGCCCTGGGGCGTGGAGATCCTGTCGGATGCCTTCCGCGAGCTCCCGGTGGCCGAAGCCCTGAAACTCGCCGCCGACTCCGCCCTGACGGTGCTCTAGCCCCCATTCACCAACCGTCGAGGTGGTCGCCGAGATCCAGCCCGGACGCCACCTCGACGAGCGCGGCCGCCACGATGGAGGCCGGCACCCGGTCCAGCACCACCAGACCGATGGCCGGCCGGGCACCGTGCTGCACCATCGGCCGCGCGGCGAACCCCTGCGGCAGCCCCAGCGTGGGCAGCCACGCGGTCGAGGCGATCGTCGCACGCCCCGAACCTGTCAGGTGCGCGTACAGCGCATCCACCGAATCCGCCTCCACCGCCGGGCGATACCGCACACCCTCGGCAGCCATGTTGGCATCCAGGATGCGGCGGTTGCGCATCGTCGTGGTGAGCACGCACAACTCCAGCTCGGCGGCGTCCGACCACGCCACCTCGGCCGCAGCCAGCAGCGGATGGTCCTCCCGAGCGAGCAGGACATATTGCTCCCGGTACAACTCGACCGACCGCGTCCCGGGGGGCGCCTCGTCGTCCAGATAAGTCAGACCGGCGTCGATCTCGAAGTCCGCCAGCCTGCGCGCGATCTCCCGCGACGACAACGCCTCGATGCGCACCGAGGCCGCCGGATTCCGGGACAGGAACTCCGCTGAGATGACGGGGCTGACCGGCACCGCGGTCGGGATCGCGCCGATACGCGCGGTGACCGTCAGCCGTCCCCGCATCCGGTCGATATCGGTGAGCATGTCATCGCGTTCGGCGACGATGCGCTGCGCCCAGGCCACCACTCGGCGGCCTTCCTCGGTGAACCCCTCGAACCGGTGTCCGCGCTGCACGATGACAATGCCGAGGTCGCGCTCCAGCCGACGGATGGCCACCGACAGCGTCGGCTGACTCACGTGACAGCGGGCCGCGGCGCGCCCGAAATGTCGTTCGGCGGCCAGCGCGAGCAGGTAGTCGAGGTGCTGCAGCTGGATGTCGTTGGCCATCGATAGATAGCGTCTATCACTGCATGTGAAATGGCAAATATGATCTGGCCCGCGTTATCGGACCCCAGGGCTAGGTTGGAGTCATGACCGACATCGACGCGACCTACCACGAGGACGATGTCGTCGTCACCGGCGCCAAGGACGAGGCCGCCGGCGTCAAGGCCGTGATGGTCAGCATGCAACGCGCCCTCGAGCAGATGGGTCCGCTCCGCACCGCGGCCACGCTGACGCGACTGAATCAACGGCACGGTTTCGACTGCCCGGGCTGCGCCTGGCCAGAGGAGCACGGCGGACGTAAGGTCGCCGAGTTCTGCGAGAACGGCGCCAAGGCGGTCGCCGAGGAGGCCACCAGACGCACGGTGACGCGCGAGTTCTTCGCCCGCCACTCGATCGCCGAACTGTCCGAGAAGCCCGAGTACTGGCTGTCCCAGCAGGGTCGCCTCACCGAACCGATGGTGTTGCACCCCGGCGAGCAGCACTACCGTCCGATCGCCTGGGATGACGCCTACCGGTTGATCGCCGCCGAGATGGGCGCGCTGGCCAGCCCGCACGAGGCGGTGTTCTACACCTCGGGGCGCACCAGCAATGAGGCCGCCTTCCTGTACCAGTTGCTGGTCCGCAGTTTCGGCACCAACAACCTGCCGGACTGCTCGAACATGTGCCACGAATCCTCGGGCACCGCACTCATCGACGCGATCGGCATCGGCAAGGGCTCGGTCACCGTCGAGGACATGACCGTGGCGGACCTGATCGTCATCGCGGGACAGAATCCCGGTACCAACCACCCGCGCATGCTGTCCATCCTGGAGAAGGCAAAGGCCAACGGCGCCAAGATCATCGCGATCAACCCGCTGCCGGAGGCCGGTTTGATCCGGTTCAAGGACCCGCAGAAGGTGCACGGCGTCGTGGGCGACGGGGTGCCCATCGCCGACGAGTTCGTGCAGATCCGTATCGGCGGCGATATGGCGCTGTTCGCCGGTCTGGGCCGGTTGCTGTTCGAGGCCGACGACGCGGCGCCGGGCACCATCGTCGACCGGGAATTCGTCGCCGAGCACACCGCCGGGTTCGACAGCTACGAACGCCGGACCCGGGAGGTCGACCTGGAGACCGTATCGTCGGCAACGGGTATCGACCGCGCCCAGCTCGACAAGGTCGCCGACATGATGGCCGGCGCTCAGCGCATCATCGTGTGCTGGGCGATGGGTCTGACCCAGCACAAGCATGCGGTGCCGTCCATCGCCGAGATCTCCAACCTGCTGCTGCTGCGCGGCATGATCGGTAAGCCCGGCGCCGGTCTGTGCCCGGTCCGCGGGCACTCCAACGTCCAGGGCGATCGCACCATGGGCATCTGGGAGAAGGTGCCCAACGCTTTCCTCGACGCGCTCGACACCAGGTTCGGCATCGTCAGCCCTCGCGAGCATGGTTACGACACCGTGGACGCCATCCGGGCGATGCGCGACGGCAAGGCCAAGGTGTTCATGGCGATGGGCGGAAACTTCGCCTCGGCCACCCCCGACACCGAGGTCACCGAATCTGCGCTGCGCAATTGCGCCCTGACGGTGCAGGTTTCGACCAAGCTCAACCGCAGCCATCTGGTGCACGGCCGCACCGCGCTGATCCTTCCCTCCCTCGGCCGCACCGACCGCGATGTCCAGACCAGTGGCAAACAACTGGTTTCCGTCGAGGATTCGATGTCGATGGTGCACCTTTCCCGCGGCAGCCTGCACCCGCCCAGCGAGCAGGTGCGCAGCGAGGTGAGCATCATCTGCCAACTCGCCCAGGCACTGTTCGGCCCGCACCATCCGGTGCCGTGGAGCAGCTTCAACGCCGATTACGACACCATTCGGGACGCGATCGCCGACGTCGTACCCGGATGTGCCGATTACAACCGCAAGGTCCGCGCCCCCGACGGTTTCCAGCTGCCCCATCCCCCACGCGATTCGCGCGAGTTCCCGACCAGCACCGGCAAGGCCAACTTCGCGACGTATCCCGTGGAGTGGGTGCCGGTACCGCCGGGGCGACTGGTGCTGCAGACCATGCGCAGCCACGACCAGTACAACACCACCATCTACGGCCTCGACGATCGCTATCGCGGTGTGAAGGGCGGACGCCGCGTGGTGTTCGTCAATCCGGCCGATATCGCCGCGTTCGGCCTCGCCGACGGTGACATCGTCGATCTGGTGTCCGAGTTCGACGGTCAGGAACGCCGCGCGGAGGCATTCCGGGTGGTCCCGTATTCCACCCCGGTCGGCAATGCGGCGGCCTACTACCCCGAGACCAACCCGCTCGTGCCGCTCGATCATGTTGCGGCCCGGTCCAATACGCCGGTGTCCAAGGCGGTCGTGGTGAGGCTGGAAAAGCATGGGTAGGGTGACCACCCGGGTCCGGGTGCAGCACGTGACGGCCGACGCCGCCGTCGCCCGACCGGAGACCCTCGCGGTCGAGGAGCCGCTGGAGATACGCGTCAACGGCACGCCGCTGACGGTGACCATGCGGACCCCGGGCTCCGATGTGGAACTGGCGCAAGGCTTTCTGCTCACCGAGAGCCTGATCACCCGACGATCCGACATCGCACGGGTCCAATACTGTAGTGGCGCAGGACCGGACGGACTCAACACCTACAACGTGCTGGACGTGACACTGGCACCGGGCGTCGCGCTGCCGGATGTCGATGTCACCCGCAACTTCTATACGACCTCCTCGTGCGGCGTCTGCGGTAAGGCCTCACTGGAAGCGGTTCGGCTGAGCAGCAAGCACGGCCCCGGCGACGACCCGTCGACGGTGTCCGCCGAGACGCTGGCGAGTCTGCCCGACAAATTGCGTGACCGGCAGAAGGTCTTCGCGGCGACCGGAGGACTGCACGGCGCCGCCCTGTTCGACACCGACGGTGAACCGCTGGTGGTGCGCGAGGACATCGGTCGGCACAACGCGGTCGACAAGGTGATCGGTTGGGCGCTGGAATCCGACCGTGTCCCGCTGACCGGCACCGTGCTGCTCGTCAGTGGCCGCGCCTCCTTCGAGTTGACCCAGAAGGCCGTGATGGCCGGTATCCCGGTGCTGGCGGCGGTATCGGCGCCGTCCTCACTGGCCGTGGACCTGGCCACGCAGTCCGGGCTCACGCTGGTCGCCTTCCTGCGCGGCGACTCGATGAACGTCTACAGTCGGCCCGACCGCCTCGGCTGAGCCTTCTACCTGCGATCTCCACCGAATCTCCAGACAACCTCCAAGTCCGGACACCGAAGGATCACGCAGCATCTTGTCCCATGCCCGAGATCCTCATCGCCTGCTGCCCACCCATCGGACACATCTCGCCGCTGCTGAACGTCGCGCGCGGTCTGGTGGCCCGGGGTGACCGCGTCACCGTGCTCACCAGTTCCCGCCACGCCGACAAGATCCGTGCCGTCGGGGCCGAGGCCCGCCCACTGCCGGCGGCCGCCGACTACGAGGACTCGGCCTTCGACGCCGACCTACCCGGCCGCGCCGAAACGTCGGGCATCGCACGGATCAATTTCGACGTCGAACACGTCTTCGTGCGACCGATGCCCTATCAGTTCAGCGCTCTGCAGGAACTGTTGGCCGACAACGACTATGACGCGATCATCACCGACGCGTTCTTCCTCGGCACGCTGCCCTACCTGCTCGACGACAGCATGCCCCGGCCGCCGATCCTCAGCTACACCACCACCCCGCTCTTCCTGACCAGTCGCGATACCGCACCCGGCGGTCCCGGGATCACCCCGATGCCCGGCGCGATCGGGCGGTTACGCAACCGGGCCCTCACGGTGCTCGCTCACCACGTGCTGCTGCGCCCGGCGCACCGCGCCGCCGATCGGATGCTCACCGCGATGGGTCTTCCGCGCCTGCCGGTGTTCGTGCTGGACTGCGCCGCACTGGCCGACCGTGTCATCGTGCCGACCATCCCCGAATTCGAGTATCACCGCAGCGATCTGCCCGATCATGTGCGTTTCGTCGGCGCAGTCAATCCACTGCCGAGCGGCGGGTTCATGCCGCCGGATTGGTGGCACGTCCTGCAGAGCGGCCGTCCGGTCGTACACGTCACCCAGGGCACCGTCGACAACGCCGACCTGGGCCGACTGATCGAGCCGACCGTCACCGCACTGGCCGACGAGGACGTCACCGTCGTCGTCACCACCGGCGGCCGACCGCTGTCCCAGCTGCGGGTGCCGTTACCCGCCAACACCTTTGCCGCCAAGTATCTTCCGCATGACATCCTGCTGCCCATGGTCGACGTGATGGTCACCAACGGCGGCTACGGCGCGGTGCAGCGGGCACTGTCCGACGGTGTGCCACTGGTGGTGGCCGGCCAGACGGAGGACAAGCCGGAGGTCGCCGCCCGGGTCGAGCACTTCGGTGTCGGGGTGAATCTGCGGACCGGAACGCCGACGCCCGAACAGGTACGCAGCGCGGTCCGCGAGGTTCTCGACGGCGGGCGCTACCGCGAGCGGGCCCGGGCCTTCGAGGCCGCCTTTGCGCAGCGCGACGGCGTGGCCGAGATCGCGCGGCTGCTCGACGAGGTGGTCGCCGAGCACCGGATCAGTGTGCGCGCGTGAAACACGAAAGCCCCCGCCGACCGGCGGGGGCTTTCGCTGTGGTTCGGGCGCCTAGGCGCTCTTGTCGCGACGCTCGGTGCGCGAGGGCTTGCGCGGGACGATGGTCGGCAGCACGTTGTCGAGCACGGTCTCCTTGGTGACGACCACCTTGGCGACGTCGTCGCGGCTGGGGATGTCGTACATCGCCGGCTGCAGGACCTCTTCCATGATGGCGCGCAGGCCACGGGCGCCGGTGCCGCGGTGGATGGCCTGATCGGCGATCGCGTCGAGCGCCTCCGGCGTCATCTCCAGCTCCACACCGTCCATCTCGAACAACCTGGTGTACTGCTTGACCAGAGCGTTCTTCGGCTTCGACAGGATCTGGACCAGCGACTCCTTGTCCAGGTTGGTCACCGAGGCAACGACCGGCAGGCGGCCGATGAACTCGGGGATCAGACCGAACTTGATCAGGTCCTCGGGCATGACCTCGGCGAAGTGGTCCTGGGTGTCGATATCGGCCTTGGAGTGCACCTCGGCGCCGAAGCCAAGACCGCGCTTGCCGACCCGGTCGGAGACGATCTTCTCCAGACCCGCGAACGCACCGGCCACGATGAACAGCACGTTGGTGGTGTCGATCTGGATGAATTCCTGATGCGGGTGCTTGCGGCCGCCCTGCGGGGGAACCGAAGCCTGGGTGCCTTCCAGGATCTTCAGCAGGGCCTGCTGCACACCCTCACCGGAGACGTCGCGGGTGATCGACGGGTTCTCGCTCTTGCGGGCGATCTTGTCGACCTCGTCGATGTAGATGATGCCGGTCTCGGCGCGCTTGACGTCGTAGTCGGCGGCCTGGATGAGCTTGAGCAGGATGTTCTCGACATCCTCACCCACGTAGCCGGCCTCGGTGAGCGCGGTGGCGTCGGCGATGGCGAACGGGACGTTGAGCATCTTGGCCAGCGTCTGCGCCAGGTAGGTCTTGCCGCAACCGGTCGGCCCGAGCATCAGGATGTTGGACTTGGCCAGTTCCACCGGCTCGGCGCGGGAATCGCGCGTCTTCTCCTGGGCCTGGATGCGCTTGTAGTGGTTGTAGACCGCCACGGCGAGTGTCTTCTTGGCGGTGTCCTGACCGATGACGTAGCCCTCCAGGAACTCCCGGATCTCGGCAGGCTTGGGCAACTCATCGAGTTTGACGTCGTCGGCGTCAGCCAACTCCTCTTCGATGATCTCGTTGCACAGATCGATGCACTCGTCGCAGATGTACACACCAGGCCCTGCGATGAGCTTCTTGACTTGCTTCTGGCTCTTTCCACAGAACGAGCACTTCAGCAGGTCTCCGCCGTCTCCGATGCGCGCCATGTGGGAGGGTCCTACTTCCTGTTCGCCGTCACTCAATGTGGGTTGCCCCGGGTGATAACCCGACGCTACCCGTTCGTTCCGTCACGGTGCGACCGAAGGGCCGAATCGCGTCGGTGGTATTTGTTCGCGTGCAGGAGAACATATCCCTCCTGATGGCTCGCCACCCGGCGGCACGCGGACCGTGTCCCTGGCGTGTCGCCGCCGTGATGCGATCGCGGTGTAAACGACCAGGTCGCGACGGGCAGCTCGCCGCCCTCCACGATACCGTCCGCACCAGCCGGCAAACATCGGGTTATCCGGTCAGCGGGGTCCGAGGCCACCGGGACCCACCGGACCGGGACCGACCGGACCGACACCCACCGGGCCGACGACGCCGCCGACCCCGACCGGTCCCACCGGCCCGACCACCGGGTTGACGCCGTAAGGCAGGCACTTCACCACCGCCGGATTCCAGTACGTCCCGGCCGGGCACACCGGCTCTTCGGCCTGGCCGATCGCGGCTGTCGCCAGCTGCACGAGCAGCAGACCTGCTCCCGCGACCAATCCGACCCCGATACGCGTCCCGTTTCGCCTCATCGCCATATCTCCCCTCGATCCGACCCGATCCGGCATCAGCGTTGCATCCCGGACCGACAATCCGCGGCTTTTTTGACGCAAACGTCAAACTACCCATGCGTCCGGCGCAGAAGTGGGTGATACGCCCCATATCCCTGCGGTGCCCGCGAGAGAACGATGAAGCCATGACCAACACAACGAACAAGGCCGCGATCAGCCTCACCACCGGCCTCGAAGATGCCGAGAAAGTGACCGTGGCCTTTCTGGTCGCGGTCGGGGCCGCGGAGTCGGGACGCCCGACGATGATGTTCCTGACCAAGGAGGCCGTCCGACTCATGGTGCCCGGGGTGGCCGTCGCCACCGCCTGCGCCGGCTGCCCACCGCTGGCCGCGCTGATGGAGCGCTACCAGAAGGCCGGCGGCCGCTACCTCGTCTGCCCGATCTGCATCGAGTCCAAGCAACTCGATGCCGGCAATTTCATCGCCGGCGCCGAGCCGGGCGGCACCGTGCAACTGTGGGAGTGGATCGGCGACGGCGCGACGACCTTCAGCTATTGAAAACTTGAGTGCCGTCCTACTCGGTTCCCCTGCCGCCGACGCGACCGACAATTCCGGTCACGAAGCGTCACTCCAGGGGAAGGAACGATCATGTACGAGCCGAAGCGGTCTCTCATCGGCGCCGTCGCGTGCACGTGTCTACTCGCGTCGAGCGTGTCTGTCCCACCGGCGACCGCCGCACCACCCGTGCACGGGACGGCGCCGGCCGTCGCGCTCACCGCAACCTCGGCCCCACTGGACATCACGCTGCCCGAACTGATCGAACACGTCGACACCTTCACGGAGCTGATCACACCGATCTTCGGGTCAGGTGGTGGAACCACTGTGTCCCCTGCTCCGAACGCCGCGGCGCTTCCGATCGAGTTCGCGCACCCGATCTCGTCGCTGATCGTCGCGACCGTGCGGGCCGTGGTCGGGACGGTATATGCCATCGTGCGGCCGGCGCTCGACAACGACGCCCTCAACGCGATCGTCGCTCCGCCGTTCTTCGCGTTCATGCTGTTGAGTTCGTTCATCGGGACCGCGGCGGCTTCGGTGGCGATGCTCATCGAGGACGCGCTGGCCGGGGTCGTCAAGAGCATCGGCGGACTGTTCGGGCCGCCCGCAGCCGCGCTGTCCGGGGCCGTGGCGGTGCCCGCCTCCGGATCATCCGCCCAGGCAGCGAAGTCCGCCGACGTCACCGAACCCGCACCCGTCGACGCCGATCCGGTGATCGAGAACGAACCGCCACAGCGGGAGCCCTTCGGCACGGAGACCGACGACGTCGTCGTCGCCGAGACCACGCTCGCCACGGAGGAGTCCGTCAGCACCGAGGCCCCCGCCGAAGACGGCGCACCGACCGAGGCCGACGCGACCGAGCCCGAGGATGCGCTCGGCGATTCGCTGGCGCCGGAGGCGTCCGAACCGGTCGCGGACGAGGCTGCGGACATCGGCGTCGAGGAGCCGACCACGGACGAACCCGACGACGACGTCGAGAAGGACCCCGGTACCGATCGAGCCCCGACGGACACCGCCGACTCGCCGACAGAGTCGTCCGAGGAAGCCGACTCAGCCGCCGAGGCCTGAAAACACTCGACCCCGGTTCGCGAGGCGAACCGGGGTCGAGTATTCGGTACTGGTGATCAGGCGTTCTGCGCCGACAGCTTCCGGTACTCCAGAACCGTGTCGATGATGCCGTAATCCTTGGCTTCCTCGGCGGTCAGGATCTTGTCGCGGTCGGTGTCCTTGCGGATGACCGCGGGGTCCTTGCCGGTGTGGCGGGCCAGCGTGGTGTCCATCAGGCTGCGCATGCGCTCGATCTCGGCGGCCTGGATCTCCAGATCGGACACCTGCCCCTGGATCGCACCGCCGACGGCGGGCTGATGGATCAGCACACGGGCGTTCGGCAGCGCCAGCCGCTTGCCGGGGGTTCCCGCGGCCAGCAGCACCGCGGCGGCCGAGGCGGCCTGGCCGAGGCAGACGGTCTGGATGTCGGCACGGACGTACTGCATGGTGTCGTAGATCGCCATCAACGAGGTGAACGAGCCACCCGGGGAATTGATGTACATCGTGATGTCTCGATCGGGATCCAGCGACTCCAGCACCAGCAGCTGGGCCATGATGTCGTTGGCCGAGGCGTCGTCCACCTGCACGCCGAGGAAGATGATGCGCTCCTCGAACAGCTTGTTGTACGGGTTGGACTCCTTGACGCCGAAGCTGGAGTGCTCGATGAACGACGGCAGGATGTAGCGCGACTGCATCGGATTCATTTGATACCTGCTCCTGGTCCCTCGCCGTTGACGCTGACACTGGTGATGATGTGGTCGACGAAGCCGTACTCCAGCGCCTCTGCGGAGGTGAACCAGCGGTCACGGTCCGCGTCGGCTTCCACCCGCTCCAGCGTCTGACCGGTGAACTCGGCGTTGAGCCGGTTCATCTCCTTCTTGGTCAAGGCGAACTGCTCGGCCTGGATGGCGATATCGGCGGCGCTGCCACCGATACCCGCCGAAGGCTGGTGCATCATGATGCGCGCGTGCGGCAGGGCGTAACGCTTGCCCTTGGTGCCGGCCGCCAACAGGAACTGGCCCATCGAGGCGGCCAGACCCATCGCGTAGGTGGCCACATCGCAGGGCGCAAGCACCATGGTGTCGTAAATGGCCATACCGGCGGTCACCGAACCACCCGGCGAGTTGATGTACAGGTGGATGTCCTTGGTGGGGTCCTCCGCGGCCAGCAGCAGAATCTGCGCGCACAACCGGTTCGCGATGTCGTCATCGACCTGGGTGCCCAGGAAGATGATGCGCTCGGCGAGCAGACGCTCATATACCGAGTCGATGAGGTTGAGCCCCGACGTGCCACCACGCATGTCAGTCACGGCTGGATACCTGCTTTCTTCGAGTTGTCGTACTCGTTCACCGACATTAACGAACGCGCGGCGAAGAGCACGCCGCAAAAGGCGCGCTTTCGCTCACAGCGTCACTCGTCCGCGTCTTGATCTTTCTTGTCGGACTTCTTCTTGGCCTTCTTCTCGGCCTTTTCCTTCTTCGCCTTCTTCTCCGACTTCTCGTCGGCGGAGTCCTCGGCCTCGGCCTCCGAGGTATCGACGTCCTCGGCGCCGTCGGTGCCGTCGGTGTCATCGATGGCCAGATCCTCGGCCGCCTCGGCCTCGGCGGCCTGTTCGCCGCCGGCCGGTCCGAAGAACTCGGTGGTGTCGACCACGTTGCCCTCGGTATCGGTGACGGTGGCGCCGTGCACCACCGCGGCGATGGTCAGGCCGCGACGGACATCGGCGAACATGGCCGGCAGCTGGTTGTTCTGCTGCAGCACCTGCAGCAGCTGCTGCGGCTCGATGCCGTACTGGCGCGACATCAGCACCAGACGCTCGGTCAGGTCTGCCTGGCCGACCTGGATGTCGAGCTTGTCGGCGACGGCATCCATCAGCAGCTGGGTCTTGACGGCCTTTTCGGCGTTGCTGCGGTTGTCGGCGTCGAATTCCTCGCGGCTGCTGCCCTGCTCGGTGAGGCTCTCGTTGAACTTGTCCTCATCGTGTTCCATGGGGTGGATCGAGTTGTGCAGGGTGTCGTCGACCTGCGCCTGCACGATGGCCTCGGGCAACGGGACCTCGACGTCCTCGAGCAGCGCTTCGAGCGCCTTGTCGCGGATCTGCTCGGCCTGCTGGATGCGCTTGACCCGCTTGACCTGCTCGACCAGGCTCTCCTTGAGCTCGTCGATGGTGTCGAATTCGCTTGCCAGCTGGGCGAATTCGTCGTCGGCCTCGGGCAGCTCGCGCTCCTTGACCGAGTTCACCTTGACGGTGACCTCGGCCTCCTGGCCGGCATGCGGGCCGGCGGCCAGCGTGGTGGTGAAGACCTTGGACTCGCCGGCCTGCAGACCGACGATGGCCTCGTCGAGACCCTCGATGAGCTGACCGGAGCCGATCTCATGCGACAGGCCCTCGGTGGCGGCCTCGGGAACCTCGGTGCCGTCGACGGTGGCCGACAGGTCGATGGAGACGAAGTCACCCTCGGCGGCCGGGCGCTCGACACCGGTCAGGGTGCCGAAGCGGGCGCGCAGATTCTGCAGTTCGGTGTCGACCTCATCGTCGGCGATCTCGATCGGGTCGACGGTGATGTTGAGTGCGCTCAGGTCCGGCAGCTCGATCTCGGGGCGGATGTCCACCTCGGCGGTGAACACCAGCTCCTCGTTGTCCTCGAGCTTGGTGACCTCGATGTCGGGCTGGCCGAGCGGCTGGATCTCCGCGGAGGTGACGGCCTCGCTGTAGCGGCTGGGCAGCGCGTCGTTGACGACCTGCTCGAGCACGGCGCCGCGGCCGATGCGGGCCTCCAGCAGCTTGCGCGGGGCCTTGCCCGGGCGGAAGCCGGGGAGACGGACCTGGCGGGCGAGGTCCTTGAACGCCTTGTCGAAGTCGGGTTCGAGCTCGGTGAAGGGCACCTCCACGTTGATCCGAACCCGGGTCGGGCTCAACTTCTCGACGGTGCTCTTCACTGCGTTACTCCTTGTATGTGTGTTTCCGTGTTGCTCGTACGGTCGGGGTGACAGGATTTGAACCTGCGGCCTTCCGCTCCCAAAGCGGATGCGCTACCAAGCTGCGCTACACCCCGTGCTCACCGTGCCTGCCCGGTCGGCACGCACGCACGCCGACCACGCGAGATACTACGGGCAAGTGTCGTGACGCCATCAATTGGATTTGATCGCGCCTTCGCCGGTACAGTCTCCGATGCACGCATGCGGGCGTAGCTCAATGGTAGAGCCCTAGTCTTCCAAACTAGCTACGCGGGTTCGATTCCCGTCGCCCGCTCCACGCGAGAACGGTCCTACCGGCGGAAATGCTGGTAGGGCCGTTTTTTTGTCCTCAGATCCCGGTGCACAGCGAGACGAACGGGATCGGCGCACACACTCCGATCGAGAAGCCGGGCGTCGGGTCCCCGTTCCACGGCGGTGGGGGCGGTGGTGGGGGCAACGGCGGCGGCGGGAGCGGTGCGGCCACGCAGGTGTCGGTCGGCGGGTCATAGATCGTCCCGGCACCGCATTCGGCGGCACTGGCCGTACCCACCGAGACGAATGTCACGAACGCGAACGGCAACACCGCTGCCATACCGACGGTGACCGATCGACCGATATCGATATTCATGTGCAGGCCCTCCACCGGAGACGCCCCGACCCTGCTGGTGATCCGAATTTACGCCGCGCAGGAACGGCTGTCACCGGTCAGCCGAGCTTGTCGGAAAGCTGTGGACATTCATACTTGATCGCCACGTCGATGACGGCTGCCAACTCGGCCGGTCGCAGTTGGCTGCCGATATAGACGAGCACCTTGGCCAGATCCTGCCGAGTTTCGACGAAGCTGCCCTCGCCCATGATGCAGGCGAGCCTGGTCTGATCGATGATCACGCCGTCGGAGAGGTCGACGCCGGCGGCACGCACCTCCGCGAACGCCTCCGGTGTCAGGCCTGGCGCTCCCGGCGGGGCCGTCACGGTCCGGGTGATCTCCGGAGGCAGCACGGCCTTGCGCGAAGGCGTGGTCGAGGTCAGCGGGGTGACCCGGTCCGGGGCAGTCGCCACACCGGTCGTGGTGCTGCACGCGGTGATCGTCGCGGCAGCTCCCAGCACGACCGCCACTGCTCGGCAGATCATCAGCGCCCCCTCGGCACAACCGTAGACCCGCAGGCACCGTCACCGAACCACGATCGCCGCAAGCGTGTGTTCAGCTGGGCGTGAAAGTCGGCCGCGCACCGCTGTGTTCGCTGTGATCGAGCACAGGAACGGCGGTTTCCTGTCGGTACGCTGGACGCATGAACGGCGTATTGCTCATCCTCATCGTCCTCGTCATCGCGGCGATCGCATTCGTCGTCTACAACTCGTCGCAAGCGAACAACCGGAAGTCGGCCGAGTCCCTCGCCGACGCGAAGGCCGACGCGCGACGCGTCATCGAGCGGCTCGGCGGGCAGGTGCTCAACCTCACCGGCAACGACGACGCCTCCAAGCAGGCGATGGCCGACGCCTCCGAGCGCTACACGGCGGCCTCCTCCCAGATCGAACAGGCCACCACCGCCAAGCAGGCCGAGCTGGCCAAGGAGAGCGCCATCGAGGGCCTTTACTACGTGCGCGCGGCGCGCACCGCGATGGGCATGGATCCCGGACCCGAGCTGGAATCGCTTGCCGGACAACGGACGGCGGGTGCGGTCACCGAGGATCGGCGCGTCGATTTCGAGGGCCGACAGATCGAGGCGTCCCCCACACCGTCGGAGCGGACCCCGAACTACTACCCCGGTGGCCGCGTCGCCGGACGACCCGTCCCGGCCGGCTGGTACTCCGAACCGTGGTGGAAGCCGGCTCTGGTCGCCGGCGCCTGGGGCCTGGGTTCGGCGATGCTGTTCAGCGCGATGTTCAGCGGAATGTCCGGCGTCGGCTATGACGCGCAGGCGTTCGAGAACGGTTACGGCGACGGTTTCCAGGACGGGCTCGACCAGGGTCAGCTCGACGGCGGCGGTGACGCCGGTGGCTTCGACGGCGGCGGTGATCAGGGCGGCTGGGACTCCGGCGGTTGGGATGGCGGCGGCGACTTCGGTGGCGGCGACTTCGGCGGGTTCGACTTCTAGGTCGCCGAGATCGACGAATAGTCGATTCCTACTCGCACAAGTTCACCCGTTTGTTCGGTTCGGCGTAGGTGAGCCGAGGTCAGGTTTGGCAGGTGGGGCACCAGAACACGTTGCGGGCCTCCAGCTCGGCGGTGCGCACGGGTGTCCCGCACACCCGGCACGGCTCACCGGTGCGGCGGTACACATAGGTGCGCGGGCGGCCGGGCCGGTACGACGGGGCGCCGCGGTCGTGTTCGGGACGCACCACCACGATCTTCCCGCGCCGCACGCCGACCTTCATGAGCGCGACGAGATCGGTCCACATGGCCTCGAACTCGTCACCGCTGATATGGGTGCCGGGTCGGTACGGATCGATCTGGTGCCGGAACAACAGCTCGCTGCGGTAGACGTTGCCCACCCCGGCCAGCACCGCCTGGTCCATCAACAGGGCGCCGATGGTCCTGCGGGAGTTCGCAATTCGTTTCCACGCGAGTTCCGGATCGGCGTCGGCGCGTAACGGGTCGGGGCCGAGCCGGGCGATCACGTCGTCCACTCCCCCGGCATCGATGACCTCACAGGCCGTCGGGCCGCGCAGGTCGGTGCCGTACTCGGCGCCGACCATCCGCATCCGAACCGCACCGACGGGCGCCGGCAGCGGCAGCGCGGCCTCGGTGAAGGTGCCATACAGCCCCAGATGCACGTGCACCACCGCGCCACCGTCGTAGTGGTGGAACAGGTGCTTGCCCCAGGCGTCGGCGCGGCGCAGCACGCGGCCGCTCACCGCGGCCGCACCGTCGGCGAAGCGGCCCTGCGGGCTCGACACCGTCACCGGTGACCGCCCGAACCGCTTCTGGTGCAACCGGGCGAGCCGGTGCAGGGTGTGCCCTTCGGGCATCGCTCAGGCGGGGGCGCCGGGCACCGGCGGAGCGATGTGGTCGATTTCGTAGGCGGCCAGGATGTCGATGCGCCGCTGGTGGCGTTCGGCCTCCGACCACGGGGTGGACAGGAAGGCGTCGACGATGGCGAGTGCCTCTTCCTCGGTGTGCATGCGACCACCCAGACCCATCAGCTGCGCCTTGTTGTGCTCGCGGGCCAGCTTCGCCGTCTCCACGCTCCAGGCCAGCGCGCACCGGGCGCCGGGAACCTTGTTGGCCGCGATCTGCTCGCCGTTGCCCGATCCGCCCAGCACGATGCCCAGGCTGTCGGGGTCGGCGACGGTCTTGATCGCGGCGTCAATGCAGAACGCCGGGTAGTCGTCCTCGGCGTCGTAGGCGTAGGCGCCACAGTCGATCGGCTCGTGGCCGGTCTTCTTGAGATGCTCGATGATGGTCTTCTTGAACTCGAATCCGGCGTGGTCGGCACCGATGTAGACGCGCATGGCGCTCACCCTATCTAGCCACTACGCCCAAACGAACATATGGGCGCCGAAGATCGAGTGGGGCTCGCCGAAACGTCAACCTCGGCGCCGGGCAGCCGCGGCTCAGCCGACGGTGATGGCGTCGAGCCGCTCCTTGATGAAGTCCGCCGAGGTCACCGGCTCCAGCCCGCCGACCCGCCCGATCGGCGGCGCCAGCGGGGTGACCAGCGCATCGTGGTTGGCCTCGTAGAAGTAGATCAACGAGACCAGGTCCTCCTCCGGGGCGTGCGGCTGCGGGGGCAACACCCGGTGCCGGCCCGACGGCCAGCGCCGCCCGCTCCAGTACTCCAGCAGATCGCCGATGTTGACGGTCAGCGCGCCCGGCTCCCACGGCGCGTCCTCCCACCCGGCCTGCTCGGAGTACACCTGCAGCCCGCCGGCGCCGGGTTCACGGTCCAGCACCGTGACGGTGCCGAAGTCGGTGTGCGGGCCGATGCGGAATTGTCCGGGTTCGGGTTCGCCGACCACGCTGACCGGCGGGTAGTGGTTGATGTTCATGGTCCAGGTCGGCCGGCTGGCCAGCGCGGCAAAAGGATTCGCCGGCAACCCGAGTGCCTTGGCGAACAGCGCCAGCAGGTCATCGGAGAGTGTGCGCATGGCGGCGGTGTACTCACCGACCAAACCCTGCAACTGCGCCACCTCGGCCGGCCACACGTTGGGCGCGAACCAGATCCGGTCGACGTCGGGATCGCCGGTCTGGGTCTCGGCGCCCAGGCTGAAGCTCTCCTTCAGATCGGGCGGGGTCTCGGTGCCTTCGGCATAGGCGTTGGCTTCGGCACCGGGACCGATCCAGCCATGCCCACCCACGGGCACCGAATAGCGTTGCTTCACCTCGGTCGGCAGCGCGAAGAACTCACGGCTCGCGGCGCGCACCCGGGCGGCGAGATCGGTGTCGACACCGTGGCCGGTGACGATGATGAACCCGGCCCGCTGCAGTCCCTCGTCGACCTCGGCGGCCAGCGCGTCGGCGTCGGCCCCACCGGCGTACCAGCGCGAGATGTCCACTGTTGCAATGGCGCTCATTCAGCCACTCCGATGTCCTCGTTCCACAGGTCGGGTCGGGCGGCGATGAACTCCGCCATCATCGTCACGCACCGCTCGTCTTCCAGCAGGGTGATCTGCACGCCGTTCTCGGCCAGCCACTCGTGTCCCCCGGAGAAGGTCTTGGCCTCCCCGATCACCACAGCACCGATGTTGAACTGGCGCACCAGCCCACTGCAGTACCAGCACGGCGACAGCGTCGTCACCATCACCGTGGACCGGTAGTCACGTTGGCGCCCGGCGTTGCGGAATGCGTCGGTCTCCCCGTGCACCGAGGGGTCGTCGTTCTGCACGCGTCGGTTGTGCCCACTGCCCAGCAGCACGCCGTCGGCGGTGAACAGTGCCGCGCCGATCGGGATACCGCCTTCGGACAACCCTTTTCGTGCCTCGTCGACGGCGACGTCGAGCATCTGCTCCGGGGTCACGCGATCACCTTCTCCGCTTCGATCTTGGACCGGCACAGCACCAGATAACAGCCGCCGGCGAGCACGAATCCGACAAAGAACCCGATATCCCCGAGCTGAGGCACCGCCCGCACGACGTATCCGACGAACAGTTCCTGATTGCAGAACAGCAGGAATGACACGACCAGGCCGATGAGGAACGACAGTAGCCCGGGCCGGTTCGAGTAGGTGTGGTCATAGAGGAATCCGTCGACGCGGTGGCCGCGGCGCAGGATCTGGTCGGCGAACACCACGCCCAGCCACGGCCCCACCCAGTAGGCGATCAGGAACAGGAAGCTCTTGTAACTGGTCGCGGCATCGGCCAGCGCCCACCAGGCGACCAGGAATCCGGCCAACCCGAAGAACGCCGTCGCCAGGGCCCGTGCGATATGGGCGGGCAGCGTGACGCCCGTTGTGACGAATGCCATGCCCGCCGAATAGACGTTGATGGCGTTGGCCGCGACGGCACCGATCGCGATGGCCAGCAGGGTGGCCGCGGCCAGCCACCCGGGCAGCGAGCTGGTGAACGCGTCGGTCGGGTTGTCGGTCGCGGCGGTGACGATGGTGACCGAGGCGGCGCCGACGATCGCCAGGATGGTGCAGGCTCCGAACAGTCCGGCCGCGGCGAACAGGCCGGTGCGCATCGGGGAGACACTGCTGGGCAGGTAGCGGCTGAAGTCCGCGGCGTACGGCGCCCAGCCGGCGACGTAGCCGAAGGTGGTGCCGACCGTCAGCAGGAATCCGCCCAGCCCACCGACGCCACCGTCCAGCGCGGGGGCGGCCAGATCGGCCTTGGACATGATCACCACCGAGGTCACCGCGAAGATCACCGCCAGCACCGGGAACGCCCAGCGTTCGAACGCCTGCACCAGGTTGTGCCCGAAGAAGGCCAGCGCGGTTTGCACGGCGACCACCAGCACCAGCGCGAGCAGCGGGCCGATGCCGAACAGGGTGGACAGCGCGAACGCCGCGCTGATGCTGTTGGTGGCGAACCAGCCGACCCCCGCGGTGATGGCCATCAAGGTCGAGGGCACACCGTTGCCCCGGTAGCCGAACGACAGTCGCCCCACCACCATCTGCGGGACGCCGAGTCGCGGTCCGCGGGCCGACAGGAAGAAGTGCGCCAGCGCGCCCAGGCCGGCGCCGACGATGATGCCCGCGGCGGCCTGCCAGAAGTTCATGCCGAAGTAGGAGACGGCCAGCACGCCCAAGAAGATGGTGGCGAACTCCAGATTCGGCGAGGCCCAGGTCCACAGCAACTGGCTCGGCCGGCCGTGCCGGTCGGCCTCGGCGATGAACTCGTTGCCGCCCGGTTCTACCGCGACGATGCGATCCCGATAGGTGCCGTCGGTGGTGGGTTCAGCCGCTGTCATTCTGAGCACCTTGATGCCACCGGCACGTGCTTGCAACCGGAACGACCGAATTTCACACTACGGATTTCGTCGTCGTCCACTCGTCGTACATCCGTCGGTGGGTTGCTGTTCAACTGAAAATGCGTTGCCCGACAGGCCATCCCACGCGTCAATATCCACTCCGCAGGCTTGCTAGATTGGCTGCGCAATCCGGGGGCCGGCGGACAGAAACGGAGAAGATCCATGGGCAGCGCAGTGTCGGCGTCGGTGCGCGACGCCATCACCGGCGATACCGTCGCACGGTGGTTGCGCGAGGTCATCGACCCCGCCGAGCGGACGCACCAACTGACCCGGCTGACCGCGCAGGAGTCACGGGCGCTGGGCGCCAGACTGGACGGGCACACCGCCGCGGAACTGTTCGAATCGATCGATGACACGCTGTCGGCCGAACTGCTCGAGGCCATGGACGCGCGCGACGCCGCGGGCGCGGTCGATGCCCTCGATCTCGACCACGCCGCCGACGTCCTGCGCGATGTCAAGGAAGCGCCCCGCGAGTCGCTGTTGTCGGCGCTGCCGCAACCGCGCGCCGACGCGCTGCGCGGATTGCTCAGCTGGCCGCAGGACTCGGTGGCCGCGCACATGGTTCCCGAGGCGCTGACGGTGAGACCGGATATGACCGTCGCCGCCGCAGTCGCCACCATCCGCGCCGACGCTGCCACGCTGCGCAGCGATTCGCGCACGGGCGCATACGTGTACGTCACCGACGACGGCAATCATCTGCTCGGTGTCCTGGCGTTCCGCGATCTGGTGCTCACCGATGCCGAGCAGCCCGTGTCGGCGCTGACCGACACCGACGTGCTGTCGGTATCCCCGCTGACCGACGCCGAGGACGCCGCGCAGACCCTGATGGACCACAACCTGGTCGCCGTCCCGGTGGTCGATGCCGAGAACCGACTGCTGGGCATCCTCACCGAGAACACCGCCGGCGATATCACCGAGGAGGAGGCGACCGAGGACGCCGAACGCCAGGGCGGGTCCGAACCGCTGGAGGTGCCCTATCTGCGCGCGTCGCCGTGGCTGCTGTGGCGCAAGCGCATCGGCTGGTTGTTGCTGCTGTTCATCGCCGAGGCCTACACCGGCACCGTACTGCGCCACTTCGAGGAGGAGATGGAGGCCGTCGTCGCGCTGGCCTTCTTCATCCCGCTGCTGATCGGCACCGGCGGCAACACCGGCACCCAGATCACCACCACGCTGGTCCGCGCGATGGCCACCGGTCAGGTGCGGCTACGGGACGTGCCCGCCGTGCTGGCCAAGGAGATGTCCACCGGCATGATGATCGCTCTCACCATGGCGTTGGCCGCGCTCATCCGGGCCTGGATGCTGGGTGTGGGGCCCGAGATCACCCTGACGGTGACACTGACCGTCGCGGCCATCGTGCTGTGGTCGTCTTTCGTGGCGTCGGTGTTGCCGCCGGTGCTCAAGAAATGCCGCGTCGACCCGGCCGTGGTGTCGGCGCCGATGATCGCCACCATCGTCGACGGCACCGGACTGATCATCTACTTCATGATCGCCCACGCGACGCTGTCCCAGCTGCAGGGGCTGTGATCAGTCGAACTCCGGCGACTCGTGCCGGGTGCGCTTGAGCTCGAAGAAGTGCGGGTAGGACGCGAAGATCACCGACGCGTCCCACAACTTGCCGGCCTCCTCGCCGCGCGGGATCCGCGAGAGCACCGGGCCGAAGAACGCGACACCGTTGACGTGGATGGTCGGCGTGCCGACATCATCACCGACGGCATCCATGCCGGCATGGTGGCTCTTGCGCAGCGCCTCGTCGTACGTGTCGGTGGTGGCCGCCTCGGCGAGTTCGGCGGGCAGGCCGACCTGCTCCAGGGACTTCTTGATCACGTCATCGAAGTCCTTGTTGCCGTCGTTGTGGATCAACGTGCCCATCGCGGTGTAGAGCGGGGACAGGATCTCGGACCCGTGCGCCTGTTCGGCGGCGATGGCCACCCGCACCGGCCCCCAGGCCTTCTTCATCATCTCCTGGTACTCCTCGGGCAGATCACGGCCCTCATTGAGCACCGCCAGGCTCATGACGTGGAAGTTGACTTCGATATCGCGGACCTTCTCGACCTCGAGAATCCAGCGTGAGGTGATCCAGCACCACGGACACAGCGGGTCGAACCAGAATCCGGCGACATCTTTCCCAGCCATTCGTGCACCCTCTCGCTCGTCGTGTGGTCGGTCTTCACGACGGCACAACTGTCGTCGCCGGGCATATGTTCCCCGCCGGGGACTAAGTTAGGCCTCGTGGCTCTTCCCAATCTGACTCGTGACCAGGCCGCCGAACGCGCCGCCCTGGTGACCGTGGACAACTACCGCATCGATCTGGACCTCACCACCGGTGAGAAGACGTTCCGGTCCATCACCACCGTGACGTTCGCCGCGCTCGCCGGCGCGGACACCTATATCGACCTGGCCGCCGACACGGTGCACAGCGCCACCCTCAACGGTCACCCGCTGGACGTGTCCGGCTACGACGAATCCACCGGCATCGCGCTCCCCGGGCTGGCCGAGCGCAACGAACTCGTCGTCGAGGCCGACTGCCTGTACTCGAACACCGGTGAGGGTCTGCACCGCTTCGTCGACCCCGTCGACAATGAGGTCTACCTGTACTCACAGTTCGAGACCGCCGACGCCAAGCGGATGTTCGCCTGCTTCGACCAGCCCGACCTGAAGGCCACCTTCGATGTGACGGTGACGGCTCCCGAGCACTGGCAGGTCATCTCCAACGGCGCGACGGCCTCCGTCGAGAGCGGCCGGCACACCTTCGTCACCACGCCGCGGATGAGCACCTACCTGGTGGCGCTGATCGCCGGCCCGTACGCCCGCTGGGACGACGTCTACAGCGACGAGCACGGTGACATCCCGCTGGGCATCTTCTGCCGGGCGTCGTTGGCGGAGTTCATGGACGCCGAGCGGCTGTTCACCGAGACCAAGCAGGGTTTCGGCTTCTACCACCGCAACTTCGGCGAACCCTACGCCTTCGGCAAGTACGACCAGCTGTTCGTGCCGGAGTTCAACGCCGGGGCCATGGAGAACGCCGGGGCGGTCACGTTCCTGGAGGACTACGTCTTCCGGTCCAAGGTCACCCGCTACTCCTACGAGCGGCGCGCCGAGACCGTGCTGCACGAGATGGCACACATGTGGTTCGGCGATCTGGTCACCATGCAGTGGTGGGATGACCTGTGGCTCAACGAATCCTTCGCGACGTTCGCCTCGGTGCTGTGCCAGGCCGAGGCCACCGAGTACACCCAGGCCTGGACGACGTTCGCCAACGTGGAGAAGTCCTGGGCCTATCGCCAGGATCAGCTGCCGTCGACTCACCCGGTGGCCGCCGACATCCCGGACCTGCACGCCGTCGAGGTGAACTTCGACGGCATCACCTACGCCAAGGGCGCCAGTGTGCTCAAGCAGCTGGTCGCGTACGTGGGCCTGGAGGCGTTCCTCGCCGGGCTGCGCGACTACTTCCGCGACCACGCCTTCGGCAACGCCACCTTCGGGGATCTGCTTGGCGCGCTGGAGAAGTCGTCGGGTCGCGACCTGTCCGGTTGGGGTCGGCAGTGGCTCAAGACGACCGGACTGAACACGTTGCGCGCCGATTTCGATGTCGACGACGACGGCAAGTTCAGCCGGTTCGCGGTGCAGCAGTCCGGTGCGGCGCCGGGCGCCGGTGAGACCCGGGTGCATCGGCTGGCCGTCGGCGTGTACGACGAGGACGCCTCCGGCAAACTGGTCCGGGTGCATCGCGAGGAACTCGACATCGAGGGCGCACGCACCGATGTGCCTGCACTGGTGGGTGTTCCGCGCGGCCGCCTCATCCTGGTCAACGATGACGATCTGACCTACTGCTCGTCGCGGCTGGATCCGCAGTCGCTGCAGACGGTGCTGAGCCGGATCGCCGATATCGCCGATCCGCTGCCCCGTACCCTGGCGTGGTCGGCGGCCTGGGAGATGACCCGCGAGGCCGAGATGAAGGCCCGCGATTTCGTGACCCTGGTCATCAGCGGTATCCACGGTGAGACCGAAGTAGGTGTGGCGCAACGACTGCTGCTGCAGGCGCAGACCGCCCTGGGTTCCTACGCCGACCCGGCGTGGGCGGCAGAGAACGGTTGGCCGGCGTTCGGCGATGCGCTGCTGGACCTGGCGCGCGAGTCCGCACCGGGATCGGATCATCAGCTGGCGTTCGTCAATGCGCTGTGCACGTCGGTGCTCGCACCGAATCACATCGCGGTGCTGTCGACGCTGCTGGACAACGAGCCGGCCGCGGTGAACCTGGCCGGTCTGGTCATCGACACCGATCTGCGGTGGCGCATCGTCACCGCCCTGGCCCGCGCCGGGGTGATCGACGCCGACGGCGCCGAGACACCGTTCATCGACACCGAGGCCGCGAACGACAACACTGCGGCCGGCAAGCGCAACGCCGCAGCCGCGGCCGCCGCGCGTCCGCAGCGCATGGTCAAGAACGCGGCGTGGCAGCGGGTCATCGAGGACGACAGCCTGGCCAACATCACCACCCGGGCCATCGTCGGCGGATTCGTGCAGCCCGGCCAGGCCGAGTTGTTGGCGACGTTCCGGGATCTGTACTTCGCCTCGATCTCCGGGGTGTGGGAGCGCCGGTCCAGTGAGGTCGCCCAGACCGTGGTGATCGGTCTGTACCCGTCGTGGGATATCAGCCAGGGTGGGCTGGACGCCGCCGATGCGTTCCTGGCCGACCCGGCGGTGCCGCCGGCGCTGCGCCGGCTGGTGGTCGAGGGCCGGGCCGGCGTGGAGCGGTCGCTGCGGGCGCGCAAGTTCGACGTCAGCTAGCTTCCGGCGAGCGTGCGTGTCTGCTCCCCGACACGCCGCTCGCGCAGCCGAGTTATCGCACGCTCGCGCCGCATGATCTTGCGGTGGCCGTCAGCAACTCGCGCAGAGCCCGCGCCGCGCGCAGGCGCACCCGCCGCGTCAAGGCGGTGGTCAACGACCTGACCGCCGAGCAGTGGACCGCGATCCGGGACGCCTGGGGCGGATGCGCGTACTGCGGAGTTGTCGACAAGCCGCTGCAGCGCGACTGCGTCATGGCGATCTCGCGCGGCGGGCGCTACACCATCGAGAACGTGGTGCCCGCCTGCGCGGCATGCAATGCCAGCAAGTGCAACGACGAGGTCACCGGCTGGATGCGCCGCAAGCGCCTCGCCGAACGCTTGTTCCTGGAGCGCTACGTCGCCATCCGCGCACAGCTGATCTGAAAAAGCACTCGGCCCCGGTACCGCGGTACCGGGGCCGAGAAACAACTGGCGTCAGGCCGGCGAGACCGCCGCCGACATCACGTTGATGGCGCTGATCAGACCGTCGATCAGATTGCCCTCACGCAGCGAACCGAGCGCGGCGGAAACCCCGAGCGGTGCGGCCGTCTCGGCGCCACGGCCCTTGAGCCCGGCACCGAAGACCACCTCGATGGCCCGCTGATTCGGCGACACCGCCAGCAGCATCGCGTCGTCGGCGGTGGGCACCTTGGCCAGGATCTCGCGCGCCGTGGCGGCGGTGTCCGTGCCGAGGTCGCCGATGAAGACCGCGAATCGCGCCTTGGCGTAGCGCGAGCCGTACTTCAGGGCGTTGTCGAGGGCGACCAGGTCCTTGGTCGAGAACGGGTAGTGCACCGACAGCTCACCCGGTTCGGTGACCCCGGAGATCCGGCCGCTGCTGGTCAGCGCGTACCCGTAGGGCAGGGCGACCTCGGCGCTGGTGGGCACCACATCATGGCTACCACTTGCCACTTGCGCCACCTCCCACCGTCACGTGATGGCCGTGGCCGCCGTGACCATGGTCGGCCGGCTCATCGGCTGCCCACAGGATCGGGGCGTGCGTCCACTCGTCGCCGAGCTTGTATGACTCAGGGTGCGGTCCCTTGTGGCGGTAGGCCAGCGCGGCCAACACCAGAAACACGAGCAGCGGGACCCCACCCATCAGGGAATGGCTAAGTGCTGTGCTCACAAGGCAAACCGTATCGCAGCGTCGCTCAGGCCGCGCCTTCACCCAGATATCTGACCCACGCCGGGTCCAGTTCCTTGACCGAGGACAGCAGCCGCCAGTGCTGTCCCTTGGGCGGCATCGGCGCCGAGCGCAGCGACCAGCCCAACTCCGAGAGCAGCCGATCGGCCTTGCGGTGGTTGCACGCCGAGCAGGCGGCGACGCAGTTCTCCCAGGAGTGCTCGCCGCCGCGGCTGCGCGGGATGACGTGGTCGACGGTGTCGGCCTTGCCGCCGCAGTATGCACACCGGAACCGGTCGCGGTGCATCAGGGCGGCCCGTGTCATCGGGATACGCGCCCGGTAGGGCACCCGGACGAACGTCCGCAGCCGGATCACCGACGGGACGACGATGGACCGCGTGGCGGAGTGGATGACCGGCCCGGTGGGGTCGTCGTGCACCACGTCGGCCTTACCGCACATCAGCATGATGACGGCCCGGCGCATCGGCAGCGCGGTCAGCGGTTCATAGGTCGAATTGAGCAGCAGCACCCGGCGGCGTCCCGACACCGATCCCTGATGGACGGTCGGGGGTGCATCGGCGACCTGTAGTGCGCGCGCAGCGGCAGGGGCGACCACGGCCGTGGGGTATGAGCCCGCCCGTCGAGCAGGGCTTTTCTTGCGCTGCGACATTCGTCCTCCGGAGGACAGTCCACCACGATTCGGTGCCGCTCGCACGGCTATTTCGTCGGTGTTCGCTGGTCAGTCCGGTGAACATCGGGTGAAAGATCTGTTAGACTTGCTAAGCGCAGTTGCTCAAGGAAGGGCCTTACAACCGCTTCGGCGACGACCCAGGCCCAGGCGCTGCAGTCGGAGGAATCTACCCCTTGGACACGGTATCCACCGTCGTCCGCACATCCACGCACGAGTACAGCCCCGGGCTGCTCATCGACATCACACGGCCGCCGTATACGGGCGACCCGATGCCGGTGATCCTCTGGCTGCACGGCGGCGGATGGCGGATGCAGGATCGCACTGCCCGGCCGGATCTGTTGCAGCACTTCGCTATTTACGGTTATGTGATGGCAAGCATCGACTACCGGCTGACACCGGGCACCCGCCATCCCGGCCAGTTGTACGACGTGCGAGCGGCGCTGCGCTGGTTGCGCAGAAACGCCGCGGCGCTGAACGCCGACCCCCACCGCATCGGGTTGTGGGGATCCTCGGCCGGTGCGCACCTGGCCGCGCTGGCCGGATTGCGCGCCAACCTCGCGCCGCTTCCCAGCGACGGGCGCGGCCGCGTCTCCCCCGCCGTCGTGGCCGTCGTGGCCGGGTACGGGCCCGCCGATCTGACCGCTGCGCCGGCCGGCAGTCCGGAGGCCGGTCTGCTCGGCGGGCCGGCCGTCGAGCGGCCGGCGGCCGCACGCGATGCCAGCCCCGCCCTGCAGGTCGGCCCGCACGCCCCGCCGTTCCTGTTGCTGCACGGATGTGCCGACACCCTGGTGCCGCCCACGCACAGCATCGCGCTGTACGACGCGCTGCGGCGCCACGACAACGACGCCGCGCTCTATCTGATCGATGGCTTCGGGCACGGCTTCCTCAATCCCGGTGACGTGCTGGAACTCGGTCCGGGCCAACTGCTGGACCAAGGCCACCTGGAACGGGACCCGCACGCTCGGGCGTCCGTGCGCGCCGGCGGTCCGCGGCTGGGCGCATTCGCACAACGGCACCCGCACGCGTCGTTCTCCACCATCGAAGCCTTCTTCGCGCTCACCCTGAAGGAGCAGCCGTGACGTTGACCGACATCCAATCCGCCGCCCCGTTGCGCAACACGCTGCCCGGAACCTGCCTGCCCTTCTACATGGCCGCCGGTGAGGGTCTGCGCTATGAGTCCGCCGGCCAACTGGTCACCGTCATCGCCCGTCCCGAGGACACCGGCGGTCAGTTCGGAGCGGCCTACGTCTACGGCGCGAAGGGCACCGAGACGACGTTCATCTCCCACGACCAAGGACACCGGTTCCTGTACGTCACCGACGGGCAGCTCCAGGTGTGGCTACCCGAGGAGACGCACCAGCTCATCCCGGGCGATTCGGTGACCATTCCGGCCGGGACCCCGTACGCCTACCGGATGCTCGCGCACCGCACCCGGTTCCTGAGCTGGCTCACCGGTGGCGGCCACGACTGGGCGCACAGCGACTACCGCGAGACCGCCGCACACGTGTATCCGGCCGGGCCATCGGCGCTGCAACAATCCGAGGCGGCCGACCGGTTCGGCATCAGGCTGCACGATCTGGAGAAGACGGTGTTGCCGCCGCGAACCGGCACCGACCTGCCCACTGCGGCCACGCCGTATGTGCTGCGTGCGGGTGAGGGTGACCGTTGGGCCGCCGACGATCAGCTGAACACCTATCTGGCCCGGCCGGCCAACACCGGCGCGAGCTATTTCGCGATGCACACCATCGGCGCCAAGAGCGCCTACATCCCGCGCCACTTCCACCGCGAACACACCGAGAACTTCTTCTGTCTGGAGGGACGCATCCTGCTGCACGTCAACGGCGAGGAGTTGGTGTTGACCAAGGGCGACTTCGTGCACGCGCCGGCCGGCACGGTCCACAGCTTCGCCTTCGACAGCCACACCACGCAGATGCTCGGCCTGTTGACGACCGGTGTGTTCGAGAAATTCTTCGAATACATGAACAGCCCCACCGAAGCCCATGTGCACGTCGAGGGGGCTGACGTGGGATTCCCCGTCGACGGGTTCGCCCGGGCACGCGCCGAGCTGGACCTCGAAGTCGTCGGGCCGCCCCCGATGCGCGGTCGTTGACCCCGGGGCAAGCGAAGCGACGGGCCAGTATCGGGAACAATGGAGCTGTGACCCAGCCGCAGCACACGTTCTACGACGACGTCGGAGGCCACGAGACGTTCACCGCGATCGTGGCCAAGTTCTACGAACTGGTGCGTGAGGACGAGATCCTGCTGCCGCTGTACCCCGCCGACGATATGGACGGCGCCGAGGAGCGGCTGCGGCTGTTCCTGGAGCAGTACTGGGGCGGGCCGCGGACCTACTCCGATCAGCGCGGCCATCCGCGGTTGCGGATGCGGCATTCGCCGTTCCGCATCGGCTTCCTGGAACGCGACGCCTGGCTGCGCTGCATGCACACCGCGGTCGCCTCGATCGACTCGCAGACGCTGGACGACCGGCACCGCAAGGCCCTGCTGGACTACTTCCAGATGGCCGCCGATTCGATGGTGAACTCGGCGTTTTGATGGCGCGGCCCAGCTCCCGTCGCCCGCCCTGGTGGTCGCATGCGGTCTTCTACCAGGTCTATCCGCGCTCGTTCGCCGACAGCGACGGTGACGGTGTCGGCGACCTGGACGGCATCACCGCGCACCTGGACTACCTGGGCGCCCTCGGCGTGCAGGCGCTGTGGCTCAACCCGGTGATGGTGTCACCGATGACCGACCACGGCTACGACGTGGCCGACCCGCGCGATATCGATCCGTTGTTCGGTGATCTGGCCGCACTCGACCGGCTGCTGGTCGCGGCGCACGCCCGCGACATCCGGGTCACCATGGATCTGGTGCCCAACCATGTCAGTTCGGCGCATCCATGGTTCGTCGAGGCCCTGGCCGATCCCGCCCGGCGCGACCGGTTCATCTTCCGTGAGGGAGTCGACGGTGGGCCGCCCAACAACTGGGTGTCGGTCTTCGGCGGACCCGCCTGGACCCAGGTGCCCGACGGGCAGTGGTACCTGCACCTGTTCGACTCCGCCCAGCCCGACCTGAACTGGGAGCACCCCGAGGTGTTCGCCGATATCGAAACCACGCTGCGGTTCTGGCTGGACCGCGGAGTGGACGGCTTCCGCATCGACGTGGCACACGGCATGGCCAAACCGGTCGACCTGCCCGATATGGACTTGACCGCCAATCAGTTGCTGCGCAACAAGGCCGACGATCCGCGGTTCGACAACGAGGCCGTCCACGACATCCACCGGTTCATCCGCCGGGTGCTCGACGACTACCCGGATGCGGTGACCATCGGCGAGATCTGGGTCCATGGCAACGAGCAGTTCGCCAAGTATCTGCGTCCCGACGAACTGCATCTGGGCTTCAATTTCCAACTGGCGCAGGCTGAGTTCTCCGCCGACGCCGTGCGGGTGGCCGTCGACAACTCCCTGGCCGCGGCCGCACTGGCCGGTGCGGCACCCACCTGGACGCTGTCCAATCATGATGTGGTGCGCGAGGTGTCGCGATATGGCAATGGCACCGGCGGGCTGGCCCGGGCTCGGGCGATGGCTCTGGTGAAGCTGGCGCTGCCGGGGTCGGTGTTCGTCTACAACGGTGCCGAACTGGGATTGCCGAACGTCGAGCTACCCGACGAGGTGCTGCAGGATCCGGTGTGGGAGCGCTCGGGTCGGTCCGAGCGCGGTCGCGACGGCTGTCGTGTGCCGATGCCGTGGCGTGGGTCGCAGCCGCCCTACGGGTTCTCGTCGTCGACGGATACCTGGTTGCCGATGCCCGCAGGCTGGGGGCCGTTGACCGTGGAAGCTCAGTCCGGGGATCCGTCGTCGACGCTGACGCTGTACCGTCGGGCGATCGAATTGCGTTCCACGCGTTCGGAGTTCAGCGGCGAGGGCGTCGAATGGCTCGGCGAGTCGGTCTTCCGGCGTCCGGGCGGCTTGATGTGCGTGTTCAACACCGGTGACGCGCCCAGCCTGTTGCCCGACGGGGAGGTGTTGTTGAGCAGCGGGCCGCTCGATGACGGTCTGCTGCCGCCGGACACTGCGGTGTGGGTGGTCTGAGCGCAGCCGGATCGTGGTGCAGCCTGGCTTCAGCCAGCTCGGCGGTTCGGCCACGAGACTGAAATTACGCACTCAACCAAGACACGTCGACCTACCTGGCTTCAGCCGCCCCGGCCGCTCGCCAACCAAACTGAAACCACGCAGCCAACCAAGACCCGACGACCTACCTGGCTTCAGCCGCCTCGGCAATTCCCCAACCAGACTGAAACCACGGAGCGATCAGCCCGCGTCAGCGCAGCACCAGCGCCGGATCACCGAGGCGCCGGTAGACGCTGCCGAACCGGGCGTCGACGCGCAGCCACGCCGGATGCGCACGTACCCGCACGATCTCATCGGTGGCCAGCACGTCGGCGTTCTGCGGCAGGAAGCCCATGGCGGTCAACGCGAAGACACAGCGCATCGGGATACCGACGCTGGCCTCCCCCGAACTGACGGCCAACACCTCCTGGTCCAGTAGCGACGCCGGCGGTCCGTGCGCGCTGCTGTGCTCCTTGGCCAGCGCGGTGCCGCGTTCGGCGAGATCCAGGATGGCCCAGGCCGGCACATCGTCGTAGTGCGTGAATCCGGTGTCCGGGGGCAGCACCCCGCGCCAGGCGGAGTCCATCGCGAAACCGGGTTCGACGAAACCCGATTCATCCATGGCCGGCAACGCCCGCGCCAGGGTGTCCGCGCCGGCCGACAGATCGTTGGGTCGCACCCGCCCGGACACCACCCGGCAGGCCAACACGTCGAAACCCGTCGACACCCAGGCCACCACCTGACCGGTGCCGGTGCGCTCGCGGAACCGGATCACCGCGGCATCGTCGAGGCGCAGCGCCCGGTCGACGAATGTCGACAGATCGTCACGGTGGGCGGCGTTGTCGAGCCAGAGGCCGCGGTCGGGCGATGTCACCGCCGGTAACGCTCCAGGTATTCGCGGTGATGCGGCAACAGCCGCACCAACTTCTGCTCCTCGATGTTGAACGCCGCCAGCTGTGTCTCGGCGATGACGGCAGGCTTGGAGTCCGGATCGGCGCCGACCGAGCGCACCTCGTAACCCAGGTTGAAGTCCACCGCCCGCAGCCTGCTGACCCAGATGGTCACCTGCAGCGGCGAATCCATCAGCCGCAGCTGGCCCTTGTAGCTGACCTTCACCTCGGCGATGAGCAGCCCGATGGTGTCGATGTCGTTGACGAACGGCTCCTGCAGGAAGGGCACCCGCGCCTCTTCCAGGATGGTGACCATCGTCGCGTGATTGACGTGCTGGTACATGTCGATGTCCGACCACCGCACCGGCACCGGTGTGACGAAACGCTCAGCCACTTGTCCCCGTTCCTGAAGTCCTTGTCATGCTTCGGATCTGGCGTGCGGCCACCGACAGGGTGGCCAGGTCGCGTTGCCCCTCGCTGTGGATCTCGTCCAGCGTCCGCTGCGCCCGGTCCACCCGGGAGGTGTTGGTCAGCTCCCACTCCTCGATCTTCTGCTCGCCGGTCTCATCGGGCTCACCGACCGCCAGCACGTCGAAGCACAAGGCACGCAGCGACCCATAGATGTCATCCCGAATGGCCAACCGCGCCAACGAATGCCACCGGTCATCGCGTTCCAGGCTCGAGATCGCGGTCAGCAGACCGTCGATGCCCAGATGATCCATCAGCGCGAAGTAGGTGTCGGCCACCTCGACGGCATCACGGTCGGCGATATCGGCGATGTCGATGACATCGAGCAGGCTGTACCGGTACAGGCCGTTGGCCACGGTGTAGGCCAGCTTCGCGGACACTCCCTGGGCCTCGAACTCACCGGACTCCTTGGCCACGATGGCCTTGTCGTCGCCACGCAGCCATTGCGGCATCAGCGGTGTCAGCGCCGCCACCTGATCGGCGAACCGGTTGATCTCGGCGCCGACGGCCAGCGGCTGCGGCCGGTAGTTCACCAACCAGCGTCCTGCCCGGTCGATCAGCCGGCGCAGATCCAGTGTCATGCGATCGGTCACCGTGGTCGGCAGCCCATCGATACCGGCCTGCTTGATGTCCTGCCACACATCGCGCACCTTGAAGATCGCGTCGGTGGCGGCGTAGGCACGCACGGCGTCGACCGGTCCGACGCCGGTGTCCTCGGTCATCCGGTAGGCGTAGGTGATGCCGCTGGTGTCCACCAGATCGTTGACCAGCATGGTGGTGACGATCTCGCGGCGCAGCTGGTGCGCCCGGATGTCACCGCCGAACTGGTCGCGCAGCGCTTGCGGGAAGTACTGCGGGATGCGGGCCGCGAACACCTCCTGGTCGGGTAGATCGGTGCGCAACACTTCATCCTTGAGGGACAGCTTCACGTGCGCCATCAAGGTCGAAAGTTCCGGTGAGGTCAAACCGATCCCGGCCTCGCGCCGACGCAGGATCTCCTTCTCCGACGGCAGTGCCTCCAGTTCGCGGTTCAGTCCGCGCTGGGTGACGAACTCCCTGATCTGGCGTGCGTGCACCGGCAGCAGGCTGGCCGAATTGGCGCGGCTGGTGCCCAACAGATCGTTCTGATCGATATTGTCGGCCAACACGAGTCGGCCGACCTCGTCGGTCATCGACATCAACAGCTCGGTGCGCTCCTCGGCGCCCACCTTGCCCGCCGTCACCAGCGAGTCGACCAGGATCTTGATGTTGACCTCGTGATCCGAGCAGTCCACACCGGCCGAGTTGTCCAGGGCATCGGTGTTGATGCGTCCCCCGGCGAGGTTGAACTCGATGCGGCCGCGCTGGGTCACGCCCAGGTTGCCGCCCTCGCCGATGACCTTGACCCGCATCTGATTTCCGTTGACGCGCACCGCCTCGTTGGCACGGTCGCCGACATCGGCATCGGATTCGGTCTCGGCCTTGACGTACGTGCCGATACCTCCGTTCCAGAACAGGTCGACCGGTGCCAGCAGCACCGCCTTCATCAACGCCGGCGGCGTCATCTCCTCGACATCGTCGGGCAGGCCCAGCACATGGCGCACCTGTGGGCTGATCGGAATGGCCTTCTGCGCGCGGCTGAATACCCCGCCGCCCTCGCTGATCAGCGATTTGTCATAGTCGGCCCAGCTGGAGCGCGGCAACGCGAACATCCGCTCCCGCTCGGCCCACGACGCCTTCGGGTCGGGGTTGGGGTCCAAGAAGATGTCGCGGTGATCGAAGGCGGCCAGCAGCCGAATGTGCTTGGACAGCAACATGCCGTTGCCGAAGACGTCACCGCTCATGTCACCGACGCCGACGACGGTGAAGTCCTGGGACTGGGTGTCCACGCCGATCTCGCGGAAATGCCGCTTCACCGATTCCCAGGCGCCCCTGGCGGTGATGCCCATGGCCTTGTGGTCATACCCCACCGAGCCACCGGAGGCGAACGCGTCGCCGAGCCAGAACCCGTAGGACTTGGCGACATCGTTGGCGATATCGGAGAACGTCGCGGTGCCCTTGTCGGCGGCGACCACCAGATAGGCGTCGTCCCCGTCGCGGCGCACCACCCCGGTCGGGGTCACCACCGTGCCGGTCGACTTGTCCACATTGTCGGTGAGGTCGAGCAGGCCAGAGATGAACAGCCGGTAGCAGGCCACACCCTCGATGCGGGTGGCATCACGGTCGGCCACCGCGTCCCCGGTGGGCAGCGGCGGTCGTTTGACGACGAATCCGCCCTTGGCGCCGACGGGCACGATGACGGCGTTCTTCACCGCCTGCGCCTTCACCAGGCCCAGGATCTCGGTGCGGAAGTCTTCCCGGCGATCCGACCAGCGCAGCCCGCCGCGCGCGACGAATCCGAACCGCAGGTGCACACCCTCGACCCGCGGCGAATAGACGAAGATCTCGAATTTCGGCCTGGGCAACGGTAGTTCGTCGATCAGGCCCGGGTTCAGTTTGAACGACAGCACATCCTGCGCGCGCGCCGAGTCCTCGGCGCTGACGAAGTAGTTGGTGCGCAGCGTGGCCTGGACCAGGCCGGCGAAGGCCCGCAACACCCGGTCGGTGTCCAGGCTGACAAGTGCATCGATATCGGCGGCGACCGCAGCGGCGGCGGCCTGCGCATCCAGTGTCTTGCCCGAGTCGGCCACATCGGCCTCCGGGGTGAACAGGGCCTCGAACAGCTCGACCAGCGAGCGCGCGGTCCCCGGATTTCCGTTGAGCACACCCTCGACGTGGGTCTGGCTGTACGGAAACCCGGCCTGCCGAAGGTATTTCGCGTAGCCGCGCAGGATGGTCACCTGCTGCCAGGTCAGTCCCGCACGCAGCACCAGTTCGTTGAAGTGGTCGATCTCGGCACGGCCGTGCCAGATCGCGGTGACCGTGTCGGCGAACCGGCGCGCGACATCCTCGATCTGCGCGTCCGGGGTGGACGGGATGGACGGGTGCGGTGACACCTTGAACTGGTAGATCCACACCGGCAGGCCATCGGGTCGGGTGACGGTGAACGGGCGCTCCTCCAGGACCACCACGCCCATGCACTGCAGCATCGGCAGCAGCTCCGACAGCGAGGCGGACCGCCCGCCCAGGTACCACGTCAACCAGTCGATCCGGTCGTCTCCGCCGTCGCGGAACACCAGCTTGACCGAATTGTCCTGCAGTTCCTCGATGATCGCGATGTCGTCGATGGCGTGCTGCGGCGTGAAGGCCTGCTTGTAGACCTCGGAGAACGCGGTGGCATAGTGCTCGGCAGCGCCCTGCGCTATCGACCCGGATTTGACCGAACCGATCAGCCGGTCGGCCCAGGTGCGGGCGGCCTCGGTGAGCAGATGTTGGATCCGCTCCTCGTTGTCCGACGAGGTGTCGATATCACCACGCTGCGCCCCGTCGGGCATCTTGACGGTGAAGTGCACCACGGCCCAGGGCGATTCGCTGACCCGCGCCGCATAGTCGATGCCGGCCCCGCCGAGCTCGCGGACCAGGATGTCCTGCATCTCCAACCGGACGGCGGTGGTGTAGCGGTCACGCGGTAGGTACACCAGCGCCGAGACGAAGTGACCGAGTTGGTCGGCCCGCAGGAACAGCAGGGTGCGCCGCAACGAGCCGAGGTCGACGACGGCCCTGGCCATCTCCATCAGGTCCGGGGTCTGCAGCGCGAACAGCTCTGAGCGCGGAATGGTCTGGATGACGTCCAGCATCAGCTGACCGGGATGGCTCGGATCCGAGTGCGACCGGGCCAGCACCTCGTCGACGCGACGTGAGATCAGCGGGATCTCAAGCACATTGGCGTTCATGGCGGCGACGGTGAACAACCCCACGAAACGGTGCTCGATGGCCTGACTGGACGCCGGGCCGGCCGGGTTCTCGCGGACCACCACGATGTAGGGGTAGTTGCCGTAGCGCACGAAGCTGGGCATGGTCGCTTGGGCGAGCACGAGCAGGTCGTCGGCATCGGTCAGCTGCGGCAGCACATCGCTGCGCAATTTGAGCACACCGAGCCGGCTGGCCGCATCGACGGTGGCCTGACCGTTGTGCACGGCGCACCGCTGGTAGCCGAGTAGCACGAAGTGACCGTCTCCGAGCCAGTGCAGCAGCGCCGCGACATCGCGGCGGTCCGGGCCGAGGAAGTGCCCCGCGTGATCGGAATCCAGGGCGTTGGCCAGCCCGATCAGCGTCGCGTTGAGCGCCGCGGAATCGGCGGCCACCTCGCGTGCGTCGGCCAGGACCGCGGGCAGCAGCGAGGCGACGCGGTCGACGGCGTCGGGATCCACCGCAGATGCGAGCCGGACGTGCACCCACATCTCGTCGACGCCGTCGGCGGGCGCGTCGTGATCGGCGGCAGGCAACAGCGCCACCAGGTCACCGTCGCCCGTGCGGCGGGCCCGCAGAACCGGATTCATCACGCCCGCATAGGCCACGCCCATGCGATGCAGCAGCACCGTCACCGAGTCCATCAGCATCGCGCTGTGGTCGGTGACCACCTGGATCGCCGGGCCCAGCCCGGCCGGGTCATCGGCCGGGTACACCGCGACGAGGGTCTCCCCCGGTGCGCGGCGGTGCCCCAGCGTGGTGTGCGCCGCCAACAACTCCGGAGTCGCCAGTTTGGTGCCGCCGCGCACGATGGGCGCGGTGACCGCGGTGTCCGCCGCGGGGGCGTCACCGTAGGGACCGTGGTGGGTTTCGGTATAGGCGTCGGTCAGGCGCGCCGTCACGTCCTGACCCAACTGCAACCGGTCGGTGGTTCCGGGATTCACCGTCATGTTGAGGGCTCCTCACTGAGACCTTCGCGCTGCCGAGAGCACACCTGTACGACCCTATCTGTCCGGTGGGTCGGGCCGGGTGTCCGCCACCGGATCGATGCCACAACGTCGCCACAGACGACGAAACGGTTGCCGGGCGTCACCGCCCGGCAACCGTTTCGTCGGTTCTGCAGGGGTATCAGTCGCGGGTCAGCTTGCGGTGGGTGACCCGGTGCGGGCGGGCCGCCTCGGCACCGAGACGCTGAATCTTGTTCTCCTCGTAGGCACCGAAGTTGCCCTCGAACCAGAACCACTTGGCCTCGTTGTCGGTGTCGCCCTCCCACGCCAGGATGTGCGTGCAGGTGCGGTCCAGGAACCAGCGGTCGTGGGAGATCACCACCGCGCAGCCCGGGAACTGCTCGAGCGCGTTCTCCAACGAGGACAGCGTCTCGACGTCCAGGTCGTTGGTGGGCTCGTCGAGCAGGATCAGGTTGCCGCCCTCCTTGAGGGTCAGCGCGAGGTTCAGCCGGTTGCGTTCACCACCGGAGAGCACCCCGGCCGGTTTCTGCTGATCCGGGCCCTTGAAGCCGAACGCCGACACGTAGGCGCGCGACGGGATCTCGTTCTGCCCGACCTCGATGTAGTCCAGTCCGTCGGAGACGACCTCCCAGACGTTCTTCTTCGGGTCGATACCGGCGCGGCTCTGGTCGACGTAGCTCAGTTTGACCGTCTCACCGACCTTGACCTCGCCGCTGTCGGGCGCTTCCAGCCCAACGATCGTCTTGAACAGCGTCGTCTTACCGACGCCGTTGGGGCCGATGACGCCGACGATGCCGTTGCGGGGCAGGGTGAAGGACAGGTCCTTGATCAAGGTGCGGCCCTCGAAGCCCTTGTCCAAATGGCTGACCTCGACGACGGTGTTACCCAGTCGCGGCGGGGCCGGGATCTGGATCTCCTCGAAGTCGAGCTTGCGGGTCTTCTCGGCCTCGGCGACCATCTCCTCGTACCGGTCCAGGCGGGCCTTGTTCTTCGCCTGGCGGGCCTTCGCCCCCGACCGGACCCAGGCCAGTTCTTCCTTCAGCCGCTTCTGCAGCTTCTGGTCCTTCTTGCCCTGGACCTCCAGTCGCTCGGCCTTCTTCTCTAGGTAGGTCGAGTAGTTGCCCTCGTACGGGTAGGCGCGGCCGCGGTCGAGTTCCAGGATCCACTCGGCGACGTTGTCCAGGAAGTAGCGGTCGTGGGTGACCGCCAGGATCGCGCCCTTGTAGTCGGCGAGGTGCTGTTCCAGCCAGAGCACGCTCTCGGCGTCGAGGTGGTTGGTGGGCTCGTCGAGCAGCAGCAGGTCGGGCTTGGACAGCAGCAGCTTGCACAGCGCGACGCGGCGCTTCTCGCCACCGGACAGGTGGGTGACCGGCTCGTCCGGCGGTGGGCACCGCAACGCGTCCATGGCCTGCTCGAGCTGGGAATCGATATCCCAGGCGTCGGCGGCGTCGAGCTCCTCCTGGAGCTGGCCCATCTCCTCCATGAGCTCATCGGTGTAGTCGGTCGCCATCAGCTCGGCGACCTCGTTGTACCGGTTGAGCTTGGCCTTGACGGCGACGCCCTCCTCGACGTTCTCGCGGACCGTCTTGGTCTCGTCGAGCTGCGGCTCCTGCATCAGGATGCCGACCGTCGCGCCTGGTTGTAGGAAGGCGTCACCGTTGTTGGGCTGGTCGATACCGGCCATGATCTTGAGGACGCTCGACTTACCGGCCCCGTTGGGACCGACAACGCCGATCTTCGCGCCCGGAAGGAAGTTCAGGGTGACGTCGTCAAGGATGACCTTGTCGCCGTGCGCCTTGCGGACCTTCCGCATCGTGTAGATGAAATCGGCCATGCCGTCGTCGTGCCTTTCGTCGGGCTGGGAATCGCGTCGAACTCGGGTCCCATCCTAGGCACGGCCGATCCACCCGTTACGCCGACAGTGAGAGCTCCGGGTCTTCGACCTCGACGGTGGTCTCCTGCTCGACTTCGGGCTCGGCCGCTGCTGCCTGCCCGTCCTCGGAGCGCGACCGGTCCAGTTTCGCCCGGCACCGGGTCAGATCAGGGCCGACGGCCGAGGCGCGGACCTCGACAGCCGTGCGGCGATTGCCTTCCCTGTCGTCGTAGTCGTTGGTGTAGACATGGCCGATCACCACGACCGGGTCACCCTTGTACAAGACGTTGGACACGTGGGTGGCGAGCTTGCCCCAGCAGTGGACGGTCACGAACAGGGAGTTGCCGTGCTCCCAGCTGCCCTCGGGGGTGCGTCGCCGCGAGTTGCTGGCCACCCGGAATCGCAGATAGTCGTCATCGCCGATACGGCGCGGCACGGGGTCGGTGGCGACGGTGCCGACGAGGGAAAACGGGGTCTCGAACATGGCGGTGCCTTTCGGTCATCTCGGTGCCGACGTCTCGCCGGCCTGTGCCCTCCATTGACCCGACGGACACCGACGACACCGCCGCCGATGTGCCGGACGCGCGACCGCCTGTGGATGAATCCGCCATTGTGGATGACGGCCCGTTGCCCGCCCGCGGTACGTCTTAGGCGATGATCGACGGTGTGGCAGATGAGGGCACCGCTGTGATCGGACGCGCGCAATGACCATGCCGCAACGCCTGACCGATCGCTATGAGCTGGGCGAAGTCCTGGGCTTCGGCGGGATGTCGGAGGTACATCGGGGCCGCGATGTCCGGCTGCACCGCGATGTGGCCATCAAGATCCTGCGTGCCGACCTGTCCCGCGACCCGAACTACTACCAGCGCTTCCGCCGCGAGGCCCGGCACACCGCATCGCTGAGCCATCCGTCGATCGTCGCGGTCTACGACACCGGCGAGGCGCAGACCCCGACCGGGAAACTGCCGTTCCTGGTGATGGAATTCGTCGACGGCGACACCGTCGGCTCGCTGATCGAACGGCACGGGGCGCTGCCCCCGCAGCAGGCCATCTCCGTCATCGCCGAGGTGTGCACGGCGCTGGAGTTCAGCCACGGCCGCGGCATCGTGCACCGCGATATCAAACCGGCCAACATCATGGTCACCCGCAGCGGTGCGGTGAAGGTGATGGATTTCGGGATCGCGCGGTCCATGAACGCCACCACCGGTGAACGACTGACCGCCACCTCCGCGGTGGTCGGCACCGCGCAGTACTTCTCCCCCGAGCAGGCCCGCGGTCAGCGCGTGGACGCCCGCACCGATGTGTACTCGCTGGGTTGTGTGCTCTACGAGATGCTGACCGGACAGGCGCCGTTCACCGGTGACACCCCGCTGTCGGTCGCGTATCAGCATGTCCGCGAACGGCCGGTGCCGCCGTCGCAGCGCCGTGCGGGCATCTCCGCAGAACTCGATGCCGTGGTGCTGACCGCGCTGGCCAAGAAACCCGAGAAGCGCTACCAGAGCGCGGCCGACATGCAGGCCGATCTGCGGCGGGTCGGCAGCGGGCAGGCGCCGATCGCCGCCACCGCCCCGCAATCCGCCGACGCGGACGTCACCGACGAAACCCCGACGGTCGGCGGCCCGCGGACAATGCAGTTGCCCGCCCAACAGCCGCGTCGGTGGTCGCGGCCCTGGCTGATCGCCGGCGCGCTCGCCGCCGTGCTGGCGCTGGTGGTCGCCGGTATTTACGTCGTCGGCGCCATGAACCGGATCCAGGTGCCGGATGTGCAGGGGCTGGACCGGGCGACCGCGGTGAGCCAATTGCAGGACAGCGGCCTCAACCCGACGGTGGACACCAGGCCCGACGGAACGGTGGAGGCCGGACAGGTGATCGGCACCGAACCCGCGGCGGGATCATCGATCGCCTCGGGCGGCGATATCACTGTCAATGTGTCGACCGGCCCGGAGCAGCGCCGCATCCCCGATGTCGCGTCGATGTCCTATGAAGACGCGGTGCAGGCGCTGCGCGACGCCGGGTTCGCCGACGTCCGGCGCCGGCCGCAGGCGTCGCCTGCCGAGCAACTCGACCGGGTCATCGGCACCGACCCCGCGGCCGGCCAGGATGCGGCGACCAGCAACGAGATCGTCATCTTGGTCGGGTCCGGGCCGTCGTCACGGCCGCTACCCGATGTCACCGGTCAGCCGGTGGAGCAGGCCACCCAGAACTTGAACGCCGCGGGGTTCACCACGATCTTGCAGGCCGATGCCGACAGCGTGCTGCCCATCGGTCAGGTCGCGGGCACCGACCCGCCGCCGGGAACATCGGTGGCCACCGACGCCCCGGTCACGCTCAAGGTGTCGCGCGGCAACCAGTTCGCGATGCCCGATCTGACCGGGTTGTTCTACGGCGAGGCGCTGCAGCAGCTGCAGGCGCTGGGCTTCACGGGTCCGCTGCTCAAGGGACCCGACGTCGCCGCCGGCGGTGACAACCGCGCCCGCGTGGTGCAGCAGGACCCGCCGCCGCAGACCGGGGTGAACCGCGACGGCACCATCACGGTGCGCTACGGCAGCTGAACTCAGGACGTCTTGTTGCGGTCCTCGGCCTGCGCGAGCTTGGCGAGCATGTTGTTGTAGGCGGCCAACTCGGCATCCTCGTCGCGATCGGCGGCGCGGTCGAGGCGTTTGGCCGTGCGGTTGTCGCTGCGGCGCCACTGGATGAGCAGCGCCAGCATCACCAGGACCAGCGGAACCTCACCGGTGGACCAGGCGATACCGCCACCGAGTTTCTGATCGGCCAGCAGGTCGGTGTGCCAGGGCAGATTCAACGAACGGTAGAAGTCCTCGGCGATCACCGAGTTCATCCCCATCAGCACCACACCGAAGAAGGCGTGCAGCGGCAGCGACCCGAAGACCATCGCCAACTTGCCCAGCGGCGGGATGGGCCGCGGTGTCGGATCTATGCCAATGACGACCCAGTAGAACAGGTAGCCGCTGAGCAGGAAGTGCACGTTCATCGCCAGGTGTGCGCCGTGGCTGTCGGCCGCGGCGTCGAAGATGCCGCCGAAGTACAACCCGTAGAACCCGGCCACGAAGATCGCCGTCGCGACAATCGGGTTGGTGAGGATTTGCGACACCCGGCTGTGCAACGCGGCCAGCAGCCATTCCCGCAGACCCGGCGGCCGGTCCTTGCCCGCGGTGGGCAGCGCACGCAGCGCCAGCGTGACGGGGGCGCCCAGCACCAGCAGCACCGGCACCAGCATGGACAGCAGCATGTGGGCCGCCATGTGCATGCTGAACATCGCCGGCATGTAGCGGCCCAGACCCGAGGACGTCGCGAACAGCAGCGCCGCGCACCCACACAGCCAGGCGATGGTGCGCCCGACCGGCCAGCCGTCCCCGCGTCGGCGCAGCCGCACCACTGCGGCGATGTAGACCGCGGCGAAGATCAGCGCGGCGGTGCCGAAGACCAGGTCGAAGCGCCAGTCGAACAGGATCCGCGCCAGCGTCGGCGGCCCGGCCAGGTCGTAGCCGATCTCGACGGCGGTGATCGAGGGCAGTTCGACGAGCGGAGGCGGCGGGGTCCGGCCGAGCGCGACCGCCAACCCGAAGGTGATGCCGAAGACCAGTGACTCGACGAACGCCAACCGGATCAGCGGACGACGGTCGGTCGGGTCCGCGGCGAGCGCCGCCACCCCGGATCGTCGCTGCAGCCAGCCCAGGATGCCCAGCGCCACCAGCGCGGCCGTCTTGCCCAGCAGCAGCCAGCCGTAGGTGTAGTCGAACAGGTCGGCCGGCCGCACCCGGACCAGGGCGTTGATGATGCCGGACAACGCCATGGCGGCGAAGCACCACAGCGCGATCGCCGAGAACCGGCGCGCGGCGAGATCGAGGTGGTCACCGCCACGGACCGCCAACGTCCACAACGCCAACAGCCCGCCGGCCCACACCAACCCGCCCACGAGATGGATGAACAGGCTGTTGGTCGCCACGTCATGGCTGCCCCCGGAGGAGGAATGCCCCGTCAACGCCAGCGGCAGCAGGGTGACCAGCGACCCGGCCAGCAGCACCGGGGTCCATGACCATCGCAGCACCGGCATGCTGACGACCGTCACGATGGCGGCGAACAGTGCCGTCCACCGCCAGGTGCCCGCGGTTTCGACCAGGCTGGCCACCGACCAGATGTCGATCGGGCTGAGTCGGCTGGTCAGCGGTGCGCCGGTGATATCGGAGACGGTCAGCGGCACCAGCAGCACCGCACAGACCGTCCAGACGCCGGAGGCGATGGTGCCGGTGCGCAGCGCGCGGTAGCCGGTCACGTCGAGCACGCCGCTGCGCTGCGGGGGCACCAGGAACGCCGCCATCAGGAACGAGCCGACCGCGATGGCCGCGGCGATCTCCCCGGCGGCCCGGACGAACGGCAGTCCGTAGGTGGTCGCGGGACCGGGATTGGGGAGTCCGGTGGCGGCCAGCGCGTCCACGAGCGACAGCCCACCGAAGCCGGCGGCGACCGCCCCGGCCAGCAGCGCGACGCCCCACAGCGTCGGCCACACGGTGCGGACGCGCACCGGTGGCGCAACGGTAGTCATGACCTCCAGGGTATTCGGCGGCCTCAGCGGGCTGCGGAGTGGCGTGACGCCCGCTCACGCTTGAGGTACTGGCGCAGCGCGGTCTTCTCGACGGTGTTGACGTCGGCGAGGATGGCGCGGATCTCGTCGAGGAAGGCCTGCCGGCGCTCGGACAGATCCGGTGCGCGCTGCAGCAGGTTCTGGTCGGCGAGGACCTGGCGGGCGGTCGCGAACAGCAGTGCCGAGACCGACTCGGCGCTGCGCACCTTGCCCTGCGCGACGTGCTGGCGTCCGACGCCGAGCGCGAGTTTGGTCAGATCGGGTTCGGAGATCTCGGCCGAGGCGTCGCGCAGTACGTCGGCGACGATCTCGTAGGCCTCGAAGAACGGCCGCAGCATCGCCGCGCCGAGCAGCGGCTGCTTGGTGCGCAACAGTTCGCGGATGGCGTCGGGTCCCTGCGCGATGCGCTCCTCCCAGCCGTCCACCCAGGACATCTCCCGGGTGACGTTGTCCCGATAGGCGGCCGAGTCGGCGAAGTAGAACTCGAACTTGAGCAGATCGCGCAGCCGCATCACCTGTGACCAGAACACCTCGAGCCAGTCGGCCTCCGCGGCGGCGGCGTGGGCCAGCGCCAGCTCGATGATCGAGGTCTCCAGGAATGCGTAGATGATCGAGTTGCGGTAGAACGCCGCCTCGTGTTCGTCCTCCGGAGCGATGCGCCACACCGGCTCGCGGCCGCCGTCGACGCGGGTGACGGGGTGACCGCCGGAGAGCGCATCCACCGCCGCGCGCACCCCTTCGGGGGTGCGCAACCGCAGCACGCTGTTGGTCATCGGGATCTCTCGGCGCTCCAGGTAGTCCAGCGCGTCGGCGAACGTGTGGTGCAACTGGTCGACGGTGAGCGCGACGCCGCGGGCGGTGAGCAGCAGCGCCGACACCAGGCCGGTGGCGTTGACCGGGGTGACCTGCACGATGCGCCACGCCACCTCGAAGGCCATCTTCTGCATGGCCAACCGTTTCGCGTCCTGGTCGGCGGCGATCGGGCCGTTGGGTTCACCGAGGTACTGGCGCATGGAGACCGCCTCGGGGAAGCGGACGTAGATCTTGCCGTAGTTGCGTTCGCCCTGGGCCTTGATGAAGTTGTAGAGCCAGCTGACACTCTCGGGGGTTTTCTCCCCGCCGCGGGCATATTCGGCGTACTCGGCGGTCTCGTGCAGTTGGTCGAAGCTGATGGACACCGGCTGCAGCAGGATGTCCTCACTGCGCCCGTCGAGATAGGCGTCGGCGACATAGGACAGCAGACCGAGCTTGGGCGGCAACATCTTTCCGGTGCGTGAGCGCGTGCCCTCGATCGACCAGTTGAGGTTGAACCGCTTTTCGACGATATAGCCGACGAATTCGCGCAGTACGTACTTGTAGAGCGGGTCGTCGAGCTTGCGGCGCAGGAAGATCACCCCGGAGTGCCGGAAGATCGGCCCCATGAATCCGAAGGACAGGTTGATCCCGGCGAAGGTGTGCACCGGCGGTAACCGGTTCTCCTGCATGGCAACCGGAACGATGACACCGTCCAGATAGGAGCGGTGCGAGAACAGCAGGACGGCGGGGTGCACTTCGAGCGATCCCCGCATGGCCTCGATCTCGGTGCGGTCGTAATCGATGTGCGGGTCGAAGCCCCGGCTGAAGATGGCCCGGCCCAGCGTCGGGATCAGGTCGACGGAGAATCTGCTCCAGCCAGTGGAGAGCTCGTCGAGCATCTCGCCGGCCTTGTCGACGGTGGCACCCGGGATACGGTCCAGACCCTCGCGGAATCGCGCCGAGGCCAGCATCTCCGGTTTGACCAGTCGCGGCGATTTGTATTCGGGTCCGAGCAGACGCAGTTCGACCCGTTCGATGGCGAGGATGGCGCGGCGGATGACGAAACGCGCGAATTCCCTAGGGTTCTCGGCTGTGGTCGTGTCGTTCCACTGCTGGCGCAGCTCGGAGACCTTGGCCGGTTCACCGGCCACCACACGGGCCCGCGACGGGTCCTTGCGCAGGATGCGGCGCTGGAGCAACTCCGGCGGGCGGTAGGTGTCGCGTCCGGAGATCAACGCGACGACCTTGGACCGCGTCGGCAGGCCGCCGGGCACCCAGAAGATGCGCACCGGCACCACCGAGCGGTCCGGGTCGGCGGAGAGCAGTTCGACCAAGCGTGCCATCACGGTGGCCGGTGGGTCGTCGGAATGGTCGGGCAGCAGCAGCACCTCGACGCGTGCGTCGGGTCGCTCGCGGTGCTGGCGGGCCAACCAGTCATCGAGCAGCTCCTGTTCGGCCGGGGATCCGACGGCGGCCAACACCAGAGTGTCGCCGGTCGGGCTGAAGCTGGCGAAATCCTCAGCGACCGGTTTCACGGGCGTCCTTCCCATGCTGATAGATGGCGTGATCCGGCAGATCGCCCACCGGCCAGGACTGCAGCGTGTCCCGATACAGCTGACGGACCTCGGCGATGCGGTCGGGCAGGTTCTCGTGCGTCCAGTCCTCGATCGGGATCGGCGGGAACACCGCGACGTCGACCTTGCCGGCGTTGAACGTGCTGGAGTCGCGGGCCGCGATGATCTCGGCATTGCGGATCACGATCGGCACGATGGGGATACCGGCGGCCATCGCGATTCGGAACGGCCCCTTCTTGAACGGACCGACCTCGGTGGTGTCCAGCCGGGTGCCTTCGGGCGCGATGAGGATGGAAAGACCCTTCTTGGCAAGCTCTTCCACCTTGCGCAGGCCTTCGACGGCGGCCTGGGTGTCTTCGCGGTCAATGAACGCCGCGTCCATCACCTTGCCGAGGGGACCCATCAGCGGGTTGCGCTCGAGCTCCTTTTTCCCGACGCCGGTGAAGTTGTCGCCCACGAGCCGGCCGGCGATCAACGGATCGGCCTGGTTGCGGTGGTTGAAGATGAACACCGCCGGCCGCTGCGCGGTCAAATTCTCCCGGCCCAGCACGTTGAGGTCGATGCCGGTGGTCAGCATGAGCAGCCGGCCGAAGTTGGTGGTGAAGAAGTTGACCCCGGCGCGTCGGTTGCCGGTGAGCAGGCCGACGCCGATGGCACCGGCCGCCACCGTCGGGATGGTGGCCAGGCTGGCCAGGGTGCGGATCTGCGAGATGGGGCTGCTGCCGCTGCGGCTGCGGAACTTCAGGACCGGCCAGCCCCGCTTGGCGGCGACCGCGGCCAGTTTCCCGGCGGGATTGGTCGGGCGCGGGTTGCCGACCAGATACATCAGCGCGACATCTTCGTCGCCGTCGGCGTAGAAGTAGCTCTTGGACAGGTCGACACTGTTCTCGGCTGAGAATTTCTGCACCGCATTGGCTTTGCCCGGACCCCAGATGATGGGTTCCTCGACTTCACCGGTGATGAGCCCGTGCTCGTCGGCGATGAACTTGTTGCTCAGGATGTTGTCGATGCCCAGGAACTGCGCGACCGGCTCGACCTGGACCGTGAGCGCCGAGGAACTCAGCACCACGGTGTGTCCGCGGGCCTGATGCGCCCGCACCATCGCACGCATCTCGGGGTAGATGCGGTCGCGGACGTGCTGGACGAACAGCCGCTCCCCCAGCTCGTCCAGATCGCTGATCGAATTGCCCCGCAGCATCCGGGCGCCCCTGCCGATCAGGTCCTCGAATTCCGAGCGGCCCAACTGATGGTTGATTCCGGCCTGCACCATGCCGATGAACTCACCCGCGCTCATCTGCCTGCGCCGCAACCGATCCTGGGTCATCAGCACGCCGGTGAAGCCGGCGACCAGGGTGCCGTCCAGATCGAAGAACGCGCCCACTTCCGGGCCCGGTGGGCTGGCCTCGATCTCGGCGACCGTACCCGGAAGCCGCATCACCGGAGATTCACCGTTAGCCGGACTCATTGCGCGGCACTCCCTTTCGGCGAGTTGGTCTCGGGCACCTCGAAGGATGCCGGGGCGGCGCGTCCGTCGCCGCCGAGAGCCAGCACCTCATCGAAGCCCTGCAGCAGGCAGCGTTGCCACAGGCCGTCGTCGAGGAACGCGGCCCGGTCATAGCGAGTCGTTACGGTGACATAGCCGCCGCGCGATACCAGCACCGTCATCATCGCGACGCCGGGCAGCGGGCCGAGTCCATAGTGCCGCAACACCTTTGCCCCGGCGATGTAGGTGTCGCCCGGGTACACGGGAACGTTGCTTGCCTGCACGTCGGAATTGACCACCGAACCGGCGACCGATTCCAGCACGGCGTCGGGAAGGAAACTCGCGATGGGCGCGATCGAGCCGACCATGTCGATGGCCCGTTCCTCGCGCTTGCTGGTCATCTGCGAGCGGATCGCCTTGATCCGGCGTTCGGGGTCGGCGATGCCGACCGGTGCCGCGAGATTGATACCCGCGAAACGGTTTCCGCCCGCGGGATCGTCGGCCGATCGCAGATTCACCGGGACGGCCATCGGCAGCGCATCGATGGGCATGCCCTTGGCTTCGTGGTAGAGCCGCAGCGCCCCGCAGAGGCCGGCCAGGTAGGCGTCGTTGATGGACCCTTCGACCGCCTTGGCCGCGGTGTGCAGGTCGGCAAAGACGATGTCGATGGCCTCGCTGCGCGAGGACAAGCTGCGCCGGCGCAGCAGCGGCGAATGGTCGGCCACCGGCCGGGAGACCCTGGTGGTGGACAACGCGTAGTCGACGACGCCGCTGACCGTCGCGGCGGGATCGCGCACGACGTTGGTGACCGCGTTCACCGCCCCACCCAGCAGACCGAGCACGCTGTTGGTGATCTTCATGGGCATCCGGTTGATACCCATCTTCATCAGGTCGTTGGAGGACAGATCCTGCGGAATCGGCAGCGGCGCAGGCGTGCCGATCTCGACATCACGTTCGAGGTTGTAGATGTGGGCGAACATCTCGACGGTGCCGACCCCGTCGGCCACGGCGTGGCTCAGGTGCAAGATGGTGGCCGCCCTGCCGTCGGCCAGGCCCTCGACCAGGGTCGCGCTCCACAGCGGCCGGGTGATGTCCATCGGCGACTGCAGCGCGATCTCGGCCAGGTCCAGAACCTGGCGCAGCGTGCCAGGCTCGGGGGCTCGCACCCGCCGCACGTGGAAGTCGAGATTGAAATCGGGGTCGACCACCCAGCGCGGTGATGCCGTCGGCAACGTCGGCATGACCACTTTCTGGCGCAGCCGCAGCACCTTGCGCGAGGCCTGCTCGAACACGGCGCGGAACCGATCCCAATCGGGGGTGGTGTCAAGCAGTTCGACGCCCATGATGCCCGAGCGGGTACGCGGATTGGCCTCGCCGCGGTGCAGCAGTGTGTCGACGCCGTTCAGTTTCTGGGGCAACCCCGCCGCATCCAACGGCACCTTGCTCATCGCGCGAACTCTCCTCCTGATACCGACCCGGCCAACGCCCCTGATGCAGCGTCCACGCTAGTCGGCGTCGCGCCTACGCGACGTCCCTTTCGTCGCTGTTGGCCGACCCGAGCGCCGAACCTCACAGCACCGTCATGCAGAGGTGCGGATTTCCCCCGTCGGCGGGAGGCGTTCGTCCGGCAATCCGCGATAGGCCGCGGCCTCCAGGATCCGTTTCTGTTGGCCGTTTTTGGCCGGCACGATCCGCAGGTTCACCCAGGCACCGTGATCGGTCGGCCGAATGTAATAGCACTCATCGGTGTCCGGACAGTAGATGCAGATGGCGTCGACAGCGTCCTTGTCCAGCGCCGTGGAATGCACGCCATGGCGGTCTGCCCAGGTGGAGCGCAGATTGAGTTTGATGACGCCGTGCCGTGCCGACCGGTACTTCACCTGTACCCGATAGAAGCGACCCGCCTTGTACGCGACGAGGTCGAAGGGCGCGTGCTCGGTCGCGGGAAACAGCACCATGAATCCGTCGGCGACCAGATCGCCGAAAGCCTTCGCAACGCCGAGATCACCCTTGTCCTTGGTGTGGTGTCGAGCCATCATCGCCTGTCGGTGGGTCATGGGTACGTCGGGTGACCTGCCGTGCCTCTGATGCGGGAAGGACGTCTGCGACGTGTAAATTACGGTGGTCCACGCTTTGCCCCCGTGGCGCAACGGATAGCGCAGCCGGCTTCTACCCGGTAGGTTGCAGGTTCGAATCCTGTCGGGGGTACTTCTCACCGGTTACGTCGTCGCCGCTGCGGATCTTGCCCCCCTTCCTCGGTTCAACCGCACGCTATCGCGCCGGTCCGACAAGGCGAGGCTCACCGCCAGCCCACGTCGATCAAGCTCCGCTTATGCGCGTAAGTTACCGACGACTGCGGATCACTCCTGCGCGAGCCGAAGCTCGTCGAACGCGGCGGCCAGATTCGGCCGAATCGTCAGAACACTGGCCAGTCCGATGAGCTCCAGCGGACGGCGCGTCGCGGGACCGTCTGCAACGACCACCAACGGCACGTCCGGGGTCAGCTGTTCATGCGTTTCCACCAGGACCGACATGCCGTAGGAAGCCAGCAGATCGGTATCGGTCAAATCCACGATGACCCCGGTGGGCTGCTTCTTGAGCGCCGCGTTGACGATCTGACGCAGATCTGGCGCGGTCACCATGTCCACGGGACCAGAACAGCTGACCACGACCGTGGTGTCGTGCCAGGATTCGGCACATACACACGGTGATGGGAAGGGCTCACGTTGGTCGGACATCGAATACCTCGCGGATGCGTCGACTCGGGGCGCAATGTCTCGCGGGCTGTTTCTTAACCAGTCAAGTTAGAACGCCGAGTACCACCGAGCCTAACGTAAGCCCATCGCGCACGACCGCGAAGCGACACCCTGGAGGCCGCCTGGCACTCTGGTCGCAGGTTGTCAGTGGCAGAACAGCGGAGGTCACACCCATTTCACGTCAACGCACCGATGATGTCGCCCTCGAGGGGCTGTTGCCCGCCGGAACCGTCATCGATCTCGACAACTGTGCCCGTGAACCGATCCACATCCCGGGCAGCATCCAGCCGCGCGGTGTGCTCGCCGTGGTTCGGGAGCCGAGCTTCGAGATCCGTCAGGTCAGCGCCAACGTCGCAGAACTCCTGGGCCGCTCCGTCGAGGACGTCTTGAACCAGGATCTGTCCGCGCTGATCGGCACCGATCAGGCCGCGCTGATCCGACAGGCCGCCTCCGCCTTCGGCGATCTGCGTCAACGCAACCCGCTGGAACTGGAGATCATGGTCGATGGCCGGGCACGGGCCTTCGACGCGCTGCTACACCGCGAACCCGGTGGCGTGCTGCTGGTCGAGGTCGAGATCGCCTACGGCGAGCGCCCGTTCTCCTTCCCCAACACCTATCAGGCCGTCCGCAATTCGGTGGAGGTGCTCAACCGGGCGAACGGACTGACCGCGTTGTACGACGCGGCCGCCCACGCGGTGCGCGAGCTCACCGGGTTCGACCGCGTGATGGTGTACCGCTACGACAAGGATTACAACGGCGAAGTGGTCGCCGAGGCCAAACGCGACGACCTGAACTCCTTTCTCGGCCTGCACTATCCCGCCAGCGACATCCCGGCGCAGGCACGTGCGATGTATGAAAAGAACTGGTTGCGCCTGATCTCCGATGTCAGCTACACCGCCGCGCCCCTGGTCCCGGCGATGAACCCCGACAGTGGATCACCGGTGGACCTGACCAACGCCACGCTGCGCAGCGTGTCCCCCATCCACATCGAGTACCTGCAGAACATGGGCGTACGGGCATCGATGTCGATCTCGCTGCTGCGCCACGGCAAGCTGTGGGGCCTCATCGCGTGCCACCACTACTCCGGCCCGCACCTGCCGCCCTACGGCGCCAGGGCTGCCGCCGAATTCCTGGGATCGACGCTGTCGCTGCGGTTGGTCGACCGCTTCGACGAGGACCAACTGCGCGAGCAGTTGGCCGCCCAGTCACTGTTGAATCACCTCACCGCCGCGACGCTCAACGATGCGGAACCGTTGGCCGCCACCTTGCTCGGCACACCCAGCGTGCTCGATTTGCTGCCGGCCACCGGCGTCGTGGTCAATGTCGGCGGCGAGTACCGGGTGCTGGGATCGGTGCCGCCGGCCGAGGTGGTCGCTGCGGTGGCCCGCTGGGCCCGCGGAACCGGCGAAGGGATCGCCGTCACCGAGTGTCTGTCGCGAGAGCTGCCGGACCTGCAGGTCGATCCCGAAGTGGCCGCCGGCGCACTGGCGCTCAAGCTGCCCGACGACCAGTACGTGATCTGGTTCCGGGACGAAGCGGTGCGCTCGGTCGACTGGGGCGGCGATCCGCACAACAAGGCGATCGCCGTGCAGGAGGGCGACGAGGTCCGGTTGAGTCCACGCAAGTCGTTCGAGCGCTGGCGGGAGGTCGTCGACAAGTGCAGCGAGGCCTGGGCGCCGATCCAACTAGAATCCGCCGAGGCGCTGCGCCTCCACCTGGTCGAGGAGCTGTACCGCCGCACCCGCAGCGCACTGCGGGTGGCCGAGGTGCTGCAGCGCAGCCTGCTGCCCGAGTCGATTCCGATGATCGAGAATTGGGACCTGACCGCCGATTACCTACCGGCGGCGGGCGGCCGGGTCGGCGGTGATTGGTACGACGCCTTCGAACTACGTGACGGCCGACTGGTGGTGCTGCTCGGCGATGTCGCCGGGCATGGACTGACCGCGGCCGGCACCATGGCGCAGCTGCGAAACGTGCTGCGTGCCAACTTGTTTGCCGGCACTGCGCCGGGTGCGGCCATCGCCGAGCTGAACACCTTCAGCGTGCACCTGATGCCCCGCACCTTCGCGACCGTGATCGTGGCCCGGATCGACACCACGACCGGTCACGTCGAGGCGGCCTCGGCCGGGCACCTGATGCCGTTTCTCACCGGCACGGACGGCGGAACCTTCGGGGCACCGATCGCGTTGTCTCCGCCGGTGGGACTGCGCGCCGCGCAGTACGTCACCAGTGAGTTCGTGATCGAACGCGGCCAGAGCCTGGTGATGTTCTCCGATGGACTCGTCGAGCGGCGGACCACCTCGATCGACGAGGGTTTGGACCGGTTGTCCGACAAGCTGGATGCGGCCGAGAGGTTCACTGCGTCATGGATTTCGGCGGCCATGACGCCGAATGACACCGACGATGATGTCACCGTGATCGCGTTGCGTCGCCGCTGACGCGACCCGCAACGGCCGACCAGCGCCGGGTCGGTTCAGCGCACGGCCCCGGCCGCCCGTCGACCGAGGCTTTCATCGGCGGCGCAGTAGGTATCGGCGGCAGCCGTCAGGTTCTCCGCGTGCGCGAGCAGTTCCTCGTGGACCGTGGCTGTGACCTGATCGACGGCCATGGCCACCGACCGGATGGCCGCACCGCTGAGTAATTGCGCGACGCCGTCGGCGGCAACGCAGAGGCATTCGCCCGCGGCGGTGCCGGCGATGAACGAGCCGGTATCGCTTTCCGCGGCGGCGGCCGCCGCCATTTGCACCGGGTCGACCCGCAGGTTCGCTGCCATGCACTCGAGCGCAAGCCGTTGCCGTCCCCGCGATCTGCACCATTTCGGCAGTGAGACGGCGATCGCCGGCCCGTGCGGATCACGTCGGATCCGGACGGGCCGGCGAGGCCTTACGCGGTGGCCGGCCGCCCGATCACCAGTCGTCGGAGCGAATGGCGGCCGTGGCGTCCGGCATGACGCTGTCGGTGCCGGGCGTCGAAAGCGACCATCCGCCGACACCTTCACAGACCATGTCGGTGGGCATCGATACCTGCGACGGCACCGGGACGCCGAGTCCGGAGATGTTCGGCATGTTGAGCTGCGGGGTGGGCAGCATCCCGGTCACACCGCCGATGCCGCTGGGCGCCCCCAGCGACGGCTGCGGCAGCATCTCCGCCAGGACACCGGTCACACCCGCCAGCGGCGCCATCACCAAGCCCGGAATACCCTGCGCCGCGCCGGCTGCGGGTGCGATGACGCCGGGGATGCCAGCGAATGCCGTGCCACCACCTGCGGCGGCCCCCGGGCCGGCAACACCAACCGCTCCGGCCGGCGCGGCGGCCTGAACCGCCGCCACCGCGGGTGCCGTCACTGCCTGCACGGCTCCCAGCCCACCGGTACTTGCCATCAGCGGACCCACGATCGCGGCATTCACGCCACCTGCACCGCCAGCCGCACCGCCAGCCGCACCGGCACCACCTGCACCGCCAGCCGCACCGCCACCGCCGGCACCACCAGCACCGCCACCGGCCGCACCACCACCAGCGGCACCACCGCCACCTGCACCGCCAGCCGCACCGCCACCGGCCGCACCACCACCAGCGGCACCACCGCCACCTGCACCGCCAGCCGCACCGCCACCGCCAGCACCACCAGCACCGCCACCCGCGGCACCACCGCCGCCAGCACCACCAGCACCGCCACCCGCGGCACCACCGCCGCCAGCACCACCAGCA